>CAZUQX010000031.1:0-4968 GCA_964623205.1 uncultured Candidatus Bathyarchaeia archaeon | reverse complement strand
CAAAGGTTGTTTTGCCGCTGCCTCCTCTGCCCATGGTAACAAGTCTCTTCATCTACATCAGCCTTTCATGAATTAGAATCCCTTCACACAATTTATATTTATTCGATTGGTATTGTGCGCTCTTTTTTGTAGTCGGTCACAACCTTGATGGAGCCGTGAAGGGCAGCATCAAGTTCTGGGTCGCCGGTGTCAACTCTCAAGCTTTTCAGTTTTCTCAATTTGTTCTCCGTCGCAATAACAACGATGTTGTCCAAGCCTACCTGCCGGATTACTTTCGGGCTTATCTGCTGGTTTCCTCTCCCGAAAACGAATCCCTGACCACCTATAGGAGTGACAATAATTCGAGCGTCTTTTCCTGTAACAATCTCTAGAATCTGTTTCTCATTCACGTCCTCTGCGATAAGCTTCTTGTTATAGAATATGTCTACTCCAAGAAGAGTCTTCTTTGCGTCCAAGAGGTCTCCTATGGTGCGAGTGGTTGTTCCCGGACCGACTATGTAAAAAATGTCCGATTTCATGTTCTCTATGACGTAGATGGCTATAGCAGCTTGGTTGCGCAGTTCACTCTCGGTCATGGGAGAAGCAATCTTAGACCCTTGGATCAAACTCGGCTCATAGGGAGCTAAGAGGTAACCGTGGAGCCTTGCAGACACTCTGCCTTCTCGGAAAGCCTCCTCATCCACATCCATAACCTCCGCTTCCCATAATGGCAGTTCCTTCCACAGAAACCTTAAAGCAATCCTTGCCGCGGCTCTGGGTCCAACAGCAAAAACAGCGCTATGCATCTTAACCCCAGTTGGAACACCCAACACCGGAAGTTTAGAATCAACAGCCTCCAACACATCTCGGGCTGTGCCATCTCCACCACAAAAGATGAGAAGATCAACGCCCTCCTCTGCGATTCTCCTAGCAATCTCCACAGTGTCTTCAGCGGTGGTTTCTTTTTTCTCCTCTCCAAAAACTTTACAGGAAAATCCGTGGTTTTGAGCTTCGTCTTCCCCCATCCATCCAGCTCCAACCATGAGTTGTAAGTCTTCCTTTGCAGTCTTTAACTCGGAGAGAAAAGTTTCTGCCCTTGCTGGAGCCACTGGCTCTGCTCCAAGCTTAATCGCTTTTTCTATAATCTCTTTGCCGTCGGTACCCTTTAGCCCAACTGCTCCTCCCATCCCTGCGATGGGATTCACGATGAACCCCAATGTTTTCAATGGGTTCTCTTTGGGGACTTTCGATGACAAGGAGACTCCTCCATATTCCATTCTCAATTATTGCTGTCTTTTCAATCCTTTCTGTCCGTTGGTGATAATCAAAATTTTCTTAGAAATACTTCTTTATGGCATTTGCCAGAGGGTCGCGCCCCACGGCACCAACTATTTTCTCGGCAAGAGTGCCATTCTTAAAGATTAGGAAGTGAGGTATGCTCATGATTCCGTAGCGGCCGGCAACATCAGGATTCTCGTCCACGTTGACTTTTCCGAACAAGGCTTTTCCAGCGAATTCTTCAGCCAGTTCTTCCATCACAGGCGCCATGATTCTGCAGGGCATGCACCAGTCAGCCCAGAAGTCAACTACAACAGGTAAATCGGTTTTTAGGAAGTCATTAAAGGTCGAAGATGTCAACTTAACTACGCCTGGCTTCTCTTGGCTTTTCTTCATTTCAGCCATCTTTTTCTCCTTTATCTTTTCAAGCTCTTCGTCTTCTTTCGTGGCGGTCACCTCCCAAACGTGAGTACTCTTTGAATTTTCAGTTGAGAGGCGTCATTAAAACATTATGGTTCTCAGATAATCATGATATGTTCCATTAACCCTCTTTTTTGAAACCAAACGCGGTAACACTCTCTGCGATCTATTTTCAGAAAAAGAAACGTTTAGATATTTTCAAAAACATTCAGTACTATAGAAGATGGCTCAGATAACATCATGAAGCCGCTTGCCACTCACCTGAACGTTACAGAAGGGCCAACCATCGCATATCGCCAGTAAGGTCGTGAAGGAGAGAAAAAGAATAGATAAAGAAAAGAAAAAACGGATTGTTCTCGACATTGGGGGAATGCATTGCGTTACTTGTGCCCAGACGATAGAAAAACGATTGCCCAAATTGAAGGGAATAATATACGCCACAATTAATCTCGCAGCAGAAAAAGCAATCATAGATTACGACCCAGACGTAGTGGATCAAAAAGCTATCGAGGACGCGATTGCTCAAGTTGGCTACAAAGTAATTCATCAAAGTATTTCTCTGAAAATTGTTGGAATGCATTGTGCCACCTGCGTACAAACCATAGAGAAAGCGCTGAACAAAAAAGAGGGCATATACAAGGCCAACGTCAACCTCGCACTAGAAACAGCAACCGTGGAATACAATACAGAACAAATCAGCTTAGCTGGAATCAAGAAAGTCATACGAGACATAGGATATGACGTCATCGAACCTGAAGAAGGCGTGGAAGACGCAGAGAAAAAAGAGAGAGAAAGAAACATACGGGCATTAAAATATAAGTTAGCTTTTTCCGCGGCAGTCAACATACCTGTGGTAATTTTCAGTTACTGGAACTTTCTTCCATTCACTCTCCCCATAGACAATCTCATTCCTCTTCTCCTATTCTTCTTATCCACTCCCGTTCACTTCATAGTTGGACACAGCTTCTTTGTGGGTGCATACAAAGCGCTTAGAAACAGAAACCCAAACATGGACGTATTAGTTACAATAGGCACCTCAGCAGCATACTTCTACAGCGTCTTCGCCACATTCACAGGCGTAGGAAAGCTATATTATACAACCGCCGTGTCTCTCATGACATTCCTCATTTTAGGCAAACTGCTAGAAGCCATAGCCAAAGGCAGAACATCCGCGGCTATAAGAAAACTCATGGGACTCAGAGCCAAAACAGCAAGGGTTGTAAGAGACGGCAACGAACTAGAGATACCAGTTGAAGATGTTCAAGTCGGAGACATAGTCATAGTTAGACCCGGAGAAAAGATACCAGTAGACGGCGTCGTGGTTGACGGCTACTCGGGGGTTGATGAAAAGGTGATAACTGGCGAAAGTATCCCCGTGGAAAAGAAGACTGGCGCCGAAGTTGTCGGGGCAACAATGAACAAAACGGGTATGTTAAAGTTTAAGGCAACAAAGGTTGGAGCCGATACAGTTCTAGCTCAGATCATAAGATTGGTTGAAGACGCACTGGGATCCAAGGCACCTATCCAACGACTGGTAGATGTAGTTAGTGGATATTTTGTCCCAGCTGTCCTGATAACCGCAACGGCGGCGTTTCTTGTTTGGTATCTTCTGGGAATGGGCTTCACATTTGCTCTCACAGTCTTTATTGCAGTCTTGATAATCGCTTGTCCATGCGCTATGGGATTAGCCACCCCCACCGCCATCATGGTGGGTGTCGGAAAGGGAGCAGAAAATGGAATCTTAATCAAGAGCGGCGAAGCTCTGGAGACAGCCCACAAACTTCAGGCGGTAATATTCGACAAGACCGGGACACTAACTAAAGGAGAACCCGCAGTCACAGACATCGTTGCTGTCCCGACTCCCATCGGCAACCGTTCACCAACTGCGCAGAAAGTTAGATCATTGAGTAAGGAGAAGCTTTTACAGCTTGCGGCAATCGCAGAGAAGAATTCAGAGCATCCTCTCGGAGAAGCCATTGTAAAGCAAGCTATGGAGAGGGGAATCAAAGTGGTTGACCCAGATTTCTTTAATGCCATACCTGGGCATGGAGTGGAAGTCAAGTATAATGGAGCGGAAATATTGCTTGGCAATAGAAAGCTGATGGAGAACAAAAGCATAGACATAGAGAATCTTGAAGAGAAGATGAAGGCGTTGGAGGAGGATGGGAAGACCGCGATGCTCATGGCCATAGATGGGAAGGCTGTCGGCATAATTGCTGTGGCTGATACTTTGATGGAGTTTTCTGCAGAGGCGGTGAAGGCTCTCCAGAAGATGGGGCTTGAAGTGATTGTGATTACAGGGGACAATGAGCGAACAGCGAGGGCTATTGCAAGACAAGTGGGCGTGAACAGGGTGCTGGCTGAGGTGCTTCCAGGAGACAAGGCTAATGAGATTAAGAGGTTGCAGGATGAAGGCAGGATAGTGGCTATGGTTGGCGATGGGATTAATGATGCTCCTGCTTTAGCACAGGCAGATATTGGCATAGCTCTTGGTAGTGGGACTGATGTGGCCATGGAGACAGGTGACATCGTGTTGGTCAAGGATGATTTAAGAGATGTGGTCATCAGCATACAGCTAAGCAGAGCCACCATGAGTAAGATTAAGCAAGGATTGTTCTGGGCATTCGCTTACAATACCGCCCTCATCCCTGTAGCTGCTGGAATTTTATATCCATTCATGTCTGTTTTGCTGGACCCTGTGTTTGCGGCTGCGGCAATGGCAACCAGTTCAGTGTCTGTTGTTACGAATGCCTCGCTTTTGAAGAGGTTTAAACCACGATTGGATAGCAAAAACTAGGAAATGGAATTGGAGGGAGGTGAAGGGGTTATGGCGATTGATCCGGTTTGTAAGATGGAGGTTGATGAGAAGACGGCGAGGTTCAAGTCGGTTTACAAGGGAAAGACCTACTACTTCTGTGCTCCTGGCTGCAAGATAGTTTTTGATGAGAACCCTGAAGAGTACCTCAAAGCGTAAACGAGCAGATACCAGTGTCCCAAAGAAGCCAGTAATAGCTAGTCAAAACTATGCAATCATTGTGTAGAGGAAAAGTTATAGCTTTGAAGGATAAAGTTTAGGCTGCCGGGGTGGCTGAGTGGCTCAGGCGGTGGGCTGCAGACTCACTACACATGGGTTCAATTCCCATCCCCGGCTCCACGGCATAAATGCCAGTTCTATGGGTGGAACCCTTGGTCTGGAGCTGTTTTCGTTTCCTGAATAGTTTGACGTTTTCTAGTTCGCAGACGTATTCGTAGCCTGCTTCTATGAGGTCTGCTGCTTCTTTGATGTTGTAG
>CAZUQX010000030.1:0-7996 GCA_964623205.1 uncultured Candidatus Bathyarchaeia archaeon | reverse complement strand
GCTTCGTAGCAAAAACAATCCTATCATGGCTAGTATTCATCGGAATCTTCGCACCCTTCTAAAAAGCTTCAAAAAATTGAAGCTTCCCCCTCTTTTTTTATTCTGTACAAAACGCGTGTGGATTAGTTCATGGAGATTTTAGTCCTATTTCTTGGGTTATGTTTTCGAGTTTGACGGCAACTAATGGTTTTTCTGGAGTTAGTGATGACCAGCCGTCTTCTTTTTTGAAGCCGTGTGCAGGGAGGAAGTTGGGGGAAAGTTTCTGTTCGCCCTCTTCTGCAAGTTTCTGTATAGCCTTGGCTCTCTCTTGAGGTTCAGTTACGACTTTTAGGGTGCCTCTTAGGACGATGAAGCTGTATTCGCTTAGGTCTTCTCGATATTCTTCGATCTCAACACAAACACGTTTGTCATTCTCAATTAACTTCATTTTCTTGCCGTAATCGGTGAAGTGAAAATATAGAGAGCCGTCCAATACGACATACTGGAACGGAGCCATGTATGGGTAAGTGTCTCCCTTGAAGGCGATGCGACAGAGCCGTTGTCTTCGAATTAATTTCCACATTTCTTGTTTGGTCATTTTCGGCAACTTGAAAACCGTCATAATAAACACCCAGATAGAATCTGTGATGAATAGTATCTAGCTTAGAATACTTCAATTTTGTGTTGGCGGGCCCGAGGGGAATTGAACCCCTGACCTACGGGTTAAGAGCCTCAACCTAGTCCCGTAGGACCAGTCCGCCGCTCTGCCTTGCTGAGCTACGGGCCCACCCAAAAGGCATCCTCCTATTGTGGAAACAGCTACCCTAATATTTTTTACTCAGAGATTGCGTCCTAGTCACTGGCGTTCGGGGGTTTATTGTCCTCTGTACAGGAAGTTAGTTGCTTCGCACAGGCGGGAATGCGACATAAACCCCTCCCGCCCTAAACTGCTTCGCCAATCCGCTCGGCACAGACGCGACTCGTTCGTTATGCGTGCGCGTTTTCATAGAATGTTCAAGCCTTGCAAGATGTGAACTATGATAACAATGTATAAGGATGAGGTTATGCTGACATGAAAGAATCTATTAAGATGAGGATTGATGGTCTTCAGGACTCGGAATCTGTAAAGGAAACCCGATGCAACTAACAAAAGCATGAATATGTACAGTACTAATCCGGTACCTAAGTCAGGGAAAAATCTTGGCGGTCTTCCAACTTGTTGGGCGTAGTGAATGGATATGAGCAGAAAGGAACTTAAATTACCGAAAACATGAATCTTGAGTAATGCTTTCATTTTTTTGGGATATTTTCGCTTTAGAATATAGTATATTGGTGTAAAAAAAGCTATGAAAAGAGTTCCAATCCAGCTAAGCCAATGGGTGTAACGGAATGGACCTACAAAGAAATTCAATTGAAACCAACGAGAGTAGGTGGCAACTGAAAGTGTGATAGTAACTAGAATTATCACAAGTGCCAGCCAAAATTCTGCATCCCTCAAATACTTCAAATACGCCACCACAAAGGGTTGTTATAATCTATAGATTTTTGTTAGTCTGTAATATCTCTTTTCTAAACCTTGCGCGCACCTAGAGACACGCCATTTTTCTTTAGAACAATAATCACTTCCAATCATAACTGACACTCGGTTCATCTCTTATCCACGGATATGGAGCCACAGAACCCAACTCCAGAAATAGACCTAACTGTTTCCAAAACAGAACTCTACTGCTGAGAAAATTTTGGTAATTCTACAGGTATCAATATATTTTTTGTTGCCGTAAGAATGTAGGTTAATGGGAGCGGGAAGCTTTGAACGAATTAGTCTTCGTGGGATTAGGATTGTACGACGAAAAGGACATCTCCCTTCGGGGACTCGAAGAGATAAGAGAGGCAGAAGCTGTTTTTGCCGAATTCTACACAAGCATAATGTCAGGACTATCTATTCGAAAACTCGAAGAGAAGGCTGGAAAAGCGGTTAAAATTGTATCGCGAAGAGTCTTAGAAGAGGAAGAGGGAAAACCGATTTTGCAAGAGGCAAAGAAGGGAAAAGTAGCTTTCTTGGTTCCAGGAGACCCCCTGATCGCCACAACCCATGTGGACCTACGAATCCGCGCAGAGAAACAGGGAATCAAAACCCGAATTATACATGGTGCCTCTGTTGTTTCAGCCGTCATAGGCATTTCAGGATTGCAGAACTACAAGTATGGAAGAAGCGTCACAATACCATTCTCTGAAAAAAATTTCCTCTCTGAAGCCCCCTACAAGGTTATATCAGAAAACCAGAAGAGGGGACTTCACACCATGTGCTACTTGGACATAAAGGCTGAGGAACAACGATACATGACCGTAAAGGAGGGACTGCAGGTACTTCTAGAACTGGAAAAACTGAAGAAAGAACAAGTTATCACATCAAGAACTCTAGTCATCGGAGTGGCAAGAGCTGGTTCACACGAGCCTACCGTAAAGGCAGGATACCTGGAAGAAGTGATGAACCATGACTTCGGCGCCCCTCCCCACACCCTCATTTTTCCAGGCAAGCTCCATTTCATGGAAGCCGAAGCCCTCATCACACTAGCGGACGCCCCTGAAGAGATTAGGAGGATGGCTGAGTGACACTGGAACAGCTAGTTTCCAAGTATATCCGAGGCGCTGAACGTGCCTTTGATGAAATAGGAGATGTAGCAGATGCCGTGCACCTTGACGAGGAGGGAGCAAAGAGAGTGTTCGAATCAGCTAAACGTTATTTGTCAGACGCAAAATACTATCAGCAGAAAGGCAAGCTAGAAACAAGCCTAGCTTCCGTTGCCTATTGCGAGGGACTGCTAGATGCCCTGCGACTGTTAGGAGCTGTGGAGTTCTCATGGTAGAAAAAGAGAAAAAAAGAAGAGTTGTCGTTGCTTCGGGAAACTTTGACCTGCTTCACCTAGGACATGTGAGATTTCTGGAAGAGGCAAAAAAAGCCGGAGGCAAAGACGCGGAGTTAATAGTTATAGTGGCTAGAGACAGCACAGTTAAAGCCAGAAAAGGAAAAACCCCAGTCATGCCGGAGGACCAACGGAGAGCACTCGTTGAATCCCTGAAGGTGGTAGACGAAGCAATCTTGGGTTTAGAGGATTTCAGCATAGACAAAGTAATCGAAAAGATAAAACCGGACGTGATAGCCGTGGGTCACGACCAAGACGGCATAGAAAGAGAAGTACAGAAAGCAATAGAAGAAAAAAACATTAACATTCAAGTTGCGAAGATTGGAAGATTCGGAAAAAGAGAGCTGGACAGTTCCTCAAAAATCAGGAGGAAAGTCGTAGAATACTTCAATAGATGAAAGCACCAAAAAAAGGGAGAGAATCTACGGTAAAATTAGAATCTCCACTTTCACCTTGTTTCCGTCTTTCAGTTTCAGGCGACTGCGAAGATACACGGAGGAGATAATCTCCAGCACGGATGAGTCGTAATGGCTCCTTAGAGCATAAATGACGGCGCCCTTCACTTTGTTGTTTATTATCGCAGGATAGCATTTTACTGGACCATAAGTTCGGGTCTCGTTCTTGAATCCTTCAAGTTCTACGGCGGGATAGGCTTCAAGTTCTGACATTGATTTCAGGTCATATTCAGTTGTCAGTTTGAGATTAAGGGTGCCGGGATAGGGGTCAAAACCAAGTTTTTCTATGAACTGTTTTCGATATCCTTCTTTGGTTACGTAGTAGGCTCCTTCCCCCAATCCGCTGAAGAGAGTTCCCTCCAAAGTTATGGAGGGGGGATATTCTGATTCAAATATCAAGCGCAGCTCAGAGTATAGTTTTTTCAGCTCAGAAACTCCTTGGCTTGTGATTTTCGTCAAGCAGCCTTCTGGAGTTATGGTTCGTTTGATCCATCCCATCTTCTCCAAGGTGATTAGGTGCCTAGAGGCTGTCTGCTGGGACGCCCCGATCTTTTCGGCCAGATATTCCGTGGAGACCTTAACAGTTCGGCTGGAGGCACCCAACTCTGCTAGCTTATAAAGAGTGAAGAAGAGCTTCCAAGACCTTAAGTCAAACTTCAGGGAATCCACGTTAATCGCCTAATTTTGAGGAACGGCAAACTGCCTATTAATACTTTTATCATTTTTAGTTAAATGATAAGTAACTAATCGTACTTTAAACTCAAATTCTGGTAACATGTTACCCATCCAAGAGTAAAGATACAAAATAGAGAATATTAAATCTTTCACATCTAAGCTGGTACTCTGGTACTTCCTACTATATGATCAAATCGTACTAGGTCACAGAGTGTGACCAATTAGCAAACTTGAATCTTGTCTACAATTGACCAAACAATTCTTTTATGGTCCCAAAAACTCGGTATGTTTAATTAATCTGGAGAGTATAGTATATAATAGAAGTTTGTTTTCCTTTTCTTAGGGGGAAATGGAATGTCTGAGAATAATAGAAAAGAAGCTTTAAGATGCGAGATTGAATTAATGGAGAAAGAAATACTTTATTTTACTGGAAGGAAAAGAGGTAGAGCCAGAGATAAGTATCTTCGACTTTTGAGGTCTTGCGGAAAAGAATGTAAAATAGATGACCCGATTTATCTTGAAAGACGCTAGAAGCAGAAATCACTTTCTTTTTCGTACATAAATAGTCATTAGTTTGTCAATTTGATTTTTGTAACATTTTCTACAATCTTCATCTAATTCCTCAAGTTTTTCAGGTTCAAGGCGAACTTCAAAACCTAATAATTTGTACTCCTCAACAATCTCACTTAATCTAGGCTCATCAATTGTAGTTCGTTTGATCCATCCCTCTTTCTCCAAATCTTTAGACATCTTCTTTCCATCCTACAAATTGTAGTATTAACATTAATCTCTTCTTTCTTTGTAGAGTGACACAAACCTTCTGATAGAACGGTCATAGGTCTTCTCTATTTCTGGAGGAAAATAACAAGCTGGAAGTTCATTGCGTAATCTATGGCTCCTTATGCACTCGCAACATTTACCTTTCTTGTTACAGGAGTAGGTGCATGAACAATCTTCTAGGTTCATTTGTAAATTTGGGCAATCACTCACCAAGTTCACCCAACCTATAGGCTAGACAACATCCAGTTTATGTTTTTCTTTCTCAAGTAAATTAACAATGAAAAAGACTAGTTTCTATGACTGTTTTTCAGATTATACTCTAATGTTATTGTTTTTTAAAGAGGAGAGAAACGTCATAATGTTTATTAAGAATTAATACATAATATATACACATGGCAACCACAAATGACTGTTTTGTCTGCCTTATGCTTATGAGAAAAAACGGTCTACGTAACTTCTGTGATGTAAAAAAAAGACAACTTAGCATAAAGCAGCTCAGTAAAAGTTGCGAATATTTTGTTATGCAGCATTAAAACATTTTTTAATCCAATAATACCTTCTTCAGCAGAGTTCAAGTGTGCAATCCAACTTTGATTGTACAAGAGATAGGCGGATGTTACTGTTTTCTGGTTAGAAAGGAGTTCTATGACGTTCAATTATCCTTTTTTCTTATTACATGCAATGATGGGGTACTTATGTCTAATTTGTTTTCTCTACAAGTTTCAAGGACAGATTCAAAAATTTCTGCATCTATTTCACGCAACTTCTTTATTTGGTTGACAAAAACGTAGAGGGTATATTCAACAGCAAAGTTCTGAAATTGTGTAATGCGGACATATGGTTTAGGCTTCTCCAAAACTCTAGGAATCTTAGTAGCAGCCTCTAACAAGATTCTTCTCACTTCCTTGCTCTCAACCTCAAAACCAGGTGTAATAACCACTTGCCTTCTAACAACCTTTTTCTTTCCATAGTTGTCTATCTCAGTCTTGAGTAACTCTTGATTTGGAACAGAAACTAAAACGTTGTCAAGAGTAAGCATCTTTGTGTAGATTAGTTCGATGGCTTGGATATCTGCGAATTTACCGTTGAAGAATATTCTGTCTCCAACCCTGAAGGGTCTACTAGTCATTACTATCAATCCTGCTATTGCGTTTCCGATTGTGTTTATAGCTGCAAAACCTATGATGGTACCACCCAAGATCGTTAGAAGTCCAGATACAATACCCAAAGTTACTCCAAACAGCAATAGAATAACTGACATTATTGCTAACAAAACAAGCCATTTTACTATCCTGTCTAGTGTATAGGCTAGATGTTCCTCCAGCCTATTTTTTTCCTTCAATACCCTGATTTCTTTGGAAATAGCTTTGTAGATGATGAATCCTATAATGATGGTGACAACTGAAAAGACAACATTGTCAAGATTAGATAATATCCATTCGCCCAGAGCACCGATAGGGTCTGACAGATTCATCTGAGAGACCTCCCAATCTACGTAAATGATGAATCATTCTAAGCAGTACTAAAGATTTGAGATAGTAAATTCTAGGGACTTGTTAAGGTGTATGAGTAACTATCTATTATAAGTAACTCGAAATCGCAACGTCACTATTCAGTTCTTTGGAGGCTCTCAACTTCTTTCACAGCTTTTATGGCTACAGCAATCATCTTATCGTCAGGCTGTCTCGTCGTAAAACGTTGAAGAGCCAAACCTGGCGCTACCAAAACTTTCATTATTCTCGAGTCTTTGTACCTGTCGCTGAGCCTCAGCAGCTCGTAGGAAAGAGAGCTAATGACGGGAATGAGAAGAATTCTGTAGGCTAACCTCACCAGATAATCAGCACTTGGCATAAGAGAGAACAACAGAATACTGATCGACGTGACTATGAGAAGGAAGGATGTTCCACATCTAGCGTGAAAACGAGAATATTTTCTGACGTTTTCAACATTCAACTCAACTCCAGCCTCATAAGCGTTTATGGTCGTATGTTCTGCACCGTGATACTGAAACACCCGTTTAAAATCTCCGACCAAAGAAACGGCGGCAAGGTATCCTAAAAGGAAGCTGAGTCGAACTACTCCCTCAACAATATTGAAGACCACTCCTCCACCGAGGGGCAGGAGAGATGTCAAGAAAAAGGGTGTGATGCTGAACAGGAGTATTGAGAAGCTCAAGGCCACAGCAACAATTATGGCGATTTCCTTAGTGCCAAAGCTCACTTCTTCTTCATCAAAGGCTGCGTTTGCAGAAAAATTGATGCCTTTGATTCCTATGTATAGAGTTTCAATTAGGGCTAGGATGCCCCTCACGAAAGGAAGTTTCAGGAACCGGTATTTTTCAGAGAGAGAATGTAATTCTTCGGTCTTTGTCAATATTTTGTCGTTGGGCTGCCGTACACATACTACCATATGTTTTTTGGAGCGCATCATCACCCCTTCCATCACTGCCTGTCCGCCAAAGGCCAACGAAGGTTCTTGCTTTCCCTTACTGATTAGTCCCATATCAACAAGGAGTTTTCATCGGTTCTTATATTCTTTTATGAACCGAATTTAAAAGTAAGAAACTTTTTATTCGGGGCTTTCCCTAGGCATTTTGTGGGTATTGCTTATGGAAGGAAGATGGGTTAACGACTGCCAACGAATCTTGGATGAGATAAAGAAGTCAGCGAAGGCCGAGGGACAGGATCGATTAGATATGGTGAGGACAATCAGGTTCACAATCCTTGCATTGCAACGAAGCGTTACGGGTTGGATGCAGTGGGCTGACAATCCCGACATCATGGCTCAATTCTCCCTAGACGAGTTGAAGGAAATAAACAGCAATCTCGCCGAGCTTGTATGTGCCTTTGTAGACTATGATTCAAGGATAACTGGAAGTCAGGAAAGCAAGATAGAGAAGAAGATAAGGAAGGAAACGGGAAAGAAGGCACAAGAAGATCAGGATATATTCTACGTGAAGTAAAAACACCGTAAACACGCACTTTTGACGATTCAATCTTTCACCTGACGAGGGGTTAGTCTAATTACGTGTTTTGAAAGTGAAAATAAGCTTCGAATACGTCTGGAACAAAGAAGAGTTAGTCTTCCTTAGAAAAGGCAAATAAATGGCGATACATCAAAAGTAACCGGAATCACTCCAAAAGTGGCCGGGATGAGGTAGTCTGGTAGCCTATAGTTCTGTGG
>CAZUQX010000029.1:0-8328 GCA_964623205.1 uncultured Candidatus Bathyarchaeia archaeon | reverse complement strand
CTGAGGCGGCTGTCCCGTAGGGGTTCGTGGGTTCGAATCCCACCCCCCGCACCAATGACTGAGCAAAGTGTACAATCATATTAGGATTCTATTAACAGTGGTATGTTGAAAAACAGTTTTTTCCAGAAAATCTTACCCGCCATAATCATTTTTGAGCAATAACCATAGCATGTGCCTTGTCATAGGGTTCAAGATAAACCACCTCAGCGATGCGGAACCCCCTAGCCTTCATAACATTTATCTCCCGTTCATAAACCACAGACGGCTCCTTCGTCACATCTATACTCTGAGCCTTAATCGCCAACATAACCCAACCCCCATCCATCAGAAACAGGTCCGCATTATCCGCCAAAACCCGAGCCTGCTCAGGCTGAGCCACATCACAATAAACATCATCCACCCGCCCCACCAGCCGCGAATAGGTCTCCGGCAACCTTGCATCCGCCAATATAGGCGACAGATTATAGCGAAAAACAGCAACGTTGTTGACAAGCTCTCTCAAGGAACGCGAAGCAAACTCGACACAATACACATGACCTCCTTCGCCAACGATGTCAGAGACATGACTAGCAGTCGTTCCTGAAGCCGCCCCCAGATACAATACCCTGTGGTCAGGCTGGATGGGAACAGCCTCTAAACCCTTGAATATGGCAGCAGCGAACTTGCTCCTGTAAGGATCCCAGAGCCTATATTCAGTTCTTCTAAACTTGACGAGACGCTCTCCATAAACAGAATTACCAGCAGCCAAGTTCTTGGTAGCTAACTTTCGAGTTCCATCCTCCAGAGTGACCCAAAAAATCTCTGGAAAACGGGGATGAGGCTTAACTTCCACCACCACGTTTCTTTCTCCGCGGACCCTTTCTAACTGGGCTCTTCTTGGGAGACGGAGGCGGCGGCTTCTCATACCTCTCCTTGATCTCCTCAACTCTCTTCTCAAGGTCGGCTTTCAAATCATCCCCCACATACTTACCGCTGAAAGCATCAACCCGAGCGGCTATAGCCAATTTTCCAGATAAGGCTCTGGCAATCTTACCTCTCTGCCAACGCTTAGCATCGTGGATAAGGGGATGCTGAAAGATTATCCCATGTTTAGGGGGGCGCGCCTTTGTCTTCAGCGATCTAAAGAGGGATTTCTCAGCTCCCAAGACCTGAATTGTGCTTGCCGGCAACTTAGCAAGGTTCACCAATCCTCCGGCAAGGGCTACCAAGCGGGCTCCCACGAGTGAACCACCTATGGTCCGAGTGTTTGGTGCAACTTCCTCCATAACTGAGTCCACGTACTTCTCTAGCGATTGGCGGACATCATAGAGCTCAAGGACATTTCTACACATGGTTTGAATCTGATTTAGGTCTTCCTCGCTTAAATCGGCGCCCATAGAAGCCAAGGCAACCTCAGCTATCTTCTGAGCTTTAGCTTTCGGTAGTCCCTCGCTCTCTAGGCTCTCAGCAGTGAAGTTTTCTCTTGCTCCAAGGTTAACTACGAGACGGGCGTAAGTCTCATGCTTCTCAATCATCCTATCCAACTCCGGATAGTGGAGTCCAAACCACTCCCGTAACCGGCTCATGAAAAGATTCAACGATTTATCTAGGTCGTCGACGGTTTGAACCGCCTGAGCCACCAGCAAATCTCGCCTCTCAACCGTCTTCTTTACTTTCATCTTAGCAAGTTCCACAGAAACCTTGTGAACCCACACGCGAAACTGCTCCGGCTTTTTCACAAACTTCAAGTCCATGGCAAACTTCTCCAAGTCTCCACGAAGCCGCTTACCTGCCTCAGAAGCCCTCACAGTAGTCACTTCAATTTTCAGTTTTTCCCGGGCATTTCGAGCCATATCCTGATTCTCAAAAACAAAGGTGGTGTAGCCCTTATCCTGCAGTCTTTTAATCAAGATTTCAATTTCCTCGATTAGCTTTCCTGTTTCTATCTTCTGCAGCTTTTCCGCCGTTTCTACCGGGTCTTTGGGGAAGAAGATTTTTTCGACGAGTTTGTTGTTTTCGCCGAAAGCAAAAACTCCGATTACTGATTCTATTATTGTGGCTTTCACAAGTTTTCCCATCCATTATTGAATCGTGTTAGAGTATGTTTCCTAACCTTTATCTTTGCAGTGGATAACTTTTACTGCGAGAGTGTGAGGGATGACTGGTCGTCTTGTTACTGAATTATGTGGACTTGAGCTTGCTAACCCCACAATGCTGGCCGCGGGAATTTTGGGGTACACAGGATTGTCTATGAAGGGTGTAATGGAAGCGGGAGCCGGAGCCGTTGTAACAAAATCTTTGGGGCTAGAACCGCGAAGTGGCTATCCCAACCCAACTGTTGTTCAGGTCGACTGCGGCTTGCTCAACGCCATGGGATTACCAAACCCGGGAATCAACCACTTCGGCGAGGAACTGAAGGAGTTGAAGAGCACTGGAGTTCCCACTATCTTGAGCATTTACGGGTTTTCATCTGAGGAATTCGCCAAGGTTGCTGAAGCTGCAGTTAACTTAGGAGCAGATGCTCTAGAGTTGAACGTGTCCTGTCCACATGTGGAGAAAGCTGGAGCCGAAATTGGATGCGACGCCTCACTGCTGGCGGAAGTTGTGGAGGAAGTTAAGAAGAGGGTTAACAGGCCAGTGTTTGTGAAGTTAACTCCTAATGTGGTAGATATAGGTGAGATGGCAGGGGCTGCGGTGGAGGCTGGAGCAGACGCCATCACAGCCATCAACACTGTTAAAGCCATGGCTATAGAGATTGAGACAGCTAGACCTCTTCTTGCCAACAAGTTCGGTGGATTGTCCGGACCCGCCATAAAACCCATCGCCGTCAGAGCCGTATATGATGTCTACCGGGCGGTTGATGTTCCAGTCATCGGTTGCGGTGGAATAGCCAGTTGGCAGGACGCTGTGGAATTCATTTTAGCTGGTGCATCTGCGGTTCAGATAGGAACAGCCATCGCCTACAAGGGACTGGAGGTCTTCAGTTCTGTCGCTAGAGGCATCGACACTTACCTTAAGAAGAAGGACTACAAAAACGTGAAAGAAATCGTGGGTCTAGCCCACAACTTCTAAAAATGTTTTGGGGGTTAAATTTTAGCCCCCAAACCCACGTACGCGTGCCCACGTGTGAGCAGCCAGTCTCTCAGTCACCCACACGCACGCTAATTATTTTTAGTCAAGGTTTCTTGACTAAACGAAAGGCATCAATGACGTTTTTGGTCAAACTTTCTTGACAAAAATCCTTTTCTGCTCCATTAAGCTAAAATAACAGGAGGTTGAGAAGGCTCCGGCACGGGAAAATGAAACTAATCTAAAGCGATAGCTGCTTGGTTGAGTTTTTCATTTTCTTTCTCCTAAGTTGCCCGTGAAGGAGCCTCAGCAAACCCTATTTCTTCTTAGCAGATAAATAACCTCTTTTCTAGATTTCAACGCGAAGAAAAATTTTGGCAGCCCTCACAGCTTGCGCGCACAAAAAAGTCTCACCATTCTAGAGAAAGATCGCTAGTTATTCCTGTTCGCTCGCTTTTCTTTCTATAATTCTATCTCTTTAAGCTACCGAGTAACATTGAGACTCGTGATTTTAATTAACTAATTTAATTGTTGTGTTATTCGATGGATTTAATTTTGGCTTATTCTTCGTTCGCGAATTAAGTTACGAAGACTGAAAACAAATGCCATGAGCCAGAAAGCAAGACCGACTAGTCCTAAACCAAAACTTAGGTAGTTCCCCATAAGATAGATTGCTGTCTGGAAGCTAAGGATTGCTACGATAGTCAACAAAGTCCCACTTACACTAAAGCCTTTCAAAATATTTCTATCCTTAATAATAGCCCTCATCATAAGCAAAATTGCAATAATATTGACGAAATTGCCAACATTCAGTGCCATATTTATGCCATTCATTGTGTCTCATCCTCTACCAACACTCTCTTCTGGTTCTTATAATCTTTCACCAAAAAGCATCATTAGTAAGATACGCGCGCTTTGAAAAGCGAACTTAGTGTACGTACTGGGTTTAAGATACTCTCCTAACTCCTCTTTTTTATTCATTGATTAAAATTATTAGTTCCATTCTCACTCTCCAAAAGTACTGTTCCCAACTTGACTTATGATTTGATCTAAGTTCATTGACAAAAATGCTTTAAGCAAGAAAGAAAGAGTTAGCTAATATGCCAAAAAATGTTGAGGTTATCGATGAAGCAGTCATAGATAGCCCGCCTATGGTAGTATACAAGGCTATTTTGAATGAGTACGCAGGAGTCACACATTGGTGGATGCCTATTTTTGAATTCAAGCTAAGAGGGGATATACCAATCGACCATGAGGGTGCAATTGTTGACATAATTATGCGTAACAGAGGAGTAACTACCAAGATTTCTGTCAAGGTGACAAAGATTGTGGAAGGCAAGTCGATAGAAATGGAGTTTTGGGGTCACTTTGTAGGAAATGAGGAATGGACATTTGAGCCAACAGATGGAAAGACAAAAGTGCAACTTCGATGGAACGGCAGAACCAATAGACTATTATTCTCTATATTTTCTCCATTCGTGAACATTGGAAAAGGACATTCAGACCTGATTCAGAAAGGATTCAAAGCATTAAACAGTTACCTGAGCAAGAAATAGGCTGTTGCTCTTAATACAGTGTGAATTATAACTGAACTGAGATTGTACTTTGGTAATATCCAACTATACAAATGATAATCTGATAATACTGCTTTCTGGTGAGAAAGAGCAGTTTATGTGCCATACATGCATGCAAAATCTTTAATGCAACTTTTATTCAATAAATTATGGGGGAGTAATGAAGTCAAAACTCCTAAGGTTAATCAGTTTGCTCATACTTGGAATCACAGTTCTATTACTTGGTATGACAACAACAGTAAAAGCAACTGCCCAAGTTGAAATTCTCTCTCACACTGGCTATATAGATTCGTTGGACTTTTACAATGTTGTAGGAGAAGTCCAGAATGTTGGAGACCAAGCTGTAAAATATGTGCGGATTACTGCAACATTCTATGATTCCAGTGATGCTGTTGTTGATACAAGTTTCACTTATTCTTCTTTGGATGTTATCTTAGCTGGTAGAAAATCTCCTTTTAGTATTACACTGCTTGACACTATTCAATCTGCGAAAGTAGACCATTATTCTCTTTCTGTCTCTTCTTTTTCTACAACAGTTACCATTGAGGAAGGTCTTGAGATTCTATCGCATAATTCTTACACTGGTGCACTTGGATGGATGCACATAGTTGGTGAAATCGAAAATGTAGCCACTGGCGGAGCTACATACGTCAAAAAGTTATAGCAACTTGTTACGGTGAATCAGGAAATGTTGTAGATTATGGTTTTACATATTCTAATCCAAGCGATTTAGAAGCAAGTCAAAAAGCTCCATTTGAAATTACACTGCTAAGTGAAAATACAGAGCTAGTTGTCTCATATGAGTTAACAGCCGAGTCCACACAATATGCAGAAATACCCGAATTCTCCCCCCATTTCTTCTTGTTGGTGTCTCTGCCTAGTATTGTCTCTCTCGTTTTATTCTTCAAACGAAGACTTAGCTAAATGTAGCAATTCAGAAAATCATATTACAAGCTACTTTTGTAGAGAGTAGTCAAGATGTATGAGTAATTATCTTTCCACATCTAGGACAATGAATATGCCCTAGACTAGACTGAGAATCAAAGCCGGAAACTACAGCATCTTTCTTAGGTAGAATATCCGCAATGGCGACAGAAATGGGTTCTTTTAGCATGGTGCGGGGGGTGGGATTCGAACCCACGAACGCCTATGCGACAGGGTCCTAAGCCCTGCTCCTTTGACCTGACTTGGAGACCCCCGCCTTACACCATCATACACCCAAACCCAAAATAAAACATTTCTAGAAAAAACCAACAAAACCAAGTTCCGAAAATACGCCTCACTGAGCATTTCTGGTTTGTCTTGAAGCAGAAAGCATAAAAACAGGAAGAAACATGTCGAATTGCGGAAATCTCAACTGCAACGTAAGCCTCGGTGGCCTAGCTGGTTGGGCATTGCCTTGGTAAGGCAGAGGTCGCGGGTTCAAACCCCGCCCGAGGCTCCATTGGACAAACCCAAGACATTTTGCATCCGAGTTCCTTGTGTCAGATTTCATTCCAAACAATTTTGTATTCAGCTAAATCTGATTCGTCGTCGTAGCCTAGGGTGAAGGATTCGGCGGATTCAGGAATCTGAAACACTATAGTGCCCTGAAAAGTTTCGCCGTCAAGAACGTCAGTGGTCTCCCAGTTTTTCATAAGAACTAAATGGTAATCAAAACGATACTCGATATCTCCTACCGTTACACTGAACCAGTATGGATTAGTGTTGAAGCGGTCATAGCCATTGTTTTTTATTGTCATTTCCACTGTGAGAAAATCTCTGCCAGAATCTGACTGCACTTCATCACCATACATGGATGTAACACTGTCTGCGGTCTCATAACTATAAGAAATCGTTATGTCCCTAGTCTCTGGAGGCGGTGCCAAATACTGCCAAGCTACAAATGTTAAACCAAACAAAAGTACAAGGACAAACACCACGATAAGCACCGTTCGCTTCGTAATGTATCGACTCATTCTACAATCTCCTTACCCTGCCGCAGATAGAATTTACAAAGTATAATCCCATAAATATTTCCTCACCATAAAAAGCTACAAGACTTTCTGAACCTGTTTTTTTCAGTGTAACCAGCTGCCAACTCAATCTCTACCTCTCGCTTTCTACTTCCTTAGTTCACCATTAACTGTTTGAAACGTTTTTTAAGTGTGGGGGTGAAATGTTAGTTTTCAATGAGGTTGACCTTGAGTAATCTGGGAGGGGATGAACTGTATGGTAACACTGGTTGAAATCTTGATTCTCTCCGTTATTCAAGGTTTAACCGAGTGGCTCCCCATATCTAGTTCAGGTCATCTGGTAATCACTCAAGCATATCTCGGATTGGACCTTCCCCTGATCTACAGCGTGATGCTGCATGTGGGAACTGTGATCGTTATTCTAGTGGTTTTCAGGAAAGACATCGCAGATATAGTTAAAGCCTTGGTTAGGCGGAATTTCGAAACTGAAGAGGGAAAACTTGCATTATTCATAGCCGTTGGCAGCGTGCCCATAGCCCTTATCGGCTTCTTCTTCTACGGCTTCTTCGAATCTCTCTTCAACAACCTCCCTGTCGTAGGCTCAGCATTATTGATCACAGGTTTTGTGCTCTTCTTTTCCGAAAAGAGAATTGGCAACCGAAAAATGGGCATTCTGGATTCACTGTTGATAGGGTTGGCACAGGCAGTTGCCATAATCCCAGGTGTTTCCAGAAGCGGCGTAACAGTAGCCACAGGATTATTGAGAAAAATTGACAAAGCAACTGCTTTCAAGTATTCATTCTTGTTATCCGTACCTGCTGTAATAGGGGCAACTGTTATGGAGTCGAGAGAATTGGTTGTGGGTAACGTTGACATGTTTCTGCTGTTTCTGGGAGCTATCATTTCCATGATCGTGGGGTACATATCTTTGAAACTTCTTCAAAAGATAATTATGAGAAAGAAATTCCACCTGTTTGCCTATTACTGCTGGACAGTTGGGCTAGCAATAATTGTCTTCACAATCTATCCATGAGAAGAAAGACCAATGTATTTAAGTTATGTAAAACGTTATGGAAAGGGAATGTAGGTGGTATCGTGGGCAAGAGGAAGGTCAAGAGCGAGGGAGACTATAATGCTATCAAGTTGCCGGCTGGTAACGATGTAATGGGTATAGCCAAGAAAATGCTTGGCAACGATCGAATTTTGGTGAGTTGTCAAGACGGCAAGGAACGCCTCTGCAGGATACGTGGAAAGATGAAGAGGAGAATGTGGATAAGGGCGGGCGACATCGTTTTAGTCTCTCCATGGGATTTTCAAGCAGACAAGCGGGGCGACATTATATGGCGATACAAGAGAAACCAAGCAGAATGGCTGAGAAGAAAGGGTTACCTGAAGACTTAACAGAAGTATAATATATCAACTTTTTCTACTGATAGGAGGATTTAAAAGCTAGTCCATCCATCAGTATCAGAACAAACAATGGAGAATCGCGAAATGAGCAAAAAATCTAGCGACTCGAACATAATATACGTAGGAAGAAAACCTCCCATGAACTATGTGTTAGGCATCGTAACTGCTTTCAGCGGAGCCGAAGTAAAAGAGGTTACCGTGAAGGCGAGGGGACAAGCCATAACAACAGCCGTCGATGCAGTCGAAATAGCTAGACGTAGATTTGTGAAAGAGATGAAAGTAAGCAAAATCGCCATCGGAACCGAAGAGATGCCGCCTAGGGAAGGAGAAAGCAACTCGAG
>CAZUQX010000028.1:0-10193 GCA_964623205.1 uncultured Candidatus Bathyarchaeia archaeon | reverse complement strand
CGAGGGCTCCCATAGAAGATGGGTTTGATGGAGTCGGGGTGTACGCACCGAGGCTATGGCCGAGGTGTTCAGCCTGCGGCTACCAACCGCTCAAGGTGTCGGGCTGAAAAAGTTTTCAGTATCTGGGCTAATTTGGATAATGCGCTGACATGGCCTGTGTTCGGTTATTGTTGCAGTAGAGAAATCTTTGAACGGTTATTATGTCGATAGTGTTTTGCACAGTAAAGAATAAAAAGAATTGGGGCTAAAGCAGTTGTTTGGTTTGAGAAGGGAGGAATCGGAGTGGTTGATCTGGATCTACTGGTTATAGAGCTTATCGTAAAGATCATCGTTCTGGCACCCGCTTTATGGCTGGCAGGAAAAGCACTTGTTGGAGCAAATGCAAAGTTTCTTGATGCAGTGTGGATAATCGTTCTCGGAACTCTAATTGGGGCCATCTTCAGCTACTTTGAGATTGTCGGCATCATCGCTTTGATCATTCAGTTAGTTCTTTGGCTCGCTTTAGTGAAGCATTTTTTTGATACTGGCTGGATATACGCTTTCGTCATCTCTGTGCTAGCAGTGATCATTCTTATAGTAATAGCTTTCATACTAGGTCTCATCGGACTAGGTATAGGTCTGCTACTAGTTTAGAGCCTTCTGAGAAACCCTCAACTTCCCATTTTTTTGCTCTAGCTCTTCGTTTCTTTTCCTTTTTGTGTCGTCTTCACCGCGTTGTTTGCTCCGGCAAATGCTGACAATCCTAAGACTTCTCCTTTGACGATGTCCATGGGTATCGCAAAGACTATTGTGTTGCTCTGGTCGAAGCTGATGTCCTCTAGGCTGGATAAAGTGCGTAGATACATTGCCCGATTGCTCATCTTATTAACTGCCCTCTCCAAGTTTTCGGCTGCCGTCAACTCCCCCTCACTCTTAATTATCACCGCTCTCTTCTCCCGTTCAGCCTCAGCCTGCCTCGCAATTACACGTTTCATATCTTCAGGCAACTCTGTGGTCTGTAGTTTCACCGAGATAATGTCTACGCCCCACTCCTGTGTTTCTCGATCCATAATTTTGGCAATCTTGTCTGCAACTTCATCCCTGCGCGCCAGCAATTCATCCAATTCTACGTCTCCTACCACGTCCCGCATCGTTGTCTGCGAATACTTCATTACACTGTCCCAAACGTTTCGGATGTTAACGAGACTGTCTTTCGTGTTGACCACTTTCACAAAGACGACAGCGTCAACGGTTACGCTGATGTTGTCCTTGGTCATAACTTCCTGCCGCGAGATGTCTAAAGTGATGATTCGTTTATCTTGCTTCAGAAAAGTCTCTATGTAAGGCCATTTGAAGAAGAAGCCTGGACCAACAAGCCTCTGGAATTTGCCGAACCGTAATATTATTGCTTCTTCCCACTCTTGGTTGATTGCAACTGTTGCAGGTAGAGGAAACAGAGACAAGGCAGCTAGGAGACCGTACAATAGAGCGATGGGGTTTGGATAAGCTAGAATTGCTAAGACTATAAACGCTAGAGAGAGTATTATGAAGAATACGAAGGGAGCTGGAGAACGCGAATATTCATTCTTCCTTTCACTCATTTCTCAAACGCCTCTCCTTGTAGTTCTAATATTCAGGTAGCCATTGAAATTTAAGAGCTTTGGGTCTGTATACGGTTACGAATGGTGGAGGAGCCTTCCACACTTATGTCAGAGGAACCTGTTGGCACCCCTCGGTAGCAGGTTATTGCTTCAGGGGATTATCTCGCAACTGTTGTATTTCATATGTTCGAAATCTGAGAATCCAATTTTTTCATCATCAATTAGTCTTTTAACACGCGGTAAAATAGCACTCAACGATTCAACGAGGTTCTTGACGGTTTTGCACACAAAACTGTAGGCTTCGTTGCTCCATCGTTTAGTTATGTTGGCGTAAAGGCATCTTCCTCCGCATTCCCGTAAAATTTCACATCTGGTGCAAGGTTGCTCAACATAAACTCTCTTTAGGTGTAATGGATGCGAATCTCGAATGTGACCTAGATAATAATCTTTCATTCCACTCATAGCTGGACAGGGTATTACGTGTCCATCCGTTTGTATGCTGTAGTTTGCCCATCCGGAACCACATCTCAGCAGACTAACCTCTTCGCTAAGAAGCGATTGCGTCACCCCCAGAAGGGGATAAAGCCTCAAGACCCTGCCTTCCATCTCCATGGTACGGACCCAAAATTCCACAAGCCTCCTTATCTGAGGATTATAGTTCTCCTCAACCCACTCTCCGAAGAGTCTCCTTGAGAAATCGTTTTTCCAGAATCCAGCGTCAAGTTGCCAATGAATCGAAGAAAATGGGTGGTCAGGATTGTTTAGGAGCCACCTAACACTCTTGTAAATGTCTGTTTCTTCCATGATAGTCATTCTGGCGATCAACTCACCTTTGAATCCGTTTTTTCGGATTAACTTGACGTTCTCTATTACTCTTCGGTAGACCCCTTTTCCCCGGTAAAAGTCTGTTAATTTTTCGTCGCCATCTAATGAGAGAAAGATTGTTGACAGTCTATTCACGTATTCTGGCTCAAGCCTGTTGAGGTGTAAACCGTTGGTCTGAATGACGAAATATTTCGCCGCGATGCCATCTATGGTCTGTTTTATCTTGTCTATGCAGAGCATTGGTTCGCCGCCATAAAAAATCAGGACTGGCTCAGGGTCTTTTTCACAAAACTTCTTCAGGAGTCTGATATCATAGCTGGTCTCGTTGGGTACAGAATAGTCCACCTCAAAGTCTCCGAAGTCAGCGTTCATGTCTCCGCATGATTTTTCATAGCAATATCTGCACTTCAGGTCGCAGTTGGTGGTCAGCAGCACATGGAAGAACACACGAGACACCCCATATTACTTTCTATCTCACAAAGCACTGGCACACCTAAACTTTTCTTCGCAAAAAAGTTTATGCCCAAAAGGATTAATTCAGGTTATAAGTTATATGTGGATTAAACGTACAGTAGAAGGGGTTTTATTAATGGCAGAGCGGGAGACAATTGAGAAGGTCAAGGAAAAGCAGGGAATCCTGTCCAAGATTCAAAACTTCTTCACGTTAGGATACGGAACAAAAGAAGACCTGCGAGAACTGGATAAAAAACTCCGAGACAACTATTACGCTGACCTCCGAGACATGCGACATGTGTGGGAGGACCTATATCTAGAAGTCTTGGACGCAGGTTATGCCTCCAGCAGGGACTACAAAAAGGTTATCCAAGTGCTTGATCGGGTCACAGAAAAAGTGAGACACGCGGATTACGGTTACGCTGGTCTCATGGACCGAAAAGGGCACATACGAGAAGAAGAGTTGGCTCGCGTTTTCAACTATGATCGCGCCGTAAGTAGCGATATAGATGGTATGAAGGAGGTTGTGAATAAGATTCGGATGGAGGCTGAAGCCGAAAACTGGGCGCTGATACCCGACGAAGTGAAGAGGGTAAAGGACTTATTACTCGCCTTCGAGAATGAATGGAATGAAAGAGAACAACAGTTCAGACCCTTAGAAATTTAGTGTGGGATGAAAAATGCCGATAATAGAGAAAGTAGCATGGGATTTTGCAGGTCCAGATGATATCGCTCACAGATTTCCCAATCTTTCCTTAAAGTATGGGAGCCAAGTTATTGTCAAGGAGAACCAGTGGGCTGTCTTCTTCCGTGACGGGAAAGCCTATGATGTCTTTGGTCCAGGCAGACACACCATAACCAGCAACAACATTCCGCTTCTAACTGGAGTCTTAAAGGCTCTGAAAATAATAGGTGATATATTCGAGTGTGAAGTCGTTTTTGTAAGCAACAGCCAGTTTAGGGGAAATTTTGGGGGACAAGCCTACTCCGCCCCCAGCGGAAATATACAATATCAAGCGGAACTCGGTTACTACGGCTATCTACTCTACAAGGTAGAAGACCCAAAACTGTTTGTTGTAGAGTTCTTCGGTAATCGTGGAGCCACCGCATCCCGCGACATTGAAAATTACATCCGCGGATTCATAAACGAACGGGTTATAGATGAATTCGCTCACCACGACATCTTCAACATAGTCAAAAACTTGGACGAAACTACGGACAAAGTCTCCCTTATCATAAGAGATGAGGCAGCCCGAATAGGTCTCAAAGTCATAGACACCACTTTTGAAGGAGTAAAAATCCCAGAGGAGGCAAGGCGCTTCGCCACAAGCATGGGACAGCAAGCCATGACATTGCAATATATGAAGGAAACAACTGCGGAGATTCCAGAAGGAGGCGGTGGAGCCGCTGCAGCGGGTGTGGGAGCGGGCGTTGGAATAGCCATGGGAACAGCCCTAGGAAAAGCCATGCAGCCTTCCCAAGGAGCCGGTGCTCCACAACAGCTAGTGTTGTGTCCGAAATGTGGAGCCCAGAATACTTTCGGAACCAAATTCTGTGGCAACTGTGGATCAGGTCTAGGTCCTGTGGCGAAAATTAAGTGTCCAAAGTGTGGAGAAGATGTACCGGCGGCTCAGAAGTTCTGTGGTAGCTGTGGTTCTCTTTTGAAGCCAGAGGACATCGAGTGCTCGAAGTGCAAAACGAAGAATCATTCCACCAACAAGTTCTGCAGCAATTGTGGTAAAGAGCTCAAGTAAAACCCCTTTTACTCTTTTTTCTCTTTTTTAAGTAGCCATTTGAGACAGTGGCTTTCATTTTTCTGCTAGTCTTTTCATGTTTCTTTGGTTGATTTCTTTCGGTCTTCATTGTTTAAGATGCTGCGGAATATGTCTAGGTTGATCCCGAATTTTTCGCAAACTTCAACGATGCTGGAAGCGTAGACGTGAAAGATTTCTTCGATGGTTTTTCGCACCAAGTCAGGTGAAATCTCGTCTGTAGGCTTTAGAAAGAGAATGAACCATCTTCCAAGTTTCGTGGGAATATACCATTTGATTCTTATCTTACTTCTGCTTGTTGAGACCTGTTCCATGCCCTGTTCAAGCATGCCAGCTGAAACCATCCGCTTCAAATATTCAATTATAGATTTGTTTGAGTACGGCGTCCCATTGATGAGGTCTCGTTGGTAGGTTCGCCCTTCCACTTTGATGTTCATCAGAAGACTCTTGCCTACCTTAGACTGGAGGACTCGCCAGATTAGCCTACGCTTATCAGTTTCTAAAGGAAAAGGAAGAATGTAATGCCAAACTTGGTCCTCCTCCATTTTAAGAACCAACCTCATAACATAATTATTGGCGAACGTTAATAAGATTCCCGCTTTACTGCAAGTTCACAACTCTTATTATAGAATTGTCGAACATTATTTTGTAGCGTGAGATGGAATATGAAGTTCGATGCTGGCAAAGCTGTTTCTATTGGCTTCGTGATTCTTATCACATTCCTGAACATCACTGTAATTGCTGCTGAAGAGCCTGAGTTCCAAGTTGAATCTACGAATCTCCAAGTATACCGTGATGGATTGGTTTGTGTCACCCAAACGTTGGTTGTGAACGAGACGTTTCCGGTGGTAACTCTGCCTCTTTTTGCTTCATCAGTTGATAATATTATCGTGCTTGACGAGAACCAGACTTTTCTGGATTATGAAATAGATGGAATTGATCTGACTGTTTTCACTTTAGGGGCTACAAGCGTTTCGCTTCAATATGATACAGATTCTTTAACGCGAAAAGAATTTGACATCTGGAGCTTAATTGTTGACACCCCATATAATCTAACTGTTATTTTGCCCGAAGACGGCGAGATATTTTATCTGAGCGAAATGCCAGCATCAATAGATACTGAAGGCAACAAAATAACGCTGTCTTTGTTTCCAAGCCAATGGGAAATAAGTTATAGGTTTCCATCAGTCTCCCCAGCAGAATTCCAAGTCAGCGACATTTATGTCACGCCATCTGATGTTGAGGCGGGAAAAGAGGTTACGGTCTCAGTTAAAATCACCAACGTGGGTGAACAAACCGGCTCCTATACCCTTGCCTTTGTAATCAATCAGACAACAGAGGAGACCAGAACAGTGACTCTTGAAAAAGGAAAGTCAACCACGGCAGAATTCAAAGTTACCAAACAAACAGCGGGAACATACAACATCGAAATAGCCGGTCTAGTCAGTGGATTTACAGTTAGAGAGGCAACTTCAAATGGTACACCATCAAACGGTGAATCTTCCGATCCGATTCCCGTAGGATACCTTGTCGCTGTTGCAGTAGCCGTGGCTGTAGTCCTCCTTGTGGCATTTGTTCTCGTTAAAAGAAGAGGACCCAATGTTGAAAAAATCTTTAGGGCGCATCCTCACTTGATGAAAGAGGAAAAGGATGTTATACAGTTCTTAGCGGAGAAGGAAGGAAAGGCTTTCGAGGCTGAGATAAGAGAACGTTTTCCAGACATACCGCGAACAAGCCTCTGGAGATTGATTAGACGACTGGAAAAGCTAGAAATAGTCAGAGTGAAAAAGATCGGGCTTGAAAACCAAGTGGAACTAATAAAATAATGAGAAAAAGAGGCTAAGGGTTATTCTAAGGATTGCCTCCGTGTCCGAATCCATGTTGTGCCCTATGGCGCCAAATCTCCAGAGTGAGAGCTCGATCCATCCCCCTTATAGTTCGACCAATTTCTTTCAAATCTTGGATAGCGTCTCTGATGTCATCGATTTTTCCTTGAGCGGTTTCGGTCATGTTCTGAAGTCTCTGCATGAATTCGGTCATGTTTTGGTATCCCAGCGATTCCAGCACAGCATCAACATCGACGCCTTCATTGTTTGCAGCCCAAAATCTTGCCCGCATTCTTTCCCGAACTCTATAAATGCCACGTAGATAGTTGCCGATTCTCCAAGTGTTCAAGCTTTTAGCTTGGTCTCTGAGGAGCCTGTGGACTTGGGATATCAGTTGGTTAGCCTGCGTTAGATTGTGGGCAGTTTCACTGACTTTGCCTTCTAGGAGCCACACTCTAGCCTCATCTATATCTAGGTAGCTTTCAGCTTCGTCCAGTAGTTCAAGGGCTTCTGTCGCATCTTCTAGCAAGAGCTCTCTCAGTCGTTCTATTCTTTCGAGGGCACGTCCCATTGCCACTAAGAGTCCTTGCGCGTCAACTATCTGCCCTTTCTGAACTTCGGAATCCCTTAGAATTATGTGGATTGATCTGATGACTTCTCTGAAGATGCTTAGGGCTTGGGTTGCATTGGCAACAACTCCTTCATAATCTCCGGCTTGCAGCGCGCCATAAGCGTTTGTTACATTTTCCATTCCTTCATAATAGCGTGTCACATTATTTTCTAAGGCTTCAGTGAGGGTAGCATTTTCGATCATTTCTAGCACAGTTTCGTTTACATAAACAAGGTCAATAAGATCAGCAACTCGTTGTCCAGCGGATTCAGCAATCTCATAAATCCTCTCTGCCCTGATCTCCGGACTTTGTCCATAAAACATGGCTGAAACAGAACCAGTTGAAACTATAAGTATAGCCAATATTGCTATTGCTACTGTTCGAATGCCCTTCTTCAATTCATATCACCATCCGAAATAAGTGTTAAAGTCAAAATTAAGGGACACTGCGGGATGAGCATTCCAAAATTGGAAACGCTTGTTCCAAGAAAAATAGAGAATGAACCGCCTTATGCTTTTATCTAACCGCACAATTATTAATAGATTACTAGACGGGAAACCTGAGTCATGCCTGAAAAGATCATTGGACACGGAACTTGGTACGACAAAAAGGCTGTTGAGATAGTTAAAAAGGAGCGTAAGCTAGGTCGAAGCCTAGACTTGATCAGGACGGAGAGCGGTCTCGGAGCCTCAGGTTTTCCCCACATCGGCAGTTTCGCTGACTGCGCCAGATCATATGCTGTGGCATTAGCCCTTCAGGAACAGGGATTCAAGTCGGAGTACATAGCTTTCGCTGACGACCTAGACGGTTTAAGGAAGGTTCCAGCTGGACTTCCGAAGTCGCTGAAAAAATATCTTGGTTACCCAGTGACATCTATCCCAGACCTGTACGGTTGTCATGGGAGCTTCGGGGAGCACATGACCAGTCTACTTCTGGAAGCTTTAGACGAGAGCGATTTAAAATACACTTTAATGTCAGCCAAAAAGGCATATGAAAAGGGGCTCTTCAATGAGGAAATCAAGACGATCCTCATGAATGCCACAAGAGTAGGAGAGATTGTGAAGGAAGAGGTTGGACAGGAAAAATTTGTGGATGTTCTTCCCTACTTTCCCATCTGCAGCAACTGCGGCAGAATCTACACCACCAAAGCCCACACGTTTCTTTCGAAGGAAGACAAGGTTCTGTATAGTTGTGAAGGAATGGAAGTGAAGGGAAAGTGGCTGGAAGGCTGTGAACACAAGGGCGAAGCAGACATCGGAAAGGCAGAGGGGAAACTTGGATGGAAGGTGGAGTTTGCGGCTAGATGGAAAGCTTTAGACATTCGCTTTGAGCCTTACGGGAAGGATATTGCAGATTCGGTGAGGGTGAATGATCGGATATGCCGGGAAATATTCAACTGGTCTCCTCCGACTCATGCTCGTTACGAGATGTATCTGGACAAGAGTGGAAAAAAAATCAGTAAATCGGCTGGAAACGTTTTCACTCCTCAGGTTTGGTTCAGGTATGGTTCGCCACAGTCTCTTCTTTTACTCACCTTAAAACGGTTTGTTGGAGCCAGAAGCCTCTCAGTCACTGACATCCCTCAATACATGAATGAACTTGACGAGCTGGAAGACATATACTTCGGGAAGAAACGGGTCTCAGACAAGAAAGAGCTGGCTAAACTGACGGGACTCTACAAATATTGTTGGTTCTTCAATCCGCCTTCCAAACCCGGAGATCATGTGCCCTATAATCTCCTCACATTCCTAGCTAAATTAGCTCCAGAAGGCTCTGAATTCGATTTCATCATGGAGAAGCTTCAAGGTTACGGCTATGGCAAAGAAGGATTATCAGATGACCTAAAGAATCGAATTGGATATGCCCTCAACTGGTCGCAGGATTTCAGAGAGATCAAGGAGAGAGTTGTGGAGCTAAATGAAGAAGAAACAGATGCCGTGAAAGAACTTATCCAAGGCTTACAAACTGAAGCAACTGAAGAAGAGATTCAGGGCGCTGTCTTCAGCATTGCCAGAAAAAACAACATTAAACCATCAAACTTCTTCAAAACTCTCTACAGGATTCTTTTGGGAGTGCCCCAAGGACCCAGACTAGGCCCCTATATCTTAGCTATGGGAAGAGAAAACGTGATCAACGCACTGAAAAGGGCCACAAATGGCCCCTCTTCAACCAAGAGCAAGCCTAAATGATTTAAACTTGCTTAGATAGGAGGATTGCAGCGGCCGTAGTCTAGCCTGGTTAGGACCCCGGCTTCCCAAGCCGGGTACTCGGGTTCAAATCCCGGCGGCCGCACCAAACTCCGCAGGCGCTTGATTTCTGGAAAAAGGCTGTGATCAACATACTGTTGTTGTTAGGATTCTATTAGTAACCTGCCTTCTCCAGTATCTTCTTCACTGAGTTGTAGGCGAGGGATGAATCAGGTAGGTCAAGTAGAGGCTTACCATAAAGAACGTAGTTTTCAACTTCCTTGTCGTAGCTGATTTTTCCTAAATATTCCAGTTTTGTTCTTTTTTCGACTTCTGCCTCCCATTCGTCTGGCACTCTGTTGCCTCCAACCACGTAGAAGTTGTTGAAGTCTATCTTAACTTCCTTGGCGACCCTGTAGGCTCTTTCCACATGGTGGAAGGATTTCTGGGAAGGGTCTATGATGTCGAATATGTCGTCGACCTCCGAAGCTATCCGTCTGTTCAAGTGTTCCAGTCCACCGGGAGAATCAATGAGCACATACTCGTAGGATTTCGTTAACCCCTCCAAGGCGTTCTTCAGGGCGGTGTTCGGAAGACAGTAACAACCTTCTATGAATTTTGTTCCGATAGCCATGAAGTCGAAGTATTCGCCCTCGTAGAGTCCCACTTCCCAGATTTTGCTCTCCAGCCTCTGTGATGGGGGAATCCCAACTGTGGTGCCTCCTCCCTCCAGAAAGGTTTCAACAAGCAACTCGGACACTGTTTTCCTTCCCTCTTCTTTGAGGTCTATTCCCACCATCTCTGACAGGTTCTGGTCCGGGTCTGAATCTATGAGAAGTAGGGGGGTCTCATTTTTTTCGATGAAGTATTTGGTCATGAGGGCGACAAAGGTTGTTTTGCCGCTGCCTCCTCTGCCCATGGTAACAAGTCTCTTCATCTA
>CAZUQX010000027.1:0-12666 GCA_964623205.1 uncultured Candidatus Bathyarchaeia archaeon | reverse complement strand
TGTTGCATTTTGAATTGAATCCCAGACATAGCCAAATCCTAACTTTCCCTCCTTTAGACTTTTCCTTAGAGACTTTGGGCCCCCATGCTACGTTCTTGTGAAATAGATTAGTTGATTTGCTGAAGATAACAAAAGTTTACGGTAAGTGTTCATTGCTTCTTCTCGCTTTTTACCTTTCAGGTAAAGTATTTCTGTTTCAAAGTTTCTTACTTCTTCTTCTGGCACTGACTTGTTAAACTGTTTATTTGCTATTTTCATCTTTTCACTTTATATTTTTCAGTAGAATGGTCAAAATAAACGGCAAAAACGCATTGGAAGCCTTTTGCCCATCGTCACTAAGAGAATCCTACGTGTTAATGTAATACACTTGGTCGCATATTAAGGTATGTGCTTAATTAATCGCCCAGAACCTAAAAGCCAAAGTCCTTTAGCATTTTTTAAGAAAATCAGAAAAAAGGGGGTTTTTGATGCTCATTTTGAACAACACTTGACGCAAATTGCTGTATTCGTCAGGGAAACTCCGTCCACACTATCTATGCCTCTCGCAACCATCTCGCCAATGTCATTAACGTCTTTCACTTCAAAGGTTGCTACTATATCAAAAGTGCCCGTAATAACACAGGCCATTTTGATACCCTTAATCTTCGCCACTTTTGTAACAACATCCAAAGTTCTACCCTTCTCAACGTTTATGAACACATATCCAGAAATCAAAACATAATCCCTACACTCAAGTATGTCACCTAGTAAATATACCCTCTGCTTTCTTTGACTTTACGCGCGCACAAAGGCTAATAAGGCTGGCCCGTGTAACAAGAACCAGCAGTCAGGCTTTCATAGAAAGGGCAGAACAGTAACAGACCGTTTTACCTTTTTTCAGTAGTTATTCTGGCTGAAATACCGCATCTGCCATAATGAACTTGAGTTGGAAAAAATCATGAAAAAGAAGCTAAAGTCAAAAAGGGAGACAGACTGTTCTACTAGTCCGAACATCTGCCAATTTGTCGTTGAATACTACCTTAAAAACAAGCAACCCGATCCGAGACACACGCGCACGTTTGATTGAGGGAACTTCTAACGCCCGCGCGACTAGTATGCGCAAAAGGTTTTTACTCTGGCGAGCCCAAAAAAGTATTCCATGAGGGCTATAGACACAAAGATTCTCGAAGAGTTAGAGATGCTTTATGGGGACAAAGACTGTTTTGCTTCACTTCGCGATTGGTTTGGAACCGCAGAAGCGTACTGGACTAATCTGGAACGTCTCTTCATTGTTGCAGATTATGCAAAAAAACATAATCCCTCCGCAGCTGAAGAAATTACTACATATAGTAAACGAATTGTTGAATCATTTCTCCAAACTAAGGATTATGCGAGTGGATGGAATTCTAAGCACAAAGAAAAACACAGACTTTCCACAGAGGATTATACAGAGGCTACAGACGAAAGTTGGGATGCACTAGATAATTGGACAGTTTCTCAAGAAAAACTACGACATACAATCTTGGAATTTATGAAACTTCTGTACTCTGTTGTCTCCAAATCGTAATGCCGCGCGCGTTTGTTCCTTAAATCTTTAGTACAACTTGAACTGATATGTTCTTTGATATCAAGATTCTAGTCAATTAAACTCTAGTTGAAGAGATGTGAAATAAATGGGTAGAAAAGAACGATGTCCTCGATGTGGAAGTAAGAAGATCACGATAACTGCAAATCAAAAAGAATGCAAAGTTTGTAAGTATGCATGGGCAGGAAAATCTGGAGGGAAAACATCCAAGAAAGAGAAAGTTCGATTTTAGAAGAGAGCAGAAACCTACTCATTACTGCATATTTATCGCGTGCGCATACAAACACATAACGTATTAATGACCGAAATTATCTAAAAAAGAGCATGCACGGGTAATAAAGCATGTAGTAGCGTATCTGACACTAATTAGGTAGAGACCCGCTGGCCCGCCAACAATCTGATGCAATTCTTAAAAAGATTTTCTTCGACACAAACGGTAAAATTGGTAACGTTTTCTCCATGAAGAGTTCCATAAAGGATATATTGCCGGAACATTTTGTGTTCGCACGAAAAAATAAGAATGGTTGATAGTATGAAATCGGACTCTCTGCCAGTTGAACTGAGATACTGGCCTATAAAACGGTTTATGGACACGTACAGAAAATCCTTGGATGATATAGAAGAGTTTTGGGAGCAAGAAGCGAGAAAACTTGATTGGTTCAGCACATGGGACAGGGTGCTCGACTGGGACGTACCCTTCGCAAAATGGTTCCCCGGCGGCATGCTGAACGCCTCCTACCTGTGCGTCGACAAGCACCTAAAGAATTGGAGAAGAAATAAAGTAGCAATTTACTGGGTAGGAGAAAACGGCGAAAAAAGGACATTAAGCTACTCACAACTCTACACAGAAGTGAACAAGTTAGCGGCTGCCCTCAAGAAACTGGGTGTAAAGGACGGGGACCGCGTAGCCTTTTATCTACCCATGATACCTGAAATGATGATAGCCATGCTGGCAACCGCCAGAATAGGCGCAATACACACGGTGGTCTTTTCCGGATTCAGTGCGATGGCCCTCGCGGATCGAATAAACCACACCGAAGCCAAGGTTGTAATAACGGCAGACGGTGGCTTCAGAAGAGGAAAAATCATTAAACTAAAGGAGATAGTTGACCAAGCCGTAGAAAACACGCCATCAGTCGAGAAAGTGATAGTTGTAAAGAGAACGGGCCACGAGATCAAAATGAAGGAAGGCAGAGACCTATGGTATCATGAAACCGCGAAACACATAGAAGAAGCCGTGCCTCCATTACCCGTTGAGAGCACTCATCCTCTCTTTATTCTTTACACTTCTGGAACCACAGGAAAACCAAAAGGTATAGTTCACAGCACAGGCGGCTACCTAGTTTACATTAACTCCGTCTATAAATCGGTTTTCAACATACAAGAAGACAGCGTATACTGGTGCAACGCTGACATAGGATGGGTTACCGGACACAGCTTCATTGTCTATGCGCCCTTGATGAATGGGGCATCAATAGTTGTATATGAGGGAGCGCCTGACTATCCGGAGCCCGACCGTTGGTGGCAGATAATTGAGGAGTATAAAGTAACGACACTTTACACTTCGCCCACAGCCATCAGAATGTTCATGCGCCTCGGAGAAAAATGGCTCAAAAAACACGATCTAAGCAGCCTAGCAATTCTAGGAAGCGTGGGAGAACCAATAAACCCAGAAGCGTGGATGTGGTACTTCAAACATGTAGGCGGAGAACGGTGCCCCATAGTAGACACTTGGTGGCAAACAGAAACCGGTGGCATAATGATCTCACCAGCACCCGGCATAGGATTAGTTCCCCTGAAACCGGGATCCGCAACATACCCGCTACCTGGAATAGACGCTGAAGTCGTAGATGAAAATGGAAAACCCGTTGCTCCTGGAGTAAGAGGCTACCTTATAATAAAGAAACCGTGGCCTGGAATGCTCATGACAGTGTATAGGGACCCTGAACGGTATAAGCAGACTTACTGGTCTAGGTTCCCGAACGCCTATTATGCTGGAGACTACTGCATGAAAGACGAAGACGGATACTTATGGCTATTAGGCAGAGCAGACGAGGTTCTGAAGGTTGCAGGTCACAGACTGGGAACAGTGGAGCTTGAAAGCTCAATGATTTCGCATCCTGCAGTAGCAGAGGCGGCGGTAGTAAGCAAGCCTCATGAAATTAAGGGAGAAACAATTGTGGTCTTTGCTGTCCTGAAGCAAGAATACAAGCCCAGTGATGAACTAAAGAAAGAACTGAGGAACCACATGAGAAAATCTGTTGGTCCCGTTGCAACCCCTGAAGAAATATACTTTGTTGTGAAGCTTCCGAAGACAAGAAGCGGCAAAATCATGCGAAGAGTCCTAAAAGCACTCGTTTCCGGCCAGTCGATAGGCGACATCTCTACCTTAGAGGACAAGGCTTCCGTAGAAGAGGCAAAACAGGCATACGAAGAATTCAAAAGAATTACGAAGAAGTGAACTGAATAGAAATCACATTGAAGAAGCAGATCAAGTAAGTCTTACCCTGTTTAGGGTCTTGGTCTGCCACGAATATTTTCTAATCTTCGTTGACTCCCCATAACCGCAAGCCGAGCACCGTTCTTGTTTCACGTTGTATGCTCTTCTGCCGCAGCGTCTACACCGGATGTGAAGAGTCTTGTGGGCACGTTTTCCAAAAGATGAGGTGCCCTTACTTATTTTTCCCAATGGTTGTCACCTTGGGGGCGGAGAAATTATTACCACGTTGTCTCCACGGACTATGATGGCGCCAAGTTTCTTCATGTTTTCTACATCTGTTGTGTCTTCTGTTTCTTCTAACACTAGGTTGAGGTGCTGATCGAAGCCCTTGAGTTTTCCCCGTAGCTTCTTTCCGCCTCTCAATCTCACTAGGACTATTTTTCCGAGGCTATCTTCCAAGATTTTGGTGGCCATTTCGCTCATATGAATCATCTCGTCCACTTGTTGCTTCGTTTATAGGTTTAAACTTGATGATTTAAAGGTATCTGATGTTACTTTCTGTTTTTCGTTTGTAACAAGTCCTTCAAATTCTTTTAGCATCCTCGAACCAAACTAAGGTTCACCTTTTGCTTGTGCACTCAGTAATTCCTTTATTGAAGCTACATCGTCTGGAAAGTTCTTGGTTAACCTGTTCTTTTTCAAATTTTCCTTTATTATCCACAGAATATCTGCATCTTGTAGACCCACGAGTTGTTGTATGAATGCAAACCCTTCTTTGGGGGTAGCACAAACTACAACGCTCAAAGTATAGCCTAATCCCTTTCGCATGATTTTGAACTCGTGGGATTTTCGTTCTCTGTTGGAGAGGATTTTGGCAAAGATTTTTTTGTGTAACTCTAAGGCTCTTCGTGCAGTTTTATTATCTTTCAATATGGGTGGTTCAGCTACTCCAGCTGCAACTGCCCTCATGGCGAGCCATTCAGTGTCCGCAATCCAGTTTTCTAATGCTTTCAAGGTGTTTTGGCTCTGTTTTGTCAACAATTTCTGAATTCCCATGGCAACCGCCTCTCTTATTCTCCATCGTGGGTCATTGGCTAATTCTCGTAACAAAGCTAGTGCCTTTTCAAAGAACCTTGGAGAAACTGAGGCGATGGCTCCTATAGCGTAAGCTCCGCAAAAGGTAAGGAATTCCTTCGGGTTGTTTGTGGGAGCTTCATCTGCAGAAATTTCGGTTAAGTTCAGACATAATTCCCACAAGTTCTCAAGCTCTCTTGAGGAGTAAGCTTCAACTACTTCAGCGAATGCCGTAGCCAATTCTAAATTTCCTCTGGGGCTAGGAAGGTTGCTGTGTGAAACCAGATAGTTAGTTATCTCTTCTTTGTTACCCGTTTTGATAAAATCATCAAAAAAATGAGTTAAATCTTGTTTGTAACTTTCCTTCTTGCCGCCCATCCTAACCGATTCTCCTCACCATATTCTGTGAACACATTAATCCTATCATCCTCATTATTCTAACTGTTGCATCAACATTTGCACTGCTTAAGTTCAGTTAGGACTAAAAAAAGAAAAGAGGTGGAAGGATAGTTGTCTAAACCCCATTCGTTTATTCTATGTTTATGGTCTCGCCTTTTGGTTTCTCTTCCTTCTTTTTGGGGACAGTGATGTCTAAGACACCGTTCTTGTATTTTGATGTCGCTTTTTTAGAGTCGACTTTGGCGGGTAGTTCAACTTCTTTGTAGAATTTGTGCTCAGGAGTATCAACTGAAATCGTTAATTTGTCCTCTGTTCCGGAGAGTTTGATGTCTTTCTTCTCGACACCAGGCAGTTCAACTATCACTCTGACTTCGCCGTCAGTAGTCATAACGTCTGCTAAGGGTTCCCTCTTCTCTTTGACGTCTATGTATGGTTTTCCCATGCGAGTTTCCGTTTTGAAATTTCCGAACTCCCTTACGTTGGGCTTCCCATCTGGACCCACAGTTACGCTGTAGCCGTACACAAAGGGTCCATAGCTTTTCACTTTAGTTCCGTCAGGTAGTGTTCGTTCTCGAAGGAGGTCTTTAGGTGCTCTCTTGGATAATTCCTCAAATTCTTTAGCCATCATCTCTTCCATTTCTTTGAAGGTTTCGTCTATGTCCCATAGACCGCCTCCAAAGAAGGGCCACCTTTTCTTGGACCAACGGGACCATCTATCTTCTTCTGACACGGTTTTTCACCTCCTCAAATTCTCTATTTCTTCTAGAGATTCTACTAATCGGCGCAGGGCGAGGCTCAAGGTTAAGAAGGCTGACTGCCCAAACTCTGAGCAGCGATATGTTCCTCTGCCGGTCTTCTTTAGAAATCCTCCTTCCCTCAGCTTTTTCGAGTTCTCCCAGACGGTCTTTGGATTCAAATCTAGGTCACGCATGAAATCTGCGAAGTTCATTGTACGATCCTCTTCCTCTACTAATCTTCTCATCATCTTTAGACGGGTCGCGTTGGACAAAGCTTCAAACATGCTGGAAAACCTCTGAAAATCCTCCTCAAAAGCTTCGAATTCGATTTCAAGCTGTTCCTTCGACCAGTCTAGAGGGGATAGGGGCACCTCCAAGATCACTTCACCGTCGCGCACTAATTGCAGTTTTAAACTCAAGGTCCTCGCCTCTTATTACCGTGAAGTAATAATCATGGCTTCTCATATAAATGTTACTATGTGGTAATAAACTTCAATCACAACAACAAGAAAAAAGAACTAACGCAAGAACCAAAAAGTCCCACGATTAACAGCTAAAATTGTTTGGGGATATCCTGTTTTTCCATGATGTAGCCGCAGTAATGACATCTTAATCGGAGGGGTTCTTCCGTGTCCACGTAGAATGTGGGTTTTACGGGTTCTCTGCTGTTGGAAATGCATGCAGGATTCGCACACTTGACTGTTTCCCGTATTACCTTTGGTAATCTGACCAGCTGCTTATCCACAACCTTGTAGTTTCTGACGATGTTGATACTGGCATGGGGAGCCAACAGGGCTATTTTATCCACTTCTTGTGATTTCAGTTCTTTTCCCTCAATCTTTACCATGTCTTTTAAGCCCAATGTTTTGCTGGGCACATTCATGGCAACGGTCACGATCCCGTTCACATGATCTGTAATTCCCACAATTTTTAGCACATCTAAAGCATGTCCAGCCGTGATGTGATCTATAACTGTGCCATCTTTAATTTTGGAAACTCGCAAAGTCGTCTCAGCCAACTAAACCCGCCCCTAGGAAGCTGTATATCACATTTTAATGCGTAAAGAGTTTATTTATAGCTGCCGTTACGCGCACAGCTAATTGTAACGCTTGCTTGAAAGAGGCTAGGGGGCTTCTCTGGATACTGTCAAGATTCTGACGTAGTCCGCTGTGTCGTCACATGCGTCAGCTACATGCTCCATTTCCTCTATGAGATCCTTAAGTAACATGATTGTGGCAGCATCTGTTTCTTTAGAATATTTGAGAAGCATAGCTTTTGACTTCAAGTACTTCTCATCAACCTTACCTTCTATCTCGTCAATTTGTTTCGCGAGCTCCATCGCCTTTACGGGATCCGTCCCCAAATTCTCAATAGCTTTTCGTAAAGTGGTTGCGCAAGCAACCAAGTCCTTAGCGGTTTGGGCAAATTGTTTCCACAGTTCTTTTGAAACGGTCGCCTCTAAAAGTAAAATAACTGCCCTAGAACCATCCTTGACGTGGTCCGCCATCTCATCCAACCTCTTCACCAGATGCATTATGTCCTCGCGGTCTTTTGACAGAAGACTTCCTCGGGTAAGTTCCTCAAAAACCGTTCTTCTAAGCTCGTCAATCTCATGTTCTACCCTAGATAATTTCTCGAAAGATGCTATGGCTTTTTCCTTATTACCATTTAAGGCTGCATTAATCGATTTCTCAAGCTCAATAACCGTATCGATAGCCAGTGTCATCTGCCTATCTGCCATTTCTAATACCTTAGATTTTCTTCGTTCAGAAAACCATCTTTCCATGAATGTTCACCTCATAACAATAATTCATTCTATGTTTGTTGCTAATTAATTTGCAAGCATGGAGGCTTAAGAGTCTTTTCCAAATTTTCACTCGAGAGCCAACTCCGTTCTCAAACCACGTTCAGGATAGGAAAAAACAAAGCTTTTTTCAACCGGAAAAGCAACAGTAACTTTCTCGCCCACACTAAGCCATTCTGCCATTAACGCTGGACGCACAACAACCACCAAATCTTCATTTTCAAGCCTAATTTCGTATCGAACATTAGTTCCTTCAAATCTGAACCCTTCGATTTTGCCGAAGATCGAGTTTAAACCGCTCTTCTTCCCTTTCGTAATGGCAAGAACTTCTGGTCTTATTGCTACGACCACCTTTTCTCCTTTCTTGTGGTCTTGATTCATTGATCGAACAGTAATCCCTCCACGAAGCTCTACTGTAATTTTGTGGTCAGTTCTTTCTGTTATGTAACCTTCTAGGAAATTTGATTCTCCAACAAAATTAGCCACGAATATATGTTGAGGGTTCAGGTACAATTCTTGCGGGGTCCCAACTTGCAAAATCTTTCCTTTTCTCATTACAGCTATTCTGTCCGAGATTGCCATAGCCTCTGCCTGGTCATGAGTAACATGAATTGCAGTTAATTGGAGGTCTTTCACTAGTCTTCTTAGTTCATACCTCAAGTCTGTTCTGATTTTCGCGTCTAAGGCGCCTAAAGGCTCATCCAAGAGCAGGAGCTTGGAACCAGCGGACAATGCCCTAGCTAATGCAACCCTTTGTCTCATTCCACCACTCAACTCGCTTGGAAAAGCATCTGTACGCTCAAAGAGTCTGACTAATTCTAACATTTCACGGGCAATTCTTTCGCTTTTTTCGTCTTCCCATCCTTTAACGCTTGGTCCATAGGTAACATTATCCCATACGTCCATGTGAGGAAACAATGCATACTCTTGAAAAACATATCCAATGTCTCTTTCTTCTGGGGGAAGCCCAGATACACGTTTTTCTCCAATGTATACTTCTCCTTTGTCTGGCAACTCCAGCCCCGCTATCATACGTAAAGTCGTTGTTTTTCCACATCCGCTTGGTCCGAGCAAGGTCAGATATTCCCTGTCATGAACATGCAAATCTATGTTATCAACAGCGACTATTCGACCTTTGTCAAAGGTTTTGGTTACGTTCATCAACTTTACTTCAGGCATTTCATTTCACCTCAGCTTGAGGTTTTTGAATTGTATTTTTTTGCATCATCTTGTGGTCACCTTTCTAAAGAGCATGAGGAGGATAAATGATAGTGCAATTAGATAGGTTGATGCGAAGAGCGCTGCGGGAATCGCGAGTGCTTCAACCATATTGACAACTAGTGGAGGAATTGTTGTTGCACTACCCATTACGAGAAAGGTTGCACCTGTTTCCCCCAAAGAACGTGTGAAGGATAGGATAACTCCCGCCATAATTCCTCTCTTTAACAACGGGAGAGAGATAGACTCCACGGTGTTGTATTGCGTAGCACCGAGGGTGCGAGCTGCTCCTTCATACAATGGAATTTCAGACCCTTCAAAGGTAGCAAGCATAGGTTCAACTATAACGGGAACTGAGAAAACTATATGGGTTAATATTATAAGCCATATTCCAGGACTTGCTAGATTCAATCCTCCAGGACCCCACAGAAGAAGGATAGATAGACCGAGGGCTGACGTGGGGACGATTAGGGGGATTCTGAGTATGGCTCTGAGGAAACGACCAAATCTGAAACGTTTTATCAAAAATACGGTTGGGATGGCTATGCAAGTTGCAATGTAGGTTGCGATGGATGCGGAAGCAAATGAAACAAAAGTAGCATCTAGTAAAGCAGAGAAGTAGTTTGATGGCCCAAATAGTTGATAATTCACGCTTTCTGTCACCTTGCCTGTGTCAGGGTCACTGCTCCAAGATAGCACAACAGAATTCAAGACAACGATTATTGGAATCACTACCACTAGAATTATGAAGAGTAGAACAATAACATCTCTGAGTCGTGATAGTTTTTTGGAAGCAAACTTTTCGATCTTTAGAAGTTTCTTTTCAACACGTAGAGTCGAGAAGATTGAGAATGATGAAATTCCTTGTTTCTGTAAGATGAATTCTACGGGGAGAATTATTGCTGTGGCCACAATTATTAATAGGCTGCCTAGGAAAGCAGCAGATCCGAAATTGAACTGGGAGACCCATTGAATAACAGCAATGGGGGCTGTCGTAAAGACACCTGCTACGGCAAGCGTGGCTCCGGTTTCTCCGAGAGATCTTGCAAAAGCTAAGACTGCCCCCGAAAAGACTGCTGGTAGGGTTAGGGGTAACAAGACTTTTCTAAAGGTTGTCAGCGGCGAAGCTCCTAATGACCCAGAAGCTTGTTCATATAATGTCGACAAATCTTCAAGTTTGGCTTTGAGAGTTCTAACTATGTATGGAAAGGTTAGAGCGACGTGTACGATAAGCATTATTAAGGGAACGTTGAAAATTGGAATAACGGCATTTTGTTGCACTATTCCTCCTCCAAAAAGAGCCCCTATTCCAGAGGTTGATGTCCATGTTATCAGGGTTGCAAAGCCGAAAGCCGATGTGGGGATGACCAACGTAAAGGTAATGAGGTCTTCAAGAAACCCTTTTCCCCAGAAGTTTTTCCGAGCCAGTATGTAAGCAAGAGGAATTCCAAAGATGAGGTCTATTGCAACTGCGGAAATGGCAAGTCGTAGAGACAACCAAAGATACTTCTGAATTTCTAGCCAGTTAGTGTCTCCTATTAAAGGATTTGCAAAAACTTCAGTGTAAACTTCGGGCCATCGGGTAAACGTGAATGATATCAGGAAAAAACTTGGCAAAAAAACGAAAATTAAAAGACTTGATACGGTTGCGGTTACTCCAAGGCGGGAGAGCAAATTCCTTTTCCTAGTGCGCCTGCTAAAAATGGTCACACTCCTGGATTTCTCACAGAGGGCCACACGCTGAAAAGCGCTTTCATAGCTTCTCCCGACATTGGTTCGTAAATTGGTACTTGGAGCTCAAATTCAACGCCGTTTTGTTCGTTAAAGATTTCTGGGTTAAGGGGAACACTGGGGTTGGCTGGTCTAAAGCCGTAAATCTGAGCTTTCTCTTGACTCTGTTCCTGAAGCAAGTATCCTAGGTACTCGCGTGCAGCGAATTCTTGCCACCTATCGACCCAAGGGGCGTTCAAGATAACAAAGGGGTGATCAGAAAGAAGAGTTCCCTCCTCAGGGTAAACTGCAACTAATGCATCCCCCCACTTCTTGTTAGCTTTATCCGAGTTACTAATTACCACACTTTCGTAGACCGTAAAGCAATCTATAGCAGAGGGACCGTTCTCAGCCGCCCACCTTCCAAAAAAACCAGTACTCTTTCCATAGTTCACTGACTTAGACTCGATAGTCCTGACAAAATCTAGGGCACGCTCGTTTGTGAAATCGTCAACCTCGAACAATTCAGGTTTCTTACCTAAGGCATCAGCGAATTCTAAAACTTCAGCCATAACCCCGCCATTACTTAGCAATGGATCCGGATGCCCATACTCATAATCGATGCCATCCACTGCCAATTGGTACAGATCCTGGAAGTCGTTCACATTATACTCTTGAAGAAAGGAACTCCATCCGGCTATTACTACAGGGGACAATACAAGAGGGTTTGAATCTATAGCTATCTCGAGTTTTCCCCCCTCTTCCAACCATACGTCATTCAGATAGGGTACCCAGAGACTTGACGCCGGACTCCAAGCTGTTGGTTCCGCACCCCAAAGAATCTGATTCACGCTATCGTGACTTCCAGTTACTACGAGTTCTACATTTACTGTAATGTTGAATCGTTCAAAAAACCATTGTTCAAAGTCAGGAGTGACCTCTTCTATCCAACCTTGTTTCTCACTCGTATAAAGGAACTTGAAATTGATGTTGGATGGCAATCCTCCTTGTCCAGCACCTCCGCCTCCTCCTGTGGACAGGATCGAGGAGACCGCGAGGAAAACCATGAAGCCAATTACTATTCCAATAAGCAACATTATGTACCCTTGCTTCGGAAACAGCCTCAAGCGTCGTCCTCTCTTCCTCCGAGCCATCCCTTTTTCCAGCCTCGCAATAGTATTCAAGAGAACGGTATAAAAACTTCGCTTTCAGAAAAGATGTTGCCACCCATTCGTCCTTATCACTTCTTTATAGGAAAGAAAAACTGCAATAAGTAAATATTTAATCAACAGAGAATATATATGCCTATATACACTATATAGTGTAGGTGCAAAATAATGAGAGAAAATTCATTGAAAGAGAGCGAAACAAGAAAGCTTCAGGTTACCGGTGGCTCCACTTATGTTATTTCCTTGCCAAAAAGTTGGGTCACTCAAAACGGGCTTGAAAAGGGCAGTCCGTTACTTATTCGCCCAGAAGAAGATGGTACTTTAGCAATTTTACCTCCGGAACTCGGAAGGACGGAAAAAACGGAAGAGGCGATAATCAGAGTTTCTCCAGAAGACAGCTCTGAGGCGCTAATAAGAAAAACTGTTTCTGTGTATTTGCGGGGTTACAACATAATTCACATAAGAGCAAAAGACCAAAAAGAAATTTTGTCAACACAAAGAAACGCCATTAAAACTTTTGCTCGAAATATGCTTGTTGGAACAGAAATAGT
>CAZUQX010000026.1:0-14690 GCA_964623205.1 uncultured Candidatus Bathyarchaeia archaeon | reverse complement strand
CCGTCATAAGAAAAAGGATATACTCGATATGCCCCTTAACACATCTTATCTTTTTTCTTAAATGACACACGCTTTGCATAGCGAAATAGTTGAGATTCTGTTTGAACTTTGTAAAGAACACAGAACAGACTTGGGAAAACTTGATTTATTTAACAATTTTTACAGACCATACCAATCAAGAATATAAGCCAAGAATTTTTCCACCTTAATATTTTATATTGTCAAGAAACATACATCATTGGGTAAGGTAGCAAAAGAATATGTCCATTAAGCCACTTTATATTACAAAACTTGGAACGTTATATAATGGAGATTCTGCAACTCTACTAGGCAAACCACAATTTGAAGACCTGAAAGGTAAGGTTAACCTCATATTTACATCTCCACCTTTTCCGTTGGCTAGAAAGAAAAAATATGGAAATTTGAATGGTGAAGCATATATTGAATGGTTAGGTAGTTATGGTTCGATTTTCCAAGAGTTACTTACTGAAGACGGTTCATTAGTTATTGAATTAGGAAACTCGTGGAAATCAGGTTATCCTGTAATGTCATTGACCCCAATAAAGAGTCTAATGGAACTGAAGGAACAGGGAAATTTTGAATTATGCCAAGAATTTATATGGTATAATCCATCTAAACTTCCATCTCCTGCACAATGGGTTAATATTGAAAGAATCCGTGTGAAAGATGCATTCACTAGATTCTGGTGGTTATCTAAGACTTCAAGACCAAAGGCTGATAATCGGCGTGTATTAAAAAAATATAGCTCATCAATGAAGCTCTTGTTGAAGAAGAAAGATTATAATTATGGTAAGCGCCCTTCCGAACATACCATAGGTGAAAGAAGTTTCTTAACCAACAATAACGGTTCAATTCCAGCTAATGTTCTTTCAATCCCAAATACCGTCTCGAGAAGTTCTTATCTTGATTTTTGTAGACAAAATGAAATTACACCAAACCCTTCAAGAATGCCAACAAAAGTTGCCAAATTCTTCATTAAATTCTTAACCGAAAAAGGTGATTTAGTTCTTGATCCGTTTGCTGGAAGTAATGTCACAGGTTATGTCGCTGAAAAATGTGAAAGAAGATGGATCAGTATTGAAATAGATAAAAACTTTGCCAATTCATCGAAATATAGATTTGATATATTCAGGAAAAGAGAAAAACCTTCTGAGGGGGAAGGACATAATCAGCCAAAATTATTCAATTGACGGTTTTGAAACCAAAAAAGGTCTACAAAAATTAAATCTTAAACCAGAATACAATACGGATGACGATAACATAATAACAGATTTGTATAGTCCCTGTTTAAAAGAATCTATAACATATGATAGGGCAGTAGGTTATTTTAGGGCAAATATTTATCGAGAATTAGGAGAAGATCTGCTGGATTTCGTTATCAATGGCGGAAAAGTAAGACTTGTCACTTCTCCAGATATACCTGAATCAGATGAGAATGCAGCTAGAGAGGGTTATGCTCTTAGAAGTAAGAGAGAAAAATCTGAAAAAGACACTAGCCTAATTAGAATAATGAAAATTATGTCCGATAATCCCAAGGAATCGGATTGCTTGGATATGCTTAGAATTCTAATAGAAAAAGATTGTTTGGATCTTTATATAGCACTCAGAGAGGGGGGGATATATCATCGTAAAATCGGATTTTTTCGTGATGAATTTAGCAATAAAGTTGTATTTTCAGGTTCTGGAAATGAGACAAGCATGGCAATTGGTTACTTAGAAGATTGGGGAAATGATGAAGATTTTGATGTTTTTCGGAGTTGGGGTAGCGAATTTGAACGTAGGAAAGCAGAAGTAAAAGAACAACATCTCAGAACTTTATTTTCAGGGGGAAGTCAAAGAACAAAAGTGAGACCAATTAATGAGATTGAAAGATCGTATCTGAATAATTTTCGTTCCCATGCTGATTTTGAAGATTGCCGAAAAGGCGCAAGAATGCGATCTGGATATTTAGGACTTTGGAAAAACAATGGTAAGATCTCACTTTATGCATATCAACGTGCTGCAGTAGAAGCTTGGAAAAAATCGGGAAATATTGGTATGCTTTCCATGGCAACAGGTACTGGAAAAACATTTACCGCCTTGTTTGCTATTGAAGAACTTCTAAATAAAGGAAATCCGACACTAATACTGGTTCCTAGCAAAATATTATTAGAACAATGGAAGACTGCAATCAATAAGATATATTCTGACATTCCTGTTCTGGTGGCAGGTGGTGGGCATTCGTGGAAAAAAACTAAGAATAAGCGAATGTTCATATCGAATATTGAACTGCCGAGAATTATTCTAGCAACAATGGATACTGCAGTGACTAGTGATTTTTTTGATTTTTTTAACCAAACCCAAAATCCTGTTTTAGTAGCCGATGAGGCACATCGGTTAGGAAGTAAAGGCAGAAGAAGGATTTTAGACATTGATTTCGTAGCAAGATTAGGATTGTCAGCAACCCCTGAAAGACTATTTGATAAGGAAGGGTCTAAAATTTTAGAACGGTCTTTTGGGGAAATTCCCGTCTTTTGTCTAGACATCGGTGATTCTGTTCAGTTAACGCAAGATGATTCAAAAAAAATTCCAATACTTGGGCATTTTCTTAGTAAATATGATTATTATTACTATACAATAAAACTGACCCCTAGGGAACAAAAAGAATGGGATAAGATAACTAATGAGATTAGAAAACAAGTCGCCATAAATTATTCAGGAGATTCTGAAGGTTTCCTTGAATTAAACAGTAGACTAAATCTTCTATTGATAGAAAGATCTCGAATTATTAAAAAAGCCGCAAATAAAGTAAAAATTGTCTCTAAAATTTTAGAAGAAAAATATTCACCAAGTGACAAATGGATTATTTATTGTGAAGATGAAAATCAACTGGATTTAGTCGTGAATGAAATTAGCACAAAAAATCACGATTTGGTTATATTAAAATATCATTCCAAAATGTCAGTAGAATCAAGAAGTGGCTCTCTAGATTATTTTAAAAACAATCCCAGCGTCATTGTAAGTATAAGATGTCTTGACGAAGGGGTGGACATTCCATCTGCAAATGGAGCGATAATTTTGGCATCATCCAGCAACCCACGTCAATATATTCAAAGAAGAGGACGTGTTCTTAGAAAGATTGATAGAAAAAAATCAGCTTCAATTATTGATGTAATTGCTTTACCTGCCGTAGAATATAAGGAAGTACCCTTTTCAATTGTGAGGGGGGAATTAGGCAGAGCTTGGAATTTTGCCAAAAACGCTAGAAACAGAGATGTCACCCATGAACTTTGGAAACTTTGTATGGAATACGGAGTTAATTTTGAGGCTGATCCACATATTGGAATTGAAGATTAAGATTGGGGGAGCATAGAAATTGAAAGGCGAAGAATTGTTAAAAGTGTTGCTCGAAACTAATAAGAAAAGAGAGGAACCTGTGAACGAGGACTTGCTGAAATCTATTCTGTCAATAGTAATGAACAACCCATCCGATGAAGATAGAGCAAAAAGTCAAGAAAAAATTCGTTTTCTGATAACCAAAAGCGGAGTGTGGAAAAAACGAGAATAACAAGTATTACACTTCAAAATTTCGGTCCCTTTTACAAAGTTCACGAAGTAAAATTTCTTAATGACGGGCATGGTATCCACATAATACGGGGTAATACTGGGCAAGGCAAAACTTCTTTGCAAAGAGCAATTCTCTGGTGTCTTTATGGGAAAGTATTTGATAGAAATAATAAGCAAATTCCTTTCACTTCATTGCTAAACAGATCAGCGCAAAAAGAAAATGATTTTTTCTTTGCGGTTAAAATAAGTTTCAATCATAATGGAGATGATTGGGTATTAACTCGAAAAACTAAAGCTTTGTATCATAATAATAGGAAATATGAGGCAGGAATGGAACTATATCTCATCAAGAAGTTAGAAACGAAGAAAAAACCTCAAAAACAAATTGAAAAAATCCTACCTATTATTGTAAGTCGGTTTTTCTTTTTTGATGGAGAGATGTTAGTTAAATATGAGGAATTATTAGACCAAGACAGTCGTTCTATGAAAATTTTAAAGAATTCGATTGAACACATTTTGGGAATACCTTATTTGCGAACTGCTAGAGATGACCTCAGTGCGATAAAAAGCTGTTTAGATAGAGAAGTAACTCAAATATTGAAGAGAATGGGGGGAAAAACATACACCGAATTAGCGAACGATCACGAATGTATTTTGGAAGAAATTGAATACAAGAAAAGTCAAATCAAATCTTTAGAAACTCAAAAGGATGCCTTAGGCGATTTTATTGCAGATTTAAAACGTAGACAAACAGAAATTCAATCAATAAAGGAACTTGCCTTAGAAAGACAAAAAATTGACAATGAAATCAAGACGTTGCAGATAGACCAAGATTCATACAAGAGTAAATTGAGAGAATATAACTCTGAACTTTACAAGTCGTTACTTGTGCCCATCGCAAAATCAATTATCGATCAACTAAAATTGAAAAATGAAAAAATTATGAATAAATATAATCAGAAACAGCAGTTATTGCGGGATAAAAAGATTTTAGATCAAGGTATTGAAGACCAAATCTGCAAAGTATGTGGAACGGTTCTAAATCCTGTAAAACTCAAAGAATTCCAAAAACAATTGACAGAAATCAAAGTTAAGATCGAGTCGCTCACTGAGATTCCAGAACCAAATATGTCATATGGTCATTCAGCTGAATATTTAGAAAGAATGTCAAAGAAATTAGTAAATCCTGAAGAATATGTGAGACTGGAAGGTCAAATCAATAAAATCCAATATCAAATTGCGAGTAAAGACTCACGTCTCTCACAGATTAGTGAACATTTAACGGATGTTGATGAGCAAGAACCGTTTGAACTTGAAAATGAAATAATCAAATCAACTAAAGAATTAGGTCGAATGGAAGGGGAACAGAAAACCCTGAAAGACCAACTTGAGGAAGATTATGAAACCAAACGATTTATTCATCAACAACTAGCAAGAATAGATCGTGAGGAGTTAAATACAATAAATTTAATCAATTCTTGTGTAGCAAGCATAAAAGAAGTTTTTGACGATTCTATATCAATCTACAGAGATGAGCGAAGAATTGAGGTTGAATCCAAATCCACTGAAATATTTAAGGAAATTAGATCAAAAGAAGATTTTGAAAAATTAGAAATTAATAGTAATTTTGGTCTAAGCATTATTACTACTGACGGTACAATTCTGAACAAAGCTGAATGGCGTTCAGCAGGTGAAGAACAAATTGTTGCCTTGTCTTTAATTGGTGCTTTAAACAAATGTGCTCGAGTTGAAGCACCCGTATTTATGGACACTGCACTAAGTCGATTAGACATTAAACACGGACAACGTGTTCTGTCATATGTACCCAAAATGTCTGATCAAGTAGTAATGCTTGTAACAGATAGAGAGTTTCGAAAAGAAGACGAAGAATACCTTAGTGGAAAGATAATGAGCGATTTCACGCTAATACATGAAGGGGAAAGAAAAGGATCGAAAATTATAGAAACTAACTGTGTTGGTGAATGCTAATGAGTTATGCTTTTACTGAAATTCGAACTATACCCGCAAGCAAGAAAGCTAAAGCTCTTATGAATAAATTAATAAGAAATGACATTTTCGAACAAAAAAGAGATATTTGGACTTTGGGTGCTGCACTAGGTATCAAACTTGGTAAAACTTACGAAGGTGGAACACGTGAGACATTCCAAAATGTGAACAGTCTAGACCCTGAAGGTGTTTTTTCTGCAATTATGTTGGGGCTATATCCAGACTCAACTCCGAAATTCCGTTTGACAAAACTGGTTGATCATGCAGAATGGGGAATTAGAGAGATTGCGCGCAGAGATAAGAACGGAACCCTTGATCTTGCCAAGCTTGCTGATACTGCAAATTTTATGGTTAAGAGAGAAAAAGAAAGAGGCAAAATCCCCTCTGAGGAAAACGATGTTCAGAAAATAATCCAGCAGGGAGAGAGAAATAATGTTGAATTTAAATCGTCTATGCTTTGGGATTATAAAGAGAATAGAATTAACCCAGAAATGGCGTTTGAGGTTGCAAAGACCATTTGTGCATTTATGAATACAGAGGGTGGTGGGTATTTACTCGTTGGAGTTAAAGACGATTCTACTATACTTGGTTTGGCTAATGACTTTAAAGTTATAAGGAAAAAGGGAAAATCCAATGTTGACTTATTTGGTCTCCGTTTCACAAGTATCGTCTGTCACTATCTTGGAAAACAAAATAGACCATACGTCAAGTTAAATTTTACAGAATTAGAAGGAAAGTCAATTGCTGTGATAAATGTCCCAAATAAAGCACCAAAACGTGTTTTCATTTTTCCCAAGAAAGATGTTGCAGACTTCTATATTCGTCTAGGTAATGCGTCTCATCGTCTTAATACTCAAGAAGCAGCGGATTACATTGAACAACATTGGTAGATATCCATTATTAATAACAATTGTTATACTACAACACGTCTTTTTTTGTGGTGTGTTTAGAGTTTTAGGATGGTGTTTTAGTTTCGGATTTACTATCCGCTTCTTTTATTTCTAATCTATGCTAGGGAAAAAAGGTTGAAAAGAAATTTTCGTTATCTTATTCTTACTAATTCTAGGTATGATTATGTTTGGTAACGGAATTCCTCTTGGTTCCCAGATTCTTTTCCCTCTTATAAAACTGGCTAATAGCATAGCTTCTTCATTAATCACAGATTCTATTTCTTGCCTTTTTCCATGCTTAACTCTGGGAACATTAACTATGGTTTGGAAGTAATCTTCCAGTCTGTCAAGAAATTCTTTGTTTCTCTGTTTATTCAAGAAAGCTCTCTTGCCTTTCCTTCCAGCATGAATATCATCTTTCCAAACAAAATCCTTCTCATCTAACTTTCGGCAATATGTTATGAGGAAATGGTCTATGAGATAGCGGTATAAGTCCATAAAGTCACAGACCAAAGAAGGTTGACCATATTTTATGGTGTGGTAGAATCCAAGGTAAGGCTCAAGTTTAGCCTTGAACAACGCTACCATGACCTTGTTGGACAATATCCTATAAGCCAGATTGAAGGTGTTATTCAATCCATCATAAGCCTTGAATCCCTTACGCTTTTCTGGTCTGAAGGATTCTGGAAAAAGGCTGAATATCTCCTTGAAATAGTGCATAGAAGCACTGCCTTCATAGTATCTGAGTTGAGCCTTGAACTTATGGTCTACGACATGTTTGTTTTCATTGTTGAACTTGGCTATCGCTTCGTCATATGCTTCATTGACTTTCTTTATGTTTGCGAAGTCAATCTTTCTTAATCCATAGTGTGCTAGAAGTTGGTTCTGTCCTTTAATCTTAGCTAGCACAATCTCTTTTGGTATAGTAAGTGATTGTGCTTTATTGTGGCATTCATATTGAGCAATCCTAGTTTCTACGTGACTGTAATCATCTATACAATTAAAAATGCCAATAGGGCTACCCAAAACTGTCTTAATGATTACAGGGATACGGTTGAACGCTAAAGTAACCAGTGCTCCAGTAGAGATTAAGTTGCCACTGATTACCTGAACCTCACCTAACTGTTGCTCCATTATTGGATACTTTTTCAGCTCTTTCTTTGTTCTAATATCGCTGACAACAATACAGCCTTTCTTTCTGGAGATGAAATACCCACTCTTATTCAAGATAATCTTACGTGTCCTAGCATTACGCATCAGAATCACATCTTTTTCAGAATCTTGGTTTTCTAAATCTTCTCAACCAATAGGCTATCGTCTACAATCTTGATGTTGACTTTATCGCCTTTCTTGAAAGGGAATGCACTATCAGAGCTTATCAACAGTGGAATGTAGACGTAGACTTTGTTTCCATACTTCAGAATTGAGCTTTGAGCTTCTTTCATTTCTCTTAACCGTTTAGTATATACTCTGGGGTTTATTTAAGGCTTTCTTGAGGGTAAACCTTATTAATCTCTAGTATATACTGATAGATAGACTTAGAGAAAGACTCTAGGTTGGAAAAAATAAGGAGGAATGTATGGAAATGAGTAGAAAAGGAAAACCCGTATTGGGAACCGTAGAGGTGCCATTTGGAACTTTAGTGGACTTCAGAGACATACTACGAGAGACAGAGTTGCGGATAAAGAAGTTCGTGCAAACACAACTAAACCCGCTGATAGGGACTGAGAAATTGATGGAAGAACTTGAGAAGACTGAGGAAGAAGCTGAAGAAGAGCCTGATGCAATATATAATGAGGAAGAGAATGGCTTTGAGTGTAACTACGAGGGATGTTCTGAAGACTTAATCTACTCGGCAGGTGAAATCGTAGAACACCTAGCTGACAAACACAAGATAGACCCTGACGACCAAATCATAGAAGGATGGACTGACGAACACGAAGAGGTTTGGAGGAAAGCACTGAAGAAACATGTAAAGAAACGGCTAAAGAAATCTGTGAAAACACTACCCTTGAGGATGGACTATTCTGAAGACGGATTGAACGATATGACAATGGGAGAGCTGTGGTCTATCGCTGGTAAACTAGGAGTTCCCAAGAAAGGAAAGAAGCCTGTTCTGATAAGGAACATTCTGAAAGCTCAGAAGGAACGGAGCAAGGAGAAATTCAATAAGAGAATACCTCTCACTGAACTCCAAAGAATAGCTCCTCCTTCCTACTATTCAACAACAAGAAGGGTGACAGAATGCCCGAAGAGTTGTCCGAACTTAGCTGAGCAATACAAATGCACTACTGACACTTGTATTTATGAGGGAAAGAATAGACCAAGGTTCAAGGAGATTTACTGTATTGCTAAGAAAGTCTAACAGATAATCGAGCTGAGACTCCCTCATGATTTTGTGTTTTTCCTTATATTGCATAGCTAGAATAGCAGTTCTTTGAGGGAATAGTGATGAAGATTCGCATTCCCTCTAAGAGGGTGTGCGAGAAGTTTCACTTAGCCTACGAACTGAAAGGAGCACAGATAGGAGTAAACGTCCTGACAGAATACTACCGAATTCCGAAGATGAAGATAATGCTGGACGGTAGAAGGGTTATGAGAGCTTGCGAAGCTGATTACTTCGAAGGAGTTGCTTGCTTTACTAAGATAGGTTTAAAGAAACGGTTGGTTCTGCATGAGCTGTATTATCACATTGTAGAAAACAAAAATATAGAGACGTCTGAGAAGAAAGAAGAGAGAGAAGCTAATGTATTTGCTAGAGCAATAATCAAAAAGTCTAAGCAAAAATAAGATGGCTTCTTGAAAAAGCTTGTTAACAAAGCTAAAAAACATGTTCAGTATGTAATGAAAAGTCTTTTCAACGACTATCATCCAAAGGATATTATATGCGATTGAGTATTCCTGCTGTGCACAAGCAAAAACTTGAAGAATTTTTAAAAAAGTTGGGAGTATGGAAATCATTTTCGAGGGGAGAACTTTCTTGTGCGTGTTGCGGGAAAACTATTTCCTTAGATAACATAGGGTTTATTATTCCATCTGATGAGGACATCCTTTTTTGCTGTTCAAATATCGAATGCATTTATAAAATTAAGAAATTGAGAAAAGGGGAATCGGATAATGAAGCTTAGAATGTGGATTGCGATTCTCCTCATAGTAATTCTGAGTTTCGTTGGACTGGTTTGGTTTTTCGGGCTTGTAGGTTTTTTAATTGGTCTTCCTTGGACTATTATTTTAACCATTTTGACAAATCTAGACCGTGTAGCTGATGCAATTGCCTCAACATACAAGGTATTAAGAAGAGCACATTTCGTATTTGAAAGGAAAGCTGTTGAAAGACGGTTAGAAGTTACTATTGGTAACTCGGCTAAGAAAATTAATGATGAAGCGGGTGTTGGCTTACTTCCCCATGGAATTGATATTAAATGGGTTGAACCACAGGACAGACGAGCTTTTCTTGTGAAAAATGAGATTGTGACTTGTTTGGAATCAAGTTACCATGAAGAGGAGAATTTGGCTAGAGCAACAATGCTTTATGTTGAAGAAGATTTAATTTATGAATCTCAAAGGTTCATAAACACTACGATAATGAAGTCTCTCAGCTTCGCTGTCGCTAGAAAGTTATTGATGCTTGATAGAAAACTTAGTGCCTTAAAATGTCTAAATACAGAATTCTTGGAACCAGAGATAGTAAAAATGCCACAGATTAGAGATTATGTTTCAGGCATGGATGATATGGATAAACAAGGATACCTTACCAGAATTTTGTTAAAAGAGTTCTCGAAATTGGATGCTAAACTTTCTCCTGCTCTTAGCGACCCCGAATCAAGAAAAGAGACAAAAAGTTTTGTCAAACTATTTTCAAGTTTTTTGGAAAGAACAATCGGAGAAGAATCCATTCTAGACCATAAAGGAAGCGTGCTAAGAATTGGGTTGTTTCCTGTAGCAAGAATTGGTAGTTTTCATATAGATAACTTCTTGAAAGTAGCAGGTCGCCTCTACAAAGAAGACGTTGACACTGTTTATGTGCTGGCTAGAGGAAAAAACATAGTTCTTGCAAAGCTGGTAATATCCGAAATTGAGAAAAAAAATCTATATGTAAAAAATTCAGATTGGGAATACAAAGGTTGGGGGAGCCGAGCAAGAAAGCCAATAAAACATTATGTTGCGGAGTTAACGAAGGTATAATGACGTTATTTGGATTCAGCTTCAACTTTTTCCGCCAATTCTTCAATTGGTTCAAGCATAATGCTTAGTGGGCTGGTTGCTAGCTTTCTTTCACAGGTTCGACAATCCTTCTAGTTTTATGAAAAGGCTTTATTAAACCGAAAATATAGAATCGTTTTGGGGGAAAAGATTGACTAATGTAGAGAGGATTTTAAGAGTTGCTAAAAGCGATGCAAGATTACAGACAATAATTAACAATTACTTCCTAAGACTTGGTTACGCTCAACATCTAGTTGGTGGTTTGTCGTTCGAAGAGACGAAGGAGGATTCTCCAGCATTTTGTCTAGGCTTTCAGATATGGAACTATCCAATAGGTGCTATATTCGTAGGAGAGAAATTGTCCAAAACCCTTACCGATGCAGAGGTAGAGTTTGTTGTTCTGCACGAAATGGGTCACATTATGATGAACCATTTTGTTTCCAGTTCTTTTGTCTGGCTAATGAAATCATGGGTAATTGATATTATTGCCGATATTTTGGATGTTTCTAAACAAAAGGCAAAAGAATATCTTGGGCTGTTAAAGGCTGTTTATGTCCTACTAAGTAGAAGGAAGACAGCAGAGGAAGTAGCAAAAGCAAGGCTAGAGTTGGAGTCAGACCAATATGCTGTCAGGGTTCAAGGACAAAAAGAACCTGCAATTTCTACGCTTCTTAAACTATCAAAAGGAAACATTAGGGCACCTACACACGTAACGCTTGATGGGCGTTTTCCATTTCCAATAATAACATATGAAGAACGTATTGAAGCAATTAGGAGAAATCCAATTTAGTTCTAATCCTGATTAGTTCAGTAGGCTTTGCAATTTTCTTCCCGCCTAAAAACTTCAATAATATGCCTCAACAATTATCTCCCATGCCACATTTTCAACTAATACTTCTATTTGGAATCTACCTGAACCCGTGATATACTCAACTCCAGAAGGAGTGCTAAAAAATGCAGCTTCAAAATCAACCTCGGTTAGAGTTCCCAAATCAAATACTGGGAGAATAGTTTTATCATTGTGAACCCAGAACCAGAAGCTTGTTGTTTCGGTTAGGGGATTACCAGAAACATGCCAGCTTATTCTCCAATTATCACTTGGAATAATGAAAAAGTCCGTTGGTCTAGTATCAGTTCCTGAAAACCTCGCTACTTCATGCCAAGTTCTTGGGAACAAATTTGGTAAAAAGTAAAAAATAGCTAGAGCAGTAACCATGGATAGAATCCAAGTCACAGCAATTATCCGAATCGCCTTTTTTATAGGAATTGTTTCCTCAGACAATTTTTCACTTCCCATTTTCACTCATATGTATTATGGGTGGTTTTTTGTTCAACCATAACTTTTCTGATATGTGGTCTCGAAGAGTGTTTTATAGAACATGCAGGATGCTTCTCCCCTCAGACTTACATATATATTGTGAGTGCTGGCTGATTGTAGAGCATCAGCATCATCTCCAGTAACACTAAAAGTTATCGTGAACATTCGCCAATCGAAGGCTGGTATCATGCACCATTCTTCTTGAGAACCAAGAGAACCCACATTAATTCCATTTATAGTTAGTCTAACTATCATATCTCGAACAGTTACAGTAAAAGCACTTGGATTTCCTATTGCTAATTCTAATGTGACCGAAAATTTAGACGGTGTCCATTGAATAATGAACTCAAAACCTTCTTCATATTCCTTTGTGAATCCCCAAGTTTGAACTTTCACATTCGTAGCATATACGACCAAAGCAGTAAAAGCAATAAGAACAATTGTCACAAGAATCGCTACTAAGAAAGTCATTTTCCACATGCGTTTTAGTTTTTCAACCTGAGTAAGCTCACTCACTTTGTCACTCTCACCATTCGGAAGATGTTGAATACTCATAGCCAAAAATTCTATTCATACGGTAATCTCAAGAATAATATGTAAAAGAATTTTATGAACTCTAAATCTTTCAAAGGAGAATCCGAATTAGAACAAAAAGCGGGTTTCCAATCGATAGATTAAGTTATGTGAGCACTTGAGTAGGTTTGTGCATTTACAAATCTAATTAGTTCGTTAGACTCTACATTCTTCTCTCTGCATTTCTTGCATACTCTCTTATGTCCCGTTTTCTACAGTTACCTTTTCTATTTCTGCAAGCCAAGCACATTTCACCGATTCCATGATTTCTTTCTCGATTTGCTTCTTTTCTATATCTTCACTTTCTGGGACAAGGCTAACTTCAATTATGGCTTTTCTGGTCATATTACTCTCCCGAATAGATTTTATGCTGAGGTTACTTATAACTCATTCTTTCCTTCTTTCCTTCCAACCCTTCATAACTATGATTCCTTCAAAATATCCATGGTGTCTCAACATGTCAAGCAAAATTATCCAAGTAAGTAAAATTACATCCAACCGACAAGTCACAATTCCAAAAGAAATTATGAAGCGTCTCAAACTGAAGGTGGGAGACCAGCTCTTATGGATAGAACGAGACAAAGACATCATAATTAAGAAAGGCAAAATAGTAGCTGAAGATTAATCCCCTAGCCTATTTCTGTTTTTTCGATTTTTTAAAAAGCACCTTCTAGGAAAAGAATAGAAGTTCATAAAAACATTTGAGAAAAATTAGGATGAAGTCATAGGCTTTTCAGCCTCTCCTATCCGCTCAGACTGTTACTTTCACCTTTCCATTCTTGTTGTAGCTGCTCAAGCCTAACGAAAAACCAGTCTGGAAATTCATAACCTGTTTTGTGTCGCTTCTCTGCCCAATTACGCAGATTGAGAAATCTTAACATCGCTATTGTTCTTTTTTGATTTGGAGAACCAAGATTTCGGGAACGCAGTTTTCCTACGCATTCAGGGCAAAGGCAAGGGTAACTGACTCTATCAGAGGAGTAGACACTATGACATCCAACACACATCTTTTTGTCTTCGTTGTAGTAACCCTTCTTCTTTATCATAGCCACTCTTTTTTCCAATTCTCTCCTGCTGATTCCTTTAGAAACAGCTTCTTGTGCAAGTTGCAAAATCATATTTTCAAAGGCTGTTTCAGCAAGTTTCAATAGAACTATGGCATTGGTCATTCCGATTTTGCCCTGCCCAACTAGAGTTTGAACTTCCTCAGGAAGTCTGAACAGTTGAAGATAGCGACTTATGCTTTGTTCAGAAAATCCAGTCAAGTCGGATAATGTGGTAAGGCTAACGGTTTCAGGTCGTCCAACTGTCCTGTGTTCTCTACTAGAGGAAATAGAGTTGGACAACTCTTTGAGGTTCTGAGCTATGTCTAAGGCATTATAATACGCGTGTGTGCTGTTGGCTTTGATTCCCTCAGCTATAGCCTGCGGTATTGTCAGAGTCTCAGTTTCATCTACAAGCGGTATTTTTTTAATACCTAATGCTTTTGCAGCTTTTATTCTGTGTGCTCCATCGAATACAAGGTATTTTTTTAACTTCTTGTCGAAAATTGCCCTTACAGCATATTGTTGTTTGAAGCTGTCTCGGGCTATCACTTTTTTCAGATAATTGTAACTTCGTTCATTATAGTGTTTCCTTTCGGTTTGCGGCATTGGTATGCAGTCATCTACATTCACATATTTCGGCTTCATGAAAACCACCATCTATTCAAATCCAAACTCCACTTCTTTTTTCGCTTGATTTTTCAAGAATGTCACTACTGATGGAGGAAGCTTGTTTCTGTATCTGCATTTGGGGCATCGAATTATTTTCCGTTGCTTTGAATCATTTTTATCAGTCCACTTGTTGGCATCGGGGAACCATTTGTGACCGCACTTTAAACACTTGACCCAAAGTTTGGCGTCTTTAAGTTTAGGGTCTTTATCCCAAGCTATAGGCTCTTTTTTTATCGACATGTTTATACCTTCTTTACCTTTTATTCCCTAAATACCCCTTATACCCAAAAATATAAAAGCTTAACTGTTTGCCTTAGAACAGTCTTTTCCTTACTTTATTCGGTAAAATACGCCCTATTCTTAGAGCTTTTTTCTACTTTTGCAAGCCTTGCACCCTTTCTTTCTACATCACTGTTT
>CAZUQX010000025.1:0-16143 GCA_964623205.1 uncultured Candidatus Bathyarchaeia archaeon | reverse complement strand
CTTACGGCTGGGCCATCCAAGAAACAGGCATAGCCGGCAAAGGAGCACAATTCACACTAACAATCCCAAAAGAGAGCAAAAACGGGAAAATAGGCTACCAACTCCAGTAACCTGATGCGCTTGCACAGATTTCTAGTTGGAGCCAGTAGAATATACAACACACAGAAGAATGTGACCTACACATACTCCAAATCTGAAGGAGTGGGCAAAGCTTAAAATTTTGAGAGTGCGAATGGAAAGGTCGTTGGTGACTATAATGGAGATACCGTTTAATGATTTCATGAAGCTTGATATGCGAATCGGCAAAATTGAAGAAGCAACGCTGATTCCCGGATCAAGAAATCTGATTAAACTGATTGTTGATTTTGGCTCCGAGAAGAGACAGTCAGTGGCTGGTCTGCTGCAATATTACAAGCCTGAAGAACTGGTGGGCAAGAAATTTGCCTTTGTTCTGAACCTCCAGCGCAGAAAGCTAATGGGCGTAGAATCTCAGTGCATGGTTCTCGCCGCCGAAGACAGTGAGGGTCACGTTATTCTGTTAGGACCCGAAAAGGACATTAAAGTAGGAAGCCGAATACGATAGTTGGTTTTACAACGTTCCTAAGATGAAAGCAAAAAGTCCAGTTGTAAACCAGACTAAGCTCAGATTTTTCATTCGCCTAGCGTTTTTTCTGGAACAATTTCGGAGAAGCATAATAGAGGAGACCATCAGTCCGATATCTGTTAAGATGACTGGGGGAAGAAACCAGTCTGATACAAGTCCCCACAACCATGGTAAAGGGCTGAGGCTGACAGCTAAAAGAGAGAAAATCGTTGCCACAACTGCTGCTGTTCTCTCTCCATAGGCGACTGCGATTGTCTTAATGTGGTGTGATCTGTCTCCTTCAACATCCACTATTCCTTTTGTAATCTCTCTTCCCGTGTTTGAAAGAAAGGCAATGGCTGCAAACAGGAAGATAGGCGCCTCGACATGCCCTACAGTGAAACCTCCGTAGATGAAAGGAATTACTACAGATGCGCTGACCAAGAAATTTCCGGGGAGCCCTGTTCCCTTTCCTTTGGTGATGTAGGTTATGGATATGATATACGCTATCACCGCTACCATAAGAGTGCTTGGAGGATTAGTTACGAAGGCTGATATGAGTCCAATTATGGTCAGAACAAGGGCGGAAGACAGGGCTTCTTTTGGGCTAACATCACCTCGTGGAATCGGGCGGTTCGGCTCGTTTATGGCATCTATTTCTCGGTCATAGTAATCGTTTATTGCCATGGATGCCGCTGTCAAGGCAAATGAGGTTACAAAACCCCAGAGGATATTGAACGTGAAGTTGAGAGGGGAAACCAGAGAAGCGCCCACGATAACTGCAAACCCCATCATTAAACAGTTCAAAGGTCTTATCAACCGCAGAAATCCTCTCAGTTTCCCCATCTTACCTCACTCAGCATCCGGCCAAAATCCAAACATGAACAGGTATGTTATGTTGTAGAAACCAGTTACAACTATGGCGCTTTTAGATTTATCTCTGACCGGCAATTCGTCCGAACCGTTTTGGAGGCTGAGTCCAACAATGTGTTGCTTGTTTGGAACCAAAATTAGAGGTTAATCTCCCTTTATGAGCCCTTTTGAAAGGTTAAGGGTGGTGTTAAAAAAAATTCTTTTTTATAAATGGGGAGTTTATACGAGTTTCTTGTATAGTTTGTCGTGGTTAACGCTTTTTTCCATGAAGAGGCTGAGGTGATGATTGTTGATCTTCATTGACAGGAGCTTAGTTTCTTCGCTTTCCACAACTATGGTGTCAAATTCTCCCATCTGAAGGGTCTCGGTCATATTGCGGCCTACATCAAGGGCTGCGGCGGAAAGCATAGCATAGTCGATTATTTTTGTTGGGTCCTTCAGATCAATGGATGCTGATTTTGAGCTTCTTAAAATGTATCCAAGGATTCCTTTCTGTTCATTGATGTTTTGCAGCTTTTTTTGCACGATTTCAACATCGGTTTTAGGTTGTTTGACGATCATATGAATCCCTCGGTAACGCTGGTTTGACTTTCACCAAGTCTCCTTTCTTGACTTTTAACGTCCTACAAAGTTTCTCGGGTATTCGAATCAGGTTCTTCCCTCTTCGCCGCACATCGTTAATCCTCTTTACTGTGAACATGGCTGATTTACCGTTTAGAGTTTCAACTTGAACTTTGTCATAAAACTCTTTCATGTTCAATTCCATTAGTGTCTCTGCGTCAATTTGCACGGAATTGCCAGCAAAGAATCCGCTGAGAGTTTCAACGACTAGTTTTTTGGATGGTGTGAACAGGAGGGGAGTAGAAGTGATGGTTTCCAAGGTTTTAAGGACTGTTGGAACAATAGCGTGGGTTATGGCGTAAATGTGAGATTTATCGGCTTTTTCAGATGTTTCCAAAACCAAGGTCTTGTCTTTGATGTTGGATAGGATTAGTTTGCCGTTTTTTCCGTTGACTTGGAAGCTTTGTAGATTGCCGATTACCTTTGTTTTGTCTCTTAGGGTTTCAAAAAACTCTATTATTCTTTTCATGTTTTCTTCATTGGTTTCTGGGTCTCCGCTGACTATTGTTCCGTTATTTGAAAAAATGAAGGAGTGGGTGATTTCAGGGTACGCTTTTTTGATTTCGTTCAAGGCATTGTTTAAAGCAACAGCGTATGGGTCGCTATCCATTGTTTTTCACGTTCTTGCTGTATCTAAGAGATTTTGAGCAGGATCTTCTCTGGAACCCCGTCGCTTTCTAGCACCAAGTATTTGAGTCCGTCAGTGTCTCCTATCTGGTCAACCCAGTTTAGTGACTCGCGTGCCCTTTGGAGAATCATGAGTCTGTCTTGTTGGCTTCGAACGACTTTTTCGATGGCGGTTAGTTCGTGGAAGGGGTTGGCGTCTAAGACGATGCTTAGGTCTCCGACGTCTATCTCTCCGAGACTGCTTTGAGCTGACTTTTTGCCAGCGAGCTTGAAGACTACTTCACGTATCTTCTTTGATCTCTCGGTTAGATTCCGTATTTCGTCGAGTCTACGCAGGTATTCTCCGAGTATACTTTTTGTTTTGGATATTTCATTATCCATGAATTTTGCTATTTCAACTGCTGATTCATATTCTTTCAGTTCCACTACCATAGTTTAACCTCCGAAGATGGGGGAAAGAGGGAGGTGTTATCTACCTCCAATTTTCTAAGTAAGCTCTGCGTTGTAGTGCTAAGCAGTTTCGCTGTATGCGAACTTGTTGCCCTTTGTAGAGAGTAGTTCTATGTTGTAGAGGTTGCCTGCAGTCCACGTGCCTGTGACGGTTATGGTGATTGTTCCAGTATCGCCTTCGCCAATGGTTGTGCTGGTGACGGAAGCGCCTGTTACGTCTTTACCAGTTACTGTGGCATCATTGATTATAACATCAACTGTTCCCGTGTTCTGTACACTAGCCACTATTGTCGTGTTAGCGCTACCGAATGTCACGCTTGTTATGGTTAGCTGTTCTGTGTTCATGAAGTTGAATGAGAGTGATCCCATCCAGACTGCGACGGCGATGGAGACTGCGACGGTTACTGCGATGAGTATGATTGCTGCGACTACTGGGCTTAGAGCTTTCTTACTCTTAAGGAGTTTCTTCATTTTTGGTTTTTTCCCTCCTTTGAGTTCACAAATGAACTACACAGTCTGCAGATTTAAATCTTACTACTTAATACAACAGATTTGAAGGCAATAAATAACCCATGGACACCCCATGAGCAACTAACTACTCTAACCCACTAAAGAGATCCAAAAGGAGTCCAGCTACTTTCTCACCGAGCTCTGTCTTCACGTAATACTTCTTCAAAGGATCAATCGCCACACTCTCAGCCAACCCCAAATTCTCCATCTCAATCATCCTCGACCTAAACGTTCCATCGCTAAGGGTGAGACCCAACCCACGCATAAACTCCTTAGCATTCTTCCACCTTCCCTTCCCTAAATGCAAAAGAAAGATGCAATCGATAGCATGATCCTTCTCCAGCACCGCCTTAATAGCGGAAAGCTTCTCATCGGTAAGAATATTCCGTATAATCTCTTCTGCCAAACGTATCCCAACCAAGTTCTTATTGGAATATAGTTTCTAACCGAGCGTATTTAACTTTATATTACGATTTTTGACATAACTCTGAACACACATACGATAACTCTTATGATTCCAGCCATTCAACCTTAACCATCCCCCAGAGGCTCAAACAACAACAGAAATCAGTTTTAAGGTGGGCTCACGCATTCTTGAAAGCGACAGCACACAAACAACTGTCAACTTTTCTCAAGATCTCAATCACTGATCAGTGGGGTCAGTGTCGTCATCGCCCACCAAACAAAATTAAATGCCTCCCCAACATAAAAGTATCACTACCAAAGCAAGTGTTGAACAGGAGTGCCTAAAAAAATCAAAGTCATCCCCCTAGCTGAAGAGAGTTACGGGGTAAGATCCATGTGCACCTACGTAGAAACCTCAGACACAAAAATCCTCCTAGACGCCGGGGCATCCTTAGCTCCAAAGAGACTGGGATATCCTCCTCATCCCAGAGAATACCAAGCCCTAGCAGAATGCCGCGAAAGGATAAACAAAGCAGCAGAAGACGCCGACATCGTAACCATAAGCCACTATCACTTTGATCACCACACACCCTCCTACACCGACTGGTTCACAAACTGGTCCTCAGCAGAAGCCGCAAAAAAAATCTACGAAGAAAAACTTGTCCTCGCCAAGAGCTACCGCTCCATGGTCAACGCCAGCCAGAGACGCCGAGGATGGATGTTCAAAAAAACAGGAGGCAGCCACGCGAAAAGGTTGGAGACAGCAGACGGCAGAGCCTTCGAATTTGGAGAAACAAAGCTGAGGTTTTCCGAACCGGTCTTCCACGGACCAGAAAACTCAGAGCTAGGATGGATCCTGATGTTAACCATCGAATCCGCAGACGAAAAGGTCATTTTTGCATCCGACGTCCAAGGACCCACGTACACTCCAACCTTAGCCAAAATATTAGCTGAAAATCCTCAACTAGTCATCATAGGGGGACCTCCTACATACTTAGCTGGATTCAGAGTAAAAGATGAACACATAGAGACGGGAATGCAAAACCTGAAGAGCCTGGTTGAAAATGTGCCAACAACCCTCTTGGAACACCACACTCTTCGGGATGAAAAATGGAGAAGCCTCTCCCAGCCCATATTTGAAGCTGCAACAGATAGAGGGCACAAGGTCCTCACTGCAGCTGAATTTTCAGGGGCAAAAAACAACTTTCTAGAGTTTCGCCGAAAGCAGCTCTTTGAAATGGAACCGCCAAGTCCTGATTTCGAAAAGTGGATGAAACTGCCATTTCAGAAAAGGAAACTGACCAAACCGCCGATTTAGAGTCGTTTAATCGACTTCTTCCTTAACAAGCATTCTACGGAATTTCTTAGCGTAATTACAATCTGATTTGAGACGTTGTAGCTCCTCCGCTTCCTTCTCAAGCTTTGCAAGTTTTCGTCTAATCTCTTGAAGTTTTGCGCTCATGTTGAACTCCGAAGCAGAATTAGCGGATTGAATAAAAATCGGTTATGAAGTGCGAATATGTACTCAGAATTCATAACTGATTTTAGTAAACAAAATCAAAACTGAAGAATCGGAGATATAGACAGTGGAGTGTCCCAACTGCAAAGGCGAGATAACTTCAAGAAAGCCCAGTCTTGAAGGTAATTTTTGCCATTGCAAAAAGTGTGGAACCGTAATTTATAGAAAGAAAAAATTTGAGAGGTGAAAAAAGAACATGGAAAATTTGATACCTCCGATACTGTTGATGTTGGTCATAGGGGGGGTCGCGGGCTACTTCGCAGGACACATAATCAAGAGGGTCTCAGCCATGTCGCTAACCATCGGAGTTTTCGCTTTTATCATAATATACTTAGTCTACATCGGCACCTTTGACGTAAAAATTGATTCAATCACTGCAAACATCGCCCAGTTCTTCGACATTCTTGGTCCCTTAGGACTTACAGCTCTGGCATCCAGTGTTCCCTTCGTAGCTAGCTTCATAGCTGGTATATTCATAGGATACAGAAGATACTAACCTACTTCGAGTCCTTCAAATAGCTAACCAGTCTTGGCATAAGGTCAGTTCCGTTTAGTAAAACCCCTAATTCTCCATTTTTGCATTCTTTTTCGGAGAATCCCTGAACATCATCACCTTGCAGCTTGTTTCCAGCTACAAGAAGGGGCACGGGATCGTCACTGTGAGCCTTTAGCTTGCAAGGTGTCGCATGATCTGCTGTTATACAGATTAGATAGTCTTCCAGATTGATTTGCTGCAACATGTTTCCGACGAAGTGTTTGTCAACGGTTGCGATGAGTTGAGATTTCAAGTTGAAATTTCCGTCGTGACCCGGTTCATCTGGACCCTTGATGTGTATATAAAAACAGTCGTAAAGAGGCAGGACCTCCAACAGCTTTTTCATCCTCAGTTTACAATCTTTTTCAAGGTCTTTGGATGGAAGAGGAAGATCCACTAAACTCATTCCCGCCAGCTTTGATATTCCCCGTTCAACATTCATGTCAGCTAGACAGACGAACCTGAGACCATACAGTTGGCTGAGAAGAGGAAACTTTGGCACCAAGTGACCCGCATCTCTGCTGAGGATAACGTTAGCCTTCAGCTTTCCCTGTTTGACGCGCTTTTTGTTTACTTCATGTTGGTCCAAAACGGTTATTGATTTCTGGGTGAATTCGTTGACTAGGTTCGCTGAAATCTTCGCTTCTTCTGTTTCGTCAAGGGGAGTGCATGTTTTGAGGATCATCTTGGCTTCGGGGTCTGCAACTCCTACGCTGTCGATCCTTTTGTATGCTGGATCAGTGTTGCTGATATTACCTGAGAGCTCTGCTTTCTCGCTTCTTATAACCAAGGCTCCTCTATAGCTCATAGTGCTTTTCATCTGCAGGGTGGCTGGATAAGATTTCAGTTGTATCTGTTCGTTGATGGCCTCGGCTAGTTCAGTGGCTTCTTCAGTGGTTAAGTTTCTTCCAGCCCTTCTGTCGATGATGGAGTTGTCAGAACCTAAGGTTGCAAAGTTGCATCTAAGGGCTAGGTCACCGTTCCTCATGTTTATTCCTGCGCCGAGAGCTTCGAGAGCGCCCCTGCTCACATGATGTTCAAAGGGATTATAGCCTAGAATGGAGACAACAGCTGCGTCACTTTCGGGGGCTATGCCTTTACCGATCGTGTACATGAGTCCTGTCTTTCCGATTCTGGCAAGCAGGTCCATGTGTAGTGTCTCAGCAGCCTCCAGAGGAGTCTTGCCATCAAACTCATCTATTGGAAGGTCACCCATTCCGTCTATGATGATATAGATTAACTTCAAAGTCGAACCTCTCCAAACCAAATGTAAATAACAACACCCATTTAAAACAAAAGGATTTCCACAAATTCAACCTTGTATTAGAAAGACCACTACCCAGCTATCATAGCTGAAGCCTAATAACACTTCATTGTTGAAAACAGGCTTTTTCAGGAAAAATAAGGTATAACGTTTGGTGCTCCGGCCGGGATTTGAACACGAATTTACCAGTAAAATAGTCATATTACTTTTAACTTACGTGACTAATCTTGTAGTGCCAAGGGCGGGATTACTACGCAATAGGGTTAAGTCCAAGACCCTAAACGCTTCTTAAGCGCTCTTTACACGGAGGTCTTATTGGCAAGAAAACCGTCATCCTAGTCTCTTTTGTTAAAGAAATTTTGTAACTCCGAAAAGTGCTACGGAAAAGGAAATTCTTAAGGAGCTTAAGAAATCTTGCCTATAATTTCATGGTAGATAAGGTTTTGATATTGAGCGAACCAGATGATATAAAGCCATGGAATCTGGGCAAACTTTAATCTAGCAAGTTTTCTTTTCATTTATGCATGTCTGATATTTACGACTTGAGGAGTAAAAGAAATCAGGCCATAATGAAAGTTAGAGCAAAAATTTTGAATGCAACTAGAAATTGGTTAAACCAACAAGGTTTCACTGAAGTTCAAGGACCAACAATGATTCCTGCAGTTGGTGAATGGCCAAATCATTTCGAGATCAAATATTTCGATAAAAAGGCTTACCTTGCACAAGGACTTCAACCTTATGCTCATGCTTTCGTTGCTACTTTGGGAAAAATCTATACAATTGCCCCTGCCTTTAGAGCAGAAAAATTGAGGACAAAACGACATTTAACAGAATACTGGCGAATTGAAGTAGCTATTAAAGGGAACTTTAACGACATAATACACGTTCAAGAGGAGCTTTTGGCCTATATCTGTCAAAGTTTATCTAAAAAGGCCCATATAGAGTTGAAATTATTGCGACGTAATACAGCGGATCTAATAAAAATTAAATCTCCTTTTCCACGGTTAACCTATAATGAAGCTATCCGAATGTTGCAAGAGGATGGAATTAACATTTTTTGGGGGGAGGAACTAACCTGGGAATTGGAGAAACAAATTAGTCTTCGATTTGGTCAACCATTTCTTATTACGGATTTTCCGGTTGGTATTCAAACATTCTTCTACAAATCTAATATGCAAAAGTCGGAGCTAACGTTGTCTTTCGACTTAATTGCCCCTGGAGGTTATGGGGAGATTGCTGGTGGTGGGCAAATGATTAATAAAAAAGAGGTAATTCTCAAGAAGATGGCGGAGGAGAAGGTAAACTCAGAGGACCAACAATGGTTTATGGATTTTAGACGATATGGCTTTTTTCCCTCCTCAGGATTTGTGATAGGTGTTGAAAGGTTAATCCAGTGGATCTGTAAGCTTGACCACATTAAAGAGGCTTCAGCATTCCCAAGACTTTGGGATAATATTTACCCCTGATTTTGCGATGGTTTTTGTCTGATTTTTCTGAGTGTATTCTTATATATTTTTAATTTTATTTTCTCGCGGAAATCTGAAGCCAACAATTCTGGGGCCAAAATCAGTGGCACGTTCGAAAGAAAAATCAATGCACAACTTACAAGAGAGCTGACTATCAGCGGAATCTGAGATATTTGATTGGTAAGGAGAAACCCACCGCAAATAGCCAGGTAAGAGATTGTCAATCCCATAGAATATCTCTTAACATAGCTTTCCTCGTCAGCGAGGTCACCCCAAACCACAAAGAAATAAAGTGTTGAAAGAATCCCCCAATTAAAGCCATTCACAAAGTACACGAAAAGAAGCGACTCAAAGCTTTCGACGAACCCAGCAAGAGCCGAGCTAAGTCCATACAAAGTAAGGCTGAAACCTATGGATAGTCTCCGTCCAAAGAGGTCGGCAATTATTCCCCCGCCTAATGCTCCAAAAGCACTTGCAGTAATCTGCAGTACCGAGAGAAATATGTACATTGAAGATGGAATGTTTTGTAATATGTGGAGTGATATGTTTCTGGCAAGCGTTGCATTAATCAAAGAAAACAATATCCAAGGAACAGAGTAAAGAAGAACTGTTTTTTTCTCAGCTCGATATCCTTTTTCATCCTTCTTTCTTGTCAACCAACCTTTGTTTTCCGATCTTAGTAATATAATTGCTAATACTCCCAAACTAAGGATTATACTTAATATTACCATCATAGAAAAATCTAAAGTCTGTGCCATTAGACCTATAATATAAGAAAATGGTAAAGAAAAGAATCCGGCTAGACCAGCGACCCTCCCTCTTTCTTCAGGTGCGGTTAAACTCCAGAAATAAGTAAAGAAAGCCAATAGACCAACACTAAAAAACATCCCTTCTACGAAAATAGCCATTAACCTGAGAATTGTGCTCGAAACAAATAAAAGAAGAAAGGCTACTATCGAAGTCGCTATGGAGCATCCAAAAATTATGTGGATTTTGTTGAACCTATTGATGAAAAAACGGCTTAATATCAGTGCAATGGCAATAATGAGACTAAAAAATGCATAAGCCAATAGATAAGCCTCTGTGGATGAACCAACGACATGCTGCAAAACCGCGAAGGAGATGACGTTATACCATGTAAAAAAAAGGAAGTGAAGAATCATAATTACCGCAAAGCCACGTTTAGTCACTAGAACACCAGTCATCAGTATACTCATTGTCGCACCAACCGCGTCTAGTCTTATCTAGATTCGGATTTAGATTTTTGGGCATAACAAGCTTTAAAAGAAACATATAATAATTTTTTTGAAGGTGGGATAATGAAGACATTTAAGGAAAGAGTATCGGATATATCGTTTTATCTTCAATCGCTGACGGCCCCTGATATACTTCCAAAGGTTCAAGATGCTGTTGAGAGGAAGGACAAGACCTTGCTTATGAAAGTGTGTAGAACTGCCAAGATACCAGAAATTTACTTGGGCATTCTTGCGTCGGTGCTTTTGAGTGTTAGTCCCTCGCAGAAATGGCCGCCACTAATGTAGCTCCGCTATACTTGCAATGCCGATAGGCTTTCGATAAACAGTTGGGGTTGCACCTCAACAAAGAATTTCAGCGTTCGGGCAGCTTTGTTCATCTTCAATCTACAAAGGGATTCCAGCGCTTTATTGGTAGATTTTCTGATAATTTCCAAGGTATTTGCTAATGTGTTTGTTTCCAAAGTATATTCCACAATTTCTTTTATTTCGGCAGGTTTGATTGTATTCTTATTTGCTAAATCTTCTAGTTTTCCACAAAGTTTTTCAGAATGTTCCTTTGCCCACAGAATGGAATAAGGCAATGCCCCACTTCCTATTCTTTCAGTCAACTCTAATGTCAAATTAATGGATCCTAGGAAATCTTTGTGTAATTCTAGAATTATGCCAAGATTTCTCCCGTACCTAGCAAGATGCCTAATTTCGTCATCAGATCCATCTCCTAGAATTGCTCCGATTTTTAGACACGTTTCTAGGTCGACGGCCTCTTGTTTAATCACCCAAAGTTTCGACCTAGCAGAACTAATTTTTTGACTACGCAGTTGAAGATTAACCGTTTCTGCTTGAGCCATCTTAGCCCAGAGAATCCACACAAGGTCAGTGACTGTTTGACGTTTTGATTTATCCACATCCATATGATTAAGAATTGAAAAAGCTTTAGCTGATGCCAGTCCACCGATTACTAATGCTGTGCCTTCACCGAATTTTCCGAAAAGCGTCGGCTTAAACAGCTTTTGAGGAGCTTTATCTAGCATATCGTCCCATACGTAAAAGCTTAGGCTCATGAGGCTCATTGCTAAAGCAGCTTTGCATGCGGCATCTACTTGTCCCTCGACTGCTTCACAGGAAAGAAGCACCATAGATGGAGTTAGAGGATTGCGCCAGTTTAGCGATATAAACTCCAAGGGGGATTGTAGGCCTTTCAACCTTGGATCTTCGAGCAATATCTTGTTAGCTTGATCAGCAATGTTTCCTCCATTTTCCTCTAGAATTTCTTGGCATCTTTTTTTCAGACCTGATTCTGTATACATCGTTTTCTCACTCTTCGTTATTTCAATCTTAGTTAAAATCTTTGGCTAAATTGGATTCTGACCCTAGAAAGTCTTATATTATGTCACTCGCATATATTGTATTAATGTATAAACAATAATACACTTTGGTGATTTTAAGTGCCGGATGGAGCAGAAGATGGAAGACCTCTGGGCGAGATGGATTCTAAATTTCTATTGGCAAAGTTGATTGGCGAAGTCCAGAGGTTAAACCAAAAACTTGACTCCATGATTGAGTTTAGCGGTAAGATATTACGGGCTCAAGAAGAGTTACTGCAAAGAACCACCAAAAGCTACCCTGACAAAATCAGAAAACTTGATCCCGACGTAATGACGTTGTTGACTATTCCCTCTGCTTTGAGAAAGACGGCAATTACCCTATTCAAATTAAAGGAGGCAACAGCTGAAGATCTTTCAAAAGAAACAGGTAATAAGAGAGCTGTAGAAAGCGGTAAAGCCAACGAGTTGGTACGAATGGGCTATCTCCGCAAAAGGCGGGAAGGGAGGAAAACGTATTTTTACATTGAATGATTGGGAGATGTAAGAATGGAAAATAAGGTTGTGGCGATTCATTCATCACGTGGTGGGACGGGAAAAACAACAATTGCATCGAATCTCGCGGTAACTTTTGCGCGTAAGGGATTAAATATTGCACTGTTAGACCTTGATTTTCGTGCTCCAAGTCTATTTAGAGTATTTTCAAGGGGAGTCCAAAAACCAGTTAAACATTGGCTAAATGATTTCATGTTTGACCGATGCGTTTTGGAGCAAACTTTGATTGACATGTCAGAAGAATATGGTTTAGATGGAAAACTGCTAATAGGTTTGGCAAATCCTGCAATTGAAGCGATACGAAACATAATGGGAAGGAGTAGAGCTTGGGAGGTATCTGCAGCTAAGAAACTTTTTTCGATAAGAACTTCACTGTTTAATGGCATGCAAATTGACTGTTGCATCCTAGACACCAGCCCGGGTATCCAGTATTCATCTATGAATGGTGTAGTTAGCTCTGATCTAACGATCATAGTGTCAACCTTGGACTCGTTGGATGTTGAGGGCGTCAAAAATATGCTTAAAGAGTTTTATGATGAATTAGAAAGGAAAAGTGTAATTTTGATGAATAAAGTCTTTCCTCAGACACGAATGTGGCCGGAGGATGAACAAAATCGATTAATAGCAGAATTGAACAATGCCTTTGAGCGTCCCGTAATTGGCCTAATTCCTTGCTATTGTGATATACTTGAAAATAACAGGGACTCTCTCTTGATGGTAAAAAATCCAAATCATCCTTTCCTGAAGGACTTGCAGGAGGTTGCAAAGAAACTTGAACATGTGTAGTATAAACAAGAATAACGATGAGATTATGTCGACGAGTGAAATTTTGAGGGAAATGCATAGAAGGATTGTTAGAAGCTTCTTAGACATCATTGTCTTGGCAAAGTTAAATGAACTGAGAAAACCTATAGGTGCACATGAAGTCGTGAATTTCATACAACAAGAATTTGGCATTATTCATGGACCGGACTCATTGTATGCTTTCTTATGCTCTTGTGAAAAGGATGGCCTAATAAAAAGCAGCCATATCGGAGGTATAAAACAGTATTCCTTGACCACTAAGGGAATGAACACGCTTACCATAATCACCCAAGAAAAGCCGAGGATCATAAATTCAATTCTTGAATTTTTGCTCATAGAGATGTCGTCTTTTTGAGTGAATTTTTAGAAAAGGGGATTATTAACGGTTCCATAGGGTAGTTTCGGAGTCAGCATTTTTTACTAGTAAACTTGTGTTCAAATTTCAACTACCCCCATCTGACCATTAAACCTCAAAAAAAGCTTATTATGGCAAAATAAGCTCAAAACAGCCTTAAAAATGGTGCTCCGGCCGGGATTCGAACCCGGGTCTTCGGCTCGAAAGGCCGAAATACTTAACCGGACTATACTACCGGAGCATACCCGGAAGCAACATGCAATAAACTATTCCTACGTTTTAACCTTTCTCCGCCTAAAAGGATATCTTCGCCGAAGAAGGAGTTCCACCAATTATCTTCGCCGCGGCATCACTCACCTTATCGAGATATCTCTCTTCTGTGTAGACCCGAAGGATGTTGATGAATCCCTTAAGAACATCAAATACCGAGGATATGTCACTTAGCCGCAAAGGAATCTTTTCTCCCTTTCGAGTCTTCTGGAAAACCGGAATTTCCATGGGTTCAAGCAAATCAGAGTGGTGATAGGGCACCGAAGGCACTGTTGGCACATCAATTACAACAGCTTGGGGTTCAACTCCTGCCTCTGAAGCAATCTTGTTTCTCATCTGATCTCGAATCTCATCAACACTGAAGATGCTGGGAACCATCTTCTCTTTCACGTGGAATGTTCTGTCGTAGGCGCATTTGAGGAGCCTGCGCCTCTCCAATGCCTCCATAATTCCTCTCGACTTTTCGCATTTCTTTAGCATTGTCCAAACCGTGTAGTCATCCAAGGCTAGGTAATCCTCAGGGGAATCAAAGTCTACGAGACCCAGTTCATCCTTTGCCGCTTCCATGGCTGTAGCAAGCATTATCTGAGCGGCTCTTCCAACTCTGTGAAAATAGATGCTTCTAAAAGATTCTAACCGCGCCAACACAAAAGATTCAAGGGCTGAGAGGGCTCCCACATCAACAGCAAGATTTTCGCCAAGAACATCCAGCATGTGAATGAGACGAAAGATATCTACATATCCATATTCTGCGCCAGTGTGATAGGTATCCCTCACCACAAAATCAAGCTTGTCAACATCCACGGCGCTCTGAATTATCTGATCCATGAAAGCCTTTCCTCGTCTCCGCAATGCCCCAACCGCAAGTTTCCCTATCACAGCTGGATCAATTCCTAGTCCGTTGATGACATCACGCAACTCAGATTCCTTTATAATCCAAACGGTCATGTCTTCATGAGTCTTGTTCAGAAACTTCACGAGGAGATGCTCAAAAACGTGGGAGAAGGGACCATGACCCACATCGTGAAGAAGAGCAGCCATTCTGACAATTTGAACCTCATCTTCAGAAAGAAACTGGGAAATATTCGGGTTTTCCGTCAGCTTACCAGCCAGATGCATGACGCCGATGGAATGTTCGAAGCGGGTGTGGTTTGCTCCTGAATATACAAACTCCGAGCCAGCCAGCTGCCTTAGTCGGCGTAGTCGCTGAAAGGGATAAGAGTCGATGAGTTGCTTCTCCGCTTCTGTAATGTAAACATACCCGTGAACCGGATCTTTAATTTCCCCCCAGTATTGCCGCATAGGCACATTTCTCCTTAGCTTTGTCAATCTTGAGCATCATTATTTAAGGTAATCGATTATTTAATGGATAGAGGCTGAACTGACCAGTGAAAAAGAAAGGAGTTTTCATCTGCATCGAAGGTCTTGATGGAAGCGGAAAAACCACTCATGCCCATCGTCTTGTGCGAAAGCTACAAGAGATGGGATTCGATGCGGTGTACACTACTGAACCGAGCCAAGGCGAATTTGGCAGATTCATCCGTGCATCAGTTCTGCAAGGGAAGAAACGGTTACCCAGAATTGTAGAGGCTTTCCTCTTTGCAATTGACCGAGTTGACCATCTGGAGAAGGAGGTAAAACCAGCTTTAAGAGAAGGAAAGATCGTAGTTTCTGATAGGTACGTCTACTCATCCCTTGCCTATCAGGGAGCGGCGGGACTCGACCTCAAATGGATCGAAGAGATTAACCGGATTGCTATTCCTCCAGATTTGGCGATATACATTGATGTTCCACCGGAGGTTGTGGTGAAGAGAATAAGACGGAAGAAGTCGGTTATGGAGAGGCTGGAGACTCAGCGGAGAGTTAGAGAGGTTTACATGAAGTTTGTGGAGAACGGAAAACTTGTACCTCTTGACGGAGACAGAAAAAAAGGTGAAGTGGAAAAAACTATTTTAAAGATGGTTCTTGACTTTTTGCAGAACTGTAACGCCTTTTGACATTTTAGGTTATTGTCGAAATGAAGCCAGCATGCTATAGTAAATATCGGAGCAGAGTCGTCAAAAATTTTAACCCAAAAAACCAGCATGTATCACTTAATATTCTGAGCAATTTTAAATAGGGCAAAGAAGATTGATTAAGTGTATGTCTTCACCATCAAGGCGCCAGAAGATACTCTTTGCTTCTCTCTTCATTTTATTACTCCTCCTTATCTCTAACAGCTGCTTAGCCGCCACCCAAGAATACACGTACGAACTCCTAGACAGTCCACACGGTTCCACGTACTATCGCTTAAAGGTTTCAGTAACTGAAGCCCTCTACGAGAATTACACCAATAAAAATCATGTCCTCTACAGTTACGACTTCTCCAGATTCGTAACCCCTGACGCTCTGAAACCCATCGCGGACGACCTATGGAGTATCTACAGCACCGAAGAGGATTTTGCCAACGGCGTTCTCATGTTGGTGCATCAGATTCCCTATGTTGAAAGCGATCCACAAAACTATCCCGTAGAAACCATTTATACAAATGAAGGTGACTGCGACCTCTTCTCTATACTGGCAGCCTCCATTATGAAGGCGGGTGGACTTGATGTAGTCTTTCTTCTCGTTGAGTGGCAAGAACACATGTTGTTAGGGGTTCATCTGCCAGAAAGCCCAAAGGACGCTCGGTCCACTGTTTACTTTTACAGATATGAAGGAAAGAAATACTATGTAGCCGAGACTACTG
>CAZUQX010000024.1:0-16864 GCA_964623205.1 uncultured Candidatus Bathyarchaeia archaeon | reverse complement strand
GTTGGGAACATTTTGGAGCATGTTCCTATGCACCATGCCACCAGCGGCTTTGTGATTTTTCTCTTTTTTAGTGCATCTACAACATCATACTCGTCTCTGCCTCCCACCTCGCCAAGGAGTACCATCATAGCTACGTCCGGATCCTTTTCAAATCTCATTATGTGGTCTATGAAAGTGCTGCCTGGATAAAGGTCTCCGCCGATTGCAATTCCTTCGTAGACGCCGTCGCTGTTTCGGGAAACGGTGTTATTTAATTCGTTAAGTAGCCCCCCTGATTTTGATACAAACGCAACGCTTCCTGGCCGGTGCAACCGAGAGGCTATAATATTGTCGATCATGCCGCCGGTATTTCCTATTTTGAAGGCTCCTCCTTTGATCGCACCAACTGTTGCAGGACCAATTATCCACTTTCCTTTCTGCTTCGCAAGTGCAACAAGCTCTTTTGTGTATCTTTCAGGAATTCCTTCAGCAATAATCGCAACCGTACGTATGGAATCAATTTCGAAAGCTTCTTTTGTCCTAGGATACGCCGATCTAAACGACGCGAAATTAACCATCACATCAGCTTGGGGATGATTCTTGGCTGCTTCTTCGATGGTTGTATACATTGGCAGAATAATTTCTTCCGGTCCCCAGAAACATTTGTGATATCCGCCTCTTGTTGGATTAACAATTGCTGCAATGCTTGTGGTCTCCCTCTCACATGCATAGTCGAAGTCAAGCATCCTTTGGATAGCTCTTTGTTGTAATCCAAAAATAATTGCCTGCGTGTTTTTATCAAATAATCTGTAATTTTCCATTATCATCACGCGCTCGCTTTTTCCGTAAGTGCCATTGGAACTATTGAGGTCATATGCGCCTCGGGTCCAAATACTTTAATTGGAACGCCAAGGGTCTTGCCAAGTTTTTTCATGTTCTCTAATCCTTCTTGATAGTTTGGTCCACCCCTGCGGACATAAATCTTAACGTTGTTGGCAATGAGTTTTTGCCTGTATTCCTTCAGAGCTTTTATTATGCCTGTGAAAGTTTTGGCGACATCAGTGAAGTTTGCGATGCCGCCTCCAATGAGCAGGATTTTTCCTTTCGGATTTTTTTCTCTAGTCATGAGATCAAGGATTGTCTTGGCATATTGGTAAGTTTCGTCTGTGGATGGATTCCCGCTGTATTCTCCATAATTGGCAAGTTCATCTTTGAAACCAAGGTCAAAAACAGTGTCTGTATAAACAACACTGGCGCCACCGCCAGCAACCATCGTCCAGACCCTGCCTTTTGGATTCAGTACGGTTAGCTTCAAAGAAGCACCGCTCTTTTCATCCAGTTCTTTGATTGATTTCTCTTCTTCGGTAAGTCCTCTTCCAAAGGGCGCTGGGAATTCTATGTCTCCCCATTTCCTTCCGCACACGAATTGGGAGGTGTCATCTAAGCGTGCAACCGTGTCTAACGGTATGATGCCTCCTTTGGTCACTGTTATTGGGTTGATTTCGAGATATGCGTAACCAAGGTCAGCGTAAAATTTGAACAACCCTTTGATGAACTCGGTAACCATGTCCTTTTCATCTTTAGGAAGGTCTCTGGGTAGTTTTTCCTTTATCTTAATGCCATCAATGTTGGAGAGGACTGGAACCTGTATGGTCACAACAGTGTCCCAAACTTCCTCGATGTCTACGCCTCCATGAGCCGAGAAATATATGGCATCGCCTTCTCTGTTGGAGGTTATGGCGACATAATATTCCTTGTTCTTATCATGGGGAACAAATGGTTCGATTAGAAAATGGGAGAGCTTATCCGTAACTTTTCCTATGGTAATTTCCTTGTTCATTTGCTCATTTAACCAGTTCTTTGCCTCATCAAAGGTGGCGTTAAGAAGTATGAGTTTGTGTTTCCCTCTTTTTCCAATTAATTGATCTGGCTTGACCACCAATTTTTCCTTTTTCAGCCAAGGATTTTGATTGGCTAGGTCGTCCATAGTTGTTTGTGGATCAATTAACGCTATTTTTCCATCATATTTCTCAAGGCCTTTGAAATATTCTGACCAGTATTTTGCCATCATCTTTTTTCCATGATATTCACGTATGCCTCTTTGAGCCATTTTTTCGCCTCCCGTCAAATTCCTTTCAGTCGGTCTATTTGTTTTTTATGTAGGAAAGCATTCCACCTGCAAGGAGGATGTTCCGCTGTCTTTCTGACAGTTCATAGTTTACCCCAAAATCTTTTCCTTTTGTAAGATTTTTCACGATCAGCGGCGCATTCTTTGATATCACTTCTCTAATGTTGGGAATCTGGATTTCATCTCCAGACTCTATTCCATCATAGTCAGCTTCTGTTTTGAACGTCAAGGGAATGATTCCGAAATTGATTAGATTGGCTGAATGTATCCTCTCAAAAGATTTCGCGATGACCGCTTTTACTCCCAAAAACATTGGACATAAGGCTGCGTGCTCCCTTGAAGAACCTTGACCATAGCTTAATCCTCCTATGATGACGTTGTGTTTTCCTTTATCTCTGTATTCTACGGCTCTTTTGTAAAAGGTGTCATCCACTACTTCAAACACGAACTCAGAGTACTTGGGCACGTTAGACCGGTACTTCATCCTGCTCCCCGCTGGGATGATGTGGTCTGTAGTGACTTTGTCTCCCACTTTGATGGTAACGATTCCAGAGATGTTGGCTGGCATCGGAGGATTAGAGGGTGGTTCTCCAATGTTTGGACCCCGATGTATCTGAACCTGCTCTGGTGTGTCCGAGGGAAAAACAATCATGCTGTCATCTATGTAGAATTTCTCAGGCATCTCCACCCTAGGATAATCCATTTCAAGGTCTCTCGGATCTGTCATTTCCCCTGTAATGACTGCCGCAGCAGCTGTTTCAGGACTCGTCAAATACAGATTTGCACTTTTAGTTCCAGAACGCCCAAAGAAGTTCCTGTTCGATGTACGAATTGATACAGCTTCTGTTTGGGGCGATTGGCTGTTTCCAATGCAGAATCCGCAGACGGGCTCAGTAATTCTGGCTCCAGTGGAATACAGGTCTGCTAACACTCCTTCCCTAGCGAGGTTCTCAATTACCTGTTTTGAACCAGGAGAAATAACTAGGCTGACAGACGGGTGGACCTTTTTGCCTTTCAGTATTTTTGCTACAGTCATCAGATCTTTGTAGGAAGAATTTGTGCAGCTCCCGATACATACTTGGTTTATTTTCATTCCACTCAGTTCTTTCACTGTCTTTATGTTTCCAGGGCTATGTGGATAAGCTACTAGTGGAACTGTCTCGTTCAGGTCAATGTCAACTACCCTATCATACTCAGCATCTTCATCAGCCTTGACTTCGATCCAGTCCTCTTCTCTACCCTGAGCTTTTAGAAACTGCTTAGTAATTTCGTCAGATGAAAACACAGAAGTGGTGACTCCACATTCCGCGCCCATGTTTGTTATGGTTGCTCTCTCAGGAACAGAAAGCGTCTTTGCTCCCTCACCACCATATTCAAACACGCTGCCAACGTTACCTTTTGTGGTGAAAACCTCCAAAACCTTCAGAACCACATCTTTTGCAGAAACCCATGGCTTTAGTTTTCCCCTCAAATTTATTTTGGTTACCTTTGGGCACGTAAGGTAGAATGGCTCGCCTCCCATGGCAACGGCGACATCTAATCCTCCAGCTCCAATACCGATCATTCCTATTCCGCCTGCAGTTGGCGTGTGACTGTCAGATCCTAGTAATGTTTTTCCGGGTTTTCCAAACCGCTCTAGGTGAACTTGATGGCAAATTCCGTTTCCAGCTCTCGACAATAAGATACCGTATTTGGCTGCGATTGACTGAAGATAGCGGTGGTCATCTGCATTCTCAAAACCCACCTGGATTGTGTTGTGGTCTATATAACTCACAGAAAGCTCAGTTTTGACCCTTGACATTCCCATTGCCTCAAATTGAAGATAGGCCATGGTTCCAGTTGCGTCCTGTGTCAAAGTCTGATCAATCTTAATTGCAATTTCTTTGCCAGGTTCAAATTTTCCCTCTAATATGTGCTCTTCCAATATTTTCTGAGTGATACTTTTTCCCATACATGTCTTCTCCTTCAAACATTTTTGTTGATTCTTGAATGTGGATTTTCCAATGCTAAAAGCCTTTTATTTCATCTTATTTCTCCTATAAAACATTACCGAATACTGCCCCTTAGTGGAATTCTCTGATCTCAACTTGTTTTTGTGGGAATTCAGATAAAGGGGAACTAGGTCTTTTTGGTTGTTTGCTTTCGTGTTTTGTGTTTTTTGGCTAGTTCTGGAAGTTTTGTTAGTGCTTTTCTTAGTACTTCTATGCTGTCCAAGTATTCTTGGATGTCTATGTGTTCGTTGGGTGTATGGTCTAATCGGGAGTCTCCGGGTCCATAAGTTACCACTGGAATCTTTAAGGCATTACCGAGAACGTTCATGTCTCCTGTTCCGGTCTTTCTCGAAAACGAAGCATAATTTAATGTTGCCTTTCTTATGCCCCAAGCCAAAGCCCTGACAATAACCGACCTGCGGTCAGCCTCAAACGCTTTAGCCACATCTTTCTTTTCCACTTTCACAGTAACTTTCGGATTGGTAGCCTTATACCGCTCAATCTTCCTTTTCACCTCATCAAACACCTGGTCAGGAGTAAGCTGAGGCGGAATCCGTAACTGAACCTGAATCTCACATTCTGACGGAATGAAAGAAGCAGAAGTGTTGCCCCCCTTAATCTTGGTCAGACAGCAGGTTATCGAGTAGAATCGACTCTTCAGCTTCTCCTCCCGCAAATGAAGCTTCTGAATCTGCCTCCAAAACTCCATAGCCTTCTCAATCGCATTGTCAAACAACCACGGAGCAGCAGAGTGCCCCGAAGGAGTCTTAATAGTAATTTTCACAGTTAAGATGCCTTTATACCCAAAAACAACCTTCTCCAAGCCACTAGGCTCCCCAAATATAGCATAATCGGGCTGAATGCCCGACTCAACAAAATGTTGGATACCCGTGCCTCCCTTCTCCTCATCAACCACGCCAACCACAAGAATCTTACCCGGAAAGCCACCATTAATAAACTTGGAAGCCGCCAAAATCATAGCAGCCAAAGGACCCTTCGCATCCACAGAGCCCCTACCATACAGTTTTTTTCCCTCAACCCTGACTGGAATGACGCCCTCAACTGTGTCCATGTGCCCACACAACAGAATAACCGGCTCTCCTTCACCAATCTCCCCAATCACATTTCCCACTTCATCCCTGTGGACACGAAAACCCAACTTCTCCATCTCGTCAGCCAAGAACTTAGAAATCTTCTCCTCCTTGCCTGACGGACTGTAAATCTCCAGCATACGAGTTAGGAGGTTAACTGCGTAGTCGCTCATCTACTCTTCCCCCATAATCACGTCTAGAACATCGACTACTGTATCGATCTGTTCCTTCTTGATAACCAAGGGCGGCAGAAACCGCAGAACATTCCTTCCTGCATCAAGAACGAGGACGCCATTGTCAATACACCCCATAATGATGTCATAAACGTCAAACCGCATCTCCATCCCAATCATAAGACCTAATCCACGAATCTCCCTCACAATCCTGTGTTTTTCACGGAGAGCTTCCAGTTTCTCCATAAAGTATCTTCCCAAAGTCGCTGCTCGCTCCGGCAGCTTCTCCTCAACCAGAACATCTATGGTGGCACTCGCCGCTGCACACACCAAAGGATTTCCGCTAAAAGTGCTCGAATGTTCTCCTCGCTTGAAAGAAGCCATTATGTCCTCCTTGGCGAATGTTGCCCCCATGGGAAGACCACCAGCCACCGACTTTGCAAGACAGAGAATGTCCGGAACAACATTCCAATGTTCACAGGCGAAGATTTTTCCGGTGCGACCGAAGCCTGTTTGCACCTCATCAAAGATCAGTAGAACACCTGTCTCGTCGCAGATTTCTCTCAGTCCCGGCATAAAATCGTCTGAAGGCACTCTGACTCCCCCCTCTCCCCGAATGGGCTCCACGAGGATGGCAGCGGTCTTCTCGGTGATAGCTTCCTTTACCTTCTCAAGGTTGTTTGGGGGAACATGCTTGAATCCCGGAACTAAGGGTTTGAAGGGTTCACGGTACTTCTGTTTCCAAGTTGCTGATAGGGCGCCCATGGTTTTCCCATGAAATGCTCCCACCATAGCAATTATCTCGGGCTTGCCCGAAAATTTTCGGGCCAACTTGATAGCGCACTCGACAGATTCTGAGCCGCTGTTTGAGAGGAAAACTTTGTTTAAACCTTTTGGGGATATGCTTGTGATCTTCTGTAAAAGCTCTGATCTGACATCGTTGTAGAAGGATGCGTGACATGAGATTAGAGTTTCCACTTGCCTCTTCACTGCTTTTACAACTTTTGGGTGGCAGTGACCAACTATGCTGACTCCATAGCTGCCGGTGCAATCTATGTATTCTCTGCCATTGATGTCCCAAACTAAAGCTCCTCTCCCTCTTGTGATAACCCTAGGTCTCTTGGAATAGACGTTTGCCATCAAATTCTCTTCAAGATCAATAATCTCACGTTCATTCACGACTTATCACCGTACCACATTCATGATTCAAAGAAGAGGAAATCGGCATCTTCCTGACGCCAGAGGAGATCACCACTTCACCAACACCCTGCTCAATGGCTTCCATGGCAGCATATACCTTAGTTATCATGCCCCCTCCAATTTTTGGAAGAGCTTCCTCAACCTCGGAAACAGCCAATTTCGGCACCAGTTTGTCATCTAAGGTTAATCCTTCTACGTCCGTTAGGAGGATGAGCTTGTCTGCCTTGAGGGCTCCAGCTATGTTGGCTGCGGTCCGGTCAGCGTCCACGTTAAGGGGCTCATACTCCTCGCTCACCGCAACTGGCGAGATTAACGGCACGTAACCGTTCTCTAGGAGAATTTGCAGTAGTGACGGGTTGACTTGGCTAATCTTTCCTGTGTATCCTCCATCGATTACCCGTTTCCTTCCCCGCTCATCAACTATAATTATACGCTTCTTTCGTTTCGCTCTCACTAGGAAACCGTCCAAGCCTGAGAGACCCACTACCGGTATCTCCTGACGCTGGAGAGCAGAAACGATCTTCTTGTTGATTCTTCCAGCCATGACCATCGTAAAGATTTCCATGGTTTCCTTGTCGGTGTATCTGCTGCGGAAGCCAGTTGGCGAAACCACAAACTCTTGTTCCTTGCCCAGCTTAGAAGCTATCTCTGTGACGCCCTTTCCTCCACCGTGAACCAGAACCATCTGGTTTTCGGAAAGAACTTTTTTTATGTCGGAAACCAGTTCGGATGGAACTTCCCTCAGGATGCTTCCCCCAACCTTTACTACAATCAGCATCTTGATCACATCGGATGAAAACCTTGGCATTCTAGCCCGATCTTTTCGTCGACACCAAGTATGATGTTTAGGCACTGAATTCCTTGTCCAGACGCTCCCTTCATAAGGTTGTCAATCGCAGAAAATATGATTAGTCGATTGGCACGGGAATCTGCTTCGAAACCGATGTCGATAAAGTTTGTTCCCATCGCAACTTTGGGGTCTGGCAATTGATAAGGTCCCTTCTTGAATTTTACGAAGCGCACGAAAGGTTCTCCCTGATATTGGGAACGGTAAAGTTTCCAGATTTCCTTTGTTGTTAGGGGGTTCTTTAGGAAAACGTGGATGGTTGAGAGAATGCCTCGGATTATGTTAACGGCGTGGGGCGTGAAGGAAACTGTCACGGAATCATTTGTTAAGAGGTTGAGTTCCTGCTCGATTTCTGCTATGTGCCTGTGCCCCACTACTTTGTAAGGTCTCACACCTCCGAATCTTTCTGGGTGATGTGATGAAATTGTGGGTTTTCGACCTGCACCAGAGGAACCGATCTTCACATCAGCCACGATTCTATCCGTTTCTATCGCCTCTGCCTTCACTAGAGGCGCCAATCCCAAGATCGTTGCTGTCCCCATGCATCCTGGGCACGCTACTAGGTGGGCATCCTTGATTTCTTGGCGGTGAAGCTCAGGTAAACCATAAACTGCATCATTCAACAGTTCTGGATGGGCATGCGTCCATCCATACCACTTGTCATAGTCAGCTGGGTCTTTCAGGCGGAAATCTGCGCTCATGTCAATGACTCGTAGTCCCGTTTCGAGGAGTTTCGGAACAAGTTTCACTGCACTGCCGTGGGGCGTTGCCGTAAATACTAGGTCACAATTTTCTGTGATGTGGGAGAGGTCTGGGGTACGGAACTTTAGTTGGGTGGCTCCTCTGAGGTTTGGGTGAACGCCGAAGATGAATTCGCCGGCGTTTGCGCGGGATGTTACTGTGGTCAGTTCTACTTCCGGATGGGCTAGTAATAGCCTCAGAAGCTCTCCGCCAACGTATCCCGAACCACCTATTACTCCAACTCTCACATTTTCACTCTCCTTGGTCAGATTCAATTATGCTCTGGGCTCCTTTCAGCAGAGGTTCTGCCAAGTTTATCCCAGCAGCCAACCTAGTTTGCTCCCAGAACTCAGGGCAAGCGTTAGCTTCATGGAACATAATGTTATGCTTGTTTTCTTCAATGCTCTCCTCGATAATGTCTTTGATGTTCAAATAGGCTTCTTGATCTTTGTAATTTTGAAAAGCCGTTTCCAGCTTCCTGTTCCATTCTGGAAAGTCTGTCCTTTTGGTCTTGTCTCGCTTGAGTTTTTTCACCGCATCGAAGGACGGTTCAAGCTTATCAAATTCTTCAATGAGATATTCGTCGTCAACAGTTTTGTTTTCGCCCACCTTGATCATGGCATCAAAGGCTAAGAGCCAAGCTCTGCTGTCCCCTCCGATGGCTTTGCCGCATTTAGCTGAGACATCTCTGATGTGAGACGGCAAGTTCACGCCGAATACCATATTGCCTAAGAAGGTATTTGTCCTGAAGTCCTTGAATCCAGCTCGTGCTAACGCTGTGGGATAGCAGTGTGGCTGCTTTCCATCCTCTTTGGTGACTATTATTCTCAGGTCGTAGAACCATTTCGGAACGAGGGTTTGAGCAAGAATTCCCACTGGATTAATTATTGAAGGCTGAATTCCCCTGAGAATCGCTAATAGGTCTTCCCTGTCTTTGGCAAGCTGAACGTCTTTCCCATGGGTTCCAGCGTCTGGTTTGATTACGATGTTTTCATGGCCAAGTTCCAGTTGCATCAGGTCGGCTATGTCTTCTTCGTTATGTATTTTCCTTCCGTCTAGGGTTCTTTCGTTGGAATCAACTGGAACATAGACAGTATGAGGAATGTTGATTCCCGCATGCCAGAAATGGAGTAGAGTCCTCAACTTGCTGAAGCAGACGTATTCTACGCATTGGGGATTTATCACTTGCTTCCCGAAAGCCTCCAGAACGTTGGCTGCAAAGAGTCTGCGATTCTTGCTCTGAGCTCTGTTAAGCACTACTTTGATGTCTTTGAGAACTTTTGTGTAGTCTTTTCCCTTAGTACTGAGGGTGTACCTATTTTCGTCTAGGCGAAAGGCAACTTTGCGAAAGGGAATGTAGACTAGGTCTATTCCCATCTCTTCTGCAGTCATTTTGATGCCTTTTTCGTCGGTTTCAGAGCTTTCAAACAGAATTCCGATGCTCATGTCTGTTCTCACATCCTTGCTTCAAACGCTTTCAGGCATATGTTTTCTCAATCTGCTTCTTTTTTGTTTCGCATGTAAATGTTAAGAAATAAAGAGAGGGAATTATTCTCCCCAGTCTTCGCCTTCGATTCCTAGTTCTTTAAGCTCCACGGAATCTCCCTTGTTTTCTGTCACTTCTAGTTCCAGACCGCAGCTGGGACAGCTCAGGATTTCTCCTTTCATGACATCCTCTTGGACTTCGATTTCCGCGTCGCAATCGGGGCACCTAGCACTCTTCACAAATTCCACCTCTTGATTTGGTTTGAACCATTATAAAAAACGTTGCTCTTTATAAGAATTTCGGATTTATGGCTACTGGTTTTGCACAATTTCCGATTAATTATACGAAATCCGTATAAACACTCCCCTGCATGATTTTCTGAACAAGCTTTCTACCTTATAAGCATCTCTGGTGGGAAAAGGGGAACTGGGATACGAAAATCGTTACGAATTCGCTGCGAGTTGTTCAGAAATCGTTAAATTTTTCCGTATAGATATTGTATATGGAGTGTAGAAAATGGATGATACTGACAAGGCGATAATTGAAATTCTGAAACAGGATGGTCGTGCCACCTATAGTGACATTGGAAAGAGGGTTGGCTTGTCTGAGGGGGCTGTTCGGAAGAGAATCAGAGCCCTTGTTGATTCGGGGGCAATAAGACGATTCACCGTCAAGGTCGGGCTTACAGAAGGAGCGGAGGCAATAGCTCTGCTTTCAGTAGACCCCTCCTTGCCAACTTCTGAGGTTTCCAAAGCGCTGAAGAAATTCTCCAACGTCGAAACAGTCTATGAGATCACTGGCCAATACGACATTGCCGTCATCATATCAGGCTTGAATATAACCGAGGTTGACGAGTGTCTTGAAAAAATCCGTCGATTACAGGGTGTCGCCAACACAAACACCATGATCATCTTACGCAGTTGGTAAAAAAATCGTTTTAGGCGATTGTGGGTCAAGTTACGATTTCAGAAACGAATGTAATGTTTTCGTATTCTAGTCAAGATAATTTTACATAAAGTATATATATTTGTGCGTTTTTTATACTTCCAAAACTGAATTCAGAAAAACAGTGTGAAAAGGACGGCTCAACAAAGTGGAAGAAGAATACCTTAACGAACAGGGGCAAAAACTGCTGAAAAGGCTAAATAGAGAAGGAATCCTGCCTAGCCCCTACAACTTCGCCAACTTCAATGCTCCCGCGTTAGACGAATACATCGTTCACGACAGCACTCTGAGAGAGGGAGAACAGACCCCCGGTGTCATATTCAGCATAGAAGACAAACTAACTATTGCCAAGAAACTGGACGAGGTGGGGATACAGCAGATAGAAGCCGGATTTCCAGCCGCCTCAGAGAAGCAAAGAAAATGCATCGAATCCTTGGTCGATATGAACTTGGACGCTCAGCTTTCTGCCTTCGCGCGGGCTAAGAAAGAAGATATAGACATTGTGGCGGACACGGGCGCCGACGGCATCGTGCTGTCCCTCTCCATATCGCCATATCACAGAAAATACAAGTTCCATGGTATGAGCCAAGAAGAATATCTGGAAAAGCTGGCTGACCACATTAGCTACGCAGAGGATTATGGCCTCTTCGTCATATACAGTGCAGAGGACACAACTAGAGAAAACGACCTAAATTTCTTGAAAAAAGCCTACAAAACAGCAGAAGAAGCAGGAGCAGACAGAGCAAGGGTAGTCGACACGCTGGGCTGCGCAAGCCCCAACGGAATGGCCTTTCTCGTGAGAGAAATCGGAAAGGTTATAGATATTCCAATCGAGGTCCACTGCCACAACGACCTTGGACTAGCTTTAGCAAATTCATTAGCCTCGGTGGAAGCTGGAGCGTCAACAGTATCAACAAGTGTTAACGGCTTAGGCGAAAGAGCCGGCATAACCGTAACAGAAGAGGTTATTCCTGCCCTACACATAATTTTCGGGACGAGCCCCTTTGAGATGAGCCAGCTAACTGCTCTCTCAAAACTCGTCGAGGAAGTTTCAGGAATAAGAATGCCTCCCCAAAAACCGTTAACTGGCGAAAACGTAACTGCCCACAGTTCTGGGATACATCAGCACGGCGTCTTCGTGAACCCAACAACATACGAGTTTTATCCACCCAGACTGGTAGGTCAGAGGAGAAAAGTGTACATAGATGAACTGGGTGGGAGACATGGAATCATGTATGTGGCAAAAAATGAGCTGGGACTTGACATCTCTGAGGAGACGGCGAGAAAGGTTCTCGAGAGAGTGAAGACATCCTTTTCCCGTGAGGGAAGGCGAAGTTCCTATACGCCTGATGAAATTAAAGAACTGATAGCGGAAATTCAAGGGAACTGAGTTCATTGGGGTCTACAATAACAGAAAAAATTTTGGCTAACGCTTCTCACAAGAAAGAAGTGGTTCCAGGGGATTTTGTAGTTGCCGATGTAAGTTATGTTATGGCTCACGATTCCACTGCCCCTTTGGCCATCGAAGGCTTTTACAGAATCACGGACAAAGTCTTTGACCCAGATAGGGTCATAATTGTGTTTGATCACTTCTTTCCTCCGCCAACCGTGGCCGGAGCAACCCTTCACCAAGAGGTACGAAAATTCGTTATGGAACAGAACCTTTCCGGGTTTTTCACCAACGGAGTTTGTCATCAAATCTTGGTTGAGAAGTTTGTTTCTCCAGGAGATGTTGTTGTTGGAGCTGATTCTCACACCTGCACTGAGGGAGCTTTGGGAGCTTTTACTACTGGTTTGGGGTCAACGGATATTGGGGGAGCCATGGCTACTGGAAAATGTTGGTTCAAGGTTCCGGAAAGCCTGAAATTTAATTTAACAGGTTCTCTGCGGAAAGGTGTCTATTCCAAGGACGTTATCCTTAACATTGTGGGAGATGTTGGAGCCGCTGGAGCTCTCTATAAGGCTTGCGAATTTACTGGAGATTACGTGAAAAATGCAAGTGTCTCTTCTCGGTTGACGTTGTGTAACATGGCTATTGAGATGGGAGGCAAAAATGGCATAATTGAGGCGGATCAGAAGACCCATGAGTTTCTGGAAGGAAGAGACGGAAAAATCTTCAGGAGCGACAAGGATGCAGTCTACGAGGATGAATATGAAATAGATGTTAGTGAGATTGAGCCTCAGGTTGCCCTTCCTCCAGCAGTAGATAATGTGGAACCTGTCTCCGCGGTTGAGGGAAGAAAGATAGATCAAGCCTTCCTTGGAACATGCACTAACGGACGATTAGAGGACATTGAGGTTGCTGCAAAAATTCTGAAAGGAAAGAAAATTGCCAAAAATGTCAGATTGATAGTGTCCCCTGCTTCTCAAGACATATACTTTGAAGCCTTCGAGAAGGGATACCTAGAGGAACTCGTCAAGGCGGGTGGAACCATCTGCAACCCCAGCTGTGGTCCCTGCATCGGTAGACACGAAGGAGTGCTTTGCGAAGGAGAAACATGCATTTCAAGCCAGAACCGAAACTTCTCTGGAAGAATGGGATCACCCGAAGCAGATATTATTTTAGCTTCTCCAGCAACAGTTGCGGCTTCCGCGTTAGCCGGCAAGATTGTTGATCCGAGGGATTACATATGAGAGCATGGAAGTTTGGAGACGACATAAACACTGACCTAATCACGCCAGGCAGATACACTGTTACAACGGACAGAAAACGGTTGGGACAGATAGCTTTCATAGAGTATAGACCGGAATTCGCTAAAGAGGTTAAAGAGGGAGATGTGATAGTTGCGGGAAACAACTTCGGATGCGGTTCTTCTAGGGAACATTCTCCGGTAGCGTTGAAAGCTGCTGGAATAAGTGCAGTGATAGCTAAATCATTTGCCCGTATATTCTTCAGAAACTCAATAAACATCGGTCTTCCCCTCTATGTCTGCGAAGAAGCTGATAGAATCGATGATGGCGACAATGTTGAAATAGACTTCAAAACTGGAGAAATCCATGACAAAACTAAGGGGATAAACCTCAAGGTGAAACCGCTTCCAGAGTTCATGCAAAGGATTGTGGAAAAGTGCGGATTAGTGAACTTTCTTCGAAGCGGCGGATATGACGACGTATAAGATAGCCGTTGTTGCCGAAGCTGTTCCATTACGGAATATGCTAAAAAAGGACTTGAATTTTATCTAGCTTAGAAAAAGCCTTTATGCCTCCAAGATTTAGTGTTTCAGTTGAGATTCGATGAAGCGAATGTGGTTGCTTTTACTTGCTGTGATCTTGGTTTCAACGGTTTGTTTCCCCATTGTGTATGTTAATTACACGAACGAAAATGATCCCGTTGACGAAGATTTCTTTTTCGGGGTTTCTTTTGGCGGCAACACAACTAGCGAAGCGAAGCTCATGATAGACAAAGTAAAAGGATACACCAATCTCTTCCTCATAAACAATTGGGACATAAGCACCAACGAAACTGCCCTCAACGAAATCTGCGAATACGCCTGTAATGCGGATTTATCCTTCATGGTATTCTTTGATTTCGTCTCCCGCATTGTGTATCCGTGGCATCAGACATGGTTAGATACTGCCAAGGAGAGATTTGGAGACAAGTTCTTAGGGATTTACCTCTACGATGAACCTGGTGGAAGGCAGATTGACTTGGGATATTGGAAAGGAGAAGACAAGGCGTATATTTTTGAAAACGTGTCGGACTATAGCGAAGCAGCAGAGGCGTTTGTAACTGACGTTTCCTCCTTCAATAGCACGAAAGATTTGAAGAGAAGAAACATACCAATGTTTACGTCCGATTATGCGCTTTACTGGTTTGATTATCTGGCAGGCTATGACACAGTTTTTGTCGAGTTGGGATGGAACCACAGTAGACCTCAAAATATAGCGCTAGGCAGGGGAGCCGCAAATGTGCAGGATAAAGAGTGGGGAGCCATAATCACATGGACCTATGACCAACATCCATATTTGGAGAATGGAACAAGACTTCTAGATGACATGGTCACAGCTTACCAAGCAGGAGCCAAATACGTGATCGTCTTCAATTTTCCTCATGAACAACCATTTGGCATCTTGGAGGAAGAGCACTTCATCGCCATGGAAACATTCTGGGACATGACTCGTTCGCCTCACCAAAACTCTCTTGAAAAAGTAGCTGGGGAAGTAGCGTTTGTTCTCCCAAAGGATTATGGCTGGGGCATGCGATGGCAAGATGATAACATATGGTTCCCAGAATGGGGTCCAGACGCCCACTCTCAGCAGATATGGGACAACATGAACAAGTTGATCGACAAATACGGTCTCAGGCTGGATATAATCTACAATGATACAAGATTCGATTTCACGGAAAAATACTCAGAAATCATTTACTGGAACAGCGAGATTGATTAAGCTGAGCGAGAATAGTGTATAGGCTATGGATTCAGTGTCTTCCTCTATGCCTTGAGTTTCTCTGACTTTTTGTCTGTTTCTGTCTCCAGTCCCTCTTCCTCTGGGTTTCTATCCTTTCTCTCGGATATTCATAGTGTTTGGAACCATGCCTTCTATACTCATCTAATGTTCTGTAGAAGCTTGTGTAGCTGATCTCTTCCTTAGAAAGGGACTTTAAGATGCCATTCAATTCAGACCTCGTCTCTGGTGAGGCGAGTTTATCCCATGTCTCAGAATAAGCCATATATGCAGCGTGAAATTTGAAGTCAGATGGTTTGTCAATCAACAGTTTCTCTACTTCTTCGGTTGGGGTCTTCGTTTCTTCGGTCATAACTCTCTATACCCTGAAACTGATGGAGATAGTATACGCAATGCAACACCTATAAATGTTATCTAAGACTCTAGAAATCTCCGTTTCTCGCCTAGAAGCGGTTATTTAGGGTTTTCTCCATCGCAGAAATGGATTATATACTCCAGCGCCACCTGTGAAGCATTTTCTAATGTTTTTCCGTTTATTCCGGGTGCTCCGCAAACCATTATAGTAACGTTTTCTGTTTTTTCGGTTACTTTTGTGTTGTCAGCATCCCGATAAGGATAAATAGCAACTAGCTTCTCCTCGTCGGAGACAACTATTTCTCCGCCTTTTAGAGTCATAGGTTTCTCCATACCGATTCCCAAGAATTGCTCGCCCTCTTCTGCAAATCTCATGAGAAAGTCTCCCTCCAGTTTATCTGCGTCAAAGGTTGCTAAGGCAACTCTGCTCTTGATTGAGGCCAAGTTGTAGGCGTCAACAAGAGTGTTTATGCATGGAATGGTTCTTCCTCCGAGAATTCTTCGGATCAAAGCCTCTGCTGCTGGACGGTTTTTTGTAGGATCTATTCCCACCCTCCAGAAAAAGTCTCGGTAAGCCCTGAAGATCGGCTGATCTTTCACTGAATCTAGGTTGTACTCTTCTCGAACCTGCTTCATTACCTTGACCTTGAATTTTTCCAGCTCAGCGTCTCTCTTCTGAATCTTCACGTTCTTAATGTGAAGTATGTATGCAGCCAGGTTTGGAAAACGAGTTTTGAGTTTAGAGTCGATTTTCAGGCTCATGCCTTCGTCATCCAGGTAGTTCGCAATAACCGTGCTCCTTTTCTGTTAGATAAGGTTTTTAAAAATGTTCTGGGTTATCTGCGAATTCCCAGTCTTCGGAGGTTTCTGGTTCATTCAATGCGCTTCCTCGCGTTACCAGATTAACTATAACGAAAATTACTAGCAATAAGATTAGTGCGATTCCCATCATCAGCAACTCAGAGGGTAATACTATAAGTCTGAATGTGGTGCTGGCTGCACTACTGTAGTCATCGTCTCCAGACCATTTGGCTGTGATAGAATACATGCCGCTAGGTGGAGAATGCCAGATGTGGGAATATTCTCCATCGGAGTCGGTTACAACTGTTGCCAGCAAAGTTGATGGAGAACTCATTGAACTGACATATAAGGTGACTGTTTCTCCTGCCAAAGAAGGGGAAAGTGACCCGCTTATTTCTATATCGTTTTGTTCAACAGCAAAACTCGTGGAAAGGGACATTTGGAGTGCCGAGGAATCAGGGATGCTGTACCTAGATGAAACCTGTCCCGGAGCCTCCATTTCATAATTCCCTAAGGGTATTACTTTTGCTGTTGCTCTCTGAAGAATTTCTGGGCACTCGCCGACCCGCCACCCCCGGGGCCCCCGGGCGGGCCCCCCCTACAATGACGTCAATCGACGCAATGTACCATCGGGACGTCATTCATGACGCCCACGCGAGAGGCGACCGCGTGATGGACAAGGTGTAGGGGCCGGGTAACCCGGCCCCTACAAACGCAGGCA
>CAZUQX010000023.1:0-20516 GCA_964623205.1 uncultured Candidatus Bathyarchaeia archaeon | reverse complement strand
ATCCGACGAGGTCGACATCTGATGGAAGGAGAGCAGTAGTTGGCAAGCAAATCATTAGCAAAGTAGCGATAGTCAACACTAGAACTAAAGCAATAGTAGAAACTTTAGATTTGTTTTTCAGAAAGTTCATTTTCTTCCTCCTGATTTTACCTTAGATAGTTGAGGTAATTTGTAATTAAATCATCGCAAGAAGCTCTACTTCTGACAAAAACACGAAGAATTTATATCTATAATGCAAACTACTTATTAACAGTTTTTGGGGGAGAGGTTTGTCAACTCTCAACGAAATTGAACTTCTGATGGGGTTGGGACTAACACTCTGTCAAACAAGAGTTTACCTAGCGCTTTGCCGTTTTGGAATGTTAAATGCGAAAAAACTTTCGAAGTGTGCAAATACAGCTAGGCAAGATGTTTATCGTATAACTGTAGAACTTGAGGAGCTCGGATTAGTTGAGAAGATAATTTCCACACCAATAGCCTTCAGAGCAATACCATTAGACGAAGGAGTCACCATTTTGCTTGAACGGCGAAAAGAAACAACTAGAAGGTTAGAGACAAAATCGAGAATTTTTCTCAAGAAATTCCAAATCAGCAACAAGAAAGAACCCCCACGTGAAAAGCCAGAATTTGTTTTGGTGCCCGCGAAAGAAGCGGTTATTCATAAGATTAATGAATCGATACAGCAAGCCCAAAGCAGTATAGATGTTGTTAGTTCGTGGAAAAGGTTCTCGCATATCATGCTCTTTTCCAAGAGCCTTGAAAAAGCATGGTCTAGGGGTGTGAAGTGCCGATTCATTTCAGAAAAACCTGAAGAAGGAAAAAGTTTGGAATCATTTACGCAATTTTGCAGGAAAACCAATCTTTGCGAGGTTAAATTTATTCCTCATCCACCAAGTCCTATTATGGCCATATATGATGAAAAAGAAATTCTTCTTATTGTAGACCCAAAAGCAGGAATATCGGAATCTTCTGCTTTGTGGTCCAACAACCCTAGTATCATGTCTGCATTAGAAGACTACTTCGATATCTTATGGATTACAGCAATGGAGACTCAATCCTATGGCCTTGACGGTAAGAAAGTTTTGAGATCTGTGAAGCAGATAAATTCGCTCAAAAGTTGACTCAACCAACTGATTTCAATTCTCAAAGCTTTACCTAAAAAATCTAGCCAAGTATTCAACGGTTCCCCCAGATATTTCAGAAGAAACTTCAGGAGACAACGGAAGAGAAATGCACAGAAAAATCAAAACCCACGAATAAATCACATCGCTTTTCATACTCTACGGCATTTCAAAGCAACCATAGAATATTACAGAACGAACAGATTCTTGGACATAGAAGCATAAACTCAACTCTACTCTTTAATCAAAAATGATTTCCCTATTCAACTGCTGACATACAAGTTTATAAGTAACTTTGTGGTAGGCTTTTCTGAATTAGTGTTTTGGAGAAACTAGTTCTTTCAGCGAATTGGAGGTGCAATATGAATGTCTTATGGTAGACCAAGAGAAATGCACGATGCAGTCTGTGCTGAATGTGGACAAGAATGTCAAGTTCCATTCAAACCTGACGGAACCAGACCTGTATACTGCCGAGAATGTTATGCTAAACGAAGACCCCCGAGAAGAAATAGATATTAAGCTCACAAGCTAACATCTATCTTTCGATAATCAACTTTTTTTTATTCCCTTTTCCACCAAAGTTAGCTCACGATTCAATCAAGATACTCTCAAAACTTTTTCAGCACATAGATGGTGTCATTTCCATCTCGAGCTCCTAAACCCAGTGTATATAGTGCCGGAATAGCCAAAAAAACTAGTCAAAAAGAGAATGGAGAGGTTTACCCCCTATTCTACGTGGACCCTGAAGAGGTCTATGTCTTCCGCCATCTCTCTCGTGGTCTTCAAGAACTCCCTGACTGCCCTCTCAACATCCTTGGATTGCGTTATGTACCTTCCAACAATAATAATGTCCGCTCCGTTTGCCAATGCTTCCGGGGCTGTCTCTGGAGTTATACCGCCAGCAACGGCTACCAAAAACTTCTTGTCCTTGAAAGTCTGCCGCATCTCCTTAATGACATCCCAACGGGTCTTACCCGTTGTCTCCACGTCTATGCCCCGATGGAGAATCACAACATCAGGTAAGTTTTTGAGCGATAGAAGCTTCTTTACAGGGTCCTCAACGTTCATCATATCAACTACCGCATATATTGAGAGTCTCTTGGCTTCATGAATGAATTTGTCAATTGTTTCTGCCGCTGCTAACCCAGACACTACCACTGCGTCAGCTGTTTCCTCGAAGGCTAAGTCAACCTCCACTTTTCCGACATCCAGCGTCTTCAGGTCCGCTACGATAAACATGTCCTTAGCTACCTTCCTCAGGTCACGAATGACATTCACCCCGTATTTCTTCAGCAGTGGAGTGCCAACCTCCAGTATGATCCTGTCGCTCTCCGGCAGTTCGTTTATGATCTTCTTCACCCTTTCCACGCTGGGAACGTCGAGGGCTATCTGCAGGTATGGGGGTCTCCACAGTCTAGGCACTTGGAAGCCCATTATAGGATGCTTCGCCCTGTCCTTGTCATACATGATTTTCTTCAGCGAAGGATAATTCTCTAAGGCTCTCTTCAACGCCAGTTTTGTGGCTCCATAATTATAATGATAGATGCTGCGATAATCCTTAGCCTGCGGATGGATAAAGACACTACATACGATTAGCCAGTCATCAACCTTATCCTCCGGAATAATCCCTTCCTCGACGGAATCAGCAACCGCCTTTGCTACGGCTGCCTGAGCAGGACCAAAGATCTTCCCTGCCTGTTCCATATTCTTCACAGTGACCTTTGGCACAAGAAGAGTGTGAGGTTTTGGTGGAAGATTCGGTCTGATAACTGCTAAGAGCGGAGTGTGACCAGCAGACAAGTTTGACAAGCCGTTGGCAAAAGCTTTCCCAACCGGACCTTCCTTATCTCCAATTAACAAATCTACATGGGCAACTTCTGTGCCCTCACCCATCAAAGCCTCGCCAATCAAATAAGTAACTTCTCTACGCTTCTCCGGGGCTTCCGCAATTAACAACTTCCTTTCATTCACCTCCGCAAAATCAACATCAAATTCTCTCATCCACTGATACAGAGTATCGCGATGAATGCTCAAGATTTCCGCGGTGCCCTTAATTGTCGGTTTCATTGACCTAACTCCCCGAACCCTCCTCAACTCCCTCTCCTTTTTCTTCGCTTTCGCAAGCAAATTGATGAATTCTTCTCTGGTTTCCGGTCTTTTACCGTCATATCCCGACAAACTACCACTCTCAATAAGGAGATTGAGCGGAACACCTATAAAAATGTGTCGGAATAATAATAGAAAGCTTCAATGAATCCGACACTTTTCTGAGGGAAACCTTTGGCAGAGAGAATTTTTCCGACAAATTTTTGTTGCCGTTCATTCCATCAGTTCACAAGAACATGACTGCAACGAGTAGACCAGAACATGAAAATCCATTTGGGCAATTATTTTACAGGACAAATGCGCGTGACGATAAAGCTGAAAAAATTGTGACTTGGATCTTGTTTATTTTGCTTCAGTTTGGAGGTTCGTAGGATCGAACCTCATGTTCTCTGTGCTGTTTTGCGTTGTTCAGCTTTTTTTATCTTAATCTGTGGTTCTTTTCTTCGCGTCTTTTCTTTTCGTCTACTGCTTCTCTTATCCACTCTGAAGGCTTACTGACTGTCTTCAGGTACTTTAGCTGGTCTGTGGTTAGGCGTACTCCATAGTGAAGTTTCTTTTTACTCATGAGTTGCACCGTTTAAATCAAGACTACAAATAGAAAAAAGGTTTATGAAATCAAAATATTAACTGCTAATATACCCATTTTTTCATTAGAAATCATCAACAAAAACTGTTGCAGTTTTTGCGTAAAGAAATATAAATAAGTGACGTAGTGCTCAGAAACACCAACAAAATGCCCTAAAAGAGATTTTGGGAGGAAACCGGAACGTGGAAGATGACTTTTTGAAATTAGCGATTGGGTTAATTAAAGCAAGCGAGGACCATGAAAGATACCGGGGTGAGGATTGTATTAACCTGATTGCGAGCGAGGGCCTCAAATCTCCGGCAGTAAAGGAGATGTTGAGCTTGTCACAGGACCTGGAGTCCAGGTACGCTGAAGGGGAAAATGATCTTGAGGGTCACGTTAAAGCGAGGCATTATCAGGGACAGAAATACATGACGCAAATCGAGAATTACGCCGCAGATTTGATGAAAGATCTGTTCGGGTGCAATTGGACTGATGTGAGACTCGTCTCGGGCACCCACGCGAACCTTGCCACCTTCAAAGGCATCTCATTGGCGACAAAAAATAACCGGATGGTGGTTTCACCCCTTAGCGCCGGAGCTCATATTACCCATGATTACTCTGGTTTAGCTGGGAGGGTCTTGGGGTTGGAGACTATCAATCACGCCTACGACATAGACAAATTGAACATCGACGCGGAAAAGTCCGCGACTATAATTGACTCAACTAGACCTGGCATAGTGACCTTTGGAGGTAGCCTCTTCCAGTTTCCCCATCCCGTTAAAGAGCTGGCAGAAGTTGCTAAGGAAACGGGTGCTTACGTTGTCTACGACGCAGCTCATGTCCTGGGTTTGATTGCTGGCGGAGAGTTTCAAGACCCTTTTAGAGAAGGCGTAGATTTCATAACCGCGTCAACCCATAAAACTTTTCCAGGACCCCAAGGCGGAGTTATCCTCGCGAACTCTGGGGATGAGCGGATGAATAAGGCGATTAAGAAGGTACAACATGCAATCTTTCCCCTGACCACATCGAACACCCATCTTGGGAGGCTTCCTGCCTTGGGTTTAGCAGCCTTGGAACTGAAACTTTATGGTAAGGCGCTGGCTAAGCAGACTGTTAAGAACGCTCAGACGGCGGGCAAGTATCTGTTCGAAAATGGCGTGAAGGTTTTGGGTGAAAAGAATGGTTTTACGAGATCCCACCAGATCGCTGTTGACGTTCGAGACTATGGTGGCGGAAAAAAGATTGCCTCAAGCCTTGAAATCGCAAATATAATTCTGAATAAGAATCTTTTGCCCTATGACAATCAGCACAACCGAAAGGATCCTTCGGGCCTCCGGATAGGTTTTCAAGACGTGACTAGAAGAGGATTCAAAGCAGGAGATGTCGAGTTCCTGTGTTCCTTGATCTTAGATGTCGTGAAGGGCAAGAGGAAACCTACTGAAGTGAGAAAGGATGTCATCAAATTGAGGCAGAGCTTCAAGGAGATCGGATACGGTTTCCAAAGTGTCAATGAGGCTAAAGATTACCTTATGAAATAAGGTTTAGATAATAGCATCAAGTGTATGCCGACTTTAAATCGTCTTTAGCCTACAGTTTTTACTTACGATAATCTTTTATATCAGAAGTTCTTCTGTCTTTTCAAGCAAAGGAAATTGGGCCTATGAATAGCCACTCGACGACTTCAACGACAAATTCTTCGATGTTCTACAGCTTTAGCTATTTCTTTTATAATTAAGCCCAGCAAGCTGTGAAAAAACGCATCTTAGCTTTCTGGGTTTCTTGGAGGGTTTTGTAGTTTGAAACAAAATACTGAAAAAAAACATAAGAGGATTGTGGTCAAATTTGGAGGTTCCAGCCTCGCCGATCACGAACGCATATTGAGGGCAGTTACGGCAGTTGCTGAAGAAGCAAAGAAGGGTACACAGATTGCCGTGATTGTTTCGGCTATGGGAAAGACAACTGATTCGCTTCTGACCGCTGCCAAGAACGCCTCTAACGGCAAGGTAAAGAAGAGAGAATTAGATGAGATTCTAGCAATGGGGGAGAGAACCAGCATCAGAATCATCGCCGCCGCATTGAAAGCACAAGGGGTGAAATCTCGTTTCGTGGATCCTCTCGACGCAGAGTGGCCCATCATAACAGACGATGTTTTCTCGGACGCAAATCCCCTCTTAGATATTTGTTACGAAAGAGCCAAACAAAGCGTGCTTCCCCTCGTTGAGAAAGCAATTATCCCTGTGATTGCAGGTTTCGTGGGCAAAACAAAAGACGGCAAGATGACTACCTTGGGGAGGGGGGGAAGCGATACAACTGCTTTCATCATAGCGAAGGCTCTGGAAGCAGATGAGCTCATTCTAGTTACCGACGCCGAAGGAATCATGTCTGCTGACCCCAAGGTAATAGGCAATCCGAAAAGGATTCCGGAAATTGATGTGAACACTTTGGTGGGACTAGCAGATTCTGGCACCAAGTTCATTCATAGGAAGGCTCTGCGATACAAAGATTCGTCAGTGAGAGTAAGGGTAATCAGGCACACTCATAGTGATCTAAATGCAGAGGGCACTTTGATCACGGGAGCGCTCTCAACTGAGCTGGATGTAGCTCTGGCAGCCCCATCTCCTGCCCTGTCGATCACAGTTGTAGGCAAAGGTGTTTCTGAGCAGCCTCAAGTTATAAAAGAGCTGACTGAAACAGTGAAGAACCACGCAGAACTGCTGGGATTATCCTTGAACTACGACTCCATGATCCTCTACGCTTCAGAGAACTCCAATTCGGATATGCTTCTCGAAAAAATTCATGAAATAATCTTAAATCACGAGGAAACCTTAGCCATGTCTGTCAGAAAACAGCTGGCATTCCTCAAGATCAAGGGCGTTGGCTTAGAAAAGACTCCAGGTCTCACCGGCAGAATATCCGAGGCTCTGAGGCTAAACGCCATTAACATCTTTGGTCTAATGACCATCACTTCCAGCATTCTGCTCTTCGTAGACTGGAAGGAAAGAGAGAAAGTCCTAGAATTAGTTAGGAACGCTTTAAAAGGTGACTAAAATGTTGAAAGCAGCTGTAATAGGAGCAACAGGCAACGTTGGCCAGATATTTGTCCAACTGCTAGAGGGGCACCCATGGTTCGAGGTCTCAGTTGTGGCAGCCTCGGAAAGAAGCAAGGGAAGAACATACGGTGAAGCATCAAGATGGAGACAATCAACACCGATTCCAGAAGCTGTCGCCCAAATGGAAGTTGTCGACATAACCCCAAAAGCCGTCAAGGACGTTGATGTGGTTTTCTCGGCATTACCATCGGCGGTTGCTGGAAAGACCGAGGAAGCTTTCGCTTTAGCTGGATACGTAGTGGTTAGCAATGCCTCTGCCCATAGAATGGACCCTGACGTACCAATGATAAATCCTGAAATAAACTGTAATCATGTCAGCCTCATCAAGGAACAACGCAGAAACAGAAAATGGGACGGCGCCATCGTCACAAATCCCAACTGCGCCGCAACAGCCCTATCCCTTCCATTGAAACCCATCTATGACGAATTCGGCATCAAAAGCGTCATTGTATCCACTATGCAGGCAATCTCGGGTGCAGGATACCCGGGTGTTGCCTCCCTAGACATTGTAGACAACGTTATCCCCTACATCGGGGGAGAAGAAGAAAAAGTGGAGACTGAAACACAAAAACTTCTGGGCTCTCCGTTAAAACCTGCAGATTTCAAGGTCTCAGCTAGCTGCAACAGAGTTCCAACAATTGACGGTCACTTGGAAGCCGTCTTCGTAGAGACAAAAAAGATAGCTGAACCCAACGCTGTAGCAGCTGCCATGAAAAACTTTGTTGGGGAACCCCAAGAGCTAAATCTTCCATCAGCCCCAGAAAAGCCCGTTATTGTTACTCAGGAGAAGGATCGACCGCAAACCAGACTGGACAGAATGGAGGGCAAGGGCATGAGCGTCGTAGTTGGCAGAATTAGAAAAGACCCAGTGTTAGCTGGGGTTAAATTTATGGCTCTAGGCCACAACACCATAAGGGGAGCCGCTGGATGCGGCGTCCTTAACGCAGAATACTTGAAAGTGAAAAACTTCATCTAAAGGAGATGAAACTTTTGGAACCAGGAAAAAAAAGGCGATTAAGAAGAATTTTCCGAAATGATAACCGAACAGTCATTGTTCCCATGGACCATGGCGTCACAGTTGGCCCAGTTATGGGACTCGTAGACATGCAGGGGATTGTTAACAAACTTTTGCTAGGGGAAGTCGACGCAGTTCTTCTCAACAGAGGCGTAGCGAAGAACGTTAACACTGGAAACGCTGGTTTAATTGTTCACTTGTCCGGAATTTCGAGGCATTGTCCTGACCCCAACAATAAGGTTCAGATATGCTCGGTCGCAGACGCTGTTAGATTAGGAGCGGATGCTGTTTCAGTCCACGTCAATGTAGGCGCTAAACAGGAAGACAAAATGCTTTCAAAACTGGGAAAGGTAGCCTGCGAATGCGACAGCCTCGGCATGCCATTGCTGGCTATGATGTATCCCCGAGGTCCGAACATAAAGAATCAACATGCTGTAGACGTGGTGGCTCATGCGGCTCGCTTAGGGGCGGAATTAGGAGCTGACGTGATAAAGACAAACTATACTGGCGATGCCGAGTCCTTCAAAAAGGTCGTCTGCGGTTGCCACGTTCCCGTCATAATAGCTGGTGGCCCAAAAGTGGAGACCACTAGAGAGGTCTTGCAGATGGTAAGGGACTCCCTGAAAGCTGGAGGAGCAGGTCTCTCCATCGGCAGGAACGTGTTTCAACACGAAAACCCCACAAAGATGGTTAAGGCTCTCTCAGCGCTTGTCCACCGTGAGGCATCAGTCGACGAAGCTTGGAAGATTCTTGGTGAATCCAAATGAAAGAACTGTGGATCGAAATAGATGAATCCCTTCCTGAAAAACAAAAAGCCAAGTTGCTGAATTCTGCAGCGCAATTCTGTGATGCCGTGCTTGTTGGCGCAAAGGATTTAGAGAATGCCAAGAAGACCGGAAGTAAGGTAGCCTCAGTTTCCGGGGAACCCGACATAAACGTTCTTTCAACCTTTGACAGGGAAAAGGTGAAGGAGTTTAAGGGAAAGGGGAAAAGTGTCGCCGTGAAGGTGACAATAGAAGGGAAAGAGGACGAAGAGACCGCCATAGAAGCCGCAGAGCTTTCGACAGAGTATATTATTGTTTACACGCCGGACTGGAAAGTGATTCCTCTGGAAAACCTCATCGCCAAGACCAGAGGAAAAGCTAAACTCTTGGCAGAAGTTTCCAGTGCAAAAGAAGCAAAACTAGCCTTGGAAACTCTGGAGTTGGGAGCCGATGGAGTAGTCCTGAAAACAGCGGATGTCCAAGAACTCAGGGAAGCAGCTGATTTTGCCAAGAAAGGCACTCTTAAGCTTGAGTTGGTTGCTGTCCAAGTCGTTGAGTTGAAGGAGATTGGAACCGGTGCTAGGGTCTGCATCGACACGGTTGACCTCATGAAGCCGGGAGAAGGCATTCTCGTAGGCACCCAATCATCCGGTTTGTTCCTAGTTCAGGCTGAGGTTCATGAGAGTCCATACGTGGAGACGCGCCCCTTTAGAGTAAACGCTGGACCCCTGTCCCTATACACACTCTCTTCGCCCAGCAGAACAAGATATCTGTCAGAGCTAAAGTCCGGGGATGAAGTTCTCATAGTGAATAGGGAAGGAAAAATCAGGTTAACTAACGTTGCGCGGGCGAAGATCGAGTGGAGACCCATGCTTCTCATTGAAGCGGAATACAAGGGAAAAAGGATTAAGACGATTGCCCAGAATGCTGAAACTATAAGGGTTGTGACTCCGGAAGGCTCTAAATCAGTAACGGATTTGGAGAAAGGCGACAAAATTCTGGCTCGCGTGGAAGAGGGCGGAAGGCACTTCGGGACTCTGGTTAAAGAAGAAGCCGTGATAGAGCGTTGACTATCAAAGTCTGCGTCTCCCTTCCTCCCAGGACAATTGATGAAGCTTCTAGTCTGATAGAGAAAGCTGAGGCTCAACATGCAGACTTGATTGAAATAAGACTTGACAGCCTAAAAAAACATGACAGACTAACAGAAATTGCCCACAGTAGCAAGACGCCGCTCATAGCAACAAACAAATCAACAAAAGACCATGGCAACTTCTCTGGAAGTGAAGACGACCGCCAAAGAATCTTGTTGGACGCCGCGAGAAACGGTTTCGAATACGTAGATGTTGATTTATCCACCCCAAACATGGGGGAATTAATCAGCAACCTATGCGAAGTGGGGGCAAAGCCCATAGTTTCCTTCCACGACTTCAACCAGACTCCTGGCCTGTCGCAGCTAACCAAGGTTCTTGAGCGAGAAATTGGGGGGGGAGCTGACGTCTGCAAAATTGTAACCACCGCCAGAAGCATCGAAGACAACATAAAAATCTTAGACTTCATTTCCAAAGCTTCCAAAAAAGCCAAGATAGTTTGCTTTGCCATGGGAGAACTCGGCAAACCTTCAAGGCTTCTTTCTCCGGTTTTCGGCGCCTTCTTCACCTTTGCCTCTCTTGATGAAATGAGAAAAACGGCAAAAGGACAACTTACCATCCAAGAAATGAGGCGGGCATACGAGGCTCTGGGGATAAAGTAACCATGAAGACCTCCGGAAAAACAAAGGTTTGCGCCATCATCGGAGACCCGGTAGAGCACTCCTTAAGTCCTGTGATGCACAACGCCGCCTTCAAAAAACTGAAGTTAAATCTGGTCTATATAGCTTTCACAGTAACAAGAAGCGAGTTGAAGGAAGCCATTTCACGCGTAAGAATTCTGCGTTTTCATGGATTAAACGTGACCATGCCCCACAAAAACGCAGTCATGAGATACTTGGATGAGACCGATTCGACGGCAAAATCCATCGGCGCAGTGAACACTATCTTGAATGATGAGGGAAGACTTGTTGGCTTCAACACAGACGGCATCGGCGCCATGAGAGCCCTGAAAGAAAACGGCGTATCCTTAGACGGAAAGAAACTGCTTCTCCTCGGAGCCGGAGGCGCAGGTAAAGCCATAGCATTTCAGGCGGCACAAGAAGTGGAGGAGCTCATTATCATTAATAGAACCTCAGAGAGGGCAGAAAGGTTAGCTGAAGTCCTGCACAAGAAATTCGGAAAAAAAGTTAGGGGCGGAACATTCTCATCTGAGTTTCTGAAGGAAGAGATGAAAGACGCGGATATTCTGGTTAACGCGACTTCTGTCGGAATGCATCCGGACGTTAACAGGAGTCTAGTTCCCAAGTCTTTGCTGAAACCTGACCTGTGCGTAATGGATATAATCTACAGTCCTTTGGAAACCAAGCTTGTAATGGATGCAAAGGCTGTAGGAGCTAAAGTTGTATCAGGACTTGAGATGCTTATTTATCAAGGAGCCGTCTCCTTCGAAATCTGGACTAACCAGCCCGCTCCAGTTGAAGTGATGAAGAAGGCTGCCTTGAACAAACTCAAGGAACAGGGTGTCCACCATTGAAGGGAAGTGCTGAGGCGATAACTCACGGAGCAGCCACAATAATAAACGCCATAGCAACAGGCAAAGGCGCAGCAATAGGAGTAGACCTGTGGACAAAAGCCAGCGTCACCCTCACAGACGAACCGGGAACCGTTGAGACAAAGATTCTGTCGGATTCCTCCGAAGACACTCTTTTGGCAGAAAAGACAGTCCATAGAGTTCTCAAACATTTCGGTCTAGAAAAAGAGCACGGCGCCAAAGTTGAAACAACATCAAACATCCCCATAGCCAGAGGATTAAAGAGCAGTAGTGCAGCGGCAAACGCCATAGCCTTGGCAACCACAGCCGCCCTAGAACGAAAGTTGGAAGATGTCACTGTAGTGAAGCTGGGAGTCGACGGGGCAATAGACGCAAAGGTTACCATAACCGGAGCCTTCGACGATGCTTGCGCCTCCTATTTCGGAGGAATCGTAATCACTGACAACATGAAACGCAGAATTGTTAGACGCTTCGAACTAGCTGAAGCCCCAACTGTCCTCTTCTATGTTCCAGCCACAAAGACTTACACAGCAAGTTCAGACGTTAAGCGAATGAAAGACATGGCTCCCGTCGTAAAGATAGCTTACAAGGAAGCCCTGAAGGGAAACCACTGGGCAGCCCTAACCATGAACGGGTTAATCTACTCTTCGGCATTAGACTACGATTCATCTCCCGCAGTAGACGCCCTGACTGCAGGAGCCCTAGCCGCTGGACTGTCTGGAACTGGACCTGCGGTTACTGCCATCGTTCCTGAAGAGAAGGTAGACCTCGTGAAAATGGTTTGGCATGAGCGTGAAGGAGAAATTCTGGAGGCTCAAATCAATCAGGAGAAAGCCAAGGTGGTGAGCTGAAGAGATGGAGGTTGTAGTCGAGAAGACTGCTCGATTGGAAGGCGTGGTTTCGGCTCCTCCGTCTAAAGCCTACACTCACCGAATGTTCATAGCCGCATTATTGTCAAATGGAACGTCGTGGATATCTAATCCTCTGGATTCGGACGACACACAAGCAACTTTACGGGCAATAGAAGCCTTCGGAGCAAAAACAGAGTTACGAGAGAACTGTTGGACAATTCATGGGCAAGAGGCACTTAAGGCTCCTACCCGCCCTATAGACTGCGGGGAGTCAGGGTCTACTCTCCGTTTCATGATACCTGTTGCCGCCCTCGCCCCCGGACCTTCAACCTTCAGTTTAGGCTCCTCCCTTGAGAAACGACCTGTAGCACCTCTCCTTGAAAGCCTAAAGCAATTGGGAGTCGAATCTGCTCTTCAGCAGAGAAAAGATGGCTCCTCTGTTAAGATTCGTGGAGGCGGAATTAGGGGAGGAAAAACTTCAATTAAGGGAGACGTAAGCTCCCAATTCATCTCCGGACTGTTATTTGCCTGTCCAAAGGCAAAGGAAGACACGGAAATTACGGTCACAACCATGCTGGAGTCTAAAGGCTACGTTCAAATGACCATGGAGGTACTCGCAAAACACGGCATAACAGCTACAGCCACATCAGACTTTATCCGCCTCTGGATTCCCTCAAATCAAAACTACAGTCCATATAACCATATAGTCCCGGGCGACTTTTCCTCTGCAGCTTTCCTCTTGGCAGCCGCAGCGATAACTTCATCAAGGATAACCGTGAAAAACCTTGATTACCAAACAATGCAGGGGGACAAGGCAATATTGGATATACTGCAGAGAATGGGTTCAGCAGTTAAGGCTGGAGACAAGTTCGTGGAAATCGATGGGGGACAACTTTCTGCAGTTAACATCGACGCCATTGACATACCTGACCTAGTTCCCGTCTGCACGGTCCTCGCTTGTTACGCCAAGGGAACTTCGAACATATATAATGCGAAGAGGCTTAGATACAAAGAGTCCAACAGACTTGACACCCTCTACACTGAACTGAAAAAAATGGGGGCTGACATCGTTATGAAAGAGGACAGCTTAACCATAAAGGGGCCATGTGCCATGCATGGGGCAACTGTTGATCCACACAACGACCATCGAATAGCCATGGCATGTGCCGTAGCAGCTCTTGGAGCGATAGGTGAAACGAAAATTCAAAATTCTGAATGCATAAATAAGTCATATCCGCAGTTCTTCAATGATCTGCGTTCGTTAGGAGCGAATGTCCATGGGAGCTAACTCGATAGGAAAAGAATTCGTCATAACCTGCTTCGGTGAAAGCCACGGCAGATGCATCGGAACCATCATAGACGGATGTCCCGCAGGATTACCCCTCACAGAAGAGGACATCCGGAAAGATTTAGACAAGAGATTACCGCCAAAACGGGAGATCGTTTCCGCTAGGAGAGAAAAAGACATCGTTGAAATTCTCTCTGGAACCTTCAACGGTTTCACTACTGGCGCTCCAATATGCGCCTTGGTGTGGAACAAGGAGGTAATCTCTGGCGATTATGAATCAATAAGGGATAAACCCAGACCCGGCCACGCAGATTATCCTGCCCGAATCAAGTATCAGGGGTTGAATGATCATCGTGGCGGAGGAAGGTTCTCAGGCAGAATCACCGTGGCATTCATCATAGCTGGTGCCATAGCCAAAAAACTGCTAGAACTCTTTGGCATAGAAGTTCTAGCCTATACAACAGAGATAGGAAAGATGAGACTCCAGAAGACTCCTACTCTTGAGGATGTTAGAGAGAACACTTACAAGAGTGCGGTGAGATGTCCAGACCCAGAGATAGCGAAGAAGATGGAAGAAGCGATCCTGAAGGCGAAGAAAGAAGGAGATAGCGTGGGAGGAATCGTCGAGTGTGTAGCTTCAAATGTTCCAGTTGGAGTGGGTGAACCAATCTTTGATTCTCTTGATTCAGAAATCGCTAAGATGCTTTTTGGCATGCCTGCAGTCAAGGGTGTTGAGTTCGGCGTTGGATTCGAGGCTGCCAATTTGAAGGGTTCAGAAAACAATGATCTCTACGTAATGAGAAACGATGGAGAAATCGAGACTTTAACCAACAATGCCGGTGGTATATTGGGTGGTCTCTCGTCTGGAATGCCCCTTGTGGTTAGAGCTGCTGTGAAGCCGACGCCTTCGATTTTGAAAGAACAGAAAACTGTGGACTTGTCAACGATGGAGGAGACAACGATTCGGGTCCAAGGTAGGCACGATCCCTGTGTTGTGCCTAAAGCTGTGCCGGTGGTTGAGGCTTTGGTTGCCGTGGTTTTGGTTGATCAGTTGCTTCGGGCAGGTTTTATACCTAAGGTCTTGGGAGTTGAGACTGTTGGAGAGTATAGTGGCGTTAAGGAAGAAGATTGACGAGATTGATGAGAATATTGTCCTTCTTTTGAAGGATAGGATAGAGCTCTGTAAACACATCGGGGCTGTCAAGAGAGAGAATGGAATTGCTGTCAGAGACCTTCAGAGGGAAGATCAGGTTTACTTGAGTGTGATGGGGGCAGCATTAAAGGTGGGGCTTGATCCGCAGAAAGTTGAAAATATCTTCAAAGGGATAATCGCTCTGAGCGTCTTCGTTCAGGGTGCCGAGTGAGAAGACTTAAAGCAGCATTACACAATTCTTGATGAGAAACATGTCAGTTCCGCGTTCCCTTGGGAGTTGAGGAAGATGCTGTATGAAATAAGCGAAAAAGCGATACAACTTGAAAACCAAGGAAAAAGGATTATCAAGTTTAATCTGGGAGACCCGAACTTACCGACACCGCCTGAAATAATTGAGGCAGCATATGAAGCCATGAAGCAGGGAAAGACTAGGTATTCTTCTGCTGCGGGCGAGAAGAAGCTGCGAGAAGAACTGGCAAAAATTCACCATGTTTCGGCGGACAATGTGGTGGTAACCACTGGCTCAAAGTGGGCGGTTTTCTCCCTTATGTTTCTGTTGCTGAAGAGAGGAGAGAATGTCGTTGTTCCATCTCCTCACTGGACAAGCTACGAGTTAGCCGCTAGGAGGGTGGGGGCTGAAATACGGTTTTTGAGGAGAGACCTTGATTCTGACTGGAAGGTTGACGTTTCGAAATTGGAGAATTTAGTGGATAAAGATACTCGGCTGGTAATATTAAACAGTCCGAACAATCCTACAAGTAAAGTAATTGATGCAACGACTTTTGGTGAAATTGTTCAGATAGCGAATGAGAGTGGAGCCATGGTTCTGTCTGACGAGATTTACTCTGACATAAGCTTCGTCGAGACCAAGAGCATCTTAGATTTCGGCACAGAAAATATACTTGTAAATGGTTTTTCCAAAACTTTTGCGATGACGGGCTGGAGAATCGGCTACGTCATTGTCGAAAAAGAGTTAGCTCAGAAGATAATTAAATTGAACCAGATAACAACGACCTGCGTTCCGGCTTTCATCCAGTATGGTGCTCTGAAAGGTTTAGAGCTTAGAAAAAGAATCGCGGATGAAATTAGGGAGCAGTTCCAATTAAGAGCAGATTTGGCTTGCAGTATCCTTTCAAAAACCAAGATGAAGTTCTCTCGTCCCGATGCACCCTTTTACCTGTTTCCCAAGGTTGACGGTCTGGATTCTGAGCGTTTTTCCTTGAATCTTCTTGACCGTGGAGTCGCTATTGCTCCTGGAACCGCTTTTGGGGATTATCGAGAACACTTTCGGATAGCTTTATCTGTACCCGAGAAACATATTGAGGAAGGCTTAGGAAAGATTTGTGAGGCTCTACCTTGAGAGTAGCAATTATTGGCGCGGGTAAGATGGGACGATGGTTCACAAAATTCTTCAAGGAAGAAGGCTATTCCGTTATTGTTTCTAGCAGAACTAAAGAAAAACTGTTGGCGTTAAAGGAGGAATTTGGCGTTGAGACAGCCGAAGACAATGTTGCGGCTATTGAAGGGGCTGACAGGATTTTGTTGTGCGTGCCTTTGGAGAACCTTGAAACTGTCTTAGAAGAGATCAGTTCTCACTTTCGTTCTAAACAGATTGTTATGGACATCTGCTCCATCAAGGAAATTCCAGTGAATTTGTTACACAAATACGTGAAGAAAGGTATCGCTTTGGGAACTCATCCGGTGTTTGGTCCCGGCGCAAAAAGCATTGAGGGACAGAATTACGTTCTTACACCCATCAACGATAAAGAATTGAAGTTTGCCATGAAGTTTGGAACTTGGTTGGAAAAGAAGGGAGCAAGAGTAGTAATCACGTCGCCGAGGGATCATGATGAGTTGATGTCTGTGGTTTTGGGTTTTCCTCATTTTCTAGGTCTGGTTGTTGGCGACACGCTGCTAAATTATTCCAGTTTTGTTGAGACTAAAGATGTTGCTGGAGCCAGCTATAGGCTTTTGTTGACATTGGCAAAGGCTGTTGCCTCTGAGGAGACTGGCTTCTATTCGAATCTGCAGATGAGTTTGCCTGAAGTGGAGAAGATTGAGGGCTTGTTTTTGGAGAAGGTTGAGGAGTGGCTTGATTTGGTTAGGCGGAAGGATTGTTCTGGGTTTTCTAGTAAGATGGAGTCTGTTAAGAAGCGGTTGAAGGAATTAGACCCTGATTACGAGCGGTACTATGAGGTTATGTATCGTATTTTAGATGATGCAAAAGGTTGAAGTGGGGTTTTTTGGCTGCTTTGTAGGAGCCTAGGATTTTCACGAAGATAGTTTTGTCTTTGATGCTTTCTAGGGTGTCTTGGCATTGTTTTTCTGTTCTGTGTCCTTCGAAGTCTAGGTAGAAGTGATATTCCCATGGGGTACTTTTGGTGGGTCTTGACTCTATTTTTGTTAGGTTTATGTTTCTGTCAGCGAATTCTTTTAGAACTTGGTATAGTGCTCCGGGGATGGATTTGGTTGCGAAGATTATGGAGGTTTTGTCTTTTCCGGAGTATGGTGAGTCTTGTTTGTTTAGGACGAAGAATCGGGTGGAGTTGTTTTTGATGTCCTCTATCTCCCTTGCGAGTATGGTCATGTTGTAGATTTCTGCTGCTCTTTCGCTGGCTATGGCGGCGGCGTCCATGAGTTTTTTTTCTTTGATCATTTTTACGCTGCCTGCGGTGTCAAAGTTGGAGATGGCTTTGAGTTTGTGTTGTTCTAGGAATTTTCTGCATTGGGCTAGGGCTTGGGGGTGAGAATAGACTGTTTTGATTTGGTCTAGTTTGGTGTCTTGGTGGGCTATGAGGCAGTGGCTGATTCTGAGGATTATTTCGCCGCAGACCTTCAGGTCGTATTCTAGAAATAGGTCGTAGGTGCGGTTTACGCTTCCCTCGATGGAGTTTTCGATGGGAACAACTCCATAGTTTACGTCTCCTGTTTTGACGCTTTCGAAGACTTCGGCGAAGCTTTTGCAGGGCTTCACCTCAGCAGACGGACCGAAAAAACTGTAGACTGCGCTCTCACTATATGCACCAAGCTCCCCTTGAAAAGCAACCTTCAATTCTAGTTCACCAGTTTATTTCCAATATTTGGAAGATAAGCCACAATAAAACCCTTTACCATGAAATACTGGTGTGAAAACTTCAGCAAAATCCATCTTTTAAAAAAATGATTAAATTTTAAGCCCCAAACCCAAACTAATTTTCTCAAAGATTGTATGACCAATTGACAGATTTTCTGTCCCTTCTTTTTTCTTGTTTTGGTTAGCGGGCGCATAGCACGTATTATTCTTTTATATAACTTCGCCCAAGATCATATTTGAGCTGGTTCCATGTCTTTGGTTTATGTTTTGCTCAACACCGAACCGGATCAAATGGAGAATGTTCTAGAGAAAATAAAAGAAATCGATGGCGTAGAAGAAGCCTACATGGTTTATGGAATCTACGACATCTGCGCAAAAGTTAAGGCCGAAATTCCCCAGAAACTCAAGGGAGTAGTCCAAAAGATCAGAAGTCAAGAGAATGTCCTGTATACCCTAACGCTGATGGTTGTTCACTAATAGACATTCATGGAAACGTCAAGAATTTTTAAACTATTGGTAGCTTTGCCACTTACTTTCTAGTTCTGGATCTTGGACTGTTTTCATTACATAATCAGCAAATTCTGCTCCAGTAGCACCATCCGACCTTCCCGTAATTGTCAGTTTCTTTTCATACTGGACACAGATATCAAGAGCCATCTCAAGTTTCCTAGCTTCATCAGCAAAACCAATGTGATTCAAGAGCATAGCCGTAGCCTTCAGCATGCTAGATGGGTCAGCATAATCTGCTCTTCCCTCTTCAACCATTCTCGGAGCTGTGCCATGTATTGCCTCAAACATCGCATATCTCTTGCCAATATTTGCGCTTCCAGCTGTACCAACGCCTCCCTGAAATTCAGCCGCTTCATCAGTGAGAATGTCTCCATAAAGATTCGGCAGCACAAACACCCTGAACTGTGTCCTCCTTTTCGGATCCACAAGCTTGGCAGTCATAATATCAATAAACCAGTCATCCCACTCCACTTCACGATAACCCTTAGCCACCTGTTCCGCCATACTGAGGAATTTTCCATCAGTTGTCTTTACCACATTTGCCTTTGTCACAACTGTTACCTTGTTAATTCCGTTCCGCTTAGCATAATCAAACGCCATTTGAATTATTCTTTCAGAACCTTGGGTGGTTATGACCTTGAAGTCAACGGCAAGATCTTCCGTGACATTTATGCCTTTCCCCCCAAGTATGTATGCGCCCTCTGTATTCTCCCTGAAGAATATCCAGTCTATCCCTTCCTTGGGGACCTTTACCGGTCTTACGTTTGCAAACAAATCAAGCTGTCGCCGCATTTCAATGTTCGCGCTCTCAATGTTTGGCCATGGATCCCCCTTCTTAGGAGTGTGCAGTGGAGCCTTGAGTATAACGTGGCATTTTTTGATCTCTTCCAAAATATCATCGGGTATTGCCTTCATGACCTTCGCGCGGTTCTCAATAGTCAATCCCTCGATGACTTTGAATTTAACCTTCCCATTTTCTAGCTCTTTCCTCAGTAAAAACTCTAGAACGCGCTTTGCTTCCTTAGCAATGTATGGACCAATCCCATCTCCACCAATAATTCCTATTATTATTGGTTTTAGTTTGGTATAGTCTATCCAATCCTCTGCTTGTTTCATGCGTTCTACTCGTTCCAGCTGTTCTTCTAGTAGTTTTCCGAAGTGTTCCTTTGCTTCTTCTATCTCTTTTTTCATTTCTATTCTCCCCATTTTTTTGCTTCTTCCTCTAATTCTTCTTTCTTAGGAGACAAATAAAGGATATCATGCCACGGATGCCGGTACAGCCCTGTTTTAAGGCGTTTTTGATCTAGAATATGACCCATGAATCCAATACTGCGACCGAGTACAAATAGCCCATTTAATGCTCCGGTTTCTATGATGTCGCTGATTTCCTTCTTTGAGAAACCTAAGCTGTTTAGCAAGTCAAGGAAAAGAATTCCTACGCATCCATCCACGTTCAAAATGAGATTGTCTCTCTTTGCAGTAGTTATTTTCTCAACCTTCAGAGCATAGTCTAAGTATTCGGTTTTTGGGAAATATTTTCTAGCATATTCTTTAAGCATCTCTACTCTTTTATCCGGATTTATCACTGACTTAACACGATGGCCAATTCCAGGAATTAGAATGTTCATTGCTTTCATCTCATCAACCATCTCATCTGGACCCCTTTTCCAATCATGGAACTTTTTGAACCAATAGGCTGCTCCGTCAATAGCTCCTCCGAATCGTGGGCCAATTGTTAGAAGACCGCTTACTAAAGAGGATATGAGGTCCTTCTCTGCTCTTGCAGCTATAATGGCGTTGTGGGCACCTGATACTGCGGGACCGTGATCGGCCACTATTTGCAAAACCAGCTCAATAAAGCCTCTAGCCCATTTTGGAAATTTTTTCTTGAACCAAAGGAGACCAATAATTCCGCCAATCCCATAACCATCTTCGACAACCTCAGTTAACGGTATACCTGCATACAGAGGTTGGTCTCCTCTCTCGTCGGTGATTGTACTGATGAAGTTGGTTGGCACCCTAATTTTTCCCTCGGCAAGAGCCGTGTTGAAATCCATAGGAATTGCCCGTGGCTCCCTATCGGGCCTTGGTTTAACTTTTCCCTCTTTCATCAGTTTTCCAAAAGTTTGTTTTATTTTTTCACCCAGATCATCGAAGGAATCTGGAACGATGGCGCCTGCTTCTTTCAGAGCCTCATTTTTTGCATCAGCAGTTTCTAAATCAGTTCTTGCCTTTGCTCCAGCATGACCAAACTGTACACCCGTTGGGAACATTTTGGAGCATGTTCCTATGCACCATGCCACCAGCGGCTTTGTGA
>CAZUQX010000022.1:0-22389 GCA_964623205.1 uncultured Candidatus Bathyarchaeia archaeon | reverse complement strand
GTCAACCGCGTCTACCAGGCGAACCTGGCCAGGCCCGGGAGGGAGCAACCTAAGCTTGGACGTTCAGCGCTTAGGGGATCGCGGATACGAGTGCAGAGATTAGGGAAACTAGCGAAAACTGGGCGACGAACCAAGGCGACCCGCCACTTCTATTAGGAACCTAATAACAGTAGATTGTTGAAAAACAGCTTGTAACCAAAATTAGAGTTTATCTCACAGCAAATTTGATATACCTCTAAACTAAAATAGGAGGTAAACGGAAATGGGATTAACTATGAGTGTCCAGGAGTTTTTGGACAGCCTACCCTCGAAAGGCACCAAAAAAGTCTACAAGATGGGTTTGAAGAAATTTCTTGAATGGTATGGAAAATCGGCGGAACAGGTTTTGAAAGAACGCAAAGACGACTTGACTCAGAGACCAAGCGAAGATCTTGTAACATACAGAAACAGAGCTTCAAACTATTCAAAAATTATTGAACGCTTTCATGCGCACCTAATAGATGAAGGCTACAAAATCAACACTGCCAAATCATTGACAAATGGTATCCGTCAACTCTTCCGCTACTATCAGATGGACATCAAAGTGAGAAGCGGCTCAAATCTTAATAAAACAGTTAAAACTCAGAGAAACTTTCCATTGACCATCGAGCATGTCCGCAGAATGTATGATGTAGCCAACTTTCGCGAAAGAGTCATTTTGAGCATGGCAACCGACTTGGGATTAAGAATAGGTGACTTTCTTGAAATCAAAAAAGACGACCTCCCAATTCTCAGTCTTGAAGCTCCAATCAGCTTTCATGTAATGACAGATAAAGAAGATGTGTTGGCTAAAGGATTCCTAAGTCAAGAGACGGTAGATCTACTCAAAAAATATCTCGAGACTCTACCTGAAGACAATCCTTACTTGTTTCCTTCAAGCCGGAAAGCACCACAGCCAATAAGTAAGACACAGTTGGGCAATTTGCTGAGGGATTTGGCTGAAAAAGCTGGAATAAAAATCAACAATAATAAACGATTGACTTTTCACTGTTTCCGCAAAATGTTTCTAAGTGCAGCAATAGACTCTGGAATCGGCTTGACCGCGGGCAAGATATTATGCGGAAAAACCGTAGACAACAGCGACAGCACCTACCTTACAACAGTCAAACTTAGACAACACTTCATTCAACTAAAAAGATTCTTAACCATCACCCAACAGCCAAAAGTTGAGACCGAAAAAATTGATTCCCTAAAGAAAGCAATAAACAAACTACAAGACGACTTGACAATCCAAAAAACCATAACCAAAACCGTTTCAGAAGAAAATCTCAAGCTCAGATCTGAAATTGAAGAATTAGCTTCTCTGCCCAAAAGAATAGACCAATTAGAGAAAGCAATAATCAGAGAGGGATTTCAGAATTCATTCAAAGATTTTGTCAAAAGCAGTCTTCACGCTATGGAAATTGAAGAATGGAAAGCCATACTGAAGGCAATCATCGAAAAAAAGAGGTCAGACAAAGAGACTGTGGATTAAACAAAACCAAAAAAGCATCTACATTTACAATTGGGTAATCTACATTATTCCCGCATAATGTAGAAGCCTGAAAAACGTCTGCTTAATCCTTCTTTATATAAAAAGGCTGCAGTTTGTCCGTCTTTCTTATCATGCGTTTGCACCGTCTTGTGAACCTCAGAACTGCTACAGCCTTTAACTCTACATTATTGCCCTCTGTGACGATATATTTTTCAGATAATCGACTTCAAAATCTACATTATGATAGGAATGTAGAAAACAACATGCCGCCGAGAAAACAAAGCCTGATTTAAGCTCCTTTCGTCTATATATTTACTAAACTATAATGAGATTGTAAACATAAAACACTCGGTTTTGGCAACACAGTAACTTTTAGAAATGCCTCAACTATGCTGCACATCCTATAATTGCGCGCACATCGCTCGCCTATCTTATATCGAAATATTAAGCAGTAATTTTATCGAGCGCGCGCGCATCTGCTGTTCCACAGATGATTGTTTATTTTGTAAGGATACATGGATTCTATGAAATTGAAGAAGATGTAGCTGTATTGAAAGACCGATTAATGTCTATTCAACAAAAAATATCTCAACTTGTTGATAATTTCTTTGCTAACAGATTTGATCGACCAATGAAGATGTTGAACAACGCAACCCTACAGGTACGTCAAGTTTTAACAAATGTAAGTTGTTTTCTTCCATCAAGTTCTTGCGATGCAAAAGTATTAGCTGAAGATGCCAGTGCGGTAGATTAATTATTTATGGTCAATTTATTATATTTCAGTTAATCAGGAATTAATGGCTATGGATGTAATCGATCTTTTTTGTGGCGGTGGGGGGCTGTCTCTAGGATTTACCAAGAATGATTTCCGTGTGAAAGGCTACGACATCAATCCATTTAGTCCTGAAATTTTCATAAAGAATTCTATTGGTACTGCAGAAACATTGGATTTGTCAAGAGATTTTCCTGATTCAGATCCTGATTTAATTATTGGAGGTCCACCTTGTAAACCATGGAGTAGTGTAAATGTAAAAAAAAGATTGAAAAGCCATCCTGATTATGAACTATTGACATTCTATTTCAAGAACATTTTGAACTTGAAACCTGAAGTTTTTGTGTTAGAAAATGTTATTCCATTGAGGAAGGATGACAATTATCAATTTTGGATAAATAAGCTAGCTAAAGATTATTCAATAGATTCAAGAATCATCTGTTATGCAGATTATGGAGCTTCAACTAAAAGAAATAGGCTTTTTACAGTAGGATTTAAAGAATATGACTCTTCGAAATTCTTTGAAAATCTAGAATCACTTCGAAGAAAATCAGCAACAGTATCTGATGCTATTCAACGTTTTGTGAACTTAAACAAAGGTGAATTTCCTGATCATCAATGGCCAATTCTTAGAACCATAAGCAAATACCAAAAACTCTATGAGAAGGGCAAATTTGGTTGGTATAAACTGAATATGGATTATCCTGCTCCCTCTTTTGGAAACATAATGAAAACATATATCCTACACCCCTATGCTGGAGTTAACGGATTTGCGGAACGAGTAATATCTGTTCGAGAAGCAATGGCAATCATGGGATTTCCTGACAAATACGTATTTCCAGAGAAGATGGGCTTAACAATGAGATATCAAATGGTCGTAGATGCCGTTAGTCCTGTCTTTTCAGAAATTCTTGCGTATGCAATTAAAAAGACATTAAACTGAAAAATGCTTTGGAGTGAAAATCAGGTCTTGAGTTAGTATCTAATTGTAGGGGGAAAGTCCAAATGGAGCAAAAAAGAGAGGTAAAAATTCCAAGACCGCTTCAAAATCTGGCAGTGAGACATTACTTCCAATGCCTTTATAACGCAATTGTTCTTTCCAATGAAAATGCCCAAACTTTAGAATCCATTAAATTATCAGATGAGCCCACTCATTACCTTAAATATAATACGGGTAATTGGTTAGCCCAATCTTCATTTTCAACTGTATTACGCTGGCTATCAAATGTAAAACAATTTTTTCCTAGTGAAAAATATGATTTGTGTATATTATCCCCCCTTAGATTCTTGGTCAGTCAATTTCATAAAATGAAAAAAACATACAATCATGAAAATCATGTTAATGGAATTCTAATAGATAAATCACCTAAACAATATGAAAAAAATTATAGAAAAGAAATGATTTCGGCAACAATTTTTATTCCAAAATGGAAGAAAACGTTTTGCCTAAAATATTTCGCAGATGCCCTAGAGAATGTCCCAATAGGAAAGATTCGAATGTGGGGCGTCTTTCCAATATTCTATGTTAACAGACTTAGACCCTTTGATTCAACAATTGAATCAGTAACACAAGATTACTCTCTTTCAGAAATGGAGAAAAATCTTTGTATCTCCATTCCGGAAATTCCTAAAATCTGTTCATCGTGTTACTATTCTTTATATTCTGACCTTTATTCCGAACAAAAGCAATCTAGGTTTTTAGGTGCTTCTTTAATCATCATTGGAAAAATTGTTACAACCAGACCGTTGATAATTATACAAAATCCAACAACTAAAGATTTTGTAAGATTTTATCCAACTGAGAAATTACTAAAATCTCTAGGGACAGACTCATATGGATTATCGGAATATGAGGGTCAATGGGCAAAGACACTCGGGTTCTTTTGGTATAGATTCGGAACTTACGTTCCAGAATTTGCTGAGGCAATTTCAATAGAACTTGTCCCTAAAGATGAGGTTTCAAAATACTTGGAAAAAACCGATTTTGAAATAGCTCAGGAAGAAAAACTTTCAATGAATTGTTGCCAGTTACCTGAAGCCCTTCATACCGAAGGCTTGGAATTTAAATCACTGGTAAATTTACTTCAAAGGAACCATGATCTTTTTCATAATCTCATTGAATTATGCAAAGCTGCAGATACAAAAGAAGAAATTAAAGTAAGTGGACGAAGAAATCGCCAAATCAGGAAAGATGGATATTATCTAGAATGGCTTGGCTTAGTGAATATCTATCATTCAAAATCAAAATGGGTTATTAAGGTGACGCATAGAGGAAGCGAAATCCTTTATGCGATTTTAAGAGATAAGGCCATTAAAAAAATTTTAGAATATTTAGATAAATTCGATATTGTTTCCCTATCAAAAATTAGGGATCTATTGAGCTCAGGTTTCCAAATTCCAAATGTGGTTATTGAACGGGCGATAAAAGATCTTAAACGTAAAGAGATGGTTTTTACGCCTAAAGCTATTGGAACTGAAAGCTCGCATTTTTTTGATTCGTTTATTATCAAGAAACCAGTTGATAAGAATGAGGAAATTCTTGAAAAATACATGTTTAAACTTGAAAATACCCTTTTGTCAATTTTGTGTTCTGTTAGGCATGGTTTAGGTTGGTCCAAAATTGTAGAGCATTTAGATTCAATTGCATCAAGATTTGATGAAAATATGATCTCCTCAGTATTAGCCGAGGATTTAAAAAATGTTTGTGAAGGACTATTAGAAAAACGTCAATTGGTTAAGAAAGGAAATTGTTGGGTTTACCCCTATCGCAATCGTATTTTAGATCTTCTTCAGAATAATCCCGAAATGTTTTTCGATAAAGTTACCATATCTGATCAATGTTCTATTCCTCAATATGAGCTTCCCCCTTATCTAAAAAAACTAGTAAAATCTGATTTAATCTCTAAAACCAATCAATTCTACGCTATTAGAGTCAGTCCAGAAAAGGATAAAATGAGAAAAAAGGTTTTTGTTATTAGTTGGGCTGAAAGAAAAATAATTAGCCTTTTGAAAAATAGAAAAAAAGTGGAAATGAACGAGCTAATTAACAAAATGGCCTTCATGATATTTCCCTTTGCAAGAAAATTGAGTTTGAATGTTTCAAGCCTAGACATTGCGACTACTGCAATAGTTAATTTGAAAACTAAAAAAACAATAATCAATAAAAATGGGATAATATATTTATTAAATAGTAAGATAGGGGATGGATAAAGCTGAGAGAAATATTTGTTTGCGAACTTGTAAAAGAATTGTTGGGTCCAAGAAATGGTTTACGTGAGAGAATAACTTCATCCCCCCTCAGTGAATATGTTACAGGGGTTTTAGCTCCAAAAAGTTCCAATATTATCAGGGAGATTGATCAAGACTCAGATATACCTTATCGGCAATCAGATTATTCTGCTGAAGATATTTTTGACGAGGATGTAACAGGCCCAGAATCCCTTTCACCAGCACTTAACCCTAAACGTAAACCATCGTCTATCGGTATTTCTTTTGTTGTCCAATCAACCTCAGATTATCCAAGTATCGAAGTCTGTGCTACATGGGCTAGATATATCACAGATTCCGATAATGGATGGACTAGATTTCCACATTACCTTCATGAAAGATTAGACCTCAATTTTCTGGAAAAGAAAATATTCTATGTAGTTGATGAAGGAAATCAAGCTCATCGAACAGAAAAACCTTCTATTGCCGAAATATGCCTTCATATAATTTGTCGAAAACTTGACGAAAATTTGTTTTTAATCAACGTTTATCTAGTAAATGGGCTTGTTCAATCAGGTAGATTTCTTACAACTGTAGATCACATATTTCAGCCTCAAATCAGAATTCGAACAAAGCTTGGGACTGTATTGCAGCCAGGGTTGAATAATTTTCCTCAAGATCAAGCGGGGGAGGAATTGGCTTTTCTATATAGAAACAAACCGGTTCTAGCTCGGGGTCATCTTTGTTCAGCAACTTGGGAAGAAATTGATCCTGAAAGAGAAAACAACTCGGTTCTAAATTTTGCAGAGTGTATTAATCAGCCTCCATTCTATTGGCTAGATGGGGAAATTGTTGAGGAGGCAATAAGAGGAAAATTCTCCCCTCCAAAAATTAGAACTGAATTTATTCCGATTTATTCAATACTCTCACCTAAACTAGAATGGGATGATTCACTTAGTTCTAAACCAACTTTCTCTGCTACTGTATTGTCTGAAACTTGGAATGGCGATCAGTTGGTTGAGTTGTTAAAACCTATAACTCTTGAATATCAAAAATGGATTGACGAACTAGAAATTAGAATTAATGAGCTTTCTTCATTTGAAAAAGAAATCGCTAGTCGTGCCTTGGAAAAGTGTAAAAAAGTAAATAAAAGAATCGATGAGGGGATTAAGATTCTCCAATCAAATGAAAATGCGAGACTAGCTTTTTGTTTTGCTAACAAAGCAATTAGCCTTCAGAATTATTGGAAGTCAAAGAATGATCTCGAATGGTATCCATTCCAGCTTGCATTTATTTTATTGACTATCGAGTCAATAGTCAATCCATCCTCAGAAGATCGAAATACTTGTGATGTACTTTGGGTTCCAACAGGAGCGGGTAAAACAGAAGCCTATCTTGGGATAGCTGCTTTTGTCATGGCTTACCGAAGACGAATGGCACTAGTAAAAGGTAACCAAGGCAATGGGGTCTCTGTAATATCTCGTTATACATTACGCCTATTAACTATTCAGCAATTTCGTAGAGCGCTAAAAATGATTACTGCTAGTGAATTTTTACGGGTTTATAATCTAACCAGAGAGCAACAAATAGGCTGGAAACCAAAAGACTGTTCAATTTCTGGTCATTTTATTTGGGGTGTTTCTAGGTTCTCAATCGGAATGTGGGTTGGAGGCGCAGTTACACCAAACAGGCTTCAAGACATTTGGGCTGGAAATAGAAACTTACCCGGAGCGATAAGCCTATTATCTGGCGATGAAGGTCCAGGTGAACCAGCACAAATATTGTCATGTCCTGCATGCGAAACAATACTATCTGTTCCAGAAACTGGATTGCAGGCAGGAGTTCGCAGCATCTACTGGGTTGTTAGATCAGAAGTTGGTCTTGAAACAATTAAGGGCCAACTTTTAGACATTATTATATCGAATACAAGTTCTGTAAACATAACCGAAATTGATGTTACACCAAATGATTCTAGCACATATTATACAATATCCATCAAACTCTCCTGCAATAATACGTTATCGAGAAGCAGCATCAATAGACTATGGCGTCAAATTCAATCACATGTCCAAAAAATTGAATTAATTGCAGTGCAGTCTTATCACCCCGGATACTTTCTTAGGTGGTATTTAGGTTCAAGAAATCAACGAAAGCAATACGATTTTGAGATACTTTGTCCAAACCCTAACTGCCCTTTGCATAAACCTTGGTGTGAAATGTTACCAATGGGGAGTATTTTTGGAACAAATACAAGAAGTTTAGCTCCAAATCAAGAGCACAAGATCCACAAAATAAATGATCAAAGATTAGTACATATAAATCATGCTTTTTGCTTGAACAGCCCTTTTATTTCTGATAGGGTACCAATTCCTGCGTATTCTGTCGATGAGCAAGTGTATTCAAGAATTCCTTCAATGCTAATAGGTACAGTTGACAAATTCGCCAGACCTCCATTTGATTCTCGATCAGCATCCATATTTGGAAATATAGATTTTCATAACTGTATTACTGGCTATTATCGAGATCCTATTGATGATCATCCACCTCCTACGGGACGAATAAATAGTCGGTGTTATAAAGAAATTGAAAAAGTTGAACCGCCGAACTTGATAATTCAAGATGAATTACATTTGATTGAAGGTCCTCTAGGAAGTCTGGTAGGAATTTATGAGACTGCGATGGACTATTTGTGTACAAACAATAAAAAAACCAAATACATCGCTTCTACAGCAACAATAAGAAATTCTGAAGATCAAGTTCTTTCTCTCTTTGCACGAGATGTACTTGTTTTCCCCTCTTCGGCATATGATTCTGACGATAGATTCTTTATTCGTTTTGATTCTGATAATCATCAATTAAATGATGTCGGGAGAGGCCGATTATATGTTGGAGTTATGGCACCTGGTCGTGGCCCATTACTACCAACTTATCGTATATGGGCAAGAATTATGCATACAGCTTGGATTCAAAGAAACCATGCCTTGATTGACCCATATTGGACATTGGTAGGATATTTTAATGCTGTAAGAGAATTGGGTGGTGTTAGAGCATTATACTGGCAGGACTTACCGGGGAGACTCAACCAAATTTCTGGAGGTAATTCAAGACAAATCCCCGACCTAAATGCACAAGAACTTTCCAGCAATACAATCTCCACAAATCTTCCATCAATCCTTGATCTATTGAATTCTAGCTATCCATCTCCAAATACTCAAGATGCACTTTTCACAACTTCAATGTTTGGAACGGGGATTGATATTCCTAGACTCTCATTAATGATAGTTCATGGGCAACCGAAGACGACATCAGCATACATTCAATCCACAGGGCGAGTGGGGAGGAGAGGCGGAGGTCTTGTTGTCGTTTTTCTAAGATCAACTCGACCAAGAGACCTAAATCATTATGAATTTTTCAATGGATATCATCAACAACTACATCGTTTTGTTGAACCTGTCACAGTCTCTCCATACGCTCCCGGAGTCATTGAGCGGGCTCTTGGTCCTTTAGCAGTATTTATTCTAAGGAATTCGAGAAATGTATCCAATAGATGGCGAATAAATGATTCTGCTCCCGACATGGCGACATTGAGACTTGATCCTGACGTAACAGCTCTCGCTAATTTGTTTGAAACCCGAGCTCAAAATCAGCCAATATCTAGAAAACCCCCTTCAAATTACGTTTTAGACGAAATTAACAGGAGACTAGATGATTGGCAACAAATAGCAGTAAGGAATTTTCAGAATTTAAAATATGTAGAATATGCAATATCAAGACGTCCCACTTCTTCTGTAGTCTTGGGAGATGCTCAACATCAACATGCAGGATTGGAAGTTGTTTTCCCAAATGCGCCCCAATCACTTAGAGATGTAGAGGAAACAACAGGATTTCAAACTTGAGGTGAAAAATATTGGTTCAACATCTTAGAGGTTCACAATTCATTTTCACGTATGGTCCGGGTTCAATTCTTGAGAGTCCAGATGGTCCCAGAATCATTCCATTGCCAGAAATTGGACTTTTTGAAAGCAATTCATCAATAAGACCAAATGATTTTGAAATATCAGATAGCAGAATGTCCCATGGGCTTCTTGACGGGGCAAGAATATTTCGTTTACCTTCAAACGCAGAATTAAGAAGAGATGAATCTATAGCCATTTACCGAACCAAACCTTTTCCATCTTGGAAGTTGTGTCAAAATTTTAATTCTCATACATTCTCTGTGCTATATAGAGGTTATTCTTGCCCAGTCTGCAGATCAGGCACAAGACAAGAGGCGATTCGATTCATAATGGCTTGTCCAGCAGGGCATTTAGATGATGTTAACTGGCCATTTCTCGTTCATAGTAATCAAGCACAATGCAATCAAAATAGGTGGTTTAAATGGGAGGGTGAAGGTGCTTCATTAGGGAAAATAGATATAACGTGTGATAGGTGCGGATCAACTGTTAATTTAGGAAGAGTCTATGGACAAGATTGGTATTGTAGTTCACGGTATCCAGAAAATGAAATGTTAGGAGCCCCTCCGAATAGACCAGGGGTTTGTACTCAGAGAGCTCGAATTATTCAACGGCAAGCGTCAAATCTTAGAATCCCAGAACTAAGAATTCTATTTAGTATTACAGACCGATACACGCCAACTGAATTGCACAATCTGCTACAATTATCCCCGTTATATCATACGTTCATAGGTACTGGAGTTCCTACTAGTATTAATCATCTCGAAGGCATACTCAAAAACTTAGAATCAAGAAACTTGATAAAATCATCTCAAGTAAATAAAATTCTTAATTATAACTGGGTCGAGATTCAAAGAACAATAAATGAAATATTAAATAGTTCACAACCAACGTCTTACCACGACCTCTTGCTTGAAGAATTCAGAGGATTAATCAAAGCTTCAATTAATGGGGCACCACCCGTGAGAGGCCCAACTCCTTCATCTCCAGTGATATTTGAAGTCCGACCACAAGACATCTACGATTTTCCTACACCAAATGGAAGAACTTTAAAAATCGTACCAATTACAAAATTACGGACAGTAATTGTCCAAATAGGTTATCGAAGAGAGGTAGGACAAATAGGTAACACATCTCAGCCTGTGAGATTGATTTCTACCGGAATGGCGGATCCAATAGATCCAAGCCAAAAATGGTACCCCGGAACAGAACATTATGGAGAAGGATTATTCATTAGATTTGCTGAAAATGAAGGAATACACTTACCTCTTGAAGAGAAAAATGCTCAGAATTGGTTAAATTCCTTCAACAATCCTACTAAATATGAAAATACTGAATTTGCATTTAGAATCGAAAATAGATTTGATGAATTGCACCCAGTTTTTGTGTGGTGGCACACATTCGCCCACCTCCTAATTAGAGCAATCTCGATTGAAGCAGGATATCCCGCTCCTTCAATAAGGGAGAGAATTTACATGAGTAAAGAATCAGATGGCGTGCGTGGTGGTATTGTGCTCTATGCTACTCAGCCAGGAAGTACAGGAACATTTGGAGGACTTATTTCCTTAGTGCCCCATTTTGGTGGAATCTTAGACACGACATTTGATATGTTAAAAATTTGTTCTAGCGATCCTCTATGTAAAGAAAACGAGTTCATAGACGGAAAATATTCTGGGGCTTCATGCTATGCTTGTACACTGCTCTCCGAAACATCATGCGAACATAGAAATCTTTGGCTCGATAGAAATGTACTGGTGGACAATCTTCCATGAACTATAGAATTGTAGTGACTGGCCGACAATTCTTGGGAAAAGGATTCAGAGCTATTGAACCCATAATAGAAGAGATGCTCGAATCGGCAGAAAATGAAATACAAATCACATCGTTTGTCCTTACAAAAGCTATGCCTGTTCTTAAAAAAATTGAATCCGCATTGAAACGTGGAATCAAAGTAACCTTAGTTATTGATGACGTTGCTAAACAATGCCCTGAAGTGATTTCTTGGATAAACAATCATCTCAGAAAATTCTCCAAATTTCTCTTGTTGGACTTTAGTAATTCAAACGAAGAGACGCTCCATGCAAAACTATTGATTGTTGATAGAAGAAAGGCTCTAATTGGTTCAGCAAATCTTACTTGGAGTGGAATGTTTTCAAATCATGAAGTTGCTGTACTCATAGAAGGAGATCAAGTTTGGAAATTAGCAGCAATGATAGACACGTTGAAACAATAGAGATTGACCAAATTAAAGAGAAGCTTTCTATTTTTCTTCTTAATTGGTATAAGAAAAATAAGAGACATTTTCCATGGCGAGAGACTCGAGATCCATACCAAGTTATGGTTGCAGAGATAATGCTTCAAAGAACTAAAGCGGAACAAGTCTTACCCATTTACACTTCTTTTTTAAAGAAATTCAATAATATACAAACTCTTTCCAGAGCTTCAAGCCAAGAATTACTCGATTTTTTTTCCAAATTAGGCATTATTCGAAGAGTTAAATGTTTAGAATCGCTTTCTAAAAAATTGATCACTAATTATGACGGAAAAATTCCGCAATCTCGTGAAGAATTGCTTTCATTGCCTTGTTTAGGTGAATATTCTTCTGACGCAATTCTTTGTTTTGCATATAATAGGAATGTAGCAGTTATCGATTCAAATATTTGTCGTATTGTTAGTAGGCTATTTGGTCTAAAAACAAAAGGAGAATTGAGAAGAGACCCCAATTTCAGAAAGATGATGAATGATCTATTACCTCAAAAAGCTAAAGAATTTAACTGGGCAATGATTGACTTAGGAGCTACTATTTGTAAACCTAGAAAACCATTATGTAATTTATGCCCCATTGTATCCATATGTTCCTATCATAAACTGTTCAGAAAGATTCGGTAACCAATTTTTCCTAATTTCATCTTCTCAATAAAATAATAATAGTTGTTGAGTAGATTTATTCTTATGAAAAAAAGAATAGATGGCGATAATGTTCTATACCATTATTTCGAGAAAAACCTTTTTTCTGAGAAAAATTCCTTTAACAAGCAGTTACTAGAAAAAATATTGCTGGATTTATCAATATGGCTTCCACAAAAATTCTATCAAAAACTACCCATTATACTTCCTTATGTGGTTAGAGATCCCTCATGTAGAAAAAGAAAAACAATTGAGAAAGAGGAATGGGGATCTGCAAATAATGAAGGATTCCTCCGAGATGATAATAGTCTGATAAAAGGAATTGTTAATAGTTTTTGCATAAAAAGTCCAAAAATTGATTCTTATAATGACCTAAAGAAAGGACGGGGATTTGTGGCCAGTCATATATGGAGGCTGGTGAAAATCGATAATCAAGAAATAATTTCTAATCGGCACCATTTTTTTAATTCTTTTGTTCCCAACGTTGTATGGTTACCTCGTCAAATAGCTAAACTTACAGACCGTGAAGGTTCTGATGCACAACGTATGTTACAGGCAATATCATATGCAATATATTCTAATATTCCTATGCCTCAAACAGTTTTGAAATTGTGGGAACACTTGCCCTTTCCTCAAGAATATAACGAACTTGATATACACCTCATAGATCTCAATTTTTTTCAGGTTGAAGACAGATGGCTAAATCAAAGAATTAGAGGCTTAAAATCTGAAATTGAAAGAATTTTATCAATTGAAGAAACTTTTAATCCAAAAATTAAGAAAATAAAATGCAGCAGGTATGTTCCAAGCTTGACAAAGATTCCGAAGGAAAATAGAAAGCCAATGTATGAATGGTTATCACACTATAGGGAATTTCTACAAATATCAAAGTAACACTCATAATTAACATACAATTAATCAAGTTCTAATTAATACACAAAAAAGTGGATATTGATAATTATATTTTCACAACAAATAATAGCTGAAAAATCTACACCAAAAGAGTTGTGCAACAATGAAGGGGGGAGTGATAATCATCGGATCTTTACATTGGGACACTTGTAATGATCGTACTTGGCGAAAAAATTCAATTGATATAAATCAAGGTTGTCCTGTTTATCTTCCTATCCGTTATGGGCGAAAATCAAGAAGCAGAAAGTATACGTATACAATGGCATGCGCGCGCGCAATATTTAAAAGTGAGAGTGCCATTTGTTCTTATGGTATATCAAACTGTTAATTCATAACTTTAATTGTGGTTATCAGCTTTTTTCTGGAAAACAGGCTGATAAAAAGAGGCGGGGAGTTAATCTCCGATTCTAATTAATCAACAAATGATTTCGGGATGGATTCGAATCTGAGTTAGCAAGGTTATCAATTCATAATCTAATTTCACAACTATTATAGCGTTCATTTCCAATTTTGGGATATAAGATAATAGAGTCCAAATGCGTTTCTGAATAGGAGAAGTTTAGTAGAATGGTGAGTCCTGTTACGAAGAAGTCGTTACCCAAGGACAGCATAGACCCGACTGAGAAGACGCTGATTCGTGTTTTGCATGTGGACGACGAAGCTGGCTTGCTAAAAGTCGCGAAACAGATTCTGGAAATGCAGGGCTCGTTCCAAGTGGAAACAGCCTTGTCCGTCAATGAAGCAATGGAAAAAATGAAGAAAAAAGCGTTTGACGTGATTGTTTCAGACTACGTGATGCCTGAAAGAAATGGTTTGGACTTTTTGAGAGAACTCAGAGAAGGCGGGAACGATATTCCGTTTATCCTATTCACTGGGAAAGGGAGGGAGGAAGTAGCGATCAGGGCACTGAATCTTGGTGCAGATAGGTACTTCAACAAGATTGGGCATCCGGAAGCAGTCTATGGTGAACTTGCACATGGAATACGCCAAGCAGTAGATATAAAAAGAGCAGAAGAGACGTTAAAAAAGTCTGAGGAGAAGTATAGGAGTATTGTTGATCTTTCTCCTGACGGCATTGCTACTATGAATATGAAAGGCACAGTTACTTCAGTCAATAAAGCGTTCCTAGACCTAACAGGCTTCTCTAAAGATGAAATCGTTGGGAAACATTTCACAAAGCTGGGAACTATCCAAGCAAAGAACATTCCCAAATACTTGAAATTAATGAGTTCTATCTTCAGAGAAAAAACACTGGAGAATTTTGAATTTACTTATGTCCGCAAAGATGGGACTAAACGGTTGGGTGAAGCTCGCATTAGTTTGATGAAAGAAAAAGGCAAAAAAGTGGGTCTTCAAGCGATCTTAAGAGACATTACTGAACGCAAGCAAATGGAGGAGAATCTCAGGGAATCTGAAGAGAAATACAGGAAGCAGTTTGAAGGGGCGTTGGATGCTGTCTTTTTGGCTGATGCTAAAACAGGCATAATACTGGACTGTAACCGTGCAGCAACAGAATTAGTTGGTAGAGAGAAATCTGAGATTGTTGGTAAACATCAGAGTATTCTTCATCCTCCTGAAGAAATCCGTGGAAAATTTAGCAGAACTTACAAGCTGCATCTCAAAAAGAAAGAGGGACAGGTTCTGGAAGCGCAGGTCATTACTAAAACTGGAGAAATCAAGGATGTTGAAATTAAAGCCAACGTCTTTGAACTGGGCGGCAGAAAAGTAATGCATGGTACATTCCGAGATGCCACCGAACGGAAAAGGATTGCAAGAACCCTTCAAGCGTCTGAGGAAAAATATAGGCGAGTGGTTGAGCAAGCTCCTGACAGCATAATGACTTTCGACGTGAATGGTGTAGTCACGTCACGCAACAAGGCTGCAAAAGCAATGGCTGGCACTTCTAACGAGGATGTCATTGGTAAACACTTTTCAGAATTGGAGTCTCTGAGTAAGGATGATACCCAAAAATTCCTGAAACTGCAAAAATCTCTTTTGGAAGGAAAAGTGCCGGAACCGTTTGAAATTGTTTACCACCGTAAGGATGGGGCTTCCGCTTTTGGTGAAGTCCACATAAGTTTGATGAAAGAAGGGGAAAGGATAACAGGTTTTCAGGCAATAATGAGAGACGTCACCGAACGCAAGGCAGCGGAAGATTCGCTGCGGAAGAGTGAGGGTAAGTCTAGAACACTACTTGAAAATCTACCGCAAAAGATTTTTTTCAAGGATAAGAATTCAGTTTATATATCCTGTAATGAGAACTACGCTCGGGATTTAAAAATCCATTCAGATGAGATTGCTGGCAAGACAGATTATGATTTTTATCCTAAGATATTGGCTGAAAAATACAGGGCAGACGACAAAAGGATTATCGAGTCTGGGGAGACCGAAGATATAGAAGAAGATTATATCCAAGATGGACACAGAGTATTTGTGCACACGGTCAAAACGCCTGTCAAAGATGAAAACGACAATGTTGTTGGCATATTAGGCATCTTCTGGGACATCACTGAACAAAAACTGGCATGGAAATCTTTGGAGGAGACGATGAATGAACTGGCGACCATTAACGAAAAGTTAGGCGTTGTCGGCAAGCTGACTAGGCATGACGCCCGAAACAAACTCTCAGTTATCGCAAACAACGTTTATCTGGTTAAGCAGAAGCTAGCGGACAATCCCAGTGGCTTAGAATATTTGGGTGACATCGAATCAGCTATTGACCAAATAGAGAAACTTTTTGATTTCGCAACAATTTACGAGCTGTTGGGCATGGAAGAACTATCTTACGTGAATGTAGAGAAGAGTGTAAAAGAAGCAGCTATGCTATTTCCAGACCTAGCTGGTGCGAAGCTCGTGAATGAATGCCATGGCTTGACTGTGCTGGCCGATTCAATGCTGAGGCAGCTTTTCTATAATCTAATGGATGACACAATAAAACATGGAGAAAAGGTTAGCCAAATCAAAGTTTACTACAAAGAGGGAAAAGATCATCTCAAACTGGTTTACGAGGATGACGGCGTTGGCATACCCAAAGATGAGAAAGAACTGATTTTCAAGGAAGGCTACGGCAAAGGCACAGGCTACGGTCTCTACCTAATAAAAAAAATGTGCGAAACTTACGGCTGGACCATCCAAGAAACAGGCAAACCAAGAAAAGGAGCACAATTCACCATGACCATCCCAAAAATAGGTAGAAGCGGAAAAATAGGTTACACAATCAACTAGATTCACAAAATCATAGCTGAAACTACAGACAACAGAATTGCAGAATGTAAGAAAGAGGAATCGTGCTCTGAAGTTTTAGGTGACCATCTTCACGCTTTCGGCGACGGTTTCAGCTCTCTTAAGGTTGTTGAGGAGAACATTTAATCGGTAAGAACTTGTGCCGATTCTAAGCAATTGCTTCACAACATAATCTGGGCGAATGAAAAATCTTTGGTAACCTTCATGGATCATCTGCTCGATCTCTTCGCAGGGCACAGCGTCTGGGGAGACCTCAGGCACCAAAACTCCGGTCTCCCAATGTTTTTCTTCATCCAAAACGCCCTGCAATTTCAGTTCCTCCCAGATGTCTGTTCCTGGGAAAGTGGCTAGAATGTTGAATTGGGGGATGTCCACCTGCAGCTTCTGCGCAAACTTTAGAGTATTCTGAATGTCCCTTCTTGTTTCGTGGGGAGCTCCCAAAATAAACGATGTAACTATCACATCTATCCCTGCGTATCTAGCTTTTCTAGTTGCATCTATTGCCTGTTTCGGGGTTGTCTGTTTATCGTAGTAATCCAAAACCTTCTGACTGGCGTTTTCGATTCCAAAATACATCATTTTACAGTTTGCCCGCACCATCTCCTGCAGCATGTCTTGGGGGCAATGGTCAACTCTGCCTTCTGCAAAAAATTCTATATCCACTCTCTCTTTCCTCAACCTCCGGCATATCTTGATCACTCTTTTCGGGTTCAAGGTGAAGTTGTCATCTACAAAAAGAAACTGTTTGTAACCCTGACTGGATAGAAGATGCAGCTCCTCAAGGATGTTCTCCACCGATCTGGACCGCCAAAGGTCTCGCGCCAATCTTCGGCATCCACAGAAACGACATTGAAAAACACAGCCTCTGGAGGAGACGAAGCTGCTGAACTTTTTTGGTGCAACAACTATTCCCGCGGTGGTATTGTGATATTCGAAGTCCAGCAGTTCCCTGTCTGGAAACGGTAAGGAGTCAACGTCCTTGATTAGGGGTCTGTCAGGAGTTGAAATTATCCGTCCCTTCTCTCTGAAGTTGATTCCCAACACTTTCTTTAGGTCTCTCTCTTTCTCCAAGCACTTTGCCAGTTCGAGGCTGGTGTATTCTCCTTCTCCCCGAACAATCACGTCAACAAAAGGATATTTCCTCAAGATTCTCTCAGCATTGAAGGTAGCATAGAAATTGCCGAAGACAGTGACGATGTTCGGGTTTTCCTTCTTCACTCTCTCTGCGATAATCGCTGCTCTACGACCTGAACTGCTGCACGTGGAAAAACCTAGGATGTCCGGGTTCTCCTTCTTCACCCAGTCAACTGTGCCTTTCACGGAAAAGCCCTGTGTCGCCTCGTCTAATATGGAGACGTTTACGCCCTCTTCTCTGAGGTAGGTTGCTATGTAAAGCATGCCGAGGGGAGGGGCTGCTCCCACCATCTTCCTAACATCTTCGATGGGGAGTTCAGGATTTGGACCCGGGTTTATGAATGAGTACTTCATGCTGTCCCCTTTTTTCAAGCCGTAACTCTTCTTTTCTGCGAAGGCATTTAAGTTTAGTGTCAAAAAGTCAGTTGAATAACTGGAAAAACTCTGAAGCTTAGCCCCTGTGAAGGCAGAGAGGTAAGTGGTTCTCCGGTTTTCATTTGGAAAACCAGTTTCTGATCATTTCTTCGGGTGCAACACTTTTTTCTCTTCCATAACGGCAATGGGGCTTTGTTAGATGCCTCTGAGACCTTGGGGCAGTAATGTAGAGTCCCCTCTCGAGGTAACGTTCTTCCTCAACTTCTACCTTCTTCAGTTGTGAGGAACGAAAGCCACACTTCTCGCACCTGAATCCCTGATTCTTTCCCATGGACTTCATTCTCTTCCCACATTCTGGGCAGCTTGGGTTAACAGAGATTACTGTAGGTGCCAACTTCAGAATCTCCATCTTTTCAAGGTTGATTGTTAACTGATGTTTTGAAGAAGAGGGGCGAACTCCTCCGAAGACTTTTACAACGTCTCCCGCACTCAATTTTCTTGAAATTTTACAGAGACTTCCGGTAGGCTCATAGGCGGCACAATCCACTTCTCCGCTTGATCCTGTATCGAAAAGATTACGTGACCGCCTTGGATCACCTGAGGTTGCTTGGATACAACGCCCTGAACAACCACTGGATTGTAGGGCTGAATCTCCCTAACGGTGCTGACCTTTCGTAAGTGGGCATCGGTTCCTTGGTTTGTGCGAAAAATCACCCACCTCTCAACCGGTTCATCTGGGCGAATTATCTCGTGGGCTTGTTTAACAACTTCAGAATTCTCGCCTCTGACTCCATAAAGGATAGGATCGGGTCCTCTAGGAGTAATGAGGATTCTACCCGTTTCAGGGTCTATGTTGCTGAACATGAGGGATGATACCGTATCCATCTCTTTCACGGATGAATCTTGTACCCGGCGAGGTTTGCCACGATTTTCTGGGGTTCTATACGTTATGAGCTCAAAGGTGTGGTCTCCGCTCAGGTCTTCTCCTATGGCGGCTAAGCCTCCGATGATTCCTCTTCCCTTCTTAAATCCAACAGCTTCGGCGCCAAATCGTTTAACCAGCCTCAAGGATTCCTCCAATTTCACCATGCCTTGCTCCGCTTTTTTTGCGAACTCCTTGATTTCCTGGGGAACTTTATTGAAAAGAAAGACAACTCCGGGGTCTGTACCGCCGTAACTTAGCTCAGCTTCTGTCTCGATGGTGTCTAAGACTGTCTCCTTGATTCTTTTTATGGTGTCTTCGCGGCAATTGATTCGTAAGCAGAGGGCTCCGTTGCCTCGGGTCTTCCATGGGACATTGGGGTTAAGCCTGATTAGGTTGGGATAATCCGTGAAGGAGACGCCCATGAGGCTCAGTTTTTCGACTAGGATGGCGGCTATGTAGGTGGTGCAGCCTCCCTTTGGAGAATCGGTGTCATCGAATCCTATGTGTAGCTTAACCATTAGCTTCCGCTCGTGGCTGTAATTAGGTTGTTGGACGAATAAGAATATTCAGAAAAAGGTTGTTTCTTTCGGATTGAGAAAAGGGGGGAGGTGGAGGCTACTTTTGTCCCTCGATCACTATCATGGTCAGGGTTGACCGAACCTTGTCCAGCCTTCTCACATGCCAAGTAACAATCTCTTTAAGTTTATCCATAGTATTTGCGCTGACCTTAGCTACGACATCGTAAACTCCGTAAACCATGTAAGCTTCCTTCACTGCCTCGATCTTCTTCAGGTCCTCTAAAACCTCGTTTTCAGATCCTATCTCAGTGTTTATCAACACGAAAGCCATAGGCATAACACTCATCTCCACAATCTATGATTAGTCCAGTCTACCTAAAAAATTTGTGGCTCTTTCAGATGTTCCGTTGGGGTTTGACGGTCAAGTTATATAAAATCGACAAGTATAAAGAATCGGTTGTGATGAATAGTTCAGGTGATGCTTCTCGTGCAGTGCGAAGTCTGTGGTCGTCAAATATTCGGTAACCCCTTAAGGGCAATAATTGAAGGCGCCAAGATGACCGTCTGCGGTGAATGCGCCAAACTAAGCTCTGGTTACTGGGAACCTAAGCCTCAACGTCGTGCAAAAAAGAGGACAAAGCGTCCAATAATTCCGGTCTCACGAAGAAAGCCGATTCCATCAGTGACTGAAACCTTGGAGCTTGTGGATGACTTTGGTCAGCGAGTGAGACAGGCTAGAAGAGGGCTGGAATTGAATCATGAGGATTTGGGTAGAAAGATCAGAGAGAAGGTTTCGGTTCTCCGTAAGATTGAAAGTGGCAAAATGGTTCCTGACCTCGTTCTTGCAGAAAAGCTGGAGCACGCACTGAAAATAAAGCTTCGTGTTCCTCCCTTAGAACCTAAAACTCAGTTTGTTTCATTATCCAAACCCCGTGGGACAACCTTGGGAGACCTTGTTCTGCTGAAAGACCAGGGAAAGGAGGAAAAGAAGGAACGAAAGCAATCATAGTTCAACGGCGGCTTCCCTCAGAACGTTCAAGCCTAGATGAACTCAGGAGCCTTGCCGCGGCAGCAGGATACACTGTTGCAAGTTCCCTTGAACAGGTCAGGAGACGAGACTCTCGCTATCAGATTGGGCGGGGAAAAGTAAGGGAACTAGTTGAGTTGGTGAAAGAAACTGGTGCCGAGAAGATTATATTCGATAATGAATTGACACCTGTCCAAGCCTACAACCTAGCTAAAGTTACCGGTCTAGTGGCTATTGACCGCTTTCAACTCATCCTCGAAATCTTTTCCATCAGAGCTTCAACCTATGAGGCGGAGCTTCAGATTCAGCTAGCTAGTCTTCGATACGAGTTGTCAAGAGCAAAAGAAAGAGTTAGGCTGGCAAGAATGGAAGAGCAGCCAGGTTTCGGGGGGCTGGGAAAGTATGAGGTTGATCTTTACTACGAAACTGTGAAACGACGAATCAGTTCTATTAAAGACAAACTTGAGAAGAAACGAGAGAAACGGCAACTTCATCGCCGCCGAAGAGTTGATTTGGGGTATTTTTTGATTTCCTTGGCGGGTTATACAAATGCCGGTAAAAGTTCACTGTTTAATTTGCTCACAGAGGAAACCGTTACAGTTGACAAGAGCCTTTTCACCACTCTCTCCACAACAACCCGAGCAGTGAGTCTTTCCAAGAGAAAGGTTTTGTTAACGGACACTGTTGGTTTCATCGACCGGTTGCCCTTAACTTTAGTTCAAGCCTTTCACTCAACCCTTGAGGAAACAATCCTTTCAGACCTGATTCTCCTAGTTGTCGATATAAGCGAACCCACAGAAGAAATTAAACGAAAACTCTCTTGCAGTCTGGACACAATCCAAAAAATCGGAGCAACAGGAATACCTGTGGTAACAGTCCTCAACAAAATTGATTTGCTACAAGGAGACGAAATAACACACAAGACTGAAATTCTAAAGGAGCTCTCTCCAAACCCAGTTCTCATCTCAGCATTACACGGAAACAACATATCCACGCTGAAAAAAGAGATTACACGACATCTTGAAGACTTTGTCGAAGCATCCTTTTCTCTGCCAATAACTGACGAAACCATGTCCTTCGTTTCATGGCTGTTTGGTCGCTCCGAAGTGCAGAACGTTGAATATGAAGGCGACATTGTGAAGGTTGTTTTCAAGTCGATTCCATGGTTTGCAGACAAGGTGAGGGGACGTGTGGAGCAACTAGGGGGCACGTTTAAGCATCAAGCCTAAAACGGAGGAGGGAGAAAAGTTGCCGAAAGTTGTTGTTTTGAGGTGGGGACACAGAGACAGAGATAAACGACTTACTTCTCATGTGGCTCTGACTGCCCGAGCTTTAGGTGCTTCCGGCTTCATTCTGGCAGACGTAAAAGATACTAAGGTTAAAGAGACTGTTGAAAAGGTTATGACACGCTGGGGAGGTGTCTTCCAGTTTGAGATGGGAAAGCCTTGGAGACGAGTGGTGAAGGAATGGAGAGCGAAAAACGGTGTCACAGTTCATCTCACTGCCTATGGAGAAAACATCCAAACAAGTGACATCCTCCAGAGAATCAAGATGACGGGAAAGGACGTGTTGGTTATTGTGGGCAGTCAAAAAGTACCCTCTGCATTCTATACCGAGGCAGTCTCAGATTTTAACGTTGCAGTTGGAAACCAACCCCACTCGGAATGTTCCAGCTTGGCTGTTTTTCTCGACCGGTTTTTTGAGGGTCAAGAGCTTTCAAAAGATTTTGTCGATAACGCGAAAACGAAAATAGTTCCTCAAGCCAGAGGCAAAAAGGTCGTTAAAGTTTAGTCGGAGAAGCTGTTTTAGTAAGAGATTTAAGCTTCAGGTTTGGGATTAAAATTTAACCAAAAAAAAAACATTGTTTAGTGCCCTACTGTAAGTGAAGATGGCGTGTGTCTAG
>CAZUQX010000021.1:0-25422 GCA_964623205.1 uncultured Candidatus Bathyarchaeia archaeon | reverse complement strand
GGACAGTAACCTCAGTTACACCCGCAGCCTCAGCAATATCCTTCTGGGTCTTCTTCTCACTATTTAAAAGGCAAGCAATATACAAGGCAGCCGCAGCCAAACCCATAGGATCCTTACCCGCAGCTGCACGTCTTCTCTTAGCTTCATGAAGAATCTTAATGGCATGACCCTGTGTCGGACCGGAGATGCCAGTTTTCTCAGCGATCTTAGAGACGTAAGTTAGAGGATCAGCAATTGGCATCTGAACTTTCAGTTCACGGAGCAAAAGGCGGTAACAACGAGCCACATCCTTTTTGTCCACAAAACTGGATTCAGCTATCTCCCGAAGAGTTCTAGGAGTTCCTGTAGTTCGACAAGCAGCATAGAGAGAAGCAGCGGCAATAGCAGCTATAGACCTGCCTCGCACCAAACCTTTGTCCAAAGCCTTACGGTAGATAACTGCAGCCTTCTCCTTAACTGGACCAGGAATATACGACTTGTCAGAAAGACGATCCAGTTCTGCCATGGCTTGGGCAAGATTTCGGTCTACGGAGGAGTGAACTCGAGATCTTATCTGCCACTTCCTTAATCTCCACATTTGAAGCCTTGTGGAGAGGGGAAGTTTGCGTCCGAAGGCATCCCTGTCCACTCTGCCTATGGCTGTGGATAATCCTTTGTCGTGGACTGAATATGAAGTGGGTACTCCAACACGGCTTCTGGATGCCTTTTCCTCTTGAGTGAAGGCTCGCCATTCCGGACCCTTGTCCATCATCTGTTCCCGGACAACTAGACCGCAGTCTCCACAGATGGTCTCTCCAGTATCATAATCGTGGATGAGATTGGGGCTTCCACATTCAGGGCACTTTTCTGTGATTCTGCTTGAAATTTCTTTTCTTTGCGTGGCTTTTCTCCTCGACAAATTTTCTGGCGAGAATTCTGTCATTATTGAGGTTCGTCATCCTGTTAGGGGTCAGAAACCGTACTTCTGGACCCGCCGTAGTAACCCTGAGGTTATGTTTTAATATATAAGCATTACGATTTGGTGCCATGTACTTTACATAAAGGGGATTAATACGTATAGAAACCCTCTTTTCCTCCATTTTCCCTCCAAAACTGGGTGTAATGAGAGGTTTATTAATAAGAAGAGAAACTTTCCTGTAACAGGAGAAGACCATTAAGCCCGGTGGTGTAGCGGTCAATCATGGCGGGCTCTGGACCCGCTGACGGGAGTTCGAATCTCCCCCGGGCTACCACTACATATGTAAGGGAATGTTTTCCCCATTTTTTCATGAAAAAGGCTGTTTTCAACAATGAAGTATTATTAGGCTTCAAATATGCTGGTTGCATCAGGTTTTCGTTATTGTTGTTTTTTTCTTGCTTCTGTTATGAGGTCTGTGAGGGCTGCGAAGGCTTTGCTTACGTCTTCCATGGCTAACACGATTATCGTTTCTGTGAAGCAGCTCATGGTCTCCTCGATATTGATGTGCCTCCTCGAAACCGCATTATAAAAAGCCTGCACGCACCCAGGAGTGAATATTATCTCATCCGGACTGCGAATAATAACAGTTGCCAGATTCTGCTTCTTATCCACCACAGCCTCTTCAGCAAAGATAGAACAGATTTTGCGGAAGGAAAGCAGGTCAGAGATCAAAGTAACCACAGATATTCCCTCTATGACTTGAAGAAATTCCCCTGAGAAACTGGCTACAGTCTTCCTGATCTTTTCCAGATTCGCTTTCGTTTTCTCAACAGAGACCTTAGCCATATCTGTTCGAATATTTAGAACGCTCCCCGCCACGACCCGTGTTATCTTTCCCTGCAAAATGGTGTAGTTCGCTTTGGCTCGCTTAACCGAAGTTATCACGCTCTCAAGCTTAACGTTCTGATTTACGGCTTTCTTAACCTTAGGCAACAACATTCTGGCTATTGCGCTGTAGTTTCCGTAGTCTCTCTGCAGAGCGTCTTGTAGGGAGAGGTCTTCGTCTATGAGGGCTTGCACGGTTTTTGAGATCGAGTTGACCATTTTTGGTCACTTATGCTCATTTTACATTAATATTGACCAAAATCTATATAAGCTTTCCCGAATTAACAACGCTAAAACTGGGAAAACCAATGAAAGACACCATCATATTAGCCTATTCCGGCGGACTGGACACATCCGTCCTGATAAAATGGTTACAAGAAAAATACAAAGCAGACATAATAACCGTCACAATGGAGCTAGGGCAACAGATTGACCTAAAAAAAGTCGAAGAGAAAGCCCATAACCTAGGCGTCAAGAAACACTACTCAATAGACGCCGAAGAAGAATTCGTACTCGAACACGTCTTTCCAGCCATAAAAGCAAACGCCCTGTACGAAGGAAAATATCCAATAAGCACAGCCCTAGGGCGTCCCCTAATCGCAGCAAAAATGGTTGAAATCGCAGAAAAGGAAGGAGCCATAGCAGTCGCCCACGGCTGCACAGGAAAGGGCAACGATCAAGTCCGCTTCGACGTAACAATCAAGTCCCTTGCCCCACAACTCAAGGTGATGGCTCCGGTTAGAGAGTGGGAACTATCCCGAGAAGAAGAAATCAAATATGCAAAAGAGAAAAGCATCCCCATACCCCACCTATCCGACCCCTACAGCATAGACCAAAACCTATGGGGACGCTCCATAGAATGTGGATGCCTAGAGAATCCAGAACAGGAGCCGCCAGAAGAGATTTACGAGTGGACAGTTTCTCCCGAAAAAGCACCAGACAAACCAGAATACATCACCATCAAATTTGAAGACGGAGTCCCCTGCACCCTGAACGGCGAGAACCTGAAGCCCGTAACCTTGATCGAAAAAGTGAACAAAATCGCTGGCAAACACGGAGTTGGGCGCATCGATCACATAGAAGACAGGCTGGTAGGCATCAAATCCCGAGAAATCTACGAATGCCCCGCCGCCCTAGTAATTCTGGAAGCCCATAAAGACTTGGAGAAACTGGTTTTGACACGCCATGAACTCATGTTCAAACAGCAGATTGATGATAAGTGGACTTTCCTAGTTTACACTGGGTTGTGGATAGACCCGTTGCGAGAGGCTCTTGAGGCCTTCGTCAACAAGACTCAGGAACGCGTCTGCGGCGAGGTGAAAATGAAATTGTACAAGGGAAATGCTTGGGTTGTAGGGCGCTCCTCACCCATGTCTCTGTACGACAAGAATCTAGCAACCTATGATGTCAAAACATCGTTTGACCAGTCCTATTCTGAAGGCTTCATAGAACTGTGGGGACTACCCACCAAGGTAGCTAATATACTGAAAGAGAAGGTGAAAAAGGAAGGAAAATGTTAACCGAGACGGACGGTTTTCGCTGCCCGTTAAGGTAAAAACTGTTGAAGGTGGTTAAATTGTCCAAATTGTTGCGTGGAGGAAGAATAGGTTCAGTGCGAAAGGATGTAGTTGAGTTCACTTCATCCATAAAAAGCGACAAGAAGCTACTGGAAGCAGTAATCAAAATCAACGAAGCCCACGTAGCCATGCTTATGGAGCAGGAAATCATCGATTGCTACAAGGGCGCCAAGCTTCTTCAAGCCCTGAACGAACTTGACCCCAAAATGAAGCTAGACCCATCCCTAGAGGATGTTCATTTAGCCATAGAAGAGGAAGTTAACAAGAAAGTCGGTATGGAGACCGGCGGAAACCTGCACATCGCAAAAAGCAGGAACGACCAAGTGGCGACAGCCATCAGGATGGTGCTTCGAACAAGCCTTCTTGAACTAATGAAGCATGTAATTAAGCTGCAGGAGTCTTTAATCGAGCTAGCTGAGAAGCATGTCGAAACGTTGGTGCCCGGCTATACGCATCTGCATCCAGCCCAACCCGTGACCTTCGCCCATTACCTCATCTCCTATGTGGACATGCTGGAAAGAGACCTGAAAAGGCTGGAGGAGACGTATCCCCGAGTCAACCTGTGTCCCATGGGAGCAGGAGCAATAGCAACCACAAGCTTTCCAATAAACCGAGACAAGACAGCTGAACTGCTAGGCTTCGACAAAATCCTAGAAAACTCCATCGACGCCGTGAGCAGCCGCGACTTCATCCTAGAAACCTTAGCTAACCTCACGTTAGTCGCCGTTGACATCAGCCGAATGGCTGAAGACTTGATAATCTGGAGTTCTCCTGATTTCGGAATAATCGAGCTTCCTGAAAGTTTCGCGTCCACAAGCAGCATAATGCCTCAGAAAAAGAACCCAGACCTCCTAGAGGTCATCAGGGCGAGGATGAGCCATGTTCTCGGAAACTTTTTCGCTTCCGCAACTACCCTGAAGGCGCTACCCTCAGGCTATAACTTGGACTTTCAGGAGATTACGCCTAAGCTTTGGGAATCCCTTGAAACAGTTGCTGGCTCATTGGATATGTTCTCGAAGCTCGTCAAAAACTTGAATGTTTCTAAGGATGTTTTCAGTAAATCGGTTCTCAAGTTTTCAACCACGACAGAACTAGCTAACGTGCTTGTTAAGAAGTATAACGTTCCCTTCAGGACATCCCATAAAATAGTTGGTTCGCTCGTCAAAACCTTGTTAGACAAGAAAATGACACTTGCTGACCTGACACCTGAACTGCTACAGAAAGTTGCCCAAGATTCCGCGGGTCTAGCCCTAAAGGTCAAACTGGCGGACATACAAGAATCCAGCGACCCCATGAAATTCGTTGAAAGCCACAAAGCCAAAGGCGGTCCAGCTCCAGCAGAAGTCAAGAGGATGCTCAAAAACCGAAAAAAGTTGACCGCTCAGTCAAAAGCGAGTTTGAAAGAGAAAAAAAAGCAAGCTGGAGGAAGCTGACAAACAGCTAAAATCTGTGGTCAAGCGCTACTTGAACAAAGTAACCGTCAAAAACCACGAAAAGTAATGTAGGTTAAAACTGTGAAGACGCAAAACAATCCCTCAAAAACTGGAAAAGCCGTATTGGTTTTGGAAGACGGCTCCACTTTTGTCGGGCATGGCTTCGGCGCTACAAAGAAGGTTTCAGGCGAAATCGTCTTCTCCACCTCTATGGTTGGATACCCTGAATCGCTGACAGACCCCTCCTACAAGGGACAAATCTTAACGTTCACTTATCCCTTGGTTGGCAACTATGGCGTGCCACCCTACGACCTAGAGAAGGGTGTTCTCAAATATTTTGAATCTGACGACATCAAGGTGACTGGTTTCGTTATCCATGAGTTGTGCAGGCAACCTTACCATTGGGCATCCACCCGAACACTGGACGAGTGGCTCAAAAACGAAGATGTTCCTGGCATTTACGGGATAGACACTCGGAAGCTCACGAAGAAGCTCAGAGTCAAGGGTGTCATGCTGGGAATTCTAGAAGTGTGCGATGAGGGAGAGGAACCGGACCTCGAAAAGCTCCTGAAAGAAGTAGAGACAGTTCAGGACCCAAACTTCACAGACCTCGCGAAAAAAGTAACGGTAAAAGAACCAGTTCGCTACCGATCCGGAGGAAACAAGTTAGCCGTTCTAATTGACTGCGGCGTCAAATACGGTATTCTCCGTAACCTCCTGAAACGAGGCTTCGATGTAATACGGGTACCCTACGACTTTTCGGCAGAGGAGATTCTGGAATACAAGCCGGACGGCGTGTTAATAAGCAACGGTCCCGGAGACCCAAAACAATGCGTGAAAACAATCGAGTCTGTCCGAGAGTTAGTTGAGGAAGACACTCCAATAATGGGCATATGCTTAGGAACGCAGATTTTAGCCTTGGCTCTGGGCGGTGACACCTACAAACTGAAGTATGGTCATCGATCTCAGAATCAACCCGCCCTCGATTTGGAAACTAAGCGGTGCTACATTACCACCCAGAACCACGGATACACCGCAGAAAGAGACTCTCTGAAAGACACTGGATTAGAAGTCTGGTTCATAAACGCCAACGACAAAACCGTTGAAGGCGTAAAGCACAAGAGCAAACCCGCCTTCGCCCTTCAGTGGCACCCCGAAGCATCCCCTGGACCCTACGACACTGAGTTTCTCTTCGATAGATTCCGTAAACTTGCGGGGGGCTAAAGAAGGTGCCGAAGTTCGATTGGATAAAAAAGGTCATAGTTCTGGGTAGTGGTGCAATCAAGATTGGTGAAGCCGCAGAATTCGATTATTCAGGAAGCCAGTGCTTGAAGGCTCTTCGTGAGGAAGGAATAGAGACTGTTCTGGTTAACCCGAACATAGCAACAATCCAGACCGATCCTCGGCTGGCAGGAAAAGTTTACCTGTTGCCTGTAACGCCCGAGTTTGTTGAGGAGGTTATCGCAAAAGAACGTCCAGATGCGATTATGTTGAGTTTTGGGGGACAGACTGCCCTAAATTGTGGTGTCCAACTTGCCAAGAAGGGCATTCTCGAGAAATATGGTGTTAAGGTTTTGGGAACTCCGGTTCAGACCATAGAGGATACTGAAGACAGGGAATTGTTTAGGCAGTCCATGATTAAGGCTGATGTTTCAATTGCCAGGAGCAAATCCGCCAGCTCTCTGGAAGAGGCTGTCAAAGTGGGCAGGGAAATCGGTTATCCTGTTATTATTCGTGTGGCTTATACATTGGGCGGTAAAGGCTCAGGCGTAGCCCGCAACGAGGCAGAACTTAAGGATATTGTCTGCCGCGCTTTGGGTATGAGCATGATTTCTCAGGTGCTCATCGAAGAGTATTTGGGTCACTGGAAAGAGATCGAGTATGAGGTTATGCGGGATTACGACGACAACTGCATAATCGTATGTAACATGGAAAACTTTGATCCCATGGGCGTCCACACGGGCGACTCCATAGTAATTGCACCCTCTCAAACTCTCTCCAACCGAGAATATCACATTCTCCGTTCAGCATCAATAAAGGCGATACGAAGCCTAGGCGTAATCGGCGAATGCAACATCCAGTGGGCGCTGGATAAGGAATCAGAAGTAATTCGCGCCATAGAAGTTAATGCTCGGCTGTCACGAAGCTCAGCTTTGGCAAGCAAAGCAACAGGCTACCCCATTGCGTACATCGCAGCTAAACTGTGTATCGGTTATACGCTGCCGGAGTTGCTGAACAAGGTAACTGGTGTAACAACAGCCTGCTTTGAGCCTGCTCTTGATTACCTTGTAGTTAAGTATCCGCGTTGGGACTTGCAGAAGTTCAGGAACGTGGACAGGCATATTGGTCCTCAGATGAAGTCTGTTGGAGAAGTTATGGGCATAGGAAGATGCTTCGAGGAAGCGTTGCAGAAAGCTATCCGCATGTTAGACATTGGAAAGGTTGGATTGGTCTGTAACTCTGGCGAAGACGAAACCGAACTCATAGAAACAATAAAGGATGTTTTAGCTTACCCCACGGACCAGAGGCTCTTTAAAATAGTTAAGGCATTGAAGCAAGGCATTTCAGTCGAAGAAATCTACAAACTGAGTGGCGTTGACCCCTTCTTTCTCCACAAAATCAAAAACGTAATCGACATAGAGGAGAAAATGCGTTCAATAAGCCCAAAAAACAGTGACTTCCTAGAGACCATCAGGGAAGCGAAGCGCCTCGGATTCTCAGACAAGCAAATCGCCATCTGCCGTGACACAGACGAGTTAGCAATACGCAAGCTGCGGAAAGAGGCGAACATAGTTCCCGCGGTTAAGCAGATAGACACTCTTGCGGCTGAATGGCCAGCGAAAACCAATTATCTATACTTGACTTATGGCGGAGACGAGGACGACATAGAATTTTCTTCAGGTAACAAGAAAGTTATGGTTCTCGGAGCGGGTGTCTTCAGGATAGGGTCCAGCGTGGAATTTGATTGGTGCGGGGTCAACACTATCTGGGCTCTCAAAAAGAACGGTATCGAAGAGGCTATAATGGTTAACTACAATCCCGAAACGGTCTCGACAGATTATGACATGTCAGACAAGCTTTACTTTGAAGAACTGACGTTGGAGAGGATTCTGGACATTTATGACAAGGAGGATCCATTCGGTGTCATAGCGAGCGTGGGCGGACAGATTCCAAACAACCTAGCCCTGAAGCTATCTAACTCGGGAGTAAAATTGCTGGGCACATCGGGTGAGAGCATAGACAGGGCAGAAGACAGATCAAAGTTCAGTGCGCTTCTAGATCAGCTTAATATTCCTCAGCCAGAGTGGAGTGACCTATCAACAAAGCGTGACATCAAAAAGTTCGCTTCGAAAGTCGGTTATCCCGTTCTCATTCGCCCCAGCTACGTCCTGTCAGGGTCTGCAATGCGGGTTGCCTACACCGAAGATGAACTGGAAAATTACCTTAAACTGGCTGCTAAGGTTTCACGGGAACATCCTGCGGTAATCTCGAAGTTTATAGAGAATGCCAAGGAGGTTGAGGTTGACGGCGTCTATGATGGCGAAGACAACATCATAGGAGCCATCATTGAACATGTTGAGAACGCTGGAGTTCACAGTGGCGACGCAACCATGGGCATACCAACGTTAACTCTGGATAGTGATGTGCTGAGAACCATTCAAGACTACACCTACAAGATAGTGAAAGCCCTAGAAATCAGGGGACCCTACAACATTCAGTATCTCGTAAAAAACGGCTTCACCTACGTTATCGAATGCAATCTCCGCGCCTCTAGGTCCATGCCTTACGTAAGCAAAACTCGAGGAGTCAACATGATAGAACTTGCTACCTTAGCGATGCTGGGCAAAAAGTTCAGGGATGTCGGAGTCACGGAGTTGCCAGCCATAACTCATGTTGGGGTGAAGGTGCCTCAGTTCAGTTTCATGCGTTTGAGTGGAGCCGACCCGGTTCTCGGAGTTGAGATGCTGAGCACCGGAGAAGTAGCATGCCTGGGAGAAAACTTCACGGATGCCCTATCAAAGGCATTGCAGTCGGCTGAGTTCAAGATTCCACCCGAAGGCGGCTCGGTGCTAATAACTGTTGGCGGAAAAGAGCTGAAGGAGAAGGTTGTGCCTTTGGGAAGGGCGCTGAGAAAGATGGGCTTCAAAATCTATGCGACAGAACATACTGCTGAGGCTCTGCGGAATGCGGGAGTAAACAACATTTCAGTTCTGCGAAAAGTCAGGGAGGTTGGGCAGAAACCGAATATTGTTGATTATCTTAAGGAGGGAAAGATCGATATGGTAGTCAACATTCCTATGCCGAACCACTCAGGAACGTTCTCTGAAGTCCTGAAAGACGAATACACCATACGCAGGCTAGCCATCGAATTCAACATCCCAGTCGTAACGAATCTTGAGTTGGCGTCAGCCCTCACCAAAATGCTGGAGCAACGAGAAGGCAACAAGTTTGACATTCGTTCCCTAAACGAATACATGGACAGTCTACCAAGGAAGTTCTGGTGAATAATTTTGTTTCCTCTTGTCAAAGCGGGGAACACGTAGAAAAGAGTGAGAAAGAGGGTTACTTCTTTCTTCTAAGGCTAAACCTTCTGAACTTCAGTTTTGCTGTTAAGATTTTTTCTGTACCAAAAAGTCTAGCTGCTATGTAGAGAACTACAACAGTGAAAGCTATCATGTATGCTATTCCTCCGATGGCAGTAAGGTAGTCACCGGTGAAAGATACTCTGGCAGCCAACATAGGATGTGTGAAGGGTATGGCGAGCAATATGACATATAGAGGGAAGGGCAAGGCGGAGATGTCGGTGAACATTGTGAAGATCATGGGAAAGACGAATAGAATGGAGAGAGGACCCACAAGGGCTTGGGCGCCCCTCACATCCTCGGCGAAGACAGATAACGAAATCGCCAAGGCTAGGGCTGAAAGCAGTGCCATAAAAAGGGAGAGCCCCATAAGTAAGTATGACAAGAAGGTGGGCGCCAACCCTATTGCCGCGAGGTCTACTCCATCAGTTGGTATAGCACCTGTGAATGAACTCATGTAGTAACTGAAGCCTATTAGATAGGCTATGGCGCCAACTACAGCCACTATAATTGATCCCGTCAGTTTTCCTGCCAAGATCATGAACCGATTAATAGGCAACGTTAGTAGAGTTTCTAGTGTCTTCTCCTCTTTCTCTGAAGCCACGGCTGTTGCTGCGAGTTGCATGGCAAAGATGAGAAGCATCATTATTCCTACGGGTATTATAGTGGACTGGGATATCACCAAGCCGAAGAGATCCTCGGGCTTAACATCCACGCCTTTCCCCTTTATTATCGATTTTTCCTTCAAATCTATGGGATTCAGAAAGGTATCTGGGTTCTTAGATACATTTTCAATTCTTTGGTCAACTTGCTCTTTTTCGAAGGAATTCAACCGAGAGCTAATCACAGAGGAGCTAGTGGATTCTGTTATGCCCCCTCCCCTAAATGGGATATAAACTTCCAAGTTTGTTGTGTTTCCTTCAGTTATGTTCTGACTAAAGCCTGAAGGGATTACTACGAGACCCGTGAGGTTCGAGTCCTGAACATAGGTAAAGGCTTCGTCAAAATTCAAATCATCAACATTGATAATTTTAACATTCCGAGCTTCCAGAAAATCCGTGAGGTCTTCGGTAACGGGACCTCCATCAAGGTCCATCACTGCAATCGAAAGTTCTCCCCCACTTTGCTGTGCTGCTTCCATAGAAGTTTGAATGGCGAAGCCCATCAGCGGAAACATTATCAAGGGAATTATTATCATGGGAAGGAGAATTTTCGGGTCCCTGACTAGCTCCTTAATCTCCTTCACGATAATATTAAACAAGCCCTTAAGCAAAACCAACCACCTCCCCAAACACGTCCTCAAGGTTAACCGCTTTGTATCTGGTTTTGAGTTCCGCCGGAGAGCCTGTGGCCACGATTCTGCCTTTGTTTATGAGAGCCACCCGGTCACACAGATACTCCACTTCCAGCATGTTGTGACTCGAAAGAAGAACGGTAACTCCCTGCTCTTTCACGTATCGCTTTATGATGCCTCTTACATGAACGGAATGAAGGACATCCAGTCCGCTGGTAGGTTCATCCAGAACCGCTAACTTGGGTTTTGTCATGAGAGCCCTCGCGACTAGAAGCCGCCTCTTCATACCCTTGCTGTACCCCTTCACTTTATCCCTGAGGCGTTCCCCTAACCCAGAAATCTCAGAAGCCGCATCAACCAGCTCTCTTACAGCATCTTTATCCTTAGCCCTGAAGCTTGCCATGAACTTCAAATATTCATTCCCTGAAAGATTCTTGTAGGCGCCAGCCTCTTCAGGAAGATAGCTGATAAGGTTGCGGACCTCTGAAGCCTCTTCAACCACGTCACAACCGAAAACATTTACTGTGCCTGAAGTTGGCAACAGCAAGGTAGACGTGATCCTGAGGGCAGTTGTCTTACCTGCACCATTGAGACCGATGAGACCGAAAATTTCACTTTTCTCTATCCTGAAACTCAAGCCGTCAAGGGCTCGGACTGACCCGAAATCTTTCACTAGGTCTTTTGCTTCAACCGCAACGCTCACGGAAACATCACCCTACCCTAGATGGAACTAGAGGAGCATCTTCAATAAATCTGCTTTTGTCACGATACCGACAACTTTTCCCTTTGTAGAAATCAAGACCGCCGGATAAACCTGCAAGAGACTTGAAATCAACGGCAACGGAGCATCCTCTCCAACCTGAGGAAAAGCTTCCTCCATGACATCGCCAACGGGTAACTTGGATATTTGGGACAGGTCTTTGCCTGCAGAGACCTTTCCTATAATCGTTTTTTCTGAGATGCTCCCAACAGAGTGCTCCCCGTCAAAGACTGGAAGCTGAGAATACCCGTAGTGTGCCATCGTCTGTACGGCCTTGGAGACCGAGTCATTCTTTTGAACTCCGATAACCTCGTTATGAAGCACCTCTTCAGCTCGAACCTCTGTTTCTGTCTGCAGTCGTTCCAGCGCATCAAAAATAGCTTTGACTTTGGTATAAGACGGATCAATTTTTCCCGATTCAAGTTTTGCAATTAAGGACTGGCTTACTCCAGCTAACCTTGCGAGTTTTTGTTGCGTCAGCCCCACGATTCTTCGTTTCCTGCCAACTTCTTCGAGGGAGGGTAACATGTCATTATTGTTTGTGGGGCGGGTTTAAATTCTTTTTGGAATAAAAGTTTCAGTAAAATATTAAAGGTATAATGTTGTTTGCTATGTTCTATATCCTAATAGAGTATTGGAGCTGACACAATGGCAATCGCAAAAAAAAGTAACGGACGAACAATAACTGAGATCAACCAGAGAATAAAGAGTGGCGACGCTCAGGTTTTGACAGCAGAAGAGATGAAAAAGTTAGTGGAAAGCAGCGGCGTGGAAGTGGCTTACAAGGAGGTTGATGTCGTTACAACAGGAACCTTCGGAGCTATGTGCTCTTCAGGAGCCGTGATAAACCTCGGACATGCAGATCCCCCAATAAAAATCCAGAGGGCATGGTTAAACGACGTTGAAGTCAGCCATCCAGGCGCTGCTGTTGACCTGTACATAGGCGCCACCATGATGTCCGAAACACAGCCTTTCGAGTATGGAGGCGGACACGTGATAGAGGACCTGATCGCTGGCAAAGAGGTTGAAGTAAGAGCCACCTCCTACGGAACAGACTGTTACCCCAGAACCAAACTGGATACCACCATCACAAAAGATGACTTGAACCAGTTCTACTTGCTGAACTTCCGCAACTGCTACCAACGTTACGTCTGCGCCACGAACAGCCGCGACGAAATAATCTACACCTACATGGGCAAGCTCTTGCCAAGATTCAGAAACGCCACATACTCAGGAGCTGGAGCATTGAATCCCCTGATGAACGACCCTGACTACGAAACAATAGGGGTTGGAACCCGCATATTCTTGGGTGGAGGACAGGGCTACGTTATAGGAGAAGGCACACAACACGATCCCAATAACAGGTTTGGCACAATCATGGTTCGGGGAGACTGCAAAAAGATGAGTCCAGAGTTTATTAGTGGAGGCGCTTTCACCAAGTATGGCACAAGCCTCTACGTCGGCATAGGCATTCCCATTCCCATACTGAATGAGGGGTTAGCTAAGAAGACGGCATTACGGGATGAAGAGATTCTTACTGATATAGTTGATTATGGAGTTCCCCGCAGAGTGCGACCTACCTTGGGCAAAGTCGATTATGCCACATTAAAGTCGGGCGAAGCAACAATCAACGACAGGAAAATTAAGGTCAGTTCCCTCTCCAGTTTGAAGAAGGCAAAGAAAATCACCGAGACGCTGAAGTCATGGATCGAAAACGGGTCCTTTTACCTGTCTGCTCCCACTGAGACTCTACCGATAGATTCAGTGTGTAACCCAATGAAGCAGACTGGCGAGATAACATTGGTTAATCGCGTGGCTCATGAGGCTGTTACCTGTAGCGTTGACGAGGCTATTGAGGCGGTTGCTCAGCGAATCATAAGCAAGTCAGTGAACCACGTTGTTGTAACGGATAAAAGTGGAGAGATCAAGGGTATAGTGACTTCTTGGGATGTTACTCGAGCCGTTGCTGACGGAAAAAGTAAACTCGCTGACATTATCACCAAGAAAGTGTTTACTACGAGACCTGAGGAGTCAGTGGAGGCGGCTTCAAGGAAGATGGCACAGCATCACATATCTGCTCTGCCTGTAGTAGATCGAGACAAGAAGGTTGTTGGGCTCATAACCTCTGAGGATATATCTAAACTGAGGGGAAGGTGAAGAAAGTGGATAGAATTCTGTTAAGGTTCACTGAGGAAAACGTTGAGGAGCCAATAACTTCTCAGGTAATTCTTGAGCTTGGAATACCAATGAGAATAGTGACTGCCACCATCAATTCCCTAGGCGGCGACATATTACTGGAGGTGCCTGCCATTCACCTCAAGAAGATTGTTAAAGCCTTCAGGGATAAGGGTGTGATCGTCAAGTTTCCGAAGCTTATCGAAGTGGACTATGACAAGTGTTTTGACTGTGGCGCATGCTTCGCTCTATGTCCGGTGGATGCCATATCCTTCGATGAGGATTATTCTGTGGTTTTCGACGAGAAGACATGTATTGGCAGTCCATGCGGCTTATGTGTTGATGCTTGTCCAGCTAGAGCCATAACACTTGTTGAGCAGCACCGTAACCATCCAAAATGAAAAAGAAAAACCTCTCTAAACGGGCTTTTCGCCTCAAAGAGTCAAACTGCACCATAATAACAGACAAAGAAAGCGCCATCGAGAAAGCAATAGCTGCGATAGAATATCACCGGGAACAGCTTGAAAAATACATTCAGGATCATCCAGAATTTTTGTATAGTCTCCAGCCGATTCCCGTGGACACTGGACCAAAGGTAGCCCGATTGATGGCTGAAGCTTCCTTGAAGGCTAAGGTGGGACCTATGGCTGCTGTTGCCGGAGTGTTAGCTGACCTAGCAGTGGAAAAGATGATTCACGCGGGAAGTAAGGTTGCCGTGGTAGAGAATGGAGGAGAGGTCTCCGCTGTTTCAAATCAACCTATTGATATTGCTCTTGCGGCAGGTGATGCGCCCCTCTCAAGAGAGATGGGCTTCAGGTTGAAAGAGTTTCCCGTGGGAGTAGCCACGAGTTCAGGTTTGTATAGTCATGCTTTAAGTTTCGGAGAGGCAGAAGCGGTGACGATTTTTGCTGTTGACGCTGGGGTGGCTGATGCTGCAGCCACGGCTGTGGCTAACCTGATAAAAGGGGATGACGTTCACGGCATAATTAAACAGGGAATAGACGAAGCTCTGGGCATAGAGGGAGTTAAGGGGGTCTTTATTCTGTACAAGGGGGTTGTGGGAAAAGCTGGACAGGTTCCGGAGTTGATAAAGGTTAATCCTCAAGAATAGTTACGATTTTTGCCCATAACTTTCACTATCTTTTGTCTGTGGTGAGGTGTGTTTCTAGAAAAAGTTTGTTTTCAACAATACGCTGTTATTAGGCTCCTAATAGGAAAAAGGTTCCAAATCAACTATGGAGCATTCCTCTTTTGGGGCAGTGAAAGGGCTCGTTCGTATTCGTAGATTACTCTCGAAGTCAGAGTCCATGCTTCCAGCATCTCCGAGTCCACTGAGACAATTTCGTCCGCCAACTGGACAGTGGTTTCTGATAAGTGACCGTGAGGAAAGCCGCCGATTATTACTGCTGGTCTCCGCTTTGTCTGAAGGCTGGAAATGGCTTCTTCGATGGTTTTTGGCTGGCCCTCTCTGCTGAAGGCTATTACATAGTCGGCTTCTGTTTCAGCAAGTAAATTTGGTAGCGTTTTGCTTTCCAGCTTGAGGAGCATTTCTCCTTCAGACGGAACCTTTCCCAGTTGGAAAAGCTGTTCGATAAGGCCGAGGAATCGGTTGTAGTTTCTGGGTAGTCGAGCGCTTGGATTGACTGTGATGGTGTAGTCTTGCTTGGTGTGGACGTATGCCTGAAGGAGTCCTTCTTTGTTGAGGGGGGAGCCTAGGGCTTCAAGGAGGACGAAATGGGTTATGTCTGGGCGTCCTCGTTTCTCGTTTTCTCCAAGTTTCCTCATGGCTGAGTGGTGCAGTGATCTGTCAAGGAGAAGGTGTTTCGGAGGTTTTTTCTGTCTTTTCGAGTGGCGTCTGACGGCGGGGTGACTCCACAGGTCCTTGGGAACCGTTTCGAGAGCAGCCTCAGCTAACACTAGAACGAGCAAACTTATTCCTAGAATAGAATCGCGGTTTTTATGATAAAAAGCTTAATCAAAAACATTGTGCACCCTAACAAAGAAATAAGCGCTATTGAGATTTTAGATCTTATTGTAAGATACTCACGGCATTTCAATCGCATCAATACATTTGGCGCTAGAGATTTTGACCGATATGTGTTTGGCATTTGGATTCACTGCCTCAGCAACGCCCCTGAACATGGGGAACGCTACCGTTTCACAGACGGTTTCCAAAGGCAAGTTCATTCTTTTAGCAACGTGTAGGGCTGGACACTGGGTTGGATTTTCTCGAGTCATAGTCAACCGTTTCCCCTCGATTCTGGATTTTGGTGGAGGCCCCAATACATATGGGTCTTGCCACGCATGAAGCACGGTTTCGATATCTTTGAGCCCCGAACCCGTTATACTCGCCTGTTGCTTCAGTTGATTTCCAATATTCATCCCAAGTTGCTTCGTAAATTGTTTGGCAATCTGCAACGCCTCATTGCCATACCTTTCTTTAAAGGCTAATGTTAATCCCATCAATGCGCTCTGAAGCCGCACTGCCCCCTCAAATTGTGGAGAAGTTTGTCCCCCGCTCATTTTTCGCCACCTTTTCACTACTAATTAGTTGTGGCTTCTAGCATATTTAAGTTTGGGATTAAATTTTAATCTCTCCTTTCTCTTTTCCATACGATTGCGGCCACGATGATTACTCCAGAGACTAACAAAGTAACTATAACTTTGATTACGAGTCCACCCAGAAGAGGGACGGCTGATTCGGCTACGGGAGAAAGTTTGACCAACCAGAAATCCCAATCGCCAGCTCCGTAAGACTTGGTGTCTCCAGCCAAGGCATAGCCTCCGTCATTAGTCTGAATAACGGAGAAGGCTGCGTCATCATTTAAACCTCCGAAAGTCTCATTCCAAACCATTTCACCGTTTTGGTCAGTTTTAACCAGCCAGAAGTCATAGCCTCCAGCGCCAAAAGAATTAGTGTTCCCGGCTAGGAGGTAGCCATTATCGTTCGTTTGAATTATAGAGTACACCCCTTCGTCTCCCGTTCCGCCATAGGTTTTGTTCCAAAGAAGGTTTCCTGCAGCGTCAGTTCTAACGAGACAGAAATCATATTCACCTGTACCGAAAGAGTTGGTATAGCCAGCTAAAGCGTACCCGCCATCTTTGGTTTGAATGATAGAGAAGGCTGCCTCGTCTCCTGTTCCTCCATACGTCTTGTTCCATTGCATTGTGCCCATGGAATCTGTTTTGATGAGCCAGATATCATGTGCATCATTTCCGAAAGAAGAAGTGTGACCTGCAACGACATATCCCCTGTCGGTAGTTTCAATTACAGAGAATGCAGCATCATCACCGGGTCCGCCAAATGTTCTGTTCCAAAGCATTTTTCCTTCGGGGTCTGCCTTGGTGAGCCACAGGTCCCAGATTTCAGTTCCGACTGGTTTTGTGTCTCCAGCAAGTACATAGCCACCGTCTATGGCTTGAATCACCGATAGCCCTCCCTCATCGTCTGGTCCGCCATAAGTCTTGTTAAAAAGCATAGTGTTGTTTGAGTCTGTCTTGACCAGCCAGAAATCCCAGCCAAACGAGCCTGGTCCATATATATCTCCTGCCAATGCATAGCCTTGGTCGCTGGTCTGAACCATAGAGAATGCTCCTTCATCGTCTGGTCCTCCATAAGTTTTGTTCCAGAGCGTCTGCCCAGTGGAATCGGTCTGGACTAGCCAAAAATCATCACCTCCACCTCCAAAAGAAGTTGTGTGACCTGCCATGGCGTATCCGCCATCTTTTCGCTGCAACACCGAAAATGCTACATCGATTCCTGCGCCGCCATAGGTCCTGTTCCACTGTACCGTGGGCGGTTTAGTGGGCTTGCAATTTACCGATCCTACATATTTAACGCTGTAGGTGTTGAAGACATCTCCCTGAAATACTGGTGTCGTAAGAAAAAGCATTAGAATGCCGATGAAAAAACAGGTTCTTCTGTCCCTCATTGCATTCACTATTAACAACGGTTGACTGAGTAATTATTAAGTGCTTGCGCATTGAAAATCTTCTTGCGCTTAGAAATTTTAAATGTGTACATTACTCTCTTAATAGTAATAGTCGTGATAGTTGGGTTAGTCCTGCTAGTGTGGACTAATGGAAGAAAACGCGCGCTTATCTTATTCCGAAAATGGCTTTTCCTCCCACTTTCCCTAACACATTCATTATGGCTTCCGAAAAGGTTGGCGAAGGATAAAAAAGCTCAGCTAGCTCTAATGCATTTATTCCCTTATATATTCCCACAGTCAAAGGGAAGATTAATTCACTAGCATGTGATCCAACAATTGTTGCTCCAAGTAAGGTTCCATCAGGTTCAGCAACAATCTTTATGAACCCTTCTACCTCACCAGCTCCTGCTGCCCTCGGACTAAAGAAAGGATCTTTCACAACAATAATATCTTCATTTTCTTTTCTAGCTTGTTCCTCAGTCAAACCTACGGCTGCCACTTCAGGAAGAGTAAAAACACATCTAGGAACCGCCGTATAATCCATCACTTTTTGTCCACCAGCAATGTTTTCTGCTGCTACCTTTCCTTCTTTCATTGCCACATTTAACAGAAGGATTTTGCCAACCACATCCCCAGCAGCATATACGTTTGGCATCGATGTCTGCATTCGTTCATTAACAACAATTCCCATCTTTGTTGTTTTGATCCCCAAGCTCTCAAGTTTCTCATGGTCAATGTTGGGTCGTCTTCCAATTGCAATCAATATTTTCTCTACTTTTTCAATACTCTGACCGTCTGGAGTATCTACAACAACTTCCACATACCGATCTTTATCTCTTATATCAACTACTTTGCTGCCAATCAGCACTCTGATTCCATCTTTCTCAAGTCTTTTCTTGACAAATTCTCCAACATCGGGTTCTTCATTAGGTAAAAGCTTGGGCAACAATTCAACAACAATTACCTTTGTTCCAAGAAGACTGAAAATCGTGGCAAATTCCAAGCCCACTGCACCACCGCCTATAACCAAGAGGCTTTCTGGAGGCTTTTCCAATTGTATTGCTCCGTAACTGTCTAGGATTTTTGAACTTAGAGGAATGCTGGGTATGGTAGTGCTTTGTGAGCCTGTTGCAATTAGGGTATTCTTAGTCTCTAAAACCTTTTCTTCTCCATTGTTCAACAGAACTCTAACCTTTGAACTTGACACTAATTCCCCAACACCATAGAAAATCTCAACTTTGCTTTTTTCAGAGCTAACAGGTTAAAATTCAAAATTTGGATAACTATTGCTCTTCTATGTTTCTGAAGTAGGTCCCAATCAATCTCTACGTTGCCGAGAATTCCTAACCTTTTCCCATACCTGACCTTTTTGGATGTTTCAGCAACTGAAATCAATGCTTTTGTTGGGATACCACCCCAATTAACGTGAACTCCCCCAATAACCTCTTTCTCAACCAATGCTACCTTTAATCCACTTTTTGCTGCTCTCATCGCAGCAGCTATTCCTGCAACTCCTCCCCCAACAACGACTAGATCAAAAATCTTTAACACTTCCCCCTCCCTTTCTAGGGAGTAAGTTAATATTACATTTATGCATGAATGTGCAACCCACCTTTTCGGTTGAGGAGACTGGTGAGCTAGAGAAACAAACTTTTGCATTTATTTAATGGTACAGGATGGATGCACGTCGCAGTTCAGATTAATATTTAAGTGTATTTCATCCTTCAATTTCTCTAGAGGGGAAAACATGAAGGATGGGCTGTGGAAGGGATTTGGTTTCGGCATCACTTCAGGAGTCATAACAACCTTAGGTGTTATTGTTGGGTTGCACTCTGGAACCCATGAAAAATTGGCGGTCCTAGTTGGCATAATAGTGTTGGCTGTGGCGGACGCCCTTTCAGATGCTATTGGCATCCACATTTCGGAGGAGGCGGAAAATGTGCATACTACACATGAGTTATGGCAAAGTGCCTTTTTCACGTTTATCTCAAAGTTCTGTGTTGCTTTTTCATTCATTATTCCACTCCAGCTACTTGAGCTGAATATGGCTATTTTGGTAAGTGTGGTCTGGGGAGCGCTGTTGATTTCAGTTTTCAGTTACCTCATGGCAAAATCCCAGAAACAGAACCCAGCCAAAGTCATAGCTGAACACGTCATGATCATGCTCGCCGTGGTTGTATTAGCCCATTACATAGGCGACTTCGTCCATGAACTCTTTGCAATGTAATACTTGCGCGCGTATTTGGACAAAAATTGTTTGTGTTCTGAGCGCCTAGTAAACTGGTTGAACTGGTAGGGCGTCTCACGTATTAACAGAAATATGTCAAAAGAACGAGTGGAAGCTTCATCAGCCCATCCTTCTTTCTTTCGACAAAGTATATCTTCCAGTATATGTAAGTAACATATATCCCCGAGTTGGGGAGCATGCTCGGGTATTGCAGTGAAGCATAGAGCGTACCGGTCAAAACAGCTGAAGACCCTTACGCGACAAAAAATCTGCTTCAAAGGGCTGGACAATACCTTAAGTTGCAATGCGTTGAGGCATCGAGTGCGCCCATCAAAAAGGCTGACGAGAAGCGCACGACAAAAACGATGTCATACCGGGCCTAACATGCGCTGAGGGCTTAGACTCAACTCGGGGATTTTCCATTTTCAGCAAATCCATAAACGCTTCAATGATCACTGCCCACATAATCTATTTTCTACTATAATCAACAAAAAACCTCGTCGGTTCCATGTAAAAACTTAATGCATACTAAGCATGAATGGTTATCTACGATGAACTCTACGAAACAAATCGCCCTTCAACGCGTTCACACCCTCTTTCACCTAGCCAAAAAAGTAATTCATGAAGACCCTGAACTGGCTCAACGTTACGTGAAGATCGCGCGGAAGATAGCTATGAGGACTAAACTGCGTCTACCTCAGGAATACAGAAGCCTCATCTGCAGACACTGTAAAAGCTTTATCTTACCGGACGTAAACTGTCGTATCCGCATCCAACAGAGAAGGGAACCTCATATGGTAATAACCTGCATGAATTGTGGTCAGCACTCCCGTTTTCCACTAAAAAGAAGAGAGGAGTCATGATAACACCAAAGATGAAGCGCCGAATAAAGCACAAAATCGGTGCCGAGAAACCAACTGTCTGGGTTGGAAAGGAGGGAACAACAACCCAGATATTAAACGAGATTTCCAAGCAACTTGACAAACGGGAGATGGTCAAGGCAAAAATATTAAGAACCGCCCTCAAAGACGAAGAAGCGAAAAGCATCGCAACAAAAGTTGCGCAGCAGACATATTCGCAACTCGTTGAAGTTCGCGGTCACACATTCCTCTTGTACAAGAAGAAGACGAAAAAAGGGTGAAATCTTTATAACCATGTAAGAAAGTTGTTTCTCTCAACCACGAAACTAATATAAGACATTTCTTTTCCCTTACTGAAGGAAAAATTTAGGAAGAATAAGCCTTGCCGACACCCTACGACGTCCCACCATCAGTTCTCATCGAAAGGCTAGCTAAGCATCTGAAAGAAGAAGTAGACGAAATAAATCCACCCTCATGGAGCCCATTCGCCAAAACTGGAATTCACACCCAGAGACCACCCCGAAACCCCGACTGGTGGTTCACCCGATGCTCCTCCGTTCTACGTAAAATCTACGTGAAAGGACCAATAGGCATCGAGAAACTCCGCTCCGAATATGGCGGCAGATTAGATAGAGGAGCAAAACCGGAACACGCTAGAAAAGGAAGCGGCGCCATAGTCAGAAAAGCTCTGCAGCAGCTTCAAACAGCAGGTCTCGTGAAACCATTAAAGAATGAAGGAAAGGTTGTAACGAGTGAGGGAAGACAACTGCTAGACAGGCTAGCCACCGAAATCAAGAGGGAACTGGAGAAAACTCAGCCCGAACTCAAAAAATATTAGGTGAGAATATAGTGAGCGAAGAAGAACTTGAAGCCCTCAGAAAAAGAAGAATGCTTGAGCTACAACAGAGGATGGTAGAGGAGCAGAAGCAAGCCCAAGCGCAACAGCAACTTGAGGGCCAAAAGCAAGCTTTGCTTCGCAGAATTCTCACCCCTGAAGCTAGGAGCCGATTAACAAACTTGAAAATGGTTAAACCAGAATTCACAGGACAGCTCGAACTACAGCTAATCCAACTGGCTCAACAGGGAAGAATAGCCATCCCCATAACCGACGAGCAACTGAAAGAGCTTCTCGTAAGGCTCCAGTCGGGTCGCAGAGACTACACAATCAGGAGGGTGTGAAGACGGCAAGAAACAAACCGACAGCCAAAAAACTGAGGCTCGCCAAGGCTGGAAAACAGAAGAAACCCGTTCCAACATGGGTCATAGCCAAAACAAAGGGACAAGTTAGGACAAATCCCAAGAGGAGACGCTGGCGACAGAGAAAGATAAAGGCTTGAGGGAAAACCAGATGGAAGAACCTGTTGATGTGGCTGAAGAAGCTGAAGAAGAGATAGAGGAAGTTGAGGAGCCAGAAGAAGACGTTTTAGAGCCTGAAGTTCCCGAGGAAGAGGATGAAGAGGCAGAGGAAGAAGAGGAATTCGTAGAAGCCAAAGGGAGAAAAGCCGCGAAAGAGGAATTGGATGAGGACATTGTTGAAGAAAGGTTCTACACGATTCCCCTAGGGAAGGCATGGATCTCCAAGAGAAAAAAACGTGCCCCGAAAGCGGCAAGAATTGTGAGAAGTTTTGTTTTGAAGCATATGAAAGTCCGCACGGAGGTTGAGGATGAGGAAGAAGCGGAGAGGCTTGTCATAGATAATGAGGTTAACGAGAAACTCTGGAGCAGAGGGATTGAGAAGCCTCCTAGAAAGATCAGGGTCCGTGTGGTTAAGGACAAGGAAGGAGTAGTAACTGTTCGTCTTGCTGAAGGAGACTGACATTGACGCTCTTTCTCCTCGACGTTTTCGGTACTGCCAGCATAGGTGTCTATTCTCTTGTCAACGACAAAATTGCAATTATACCCCCGCAGGTTCCCGAAACTAAGAGGCAGAAGGTTGAGGAATTGTTGAAGGTCAAAGTTGTTGCCACTACAGTGGGCAAATCCGTGATCACAGGCGCCCTAGCTTGCTCCAACTCCAACGGTGTAGTTCTTCCCCCCTTTGCTCGGGAAGATGAAATAGAAGCAATTAAATCAGCCTCCGACCTTAACGTGACTGTCATGGACACCAAAAAAACAGCATATGGAAACCTTATTCTGGTGAACGATCATGGAGCAGTAGCTGACCCTAGGTTGAGAAGAGGGATTCTGAGCAAGATAGAGGAGACATTGGATGTTGAGGTGGTTTCCAACGAGGTAGCGGGGCTACCTTATGTTGGGTCCCTTGCCGCCGCTACCAATAAAGGTGTGCTGGCTCATCCCATGCTGAAGGAGGAGGAGCGAAAAGTTTTGAAGGATGTTTTGAAGGTTCCTGTGGATGTGGGAACTATTAACTGTGGAATACCTTATGTTGCCACAGGTCTCATAGGAAATAGCAATGGGGCTGTGGTTGGGTCGATGACAACTGGACCCGAAATGTTCATAATTGGACAAGCCCTTGATGTGGTGAAATAAAATGAGTGAAGTTAAAGTTTTTCGAGTGAGTGGGGAGATTAGGAAACCCAACTTCAGGACAGAATTTCGGAAAGAGGTTCGAGCCTTGAAACTGGAGGATGCTGTGGAAAAGGTCTACATGGAGTTGGGGAGTAAACACAGAGTCAAACGTTTCCAGATGAAAATCTCTAAAGTGGAAGAGATAAGCCCTGAGGAGATTGAAAACATCATAGTGAAGAAGATGACTCTAGGAGAGGAAGAAGCTGTCCAGTGACCAGGAGACTTTCCGTAGATTGGCTGTGGAGTCGCGTCTCTTGGAGGATGCGGTTAATGAGTTGCAATCCAGAATCAACATGACAGACGCTGCCCTGACAGAACTGAGAGTTTCAAGCATGACTTTGGAAGGACTGGAGAAGGAGAAGAAAGATTCTCAGCTTTTTGTTCCGATAGGGGGAGGCTCCTATGTTAAAGCCCGATTGGATACCGCGAAGAAAGTTGTTGTGGGTATAGGAGCTGACGTGGCTGTTGAAAGAAGCGTGAAGGAGGCAAAAGATGAGCTGGAAGCCCGCATAGTTGAGCTGGGGAAAACGAGGGATGCCTTGGTGCAGCAGTTTAATCAGGTTATTGAGAGGATTCAGCAAAATAGAGCGAGCCTCGAAGAGGTTTCGGCGAGGCTGAGGGAAGGAGAGAAGGCGAGCGGTGTTCGAAAAGCTAAGAAAGGGGCTTAGCAGCGCCGTCAACAAGATCGTAGTAACTGAACTGAAAGCAGAGAAGCTGCGTCCTATTCTAGAGGAGCTTAAGTTAAACCTTATCGAAAATGATGTGGCGGTGCCTGTAGCCTATTTTATTGGTGATGAGTTGGAGAAGCGGTTGGATGGGGTTCAGGTGAAGAGGCTGGGGGATCGGAAAGCGGTTGTGAAGGAGAAGCTGCATGAGGTTTTGCTTGAGATTTTGACTACGAAGGAAGAAGTCAGGTTGCTGGAGAACATTGAGAAAAAGCGGCAGCTGAAGGAGCCGTATACGATTCTTTTTGTGGGGATTAATGGTACAGGTAAGACTACCAGTATTGCTAAGGTGGCTAAGTTTCTTATGGGGAAGGGTTATTCTGTTGTTCTTTCCTGCAGTGATACGTATCGTGCTGGTTCTATAGAGCAGTTGGAGGAGCATGCTAAGAGGTTGGGGGTGCGTATGATTAAGCATAAGTATGGTTCTGATCCTGCGGCTGTGGCGTATGATGCTATTAGTCATGCTGAGGCTCGGGGAGTAAATGTGGTGTTGATTGATACGGCGGGGCGTATTCAGACGGACAGGAATCTTATGAGTGAGTTGGGTAAGATTAAGCGGGTGGTGGATCCGGATTTGACGGTTTTGGTTGTTGATGCTTTGATTGGGAATGATGCGGTTATGCAGGCTGAGGAGTTTCATAAGAGCGTGAGTATTGATGGGACGATTTTGACGAAGGTGGATGCTGATGTTAAGGGCGGAGCATCCCTAAGCGTAACCCATGTGACAGGGAAACCCATCATCTTCATCGGAGTAGGACAAAACTACCAAGACCTACAACCCTTCAACCCAGAACAATTCACACAAATGATCCTCAAATAGCACAGACTTGACAAATACAAAGGCATAAAATACAATCCACGAATGAAAGTAGGAATGAAGCAAACTGTTGAGACTTTGATTAACGAAGAGGCTTTATTATTCGCTAAGTATCTCAGACAAGAAAGGCAAAGCTGGATTCCCCGAGTTACTCTTTGAATCTATTTACAGAGTCTTAGATTGTGAAAGAAACGGGGTTTGCTGAGGCCCCAAGCACGGGAATTCCAGGAGATAGAAAATGATAACTCAACCAACAGCTATTGCTTTTGGGTTAGTTTCATTTTCCCGTGATGGAGCCTTTTCAGCCCCATTTTCTTTCCTATGCTTATCTCCCCATAAAAAAAGGGAGGGAAATTGGTTTATTTTCGTTTTTGGAGTATCCAGTAGGCTGCTATGCCGAGGACGGCTGCGACTGCAACGGCTGCTATGATGGCTACTTCAGTGGTGATCACAGGCGCTTCTGGTTCAGGCGTTGGCGTTGGTTCTTCAGGCGTCGGCGTTGGCTGTTCAGTCGGTTGCTCAGTTGGTTCCTCAGGCGTTATTGGACCTCCTGATGGTGGTGCGGGATCTACTCCTACTGCGGTTTCTGCATATGAAGTATAGTATGATTCGGAGCCTTCGAAGGTTGCGATGATGGTGTATTTGCCTTGAGCTCCTGGGGCCCACAGTTTACTGTAGAAGCCGCTCATGTCGCTTGTGACCGTGCCAATGTCGATCATTGCACCGG
>CAZUQX010000020.1:0-26737 GCA_964623205.1 uncultured Candidatus Bathyarchaeia archaeon | reverse complement strand
AATGTTATTCATTGTTTTGGTCACCGTCGTTCGCTGGTCTCTTGACCGGAAAATGATAGATGTGGGTAGGCTTGTGGTCTGCTGTGTTCCTGCGATAGTCTTGTTTTCGCTGATAGTGTATGCAAGTTATGTCTTGTCTCCACAGTTTTCGGTGTTAAGCGAGTTTCCTGCGAAAGAGGCTGAGGGGTTTATGGCGCTTGCGGGATTTGCTTCTTATCCAGATATGGTTTTTGACACTTTAGTTTTTCTTGTTTTCTGTTTTTTGCCGTTGTTGCCTCTTGTGGTTTATGGGTTCAAGCGGTTTAAGGGTAATCTTCAGTTGAACGGATGGGTCCTTTGGGTTTTTGTTGCTTTGTTCTCAGGCTTTGTGAGTCCCAACGCTTTTGTTGCCGCCCTTCCTCATCGTTGGATATTGTTTCTTACGTATCCTTTGGCTTTTTTTGCGGCAGATGGCTTTGCTAGGCTCAAGTTGAAGGTTCATAGAGTGGGCGCAGGCTTAGTCTTGGCGACGTTGAGTTTGAGTTTTTTGGTTTTGCCCTACAGTTTGGCGTTTCCATACTTTTCTCTTGGCTCAATATACACACCTGTTTCCATGCTTCATAATACCATGCCGCTAAGTGATTGCCAAGACACCGTGAACGCGTTGGAGTGGGTGGGGAGCCGCATGGATGATGATTCGCGTTTGCTCGTTCATGATGCCTTTTGCGGGTGGGCTATGTTAACACTTGATGAAGACCAGTTGCTTCGTTATGGGTATGATAATCCTGCCTCTTACGCGCAGGTTCTGGTTGATAATGGGTCAACGTATCAGATGTATCTGATTTGGTGGGTTAATGGTAGTGGTTGGCATGGTCAACCAACGGTGTCTTCCACGTTTGAAGAAGTCCACACAAGCGGAAGAATGGCGATTTACGTGTACCATGCTAATGTTTCGGATTCTGAATATTTGATAAACGTTAAATCGTGAGCGCGTCATTTTGAAAACAAACGGCAGTTCGATTTGGAATATGATTAAAACTTTGACCCGAGAGGTTCCTGCAAGAGTCAAAGGGTACGTAAAAGAGAACTGGGGCGCTCCTTTTGTCTTGGGATTCATGGCGCTTTTGCTGGTTGCTGCTGTTTCCTTGTTGATGGGCCTCGTTGTTTTGGCTGATGAAGTGACTGGCTACACATATTATGCTCTAGTCGCCGGGGTTGTTCTGCAGCTTATTTGCTTTCTGAAATACGACAAAAGGAACGGTGAACCAAAGCAATGACTCACATCATGTTGTCATTCGTGGTTCCCGCCTACAACGAAGAAGACACGATCCAAACCTCGCTTGGTACCATAGACAAAGCAATAAAGGACAAGAAGTTACCTTACGAAATCATCGTGGTTAACGACGGTAGCAAAGACCAAACTCTGCCGAGAGCGATCACATACGCGAATAAAAATGGGCACGTGAAGGTTGTAAGCTACACTCCAAACGAGGGAAAAGGATACGCCATAAAAGAGGGATTTATGAAGACGAATGGTGAATTTGTGATTTTTGCAGACAGCGACATGGATATTGATTTAGGCACAGTTACACGTTACGTTGAAGCCCTACGACAGGGGGACATAGTCATTGCTTCCAAATGGCATCCCAAATCTGAAGTGGAGATGCCAATAATCCGCAGGGTTCTCAGTCATAGCTTCAACATACTAGTTAGATTAATGACTGGCTCTAAGCTGAGAGATACTCAAGCTGGGCTTAAAGCAATAAGGAAGAGCGCTTTCAAAGATGTTTTTCCAAGATTAGCTGTAAAACGGTACGCTTTTGATGTTGAGTTGTTGACTGTGGCGAGCCTTTATGGCTTGAGAGTTGTGGAGATGCCTGTGAATCTTAAGATTCAGGCTTTGTTTAGTTTCAGGGAAATTTGGAAGATGTTTATAGACTTGCTTGGAATTACGTACAGACTCAGAATTACCCGGTGGTATCAACGTCCTTTTGGTCGCAATAGTTCCTCAGATGTGATTCAGAGTTATTGAAGTTGTATGAAAAGTTTTAAGATCCTTTGGTTCAATTGGCGTTGTTGGCTTAGCCCATCTATAGGTGGAATTGAGACTATTAATCGTGAGGCTTAGGTAGTATGGAGACGCTCAAAATTCTTATATTCAACTGGAGGTGTCCTAAGCACCCACAGGCCGGAGGAGCAGAGAAGGCAACTTATGAAATAGCTAAACGCTGGGTCCAATGGGGTCACCACGTTCAGTTAATATGTGGACGCTTTGCAGACGGACAAAAATATGATGACATAGATGGTGTTAGAGTTACCCGTCTAGGCGGGAAATACTCTGTTTATATGAAATCGATTTTGCACTACTATAGAAAGCTTAAGGGAAAGTATGATGTGGTCATTGATGAGATAAATACTATACCATTTTTTACTCCACTCTACGTCCAAGAACCTCATGTCGCCTTCATTCATCAATTAGCCGCGAATGTGTTGTTTGAAGAGCTACCTTGGGCTCAAGCAAAATTTTGGTGCTTTATGGAGCCACATGTGTTACGTCTGTATGAAAACACGCCAATAATTACCTCTCAAAGTACTAAGGAGGATTTATTAAGGGTTGGCATAGCCGAACGCAATATACACGTAGTTAACTACGGGGTAGATTACAATGTTTACAAACCAGACAAAAATAAGAGCTTGTATCCACACGTTTTCTATCTTGGAAGGCTAAAGAGATTCAAGGGTGTGCATCTTCTAATCAAAGCGATGAAACAAGTCGTAAAGGAAATTCCTGATGCCAAATTGTCAATAGTCGGAAATGGCGATGCCAGCTATGAGAATGAACTCAAGCAGTTGAAAGATAACCTAAATCTGGGTGAACATATTGTTTTCTATGAGTTTGGATTAAGGGATTCACTTTTGCAAAAGGTCAAAATTATGCAAGAAGCATGGACCCTAGCGTTTCCATCAATGCGCGAGGGATTTGGTTTGGTCGTAGTAGAAGCTAATGCATGTGGTACTCCAACAGTAGCAACTGATGTGCCAGGGCTGCGGCATACCGTAAAAAACCATGAAACTGGTATCCTTGTGCCACCCGGAAACGTCGAAGCCTTGGCTGAATCTATTATGTGGGTACTTACAGATGAGGAGCTGAGAAGTAGACTGTCAAAAAGCGCCTTCGAATGGTCGAAGCGTTTTGATTGGGACAGAACAGCAGACAAGATGTTGCAAGTGCTGAAAAACACCATCAAATTACATAATGAAGAAAATTAAGGTGCTAGACATGAAAATTGACACGGCAGTTGTGTTAGCTGGTGGTCAAGGGAATCGACTGAAGCCTCTGACAAACGGTCTTCCGAAAGGAATGGTTGAAATCTGCAATAAGCCGCTATTGCAATGGATAATTGAATGGCTACGGAATAACAATGTTAGAGAAATCGTATTGGGTGTTGCATACCTTAAAGAGAAAATTATCGATTATTTTGGTGACGGAACAAAGTTTGATGTTAATATTAGATATAGCGTTCACACAGTTGATGGAGGAACTGGCGAGGGGTTTCGTATGGCAATCAACAGATATACTGATCGAAATGTATTTTTCGCGATGAACGGAGATCAAATTACTGATCTGAACTTGAACAAAATGGCTAATTTCCATGCGAATTATGACGCGGTTGCAACGATGGCTGTTACCAATCTCCATTGCCCGTACGGACACGTTGAAATTGATGATGACCACGACGTTGCGGGATTTATTGAAAAACCAGTCTGTTTGCACATGTCATGCAACACTGGAATTTATGTGTTTAACCGTGAGATTTTGCGTTACTTACCAGAGAGAGGAGATATTGAAAAGACAGCGTTTTTATCGCTAGCGAAGTCTCATCGTTTGAAGGCATATCCATTTAAGGGATTATTCGTTACAATTAATACGCACAAGGACTTGATTGAGGCCGAGCAAGAATTGGAGAGGACACGTAAATGAATGTTCTTATAACTGGTTGTACAGGATTCGTCGGATCTAACCTTGCGATTGAGCTAGTTGAAAATGGCTATAGAGTTTACGGGTTAATTAGGCATGTCTCTAGAAAAGAACTGGGTCCGCTTGACACTATCTTGGACAAGATTCATTTGATTGAAGGGGATCTTGCCACTTACCACTCGATAAGTTCAGCTATAAGTATTGCGCAGCCTCAGTTTGTTCTGCATCTCGGCGCATTAACACCAGTGCGTTTGTCATTTGAAGATCCATTTCCCTACACTTCGACCAACTTTGAGGGAACAGTCAATATTGTTCATGCAATGTTAGAGAAAACACCCAAAGCAAGATTAATTTGTGCGTCAACTGCTGAAGTTTATGGTTGGCAAGAAAAGGGTGAACCGATCAAAGAGACGGCTGCATTAAATCCAGCTTCTCCGTATGCCGTTAGCAAAGAAGCTGCCGATCAGTATGTTAGGATGGCTATGAAAGTTTATGATTTAAAAGCAACTGTGCTAAGACCTATTAATTCATATGGAAGGCGCGGTGAAAAAGGTTTTTTCGTCGAATATTTGACATCAACGATGTTAAAGCCTGAAACAGGCTACGTTGGCGCTCCGAAGTCTGTACGAGATTACATGTTTGTTGATGATCACGTTAACGCCTACATGTTAGCAATGAAATCAGAAAAGGCTATTGGCGGGGTGTTCAACGTCTCGCCTGGCAATCCTGTGACAAATGAGAAATTAGCAAATATTTTGTCAAAAATAATTGGATTTGATGGCAAGATTGTATTTGGGAGCTATCCTCCTGGATATCCATCGCGTCCCATTCCTCAGGATCCCGATTACCTTGTCTTGGATAGTACAAAAATACGTGAAACCATGGGGTGGAAACCCACCGTAACTCTAGAGGAAGGACTGAAAAAGACAGTCGAAAGTTGGAAAACAACTGCATGAAAGGCTTTAGATGAAGGACTCTTCAAGGTCTTGGAAGACAAAGAGATAGAACAAATGGCGAGTTCATGAAGAACGTTAAGGAAGTTTGTGAATGAAGGTTTTAGTTACAGGTGGGGCTGGTTTCGTAGGTTCTCATGTGGCAGAGTATTATGCGAAGAAAGGGCACGACGTTATAATTTTCGATAATTTTTCTAGAGAGAGAATCTTGGGCAAAAAAGTAGGGAACCCACGTTATAATTGGAACTATTTGAAAAATAATTATCACCATGTTGAGTTGTTTAAGGGTGATGTAAGAGGCTTTGAAGAGGTTAAAGTGGCTTCAAAAGATGTGGATGCAATTTTTCATACAGCGGCTCAAGTAGCTGTTACTACCTCCCTAAGCGATCCTAGAACTGACTTCGAGACCAACGCCCTTGGCACATTTAACATACTTGAAGCCGCACGCCTAAATGACGCTACACTTGTCTTTTGCAGTACAAATAAGGTTTATGGTGAAAACGTTAACAAAATACCAGTTAAAGAGGAAGAGAAGCGTTACTGCTTTGCTGATGAAGAATACAGGAACGGTATACCTGAAACGTTTCCAGTAGATTTGTGTGGACACAGCCCTTATGGGTGTTCAAAATTCGCTGGCGACATATACGTGCAAGATTATGCTCACACTTATGGACTAAAAACAGGGGTTTTCCGTATGTCGTGTACATACGGCGAGAGGCAGTTTGGGGTGGAGGATCAGGGATGGTTAAGCTGGTTTGTGATAGCGGCGCTCACCGATAAGCCCATCACGATATATGGGGATGGAAAGCAGGTCAGGGATGTTTTGTATGTAGGCGACTTGGTAAAAGCTTTCGATAGCTTTCTCAATTCAGATTTGAAGCATGAAGTTTTTAACATGGGTGGAGGACAGGGAAACACTTGGTCACTCCTTGAGCTGTTGGATACGTTGCAGGAACTGACTGGGAAGAATCTTCACCTAACTTTTGCGGATTGGAGACCAGCAGACCAGAAGGTATACGTGTCTGATATATCGAAAACTAAGAAGCTGTTAGGCTGGGAGCCAAAGGTTAACCCGAGAAATGGTGTAAAAAAACTCGTCGAATGGGTATCCATGAACAGTGCTCTGTCCACGTAATGGGAACTTACGACTTGAAGCTTCTCTTGTTAGGGGTGAACCGGAACTGCAACCTCAAGCATTACATAAAATAAACCTTGAGAAGATGGGGTTTGAGGTGATGCTCTATGGATATGAAGCAAAGCTTGGCCCGCTATCGATCCCGATAAGATTGGTTATATGCAGGTCAAGCAGTTTTAGGAAATTCATCCAGCAAACGATTTTAAGTAAAGTAAATGACGCGATTGAAATAATGACATATGATGGTGAGAGTTTTTTTAGTGGTTTGAGTGATGCGGAGAGGCGGGAGCTTAAGCCGAGTGTTTGTGAATGTTTGAGTTTGAATGTTGTTGAAGCTAATACGTAGCTGTGCCCCCTGTGGCCTTATGGCGTTTATGGCTTGCGTGATAGCGTCAGAAATGGTGAAACGGGATTTTGGCAGAAGCAGGAAACGTCGAGGATCTTGCGGATAACGTTATCACTGTTATGAAGGATGATGCGTTAATGGAGCGGCTGAGCAGAAACGCTTTGGTATCTCCGAAGATTTCAGCTGGGACAAAACAGCTGAAGAATTTATGAAAGTCTTGAAACAAGTTGTGACCGAAAAGTGAAAGTGACAGTTTATAGACGATGGGAAGAAAATAGAGATAAAGCGTTCTTAGCTCTGTTAGATTACAATCCTTACGCTGAAGTTGTTGATTTAGGGTGCGGGGACGGAAAATTCTCTGTTAAAGTCAAAGAAAAAATTGGTTGTAGAAAAATGTGGGGTATTGACGTATGTGATGAATCATTGAAGAAGACTGAAGAAAAGGGGATAACTGTTAAAAAAGCCAATTTTAATAGCACTTTACCAATAGAATCCAACTCTTTTGATGTTGTTGTTTCAAATCAGGTAATTGAGCATTTGTTTTATCCTGTAAAATTTGTGAAGGAAGTTTATAGGATATTAAAGCTTGGTGGGTATGCGGTGATCTCAACTGAGAATTTGGCGAGTTGGGATAACATAGGTGCTTTACTCTTTGGGAACACACCCTTTTCCATGGAGTTTGATTGTGGTTTACGTAAAATCGGCAATCCCTTATCGCCACATGAAAAAGAATTGAAGGATGGTTATGTTAATTCTCATGTTAGGATATTTACGTGGAACGGTATAATTGCACTTACGGAACTTTTATCATTCAAGATTGAAAAAGTTACAGGGGCGGGTCATATTCTAGGAAAATTCGGAGAAATAATTAACAAGAAACATTGCCGATTTATCACACTTAAATTAAGAAAAGATGAAAGCTTATGAAAGATAAGCGTCTAGTTTCAGTTGTTATTCCAACTTTTAATTCTTCAAAATTTTTTGAGACGTGTTTGCGGTCTGTTAGGGAACAGACTTATAAGAATGTTGAGATTATCGTTGTGGATAATTATTCAACGGATAAAACCAAAGAGATTGCAGAAAAGCGTGGAAAAGTTGTTTTACATAAAGGTCTTAGGTCGGATGCTAGGAACATTGGTGTTGCTTCAGCGAGGGGAGAGTTTATTTTTTTCATTGATTCTGACATGGAGTTAACGCCTAATGTAATAACTGAATGTGTTGCGAAGGTTGAAAATGGATTCGACGCCATTATTGTTCCAGAGGTTTCAGTTGGTGAAAGTTTTTGGGCTCGTTGTAAGGCTTTAGAGAAAGCATGTTACATTGGTGATGATTGGATAGAGGCCGCTCGTTTTTTAAAGAAAAATGTGTTTGAAACAATTGGCGGTTATGATGCGAGACTTGTGTTTGGTGAGGATTGGGATTTGCATCAAAAGATAAAAGGGGCTGGATTTAGAATTGGGAGAATGAACGCTCTTATCAGACATCATGAAGGGCAGCTGAGCTTGCGAGATATAATCTTAAAAAAGCATTATTATGGAAAAACATGGGCTATTTATAGAATGAAACATCCAAAAGCAGCAAAGCAGCAATTAACGTTAGTTAGACCTGCTTTTGTCAAAAATTGGCGAGAGTTAGCAAAAGACCCAGGGCATACTTTAGGAATGATTTTTATGAAAACTTGCGAATTTGTCGCCAGTTGGCTAGGAACCTTTGATTTTCAGTGAGAAAATGAAGATTCTAGTATTATCAAATGGATGGACAACCAAAATAAGTGGAGGTGAAGAACATATGTTACAGGTCACTAAATATTGGAGTAAAAATCATGACCTGATGTTTATACTTCCAAGTTTGGGATATAAATTTTGCAAGGAATCACTGCTTGGAAAAACATTCGTGTACAACTCTTTACTGGAGAAAGAGATGCATGGCACTTTTAACATCTTAATTCTTTACTCCATGAGGATTCTAAGAACTATTTTGCTTTATCCAAAAACTTATTTTGATGTAGTTATCGCATCCTCCCATTATCCATGTGATGTTATTCCAGCACTATTCCATCACTTGAGGAATCCGAAATGTCACCTGGTAGTATACCTTCATGGAATACTAGTACCTACAGATAAACTGCTCACAAGCCTATTTTCAACAATTTATAACCTTTTGGGTCTTCTCTTTTCTGCAAGATGCGCTCATTTAATTTTTGTTATCAATTCTCCTACAAGAAAGTATCTTCTTCATCAAGGCGTCGAAAGTGCAAGGGTAGTCGTCACTACTAATGGAGTTGAAACCAAGGAAGTTGCTAGCTTAAAGAGCGAAAAAACCTTTGATGCCTGCTTCTTGGGCAGACTTGTTAAAAACAAAGGCATATTCGATCTCATTTCTGTTTGGAAGGAGATTTGCAGTACGAGACCAAGTGCTAGGTTGGCACTTCTGGGTGATGGATCCGAAAAAGAACTGCTAAAGGAACTCGTGGCAAAAGCAGGTCTTGAGAAAAATATTATTCTACTTGGATTTGTTTCTGAGGATGAAAAACGTAGTCTGTTAAGAAGCTCACAGGTATTTGTTTTTCCAAGTTATTTGGAGTCTTGGGGAATAAGTATTGTTGAGGCTATGGCGTGTGGTTTGCCTGTGGTTGCCTATAATCTGCCCGTGTACAATGAGGTTTTTGAAAACAAGTTAATCACCGTGCCCTTGGGAGATGTAGATGCGATGGCTAAACAAGTTGGTTTCCTTTTAGAGAACTTGGAGGTTGCAAGGGATATGGGAGAAGCGAACAAAGAATTCGTTAAGAGGTATGATTGGAGCGTTGTGGCAGAGCAGGAACTATCCGAGATCATGAAGCTGATTGGGGGTAATAGCCTGTGCAACCCAACCCTGAATCCATAGACAAGTTAACTGTGTTCCTACAGTCCAAATACAAAATTGAAAAGGGATCTCTTAATCCAGCTTGGCAATCTTTTATGAAATCTAGGAATCGTGATTTTACTTTATGCGTCTTCTATCCACACTTGGTCTCTGCGTACTCCGACTTGAAACTGCGGGTTGCTTTAGACATGGATAATAAGAATAGTCGTATGCTTGAGGTAGGATGTGGAAGTGGTTGGCTTGCCTTACAACTATCTAAATGCGGCAGTTCGATCGTCGCCATAGATACTTCTAGCGAATCTTTGGTTTACGCACAAGAGCTATGTAAGGCAGAACAATGCCATGTTAACTTTATACGCGCGTCGGCAACTCATTTGCCCTTCCAGACTGCTTCTTTTCAAGGCCTAATTTCATATGAGGTCTTGGAACATGTGCCCGAGATAAGCAATACCATCATTGAATTTAGGCGAGTTCTCAGTCAGAAAGGAAGATTAATAATCTCAATACCAAATGGATACGGTACATGGGAAATTGTTAACACATTATTGTCTCGAATGGTTTTTGGGTACATCGATGCCCAAAAACACCACGTTCACAATTTTACAAGAGACTCATTTACAAACATCCTCAGGTCTGCCGGGTTTACAATATATGTCTTTTATAGTATCGACAGCCTCGGGGGAATACTGTGGTATATCTTTGGCGCTTTGAGGAGACAAATACCCAAAGTCTTTGGAAAGGCGGATATCAAAATGGCAAAGTGCCTGCCTGTGTTTTTAGGATCCCATTGGCTAATTCTCAGCGAAAAGAATTATATGTACGCTATTAGTCCTCAGAAATAACCCATCCGCTCACGGTGAAGAAAATGACCACATCGACTGGACCTTTTAGAGATTTTTACAGAGATATAAGTAGGGTCTCCTCTTATCTATCTGAGGCAGAAAGAAAGACCGTTGAGCTGGTTGTAAAATCAATGCCTAAGAGAGTTTTAGATGTGGGTTGCGCTGACGGTGAGGTAACCTCATATATTAAAAGAGTTACTGGAGCAGAGGTTTATGGTATTGATATATCTGACGTTGCGGTGGAATTGGCCTTGAAAAGGGGAATTCCATCATTCCAGTGCGACATCGTCACAGAAACAATTCCTTTTGAAGATGACTACTTTGATGTGGTGAGGTGTGGTGAAACTATCGAACATTTGTATGACCCAGACTTTGCTTTGAAGGAAATTCGGAGAGTACTACGGCAAGGTGGGTTCTTAATCCTCAGTACGCCAAACCTTGGAGCTTGGTACAACCGTTTGTTACTGCTCTTTGGGCTCCAACCTATTTTTACCGAGGTTAGCACTAGCGCTGTTCTGGGTCGTAAGTTCCGTCTGCTTGGTCAATGCTCAAAACCTGTCGGGCATCTCCGTGTCTTCACTTGGAGCGCCCTTAGAGATTTACTTCATCTCTACCACTTTGAAGTCCTAAATTGCCAAGGCTGCAGACTTGACTTCGGAGGGAAAACCCCCGTTCCGTTTGACCGCGTATTTTCCAAAGTGAAGTCGTTAGCTTCAATCTTGGTTGTTAGAGCGAGGGCTCTTTGAAACAATGAAACTGCTATTCATTACTAGGCACAATCCTTTTACCCTTGACCTAGGAACACCTATCTTCGTTAGAAATTTGGCTAAGCACCTTCACAACCTAGGGCATGATATAGAAATAGTCTATGGTACCACTGGGTCAAGAGAGCATGTACCTACATTCAAGCCTTTCGGGATTAATTGTCATGCAATTAAGGTATCAAGAATTCCATATTTCAGAGCAATGGAATTCTATCATAAAGGCACGCTCTTGATTAACAAAATCCTTTCTCAAAAGGACTTCGATGCCCTTGTAGGCTTCGGCGCAGGTGTTTTCTTCGGGCGAATGGTAAAAGGAGTCGAAAATTGGAAACGGAAGTCTTCGCTTATATATTACGCAATAGATTCTATGACTGCAGAATATGAACGCAGCAAACCAGCTCTATTGAAAAGAGGGGTAACTCAAAGGCTGAAAGCATGGATTTGGTACAGGGCCTTAATAGGTTCTGATAGATTATCTTGCGATATTGCCAATCGCGTTATAGCTAGTTGCAAAGATACAAAGAATCGAATTGTCAAAGACTATGATGTTTTGCCTGAAAAAGTTAAAGTTGTCTACTTCGGTCTTCCCGACAACTACGCAGAAGGGCTCGAGATTAATGGGAGTGAAATCCCAATCTTTCTACATATATCAACTTCGCCAGAAAGAAAGGGAACGCTTTACTTCCTTCAAGCGTTGAAAATCCTGCAAGACAAATACAATTTACGGTTAAAAGGTGTTATTGCTGGGTCTAAAGAAACTTTCTATGTTCGATTAGCGAGGAAATTAGATGTAGACGTTGCCTTTCTAGGAAGGATTCCAAACAGCGAACTGAAACAATACTATGCTTCGTGCACAGCTTTGATTTGCCCATCATTGAGTGAAGGTTTCTGTCTACCTGTAGTTGAAGCTGCGATGTTTGGCAAGCCAGCTGTTGTAAGTGGAGTGGGAAGTCTTCCGGAATTGGTGTCGGAGGGGCAGAATGGCTTTGTGGTGCCAGTAGGTGATGTTTTGATGTTATCTGAAAGAATGTACAAGTTGGCAGTTGATAATCAGCTTAGAAAACGTCTTTCAGAGGAATCTAAGAAGAATTCGCAGAAGTTCAATATTTCTTCTACAACTGAAACGTTAGTAGCTGCGCTGGTCAATGAAGATTAAAGGCGATGTGGGCCTGCTTGCGAATACCAAACACAGAAAATGTGGTTATAGGGTAGATCGATTCGATCGTACTTATATTAGAAAACTACAGGATGTAACTACTGTGGTTAATAGCTACGTTCTATATGTGGCGTGTGTTGAAGGCTCACTGTCGCTGAGTTAACATTGAACAGAAATGTACTTGGAGATTGTATTTCTCAGGATGTGGCCAAAATAGCCAAGTCGAAGCATATACGCACTGATTTCATCGTGGTAGATGTCCTTCACCTGCTATTTAGAGCTTGCTTTGAGTTGTGGTTGCTACCCGCTTATCGAACACGTCTTCAGCATGTGGTGCGGAAACTATTGCCTACCCATAAGTATAGGATTAGACTATATGCTCTTTGCCTTAGCGATGAGGGATAGCATTGGCAACATGGGGTAGATACTTGCATATGGTTAGCAACTGGCTTTCTAGCCTCATAACAAGATTTAATGGCCATGGGGTAGCTGTTGCTGGACTTATTGTATTCTTCTTAATTATCTTTAAAGATGTCCTTTTTTATCCTCGGTTAATCTTGGTAACTGACTTCGCGATACCTTCTACGAATCCCTATTATCATGTTATATCCTTTATCAGTAGTTGGGCGCCCCATAATCTTGGTTTCGCGAGCATACCTGGTTGGAGTGGGGTGTTAACCGGCTTGTTTGTATTTTTGTCAGGAGGAAACCAGGTTATTGCTCAAAAGCTTATGCTCCTTCATATCCCTCTTGCAAGCATTTTCATGTACTATTTTATAAATCAGCACGCAACCAAATCGAAATTCGCTGCCTTCACAGGAGCTGTACTTTACGGCTATAGTCCAATAGTTCTGGACAACTTTGCTGCTCCATTTCTATGGGGATATGCTTTTCTTCCGCTCATCTTCAACTTTGGGCTGAATATTCTTGAGGGAAAACCCAAGGTAAGGAATGCCATAGCTGTAGCATTGGTAATGGCATTTGCCAGCTCGATGGTTCCACATTTATTAGGGATTATTCCACCCGTCTTCACATTCTTTTTAATAATCCATTTGCTGAGAAATAGAAGAATTTCGTACTTAGCCACTGTATTTAAGTATTCACTTCTTGCGATATCCCTTTATGTTGTTCTCTCATTACAGTCATATGCGTTTTCTATTCTAAACGGTGGCGGGGAAGTCTTGTCCTTTGTTCCTCCGCCGATAGCGCAATTTTACGCTAACTATGAAGGTTTGTCGTTCGATAACCTTATCAGATTGACTGGTATCGGTCATCCTACCGTGCATGCTGTTCATTACCTGTATCTTCAAGGTAATATCTTCGGTTTTATCTTGCCTATACTGGCTTTTTCCGCCCTTCTCACCGCGATACACGTATATCAAAAGAAGGGGCACATAGCTATCATCATAAGCACGAGGCAAAAACAGCAACTATGTGCTTTAAGTTTCTCGCTCGTTGTGATATTTACGATACTATTCGTCGAGAGCATTCGGCAAAGAACCTCTGTCTTTGAATGGCTATATGCTAATTATCCACCTCTTGTCACGCTTCGCAATCCTCTCGCCGTAATGATGTTGGTAAGCCTATCATATTCTGTGCTTATTGGTATCACAAGCACCTTCATCCAAAGACAGCTTCGCAAGTTGTTAAAAAAGCTCCATCTTGTAAAAAAGCGTACTATAGAGCGTACTCTGGGCGGCGTTTTTATCACTTCTTTGATTCTCGGAGCCTATTTCCTTTATGCCCCCGTGTACGATTCCACTTTACAAAAGTCCACACCATGGGTAGACTATCCTCCAATCTACAGCGAGGTAATCAATTGGATGCGTAATCAAGGCGAAGACGGTAGCTTTAGGTATCTTTTGGTCCCTCAGTCTCACAGCTCACAGTTGAGTCTTCCAAACGACTATCCCTATCAGTTCTTAGCAGTCTCAGGGGCCTCCTATCCACCTACAAAAGATTATGTCATGTTTGCCTATGATGCGTTGGTGCAAAACAAAACGTCGACGTTGGGACCACTGCTAGCCCTCGCAAATGTGAAATATTTTATTGTCACCTTAAATACAACTGAACCAGAACAACTAAAAGGGAATACAGAAAGCCCAATGAGCATCTCGGGAGACAATCTTGTAGGAAACTCTACCGAGTTCATCAAAGCAATAGAATATCAGAGCACTTTGCAACTCAGGGAAAAGCAAAGTAACTTCATAATTTACGAGGTTAAAGATTTTATTCCCAAGGTAGCTCCATTCCAAAATGCAATCTATGTGACTGGGGGCTTAGATGCTTTTACGTCAGTTGTTAGTCTTCCCAGTTTTAGCATTAAGAATAACCTATTAATTTTTGGAAAAAATCAATCTTTAAATCATGACTCTATCCCAACGTATGTTCCTACAATCTTGTTTTACAATTTGGACAATGCTCAAATTCGAGTACTCTCTGAAACATTATCTGCTAACAAAAGCCTAATCCTTTTGTGTGATAAAGAAGATTTCTTTGTCGAAAAACTTGATTCGTCGAGCCTAGAATTGGCATCATTTGAGTCGGCTGACGGGATATCGGTCTTGCATGGTTATGGGACTATCTCAAATGATACACTTGTCAAACCAGAAGGCGCTGAAGGCAGTGTAATATATAATGGGACATCCGCAGCCGACAAACTATTTTCAATAGTCTATTCCTTTCCAGATAGCATAGACCTTGAAGGCGTTGATGAGATAAGATACTATTTCAGATTATCAGGGGTCAGCGAATCAAGAAACGTAGAGTTTGGTCTAATCGATGATTCGCTTACTAGAGCAAGAAGATGGAATGCTGATATCCTGCCGTCAGTTTCACTTGACACTTGGCAAGAGGTTAGAATAAACCTTACCTCTTATTCGTACCAAGACTCTGGCTTCAACATCAGCAGAGTCAAGAGGCTTCAATTCACCACCTATACTTCAGAGCCCGAAACGAAAGTCACAATGTGTGTGAGCCGTGTTGTTAAAACAAAGATTAATTCCCAATTTGATTTTTCAACACAAATACCCCAACCGGGCAACTACTCTCTATACTTCAAGTCATCGATGCCCAGCTTGAAGGTAATGATTAAAGGTATTTCAACTTCGGTGGTGGACAAAGTTGACGGTTGGTATGAAACAGAACCTGTGTTTTTATCAGATGACATCAATGTCTCAATAATAACACCTATAAACGGGAAAGTTGAGGCAATAGCTCTTGTCAACAAAGCAAAACTAGAAGATGCGTTTTCCGCAAGCGAACCTAGTATTTCTTACTCTGTCAAAAAGGTAAGTGAAACTAAATATGTAGCCGAACTAGAAACAAGCGCACCTGTTTTTCTTGTTTTAGGCGAGTCTTATCACCAGGATTGGCGTGCACGAATTGAAGGCAAGGAGTTGTTACATTTTCTGGCTTCATCTTGGAGCAACGGTTACTATGTGGATCGTGCAGGCAACTTCACTATTGTTATAGAGTTTGCACAACAGACGCCGCATATTGTCCTCAGTGTCTTTGTTCTCTCTGTTTTCTCTCTTTCTCTAATATTTGTTTCATACGACGCATTAAGACACTACAGAAAAACAAAGGAAGGACGAAAAATTGGATGTAGTAACAGCACTTTCAAGACTGCAGATTAGGCTCGGAAAAATCATCCATAGGCTTTTCTACGTTTCCTTAATGTTGCAATCAATAGCAGCGATTATCGAATTTTTTTCTATGCATGTATATATAGACTCTAGAATCGACAGATATCTCTTCGTTGGCTGAAATTGATAGCTCTTCCTGAAACCTCTATTTCACTTGTTATAGATTGGGTCATAGAACAGTATGAGTATTGAGAGTTGGATGGCACAGACTGTTATGACAATTATAGGTCGCAAACGCTATTTACCGTAAAAAGCTATCTGACGAGAATCAGTGGATTCAAGAGGGAAGCGCATAGATGTCTAGCACAAAAGGTATGCTATTGAAATTATATAGAAAAAGTAAGGAATACTTTGTAATAGCAAGAAAGGCTAACATTAACTTATCTCGAGAAAGGCGTCTAATGTTAAGATACATTAAACCAGGTTCCACTGTTTTAGATGTAGGATGCGGTACAAGTGAAAACATAGTGTTGGCAAAGGATAACTCATGCGACTACATTGGACTTGATGTATCCCCAATAGGATTAAAAATGAGCAAAGATTATGTATATAGTAAACGTCATCTTCTTTTGGCTGATGCGGAACACTTGCCATTTAGAAACGATAGTATTAGCAATGTTATTAGTACATATGCCCTTGAGCACCTCACTTCCCCAAAGAAATGTATTGACGAGATGATTAGATCATTAAGTCCAAAGGGAGTACTCTTGCTTATCTCTCCAGCCTATGATTGTTCCTTATTATTCGCTCATCCCGCAATGATCCGTTTGAATTTCAGGAAAAAAATGAAAATATTAGTTCGGAAAATGATAGCAACCATAAAACTAGCCTTAAACATATCTGCCCTTTATAACCCGCTCATATTAGACACTCTACCAAATTTTTCTGAGAAGGAATTCGTTCCCGACGCTGATGTGGTAAATATTGTTCTGGCGGAGCAGGTTTATGGATACTTACAAAAGCGACTGAACGTTATTTATGTGAACATGAACACGAATTTCAAAAAGGTTCCTGTACTACGTTTTTTCTCATGTAACCTCTACATAGTCGCACAAAAGGCAAAAACCTATTAACTTAGGAAAATTGAGGAAGAGAAAATAGATAAAATAAATGTACTACAAGTAGCCGATAGACTCGGAGTAGGTGGAAGTGAAAACGCATTACAGATATTTACAGAGTATCTAAACAAAAAGGTTTTTAATGTATTCGTTTGTGGAATTTCCGATGGTGGCATAAGAGAAAAAATTTTAAGAAATGAAGGATTCGAAACTTACATTATTCATGGCAATCAGAGAGAATTAGTTCAGCTAATGAAAGATAAAAAAATAGACATTCTTCATCAGCACAGAAGCGGAAAAAGGCAACCTTTTGCAATAGAAGCCGCTATGAAAGCACATATTCCTGTTATAGTGGAAACAAATGTTTTCGGACATTATGACGACAGCAAAACTGGTAGATCGGTCGATATGCATCTTCTCATTAGCAAGACCATTGCCCTGAAACATATACAAAATGCAAACATCTCTATAAAGGATTTTTTAAAAAAATGTAAGGTTCTTTATTATCCAGTTGACATAGGTAAGTTTGAAAAATATAAGCCCTCAAAAAAGAGAATAAAGATGTTTAAATCTAAAATCGGAATTGAAGAAAATACTCCCTTAATTGGTAGGATTGGCAGACCTGACATGGCTAAGTGGGATAAATTCTCAGTGGACATGATGGCACATCTTATCAAAAAGTTACCGGAGGTAAGATATCTAATAGTTGGGGGTATACCAGAACCGATAAAGAGAAAAATAAAGAAATTAATGTTGGAAAAAAATTTTATAGATATTGGCTCTCAGTTAGAGAAAAACTTGATAGCGGCTTATTATTCTATAGATGTTTTGGCGCACTCTTCTTTTATTGGAGAGTCATTTGGTTATACAATCGCTGAAGCGATGGCAGCAAGGAAACCAGTTGTCGTAAATTCTACTCCTTGGGCGGATAATGCACAGATAGAACTAGTTGATAATGGTGTGACAGGATTTATTGCCAATACCCCCAAGACTTATGCACAAGCAGTTGAGTTTTTATTAACTAACACTGAGGTTGCCCGAAGGATGGGGGAGGCTGGCTATGAAAAAACAAAAAGGTTATTTGACGCTAATCGGATTGTCAGAATGTTGGAAGGCGTATATATTAAAACCTTATCTAGTAAAGGATATACTCTAGATAGACATCTCCTCAAGATGCTAAACGTTGAATCTTTTCCCTCTGACGCCGAAATCATAGACTACCCACAAGAATACAAACGAAGACTATTCTCTTGTTTTTCTAAACCATTAAGGCGAGAAAAAATTCTCTGCGAACTGAGGTACTATTGGACACTACGATACTACAAACGCAAAGCTGAGCGTATGCGTGATAGAGTTTTAAGAAGACTCCATGTGTCGCAAAATTAATTGGTGGGAATGAATTTTCCTGAAGTATGCATTTTCATCATTTCCACGTACGACCTAAGATTTTTTCTTCCCTAAACTCTTTTTGTTAATCCACAGGCAAATCTTCGGTAGTGAACAATGGAATGGCTGACGTCGTAACATGAATACATCATATTATGGGCTTCGGGCTTGCTGAAAATATAGAGATGATAAAATTCGATTGGACAAGCCAACTGAAAGCGAACTGACATTATGAGCTAAGTTCTTCAATGTTGAAAGAGTGTGATAGAGACTATGCCTTACAAAGGCAAAAAAAGTGAAACCTTTACGGTTATGCGTCATAATCACTGGTGGTTCACACTAAAAGCAAAGATTCCTCATTTACCTATGATGCGTTTAGCATGACTAAAACCAAGCTTTTAGTAAGTGTGATTATCCCTGTTTATAACTCAGCAAGGACTCTTGATGAGTGTATTGAAAGGGTTGTTAAACAAACCTATCAGAATTGGGAGATTGTGATTGTTGATAGTGATAGCACGGATGATACACGTAAAATATCACTAAAATGGAGTAAACATCTCGGGGAAGAAAGATACAAGTATAGTGATATAAAAATTCGATCACGTACGAAAGCAAGAAATCATGGCGTCAAGCTTACGACGGGCGAGAGGATTTTTATGTTGGACAGCGACAATTTTCTTCCTAAGGAGTTCTTAGAGAAATGCGTGAAGAAAGTCAGTCACACTAATTTCGATGGTCTGCGACCCCGCACAAGTGATTCTTGGAGACATAAGGGCTATTTAGCTAAATGCTGGTATTTTCTAATATTCGCCGAAGAAGATGGCGAATCCAAACGATGGCCTTACCCTAATTTCATTAAACGTGATATATGGCTAAAACTAGGTGGGCAAAACGAGAATTTAGAATTTGGCGAGGATTTAGAATTCACTACTAGATTCGAGCAGGCAGGCTATTCTGCTCCACTATTAGAGAAACCATTTGTAATGCATAATATGCCTTTTTCTCTGAAGTCTATATTGTTCAAAACAGTTTTCTCCAAATACCCCAAAAAGACCTTTGATGAGCCTACCCCTATTCGGTCAACGATAGATCACTCATTTTCGGTTAAGCGAATTCTATTCATGTTAAAGAACCCGAAATATATAGTAGGAATGACATTTCTGGCACTAATATGCATTGTTGGAAAAATAGTTGCCATCATAAGATACTAAGTGTGGCAAATTGTTATGAAGATCTTATGTATTTTATCTGACACCTTTTCTTCTCCATCACCAACTACAATCAAAAGAATAATTCCGTTGATGAATAAACTGGAGGAAATGGGTTATAAGGTTGAATTTCAAGAGAACCTGGCGAGAAAAAAAGCGATACCCGAGAAGGCAGTATACCTTCCCGAACGTATAAAACAAACATTGAAATCTTCTCTGCAAGCTTCTTCAAGCTATGATCTCATATTTGTCTCCAAACCTGAAATGGCCCCCCTTGCCTATTTCCTGTCAAAAAAATACTCTGTTCCTTATGTGCTGGATCTAGACGACTTGGAGAAAATCAGCACATTAGACCTATATGGATATTTCACAAATTATCTAATTAGAAAAGCGGCAAAGGTTTTTGTTGCGAGCTACGAGCTTCAGAGAATATATAGAGAAATACGACGTGACATTGTATATATTCCTAACACCACAAATTTGGAATCTTTTAATCCTGACAAATATCGAGAAATCGAGAAATCGAACGCGCCCACGTTCCTTTGGGTAAGCGATAAGATGGACTGGTATACTAGCTGTAAGCTGATTTTCACCTCGCTGTGCAATCTAAAAAAAGGACGGGTAATCATAATAGGTAGCGGCCCAAAAGCTTACTTCAAAGAGCTGAGCAAAAAACTCGGGATAGAGCAGCAAGTCATAGTCAAGGGCTGGATACGGGACAACGAGCTTCCAGAGCTACATATGACTTGCGATATCGGTCTTTTACCCTTCAGTGACAGTCTTTGGACACGATGCAAATGTCCTTCAAGACTATTCGAATTCATGGCTATGGAACTTCCCTATATATGCACTGTCGGCGAACCCGCGCACATGGCTATGAAACTTGGCTGTGGACTAATAGCGAAACCCGAAATAGAAGACTTCACCGAGAAAATGAAATACGCAATAACTCACTTAGAAGAATTAAAAGAAGGCGCAAAACAAGGAAGAAAACATCTTCTGGAAAGGCAAAACTTCAATACACTATCCGAAAAGCTAGAAGCGGAATTACAGGGTACTCTCATCCACTAGATAAATTTAGACCACTTTTTTTGAAAAACCAATTTAATGTTCGTGTTAGACCTTCTTCAAGAAGGGTTCTTGGTTTCCATCCGAGAACGTTCCATGCTTTTGTCATATCTGCTTTCCTTGATCTGACGCCTTGCGGTCTGCTCGTATCCCATGTTATTGAAGTGTTGTAGCTCGTCACCTTCAAAATAAATTCAGCTAGTTCACGTATGGTAACAGGATTTGGACTTCCTAAATTTACCGGATCCGCGTCAATTTTTTTTTCAATTGCCAAAATCATGCCCTCCACAACATCTTCAACATATTCAAAAGCTCTCGCCTGTCTACCATCTCCCCAAACAACAAAAGGGTTCTCTCTGCGAACGGCTTTTCTAATCAACGATGGAATAACGTGGCTGTCTTTTGGATCAAAACTTTCTCTCGGTCCATAAGGATTAAACGGTCGAACTATAGCAATCTTCATTCCATATGATCTGTTATAGGCTTGACACTGAATTTCTCCAAGGAGCTTTGTCCAGCCATAATCACTATCTGGCTTGGCTCCATACGCAAGGGCGTCATTCTCTTTTAAGGGAGGTTGATCTTCAGCTGTTTGAAGATCAATAGGATAAGCGCAGGCACTTGAGGTATAAAGCAGTCGGTCAATATTCATTTTCCTACAAGCATCAATAACATTGTAGTTAATGTTAACATTCTTGAAAATCTCCGAGGGATGCGTCGTCATGAACTCCACGCTACCGACGACAGCAGCTAAGTGGAAACATATTTCCACATCTCTTGCTGCTGCCTCTACAATTTTCGCGTCCGCTAAATCTCCTTTGATAAACTCTATTTTGTCCTTGCAATGTGTGATATTGCTGATGTTTCCTCTGCTCAAGTCATCGGCAACTCGAACATCTGCGTTTCTTCGAAGTAACTCATCAACAAGGTGACTACCAATGAAACCTGCGCCACCTGTAACCAAAACCTTCTTTTCATCAAAATCTATCATGGGTCTTCATTTTCTCCTGTCTTATAATTATATTTTGCTCAAATACCTGAATGTATGCTCTGAAATCTAATCTATCCGAGAGATACCAATGCCAACTTCCTCTGAAATTGTGAGTCCAGCGAATTGCCTAAACCCGATTTTTCGAAACGTTCTCCTTTATCCTTTCCATTTATGCCTTGCGTTGCGCTGCACAAAGTAGTGAATAAACCTTAAATAGAATCGCTAAGATTCGGATAACTAATTAAAGTCAAGGTGAAAAGTATAATGGAACGCATTTTAGTTACAGGTGGAGGTGGCTTTGTTGGTAGTCACCTTGCCCGCGAACTCTTTAAACAAGGGCACTTCGTCAGAATCGCAGACATAAAATTCGACGACTATATACGAGAAGAATACTGCTCTGAAAGAATCAATGCAGACTTGCGTCTCTTGGAGAATTGTATCAAAGTCACAAAAGACATTGACAAAGTCTACAATCTAGCAGCCAACATGGGAGGAATAGGCTTTATAACAGCGGTGGGTGCCGAAGTGATGCACGACAATACACTCATAAACACTTTTATGCTGGAAGCTTCGAGACAAAACGAAGTTAAACGCTATCTTTTTACTAGCTCTGCATGCGCCTACCCAACATACCGACAGACAGATCCAAACGTAAAAGGCTTAAGAGAAGAAGACGCTTACCCAGCTGACCCCGACAACTTTTATGGGTGGGAGAAGCTCTACACAGAAAAAATGTGTGAAGCCTACCAACGAGACTACAACATGGACATTCGTATCTTGCGTTACCACAACATCTATGGTCCTGAAGGAACATACAAAGGTGGAAAAGAAAAGTCTCCTGCTGCTCTCTGTAGAAAAGTGGTAGAAGCCACGAACCCTGGAAGCATCGAAATATGGGGTGATGGGAAACAGACACGTTCTTATTGTTACGTAGACGACGCTGTAAGAGCCACTATCCTACTTATGGAATCAGACTATGACAAGCCCATAAACATAGGATCTGACAGGCTTGTTACCATAAACAAACTCGCAGACATAATAATAACATTTTCAGGCAAAAAAATAACTAGAAATTACAACCTAACAGCAGCGCAAGGCGTAAGGGGCAGAAACGCAGACCTAACACTGGTCAAAAAAGTGCTGAATTGGCAACCACAAACAACGCTCGAAGAAGGCCTAGCGAAAACATACCGATGGATAGAAAAACAAGTTAGCCACGACAAAAAACAAACCCAAAACTATTCTACGTAGGCCCCCAATATCAATAACTACACTTATCTTATGCACAATATACATAAGCAAAAACAAAATTAAAACATATATACAAAACTACGTCCAGATAATTCGCGAGATCGAGTAGCAAACAATTGAGATCAGTAAGACAAACTTTCAAACCGAATAAAACCAATTAATTATGTTTTTAAGCCCTTGTTCAAAGTCTATTTTTGGCTTCCACTTCAGTAATTTTTCTAGTTTAGTTGTGTCTGGGCATCGTCTTTTCGGGTCGTCTTCAGGCAAAGGATGAAACTCAATCTCAGAGTCTGAGCTTGTTAGTTTTAGAATGATTTTGGCTAACTCAATGATTTGTGTCTCTGTACTGCTTCCAAGATTTATTACCTCTCCACAAGCCGCAGGCAAATATGCAACCTTTAATATGCAGTGCACTAAGTCTGTCACGTAAGTAAAGGACCTAGTCTGGGTTCCATCTCCAAAAACTGTTAATGGTTGACCATTAATCGCTTGGTCAATGAAGCGAGGTACAACCCTTCCATAAAGATCACCAGGACGCATGCGAGGACCATAAGTGTTGAATATTCTCACGATTCGATTATCCAGCCCATGCTGAACCCTATAGGCGGTAACAAATGCCTCTCCTGCTCTCTTCGCTTCATCGTAGCATGATCTGACCCCTACAGGATTAACATTACCATTATAGGTTTCGGGGGTCGGAATGTACTCTGGATCAGGGTCTCCATAAATTTCACTGGTAGACGCATAAACCAACATAGCCTTATGTTTCTTAGCTATCCCCAACGCAACCCATGTGCCAAGAGTGTTAGCTTTCAAAATTTGGATAGGAAACCTAGCAAACTCAAAAGGCGAAGCCCTGCTCGCAAGATGCATCACAACATCAATTTCTTCATCAAAAACTATGGACTGAGAAATATCATGCTCAACCAACTTGAAGTTCTCTAATCCCACAAGATGCTCCACATTCTCTCTTTGTCCACTACTAAAATTGTCAACGCAAATCACCTGCGCTTCTTGCTTAACCAAAACATCACACATCCAAGAGCCAAGAAAACCCGCACCACCAGTCACAAGAACCGACTTACCCCCAAAACTAACACCTTCAGCATCCAAACTCTTAACAAGAGAATCAACATCATCCTCAATTATTCCCATCTAACTTCACCATAATTATTCGCTTTTTCGTCTTTTGTTTAGGAACGGCTTGTAAGATAAACTTAAGGCTTCCCAGTACCTTTCAGGGCTACCTATATCCAAATGTGCATAACTATTATCCAACTTAACAGCGTACACGCTCAAACCCCACTCGATAAGCTTCTGAATTGCATCAGTCAACTGAATTTCCCCTTTTCTTCCAGGCTGGATGGTCTCCAACGCCTTAAAAATAACCGGGTGAAAAGCATACATGGCCATAATCGCCAAATTCGTCGCGGGCTTCTCAGGCTTCTCCACCACAGCCTTAACCTTTAAAATCCCCGTCTCCACCTCGTCGCCTTCAATAATTCCATACTCCCGAGGATTCTCAATCTCTAACACAATGAATGCAGCGTCAGCATTTAACCGCTCATATGCAGCCAACAACCTTTTGATATAATCCATCTTCTCCGAAATTATGAAGCTGTCACCAGCATGCACCAAGCACGGCTCGTTCTGCACAAAAGGCTGCGCCATCAAAACGGCGTTGCCAAAACCTTTAGGCGCAGGCTGATTAACCCACATAAAAGTCGAACTCTTCAGCTTTTCATAAAAACCGTTAAGATCCATAGCCTGGCCATTCTTACCCAACCCCTCAAGATTCCTAACACAATCAACATCAGGCGTAAAATGATCCTCTATACCACGTTTTCCCCTACCAACAACATAGCAAAACTGCCGAAAACCAGCATCATACAACTGCTCAAACACCAACTGCACAACAGGCTTAACAGACACACCACCATTAGCATTTGAAGAGAAAATAGGCAACATCTCCTTCGGCTGCTCCTTAGTCGCCGGAAACAAACGCGTGCCCAAACCTGCAGCTGGAACAACAACCTTACGAATCATAATATCGCCGAACCTTCCTTTCGCGTATAATCCATATATATTTAATGTAAAAACTAGAATAAACTATTCTACTAATTCAGAGGGATTCGACCTTGAAAAAACCAAAAATATCTATAATAGGCGTGGGCTACGTTGGCTTGTGCACCGCTGTCGGTTTTGCAAGCAAAGGCTACACAGTTATTGCATCAGACAGCGACTCTAAAAAGGTAAACAAAATAAACAATGGGATTCCCCCCTTCCACGAACCAGGCCTCAAGAAACTACTTGGCGAAAGCATACAAAATGAGCGCCTGAAGTGCTTGTCTAATCAAACAGAAAAAGCAGTCTCTGAAACTGACATAACGTTTGTAGCTGTGGGCACCCCAAGCAAACCAGACGGCAGCATAAACCTGCAATTCATCGAATCAGCCGCTCAAGACATAGGCAAAGCCCTAAAACAAAAAAACACGTACCATGTGACTACCATAAAAAGTACAGTCGTGCCCGGCACAACCCAAACCCTTGTCCAGCCAATTCTCGAACAAGAATCAAATAAGAAATGCGGATCAGATTTCGGATTATGCATGAACCCCGAATTCCTACGCCAAGGCTCCGCGTTCGAAGACACCTTGCACGCAGACCGCATCGTCATAGGCGAATACGACAAAAGATCCGGCGACGTTCTAGATAATCTTTACAAAGATTTCTACGGCACACACGTACCTCCTACGATCAGAACCTCACTTTCAACAGCCGAACTAATCAAGTACGCCAGCAACTCGCTGCTCGCCACCAAAATCAGCTTCATCAACATGATCGCCAACATATGCGAAAAACTCCCAGGCGCCGACGTAAAAACCGTGGCCACCGCCATGGGACTAGACAAACGAATAGGCCCCCTATTCTTGGACGCGGGATTAGGCTACGGCGGCTCATGCTTCCCCAAAGACGTGAAAGCCCTAATCGCATGCTCAAAACACCTCGCTTACACCCCCACATTACTGGAAGAAGTCGAAAACATAAACAAAACCCAACCCCTCAAAGCCGTCCAATACTGCAAAGAACAACTCGGCGACCTCAAAAACAAAAACATCGCAGTTCTAGGTTTAGCTTTCAAACCAAACACAGACGACATGAGAGAAGCCCGCGTCATACCCATAATAAACCACCTCACTAAAGAAGGCGCAAACGTAACCGCCTACGACCCAGTCGCCATACCCACGGCAAAACAAATCTTCAAAAACAAAATCCAATACGCCAACTCAGCAATTGAGTGCCTTAAAAACGCAGAATGCTGCATAATAGTAACCGAGTGGGACGAATTCAAAAAACTCAAACCCAAAGCCTTCAAAGAAAACATGAAGAAACCCATTCTCATAGACGGAAGAAGAATCTACAACCCACAGGAATTCAGCCAAAAACTGAAGTTCATCGCCATAGGACTCGGATAGACATCAAACAGAAACTAGGGTAACAACGGTGTCTCCAACTGGCGTATCAGTAGTCACAACAACTTGGAACGAACGGGAAAACATCAAAAACCTAATTCTCCGCGTAAGAACCGCACTCAAAGACGTACCCCACGAAATAATAGTAGTCGATGATGAATCTCCAGATGGAACAATCCAAGTTGCCAAACGCTATGCAGATATCGCCATAACAAAAAAGCGAGAAGGACAAACTAAAGGCTTACTATACGGCATGAAACTAGCCAAGTACTCCATAATAGTTACAATAGACGCAGACCTGGAAAACGATCCTCAAGTTATTCCTAACCTAGCCAAACAAACCGCCAAACACCACATAGTCATGGCATCTCGCAATAGGCTGCCCAGAATCTCCGAGAAAATAGCCTCTAAAACACTAGGTAAACTCGTCGGCGTAACGGACACGTTTTCCAACTTTAGGGCGGTTAGAAAAGAAGCTGTCTCAAACTTCAACCTGAAAGGCGGTGAAACGTTCGGCGCCGAATTCCAAGTTATCGCCAAGAAAAAAGGTCTAAGCATCGGCGAGCTTAAGTATAATCAGCCGCCAAGAAGAAAAAACCCGCGAATCGGCAGCACAACCAAAGCCAACCTCCGAAT
>CAZUQX010000019.1:0-27350 GCA_964623205.1 uncultured Candidatus Bathyarchaeia archaeon | reverse complement strand
ACCTCGGAGATATGGGAATAAAAGTGTATCTAGTTGAGAGGAAACCAGCCATAGGGGGAAGGATGGCTCAGCTTGACAAAACATTCCCAACAAACGACTGTTCCATATGTATACTATCCCCTAAACTAGCCGATTGTTTCAGACACCCAAACATCACCCTCCACACCATATCAGAAGTCAAAAATGTAACGGGCCAGATGGGAGATTTCTCGGTAAAGCTGCGCAAGTATGCCAGATTCGTGAATGAAAACGAATGCGTCAACTGTGGAGAATGCGCCGCAAAGTGTCCCGTAAAGGTACCAGACGAATTTGACATGGAACTGAGAAAGAGAGAAGCCATTTATTCATATTATCTTCAAGGGGTTCCGGCGGTCATGACCATCGATAGAGAAAACTGCCTTTTCCTAACTAGGGGTGTATGTAGAATCTGCGAGAAGTTTTGCACCAGAGAGGCTATCGACTTTGAACAGAAAGACACGGATGTAACTTTGAACGTTGGCGCCATTATCGTTGCCACAGGTTTTGACCCCTTTGATCCTTCCGGAATCCCCCAATACGGCTACAAGAGATACAGAAACGTAGTTACGTCTTTGGAGTACGAAAGGTTGATATGTGCTTCTGGACCCACTGGAGGACACCTCACGAGGCCCTCAGATAAAAAGCCCGCGGAAACTATTGCTTTCATCCAGTGTGTTGGATCTAGGGACCTCAAAAACAACCGTTACTGTTCATCCGTCTGCTGTATGCACGCAACTAAGGAGGCTATGCTCGCCTACGAACACGATCACAAGGTGAAGTCTCACATTTTTTACATGGACCTCAGGGCTGCGGGAAAGGATTTCCAAAAGTATGTAGTAAGGGGAGAAAAAGAGTACATCATATCGTACATCAGAGGCAGGGTAGCTAAGATGACTGAAGACCAGAATGAGAACCCGATAGTCTGGTATGAAGACACTCAAAGCTCAAAAACAAAGAAAATGACTGTGGACTTGGCGGTTTTGGCAACAAGCTTGGTGCCGAGGAGAGGTGTAGAGGAGTTGAGAAAAGTGTTAGGCGTCGAACTTGACGAGTATAACTTCTTCAAAACAGACCCACTGAACCCGTTAGACACGACTAGACCGGGAATATTCGTGTGCGGCTGCTGTCGAGAGCCAACGGACATACCCGAGTCTGTAGCCCAAGCGAGTGGGGCAGCCGCCAGAGCCGCAGAGATCGTAATGAGATGATAAGAACTTGAACGAAGTTAGAGTCGGCGTTTTCGTCTGTCACTGCGGCACGAACATAGGAGGATTTCTTGACGTCCATGGACTCGCTGAATACGCCTTGAGTTTGCCTCATGTTGTTTTCTCGAAGGACAATCAGTATACGTGCTCCGATGCCGGATTAACGGAAATAAAAAACGCTATAGCTAAAGAAAAGCTGAATCGCGTGGTCGTAGCGTCTTGCACTCCCAGGACCCACGAGCCCTTGTTCAGGTCAACTTGCAAGGATGCAGGACTGAACCCCTATCTCTTCCAGTTCGTCAATATAAGGGACCAATGTTCTTGGGTTCACATGCAAGAAAGGGAGAAGGCGACTGAAAAGGCGAAAGCCCTCATAAGGATGGGAGTCGCGAGGGCGGTATTGCTAGAGCCCTTGGAAGAGACCGAAGTCGAGGTCTACCCCTGCGCCTTGGTAGTTGGTGGAGGAATAGGGGGAATGACTTGTGCGCTGAGCCTAGCCAACCGAGGCTTTGAAGTGAAAATGGTAGAGAAAGAAGACCGGTTAGGCGGAACTCTAAACAGCCTCTACAAGCTTTATCCAACAAATGAAGAAGCCTCAAGGTTAGTTCAGGAGAAGACGAAGGAGGTTGAGAGGAATCCGAAAATAGAGGTTTTAACATCTTCCGAAGTTGAAGAAGTTGAGGGCTTCGTTGGCAATTACAATGTCACGGTGAGGCAAGGAGAAAAGGATAGACTATTCAAGGCCGGAGTTATTGTAGTGGCAACAGGCGCTGAGACGCTCAAGCCCGTGGGCATGTACGGCTACAATGGAGAAAATGTTATCACACAGCTGGAACTGGAACAAATACTGAAGGAAGGAAGACTCAACGCAGACAAGGTTGTGATGATCCAATGCGTAGGGTCGAGGAACGAAAAAAGAATCTACTGTTCCAAGGTTTGCTGCCTAACTGCCCTCAAAAACGCCATGCTAATCAAGGAAACTAACCCAAACGCTCAAATTTTCATGCTCTACAGAGACATGGTGAGCCAGGGAACAAAATACGAGGACTACTACGGAAAAGCAAGAGAAACTGGCATAACGTTCATAAAATACTCGCCGGAAAGGCAACCAGTCCTCGAGAATGGAGCAGTGAGAATTTACGACGAGTTCTTAGGTGAAGAACTCAGCTTACCTTACGACATCGTTGTGCTGTCAACTCCAACGGTTGCCCACAACGATTCCAGAGACCTCGCACAAAAACTAAAAGTGCCAGTGGATGAGAACGGCTTTTTCCTAGAGGCCCATGTGAAACTTCGACCCGTCGACTTCGCCACCGACGGCATCTACGTTTGCGGCTGCGCCCACTGGCCAGCCAATGTCAGCGAGAGCCTTTTCCAAGCGTATGGTGCAGCTTCTCGAGCCTCCATACCCATGTCGGTTGGACGTGTGAAAACTGAGCCCCTAATCTCGGTGGTTGATGAGGAAGAATGCTCGGGTTGCGGATTGTGTGAGCTGACTTGTCCCTTCCAGGCAATACGGGTCGAAACGACCGAGAAGGGAAGGATAGCCAAGGTGATAACCGCTTCATGCAAGGGTTGTGGGGCATGCGGAGCTGGATGTCCGCAGATGGCGATTACAATGAGACATTTTACAGACGAGCAAATTGTTGCGGAAGTAGTTGCCCTAGCGGAGGTGGCACATTGACTTTTCAAAAAAACTTTGAACCAGTCATCATTGGATTCCTCTGCAACTGGTGCTCCTACGCCGCCGCAGATTTAGCAGGAGTCAGCCGTATGCAATATCCTCCAAACGTGAATATTCTCAGGGTAATGTGCTCAGCAAGGGTTGACCCAACCATCGTCCTTGAAGCCTTCATCCAAGGGCTAGATGGCGTTATGGTCTTGGGCTGCCACCTAGGAACCTGTCACTACATGACCGGAAACTACTACACGAAAAGAAGGATGAAAACGACCAAAAACGTCCTGAAGACTGTGGGGTTGTCTCCTGAGCGGTTGCTGGTCGAGTGGGTTTCCGCGGCTGAGGGTGAACGTTTTGCAACCTTGATGAGAGAATTCACAGAAAAAGTGAGGAACTTGGGTCCGCTGGGCAAAGAAACAGACTTGGAACTCGAACAGTTGAAGACACGTTTGACCGCGGCCAAGGAGGCTCTCGCCCAGGAGAGAATCAGATGGCTCGCAGGCAGGGAAATGGAGCTTACAGAGGACAAGAATGTCTTTGGGGAGAAAGTCTCTCAAGAAGAGTTCGATCAGCTGATGTTCCAAACCATCGAAAAGGAATTTGCGAAAAGAAGAATTCTCCTTTCCATTGGAGAAGACGCTCTCTCCGTCAAGGAGATAGCTCAAATAGTGGATTCTTCTCCGAGGGACGTGCTGAGAAACATGGTCTCTCTCGAGCACGCTGGATTGATTTCCGTCGCAAAAATAGAAGGAAACAGCCCGAGGTATCGAAGAACAGAGGGGAGCTAGAATGGTAAACCCGCAAAAGCCGATTTCTGAAGGCAGTAAAGTAGGTTCTGTATTGGTTGTTGGTGGGGGAATCGGAGGAATACAGGCGGCGCTCGACCTGGCAGAGTCAGGTTTCAAAGTTTACATAGTGGACAACTCCTCGGCCATTGGCGGGGTCATGGCGAGGCTAGACAAAACCTTCCCAACAAACGACTGCTCCATGTGCATCTTGTCTCCAAAGCTCGTGGAATGTGGAAGACACTTGAATGTCGAGGTGTTGACCTGCTCTGAGCTTACTGGAATTTCTGGAGAAGCAGGTAACCTCAACGTTTCAGTCAGACGGCGACCAAGATACGTTGATATAGAAAAGTGCACGGGCTGTGGGCTGTGCGCCAAGTTTTGTCCAGTTGACGCTATAGACACCTTCAACAAGGGCTTGAGTGAAAGGGCGGCGATCCACATAGATTACCCGCAAGCCGTTCCGTTGGTGTACATAATCGACAGAGAGAAGTGCATTGGCTGTGGGCTCTGCAAAAACATCTGTCTGGCCGACGCCATAAATTACTCGGACCAAGAGAAAGAGGTCCAACTGAACGTTGGCGCCGTCATCTTAGCCCCTGGTGCTGAGGAATTTGACGCCAAATTGAAGAGCGAGTACGGCTACGGAAGGTACTCCAACGTGGTTACAAGCATTGAGTTTGAGCGTATCTTGAGCGCTTCTGGCCCCTTTATGGGGCGTGTGCAAAGGCCATCAGACGGAGAAATCCCTCGGAAAATTGCTTTTATACAGTGCGTCGGCTCAAGAGACGTCACTTGCGGAAACGGCTACTGCTCTTCCGTTTGCTGCATGTATGCCACAAAGGAGGCAGTAATAGCTAGGGAACACATGAACCAGATTGAACCCACCATTTTCTACATAGACTTGCGAGCCTATGGGAAAGACTTCGACAAATACATCGAGCGGGCGAAAAACGAGTATGAAGTGAGATTTGTCAGGTGCAGGGTGTCAGGAATAGAGGAGATACCTGAAACCCGGAACCTAAAAATAAGGTATGAGACTGAAGATGGAAAACTCCTTGAAGAAGAGTTTGACCTAGCAGTCCTTTCGATCGGGTTCACACCTTCCGAGAACGTTAAGAAGCTGGCTAAAAACCTCGGTATTGAGCTGAATGAGTACGGTTTTTGCAAAACTCAAACCTTCAACCCTATGGAAACCTCTATGCCTGGAGTTTTCGTCTGCGGCATGTTTTCCTCGCCCAAGGACATCCCCGAAACCGTGACTCAAGCCAGTGCCGCCGCTTCTTGTGTGGCTGAGTCGCTATCTTCTGTTCGAGGAACCCTGATAAAGAAGAAGCAGTATCCAAAAGAGTTGAATGTGCGGGGTCAGCCGCCTAGGATAGGGGTTTTCATTTGTCACTGCGGCATCAACATTGGAGGGGTTGTCGATGTCCCGAGCGTGGTGGAATATGCTCAAACTCTCCCTAACGTCGTCCACGCCTGCGACAATCTCTACACCTGCTCCTCGGACACTCAAGAAATAATCAAGAAAAGAATCCAAGAATACGACCTAAACAGGGTTATCGTGGCTTCATGTTCACCGCGAACCCATGAACCCCTCTTCCAAGAAACGATAAAAGAAGCCGGTCTAAACCGGTATCTCTTTGAGATGGCGAACATCCGCGACCAATGTTCATGGGTACACATGCATGATCACGAAGCCGCCACCGAAAAGTCGAAAGATTTGGTGAGAATGGTGGTGGCAAAGGCTCGAATGCTAGAGCCCCTGGAGAGGCTTTCTCTGAACGTCATCCGCCGCGGCCTAGTCATCGGTGGAGGCTTATCCGGCATGACTGCGGCTCTAGCCCTAGCTGAGCAGGGTTTTGAGGTTTACTTGGTAGAGAAGAACAAAGAGCTTGGAGGTTTCCTCCGGAAAATACACTACACTCTGGATAACGACGACACTCAAAAGTATCTAAAAACTATAATTGAACAGATAAACTCAAACAAGCTGATCCAAGTCTTTCTCAACGCAAAAGTCGAGAATGTCTCCGGCTACGTAGGAAACTTCAGAACCACCTTAGCCCTAAACTCGGGCAGCGAAGCGAAAAAAGAACTGGAACATGGAATCATAATCGTGGCCACCGGAGGCGAAGAATACCATCCAAGCGAGTACCTTTATGGGAAAGACTCACGTGTATTGACGCAACTGGAACTGGAGAAACATATTGCAGTCGATGGTGAAGAAAAATTTGGCAATGTGGTGCTGATTCAGTGCGTCGGGTCTAGATGCGATGAGCGACCTTACTGTAGCAGAATGTGTTGCGGAGAAGCGGTTAAGAATGCCTTGAAAATAAAGGAGAAGGACCCGGATGCCAACGTGTATGTTCTTTATCGAGACATAAGAACCTACGGCCTAAACGAAGAACACTACAGAAAAGCTCGAGAGGCTGGAGTTGTTTTCATCCGCTACGACGAAGAAAACGAGCCGAAGGTTTCAAAAGCCGCTTCAGAGGGAAGAAAGGTCTTACATGTTTCAGTTTTTGAGCCAACCATCCGAGAAGACATCGTAATAGACACAGACAGGGTTGTTCTGAGCGCAGCTGTGGTTCCAGCCAAAGAAAACGAGATTCTAGCCAAAATGTTAAAGGTTCCTATAAACGAAGACGGTTTCTTTCTAGAAGCGCACGCTAAGCTTCGCCCCGTTGATTTCGCCACGGACGGTATCTTCGTGTGCGGGATGGCACACTCGCCGAAATCCATGGAAGAGAGCATCTCTCAGGCTAAGGCGGCTGCATCCAGGGCGTGCACGGTGCTGGCGAAAGACACTATCGAAGCTGAGGGAATCATAGCCACTGTCAACCCGAACAGATGCACAGGGTGTGAACTCTGCATACAGGTCTGCGCCTACAACGCTATAGAGATTGAAGAGACCAAGATGGGTAGGATAGCAAAGGTGAACAGCGCCCTCTGTAAGGGATGCGGAGCCTGCGCCGCCACCTGCAGATGCTCCGCCATAGATGTCAAGGGCTTTACTGACCACCAGATAAGCTTGGTTATAGCCGCGTTGAGGTGAAACAAGAGTGAAAAATTATGAAAAAGAATGGGAACCGAAAATACTAGCCTTCTTGTGCAACTGGTGTAGCTACGCCGGAGCAGATCTTGCAGGGATAAGCAGGATGCAGTATCCTCCTAACATAAGGGTCGTGCGGGTCCCATGCTCTGGAAGAGTTAACCCATACTATATCATAAAAGCCTTGCAGCGCGGCTGGGATGGAGTCTTGGTCTCCGGTTGCCACCCAGGCGACTGCCACTACATCAGCGGAAACCTCGTGGCCAGGAGGAGGTTTGCTGTCCTAAAAGACTTACTAGAATACGTAGGAATCGAGCCTAGAAGGGTAAACTTCTCATGGGTCTCCGCTGCCGAAGGTGAAAAGTTCGCCAAGGTTGTGACGGACGTAGTAAAAGACGTGAAAGCCCTAGGACCTGCCAAAAGACTGGTGAAGAGGTAATTGCCGTATGGTAAACATTGAAAAATCGATTAGAGAGGTCGCGGAGAAGCTTCTCAGCGAGAAGAAGGTCGACCTGATAATAGGATATGAGCGAGGAACTCTACCTCTTCGCACGACTCCCTGCTTTGTGGACAAGGTAGAGGACGTGCAAAAGCTCGTTTGGAACGCAAGCTGTGATGTCAACCTTTCAAAATATGTGGTGGACAGAAAGGGAAAGGTGGGGGTTGTCGCAAAGGGTTGCGACGCACGGTTAATAGCGGTTTGCGCCATAGAGAATCAGTTCCCGAGGGAAAATGTAGTTATAATAGGTGTCCCTTGCCTAGGTGTCATTGATAGGAAAAAGATAGAAGCGGAACTCGGCGATAAAGAGGTTCTTGAAGCTACCGTTGAGGATGAGCAAATCAAAGTCAAGGGAGAAGGGTTTGAGCTTGTTTTGCCGAAAAACGATTTCCTTTGCGATTCGTGTCTGACCTGCAGGCATAGGAATCCACCTATCTACGACGTGTTTGTGGGAGAAAAGGTGCCGGAAGTCACAGGAGTGAACGAGTTCGCTGAAGTTTCTAGCCTTGAGGCGAAGTCAGCGGAAGAGCGGTGGAAGCATTTTACGGAAGAGCTAAGCAAGTGCATCAGGTGTTACGCTTGCAGGAACGTTTGTCCTCTCTGCTACTGCAAGATGTGCTTCGTCGACCAGACCATGCCCGCGTGGTTCGGCAAGACAAATGACCTCTCAGACACCATGATCTATCACATCGTCCGTGCCCTCCACGTGGCTGGGAGATGCGTCGATTGCGGAGCCTGCAGTCGAGCTTGCCCTATGGACATAAACCTGAGGGAGCTCATGAAGAAAATTGAAAAGATCATGAAAGAACGGTACGGCTACGAGGCGGGAGTAAGCCTCGAAGAGGTTCCCCCGTTAGGAGAGTTCAAAATGGAGGATCCTCAGGAGTTCATAAAGTGAAACGGGATGTCTCTAATGAAGTGGAAGGTCATAGAAAAGAACAAATTACCGGTCCTCATTGGAGAACTGACTAAAGAATACGAGGTTTTCGCGCCGGTCAAGGAAAGAAATATCGTCTCTTTTGAAAGGATATCCTCTGAGAACCAAGCCTATCTAGACTTATGGAACACAAAGAAGTCTCCTAAGGAGGTTTTCTTTCCACAGACCGAGACGCTGTTTACCTATGCGACTGGCAAGAAAGATGTGGAGATAGTGGAGGCTCCCGCAGTAAAGCGAAAGATGGTGTTGTTGGGTGTCCGTCCCTGCGATGCCAGAAGCTTCGTTTTGCTGGACAAGTTCTTCTCTTCTGGAGAACACAAAGACTTGTATTATTTGGAGAAAAGGAAGAACACGACAGTACTCGGGTTGGCTTGCAATAGTCCTCGAAGCACATGCTTCTGCACATCCCTGGGAGGAAGTCCATTCGGAAAGGAGGGCATGGACCTGCTCCTCCAAGACATAAACGACAAATATTTGATAGAAACGGTCACTGAAAGAGGCGAGAAATTTATTGAGAAGTTTCCGTGGTTGAAGGACGCACAAAAAGTGGACATAGAGAGGGCGAAGAGGTTCTCCGAAGACGCTGAAAACGCTGTGAAGTCTGAGGTTTCTGTTAAGGACGTAAGCGAAAAACTCGACAGAATGTTTGACGACTCCTTCTGGGACCGGATATATCAGAAGTGCTTAGGCTGTGGAGTCTGCACCTTCCTCTGTCCCACCTGCTGCTGCTTTGACATTCTGGACGAAGAAACGGAAGAAGTAAAAAGAGTGAGAATTTGGGATTCGTGTCAGTTCTCCTGCTTCACGTTACAGGGTTCTGGGCATAATCCTCGTCCTTCGGGAAAGGAGAGGATGAGGCAGAGGATTATGCATAAATTCAATTATTTCGTCAAGAACTACGGCGAAAGTTTCTGCGTAGGCTGTGGAAGATGCGTTCAAGAGTGTCCGGTGAACCTTGACATTAGAGAAGTAGTTGGAGCAATATCAACCAGACAGGTGGAGTGAAGAATGAACAATCCATATGTCCCAAATCTCGTAGTCATTAGAAAAATCACAACAGAAAATGAAGCCAACGACATAAAAACCTTTGAACTCGTTTTCAAAGAGCCAGAGGCAATGAAGAACTTCAGGTACAGATGTGGCCAGTTCGCGGAAATCTCTTTCTTTGGCGCCGGAGAGTGCCCCATAGGCATAGCCTCATCCCCCATGGATGAAGACTGCATCCAGTTCACCGTGAAAAAAGTTGGAGTTGTCACGACGGCTTTACACAACAGTGAAGAGGGAACAATTATGGGAGTCAGAGGGCCCTACGGCAACGGTTTCCCGATGGAGAAGATGGAGGGTCGCAATGTTGTTATTGTTGGAGGAGGCTTCGCCTTCACAACGCTGAGGTCTCTAACCAAATTCATCCTTCACGAGGCCAACAGAGATAAGTTCAAAGACGTAACGGTTATCTATGGAGCCCGCGACCCAGGTGAGCTCATATACAAATACGACCTTGAAGCTTGGGGGAAAAGAGATGACATTAACCTCAATGTCACCATTGACCGCGCTGTTCCCGGCTGGACTGGATTGGTTGGCTTTGTACCAGCCATTCTCAAGGAGGTTGCTCCAAGCTCAGACAACGCTATTGCTATTGTCTGCGGTCCGCCTATAATGATAAAGTTCACCATGCCGGTTATTAACGAACTCAACTTCTCTCCCGAGGATGTCTTCTTGTCCCTGGAAATGAGGATGAAGTGTGGCATCGGAAAGTGTGGAAGGTGCAACATAGGAAACAAGTTTGTGTGTAAAGACGGGCCGGTCTTCGCCTATAAAGAGCTTGAGATGATGTCGAAAGAGTACTGAGCATATGATCCTTTGCGTGTTCATTCTTTTGCAAGCGTGTATTTACGATTTTTACTGTCGCAGTCGATTTTGCCTTCATTAAAGAGTTTTCGCAAGGATTTGAAAACGGTTTTCGTTGGTTTTCCGATTTGATCGGCGATTTCAACGAGACTTAAGGATTTTCTTGAGTTTTCTAGCACTGAAATGATTTGTTTTTCGACTTTTCCCATGTTAGATCACGCCCTAGTCATTCACTTCTTATTTTATTTCCTTTTTAGATATTCTGTAATTATCTAGGTAACTATGATGTGTTGTATATTGTGGCAAAGTGAATTTAGGGTAATCCATGCTAAGGGTTCTTCACAGGTCACTTGAGGAAACCTACCGACGCGCATTCAGGCTCGTTTAGCTTCCTTTTATGAGTTCTTTGTGCCATTCCACCGCTGCGTCGAAGTTCATTATTTCTTTTAGTTCTGCTTCGAGATTTGTGGAGGCTATGATGATGAGCCATCCCTCGCCGTATGGATCTTCATTGAGCAGTTCGGGCCTGGAGTCCACTTCTTCGTTTACCGCTTCAATTGTGCCGCTTACGGGGGCAATAAGGTCTGAAACTGCCTTCACAGATTCCACGGTTCCAAAGGGTTCATTTTGAGCTATTGTCTCACCCACGCCTGGAAGTTCGACATAGACTATGTCTCGGAGTTGTTTTTGGGCGAAGTCAGACATTCCTATTTTCACTTTTCCGTTTTCTACCTTTGCCCATAGGTATTCTTTGTGGTAATACAGGTTTTCGGGCACTTCATAGTCATTTACTTTGACCATATTTTACACCTCTATCAGTTACGGTATTGTGATAGCTGTTTATCTTAAAAAAGTAGCGATTCGAAGTGGAGGGAACAATAGTTAGTTAAGCACATAAGGAGGAAGAATTGCGGGAGCTTAAATGACTTATGCGTATAAAGTACAAAAGAATTGAGGCGGTTTGGGATGTTTGAGGAGATAGAAGAGGCAAACGCGGCAGACTGGAAAGGGAGAAGTTTGGAATCCAAGAGGCTGGTTGTAGTGGAGTTCTGGCATCAGCACTGTCCCCATTGCAGAGCAATCGAACCAGTTTACGACGAACTTGCTTTAGAATACGGAGACAAGCTGAGGTTTACTAGACTTAACGTCATGGATACGCCTGAAAACCAGCAGCTTGCTGCCAAATATGGGGTGATGGAAACGCCCACTTTTCTGTTCTTCTGTGGAGGAAGACCCATCAACGGTGTTGTTGGAGCACTTCCAAAAGAAGACCTTGCACAAGCAATAGAGTTCACCATCCAGAAACACCAAGACTGCACCAAAAAAAGCACACCTCTAAAATTATCTTACATAGCCTGACCAACTAACCATTCTAGAATGCAGCGGATTATGTTAGAAAATTAAAGCTGAAACGCATCCTCGAAAATCTGGGAACAGCAGAGAGACGAGAAGGACATTTCTAGGTTCATGGATTCTGCCAACCGGATAGCTTCCTCAGCAGGAAAGGCTATAGCGTTTACTCCAGCGCTAACTGCAAGAGTGTCAGTTATCCGTCTATGTTCACCCTTAGGTCTCATACACCCCAAAACCAACGGAGTCTCAAGCATCAAAAGCCGAGCACAAACCAAAACCCGAACAATATCTTCCGGTTCAGGCGGACTCACCTTTTCCATAGGCGTCCCACGAATCGGCATAAACGCTATCGTAATAACCGCTGAAGGCGAATACCTCGAAATCATTTTTAGCGCCTCAAGTTCGCCCCTCAATTCACCATAATCCAGTCCTACTAGCACATGGGGAACAAAGGGAATTCCAGACTCGTGGAAAGCCCGTAAAGACCTGTCAAAATCATCAACACCGACATCGAGATGGTATATTTCATTGATCGTTTCGTTGGAACCAATTATGTCAATTAATGCGGCGTCAACTCCCGCTTCCTTTAACCGTTTTGCCGTGGAAAAGTCGATGATCCCAGTGTGCGTCACAACAGTAAGACCTAATTCCTTCTTTATCTTGGCAATAGCATCTATGAACTCGCCGAGGGGAACAGAACCGTCTGGAAGGCATCCTCCACTGATGAGACATCCAACTGCTCCATCGCTTTTCAGCTTTGCACAGAGGTCAAAGAGTTCTTTTGGAGTCGGGGCTGAAAACATGGTATCCAATACTTTTCCGTTGCAGTGTTGACAGTTCAGGGCACAGGAGGAGCCGGTGATTGAGATGGAAGGAAAAGCAGAGGGTGAAGAACGAAAATAATTGGTTTTGTAATAGATGAAACTCGGAGAATAAAACCGAATCTTCCCTGTCCTGTTGGGAAGCTGTCTTCCCTCAATTAACGAAACCAATTCTTCTTTCGGCATCCGCCAGATAGTCTCAGCATCTAAACTTTTCATACACTCATACAATCGTCGCGGGTTTCTAAAAACCTTTTGAAGAAACATACCAGAGACCTATTGTCTCACGAGGTTGTACAATCATTTGAAGCAAAAAAAGGGAAAGAACTTATTTATTTAGTGACTGTGGTTTTTTTCTTCCATCAAAGACGTGGTGCAACGCAAGGATGGGATGATGTAATAGCATGCGTGGTCCTGAATACCTCATAACCTTCGATATCTTCGTCCTTAATTCTGGTTTATAACAATGAACTAAACATTTAGCACATGTTGATTTTTCCTCTTGGAAGGGACAATACGTAAGGCGCAACATAGCATAATCATGAAGCTCCTGACAGTCTGGACAAAGCCCGCTATCCGTCTCATGATTTTTACGGCAATACAACCGTATCATGGCATCAACAGTCTTTTTCTCTCGCTTTATCCGTGGACCCTCAACCTTTTGCAACTCTTCACCACCCATTCAATGGGTTGTAAGTAAAAATCTCATAAGAAGGTTCCGTTTTTTGGTTCTGCTCGGCATTCGCACAGTAAAACAGCATCCAATATCCTTTCATTTCAGCCTCCGGTTGGGAGAGATAAATATAGGCGCCGAATTATTAGACTGTAGATTCGAAATTTGTTTGGTGCTCTCCAATGACTGGCGCATGCCTTCCCGAAAGCATTCGAGTCTCTACCGGCTCAGCCGTGGTGCTCGGCTTGTTAAGGGGCAGGCTAGATGCTAAACCCACAACCATTTATCTGCTAACATGCCGAAACGAAAAGTGCTCCGCTAACTGCGGTTTCTGCCCCCAAGCCAGAGAAAGCAGAGGCAGAGCAGACATGCTCTCCAGAGTCACCTGGCCTATCTTCCCAACAAGACAAGTAGTTGATGGAATAGAGAGAACCGCAAGAGAGGGCACGATAAAGCGAGTTTGCATCCAGACACTGAACTACCCAGAGGTTTTCGACGACATTCTGCGTCTCGTTAGAGAAATCAAATCGCGAGTTATGGTTCCGGTATCCGTCTCGTGTCAACCCCTGAATCCAGAGAAATTGAAAGCTTTGGCAAAGGCGGGTGTTAACCGAATAAGCATCGCCTTGGACGCCGCCACAGAGAAAATATTTGACAAGGTTAAGGGACAGATCATCGGTGGACCTTACCGGTGGGAGAGACAACGCAAGGCTTTGAATGAGGCGATTAGAGTCTTTGGAGAAGGTTCCGTAAGTACACATCTTATCGTGGGTCTCGGAGAAACAGAGAAGGAGCTTTGTCAAACGATTCAATGGTGCGTTGATTCAGGAGTCTACCCAGGATTGTTCGCCTTTACCCCAATTCCCGGAACTGCACTTGAAGATTATCCTCCGCCTTCCCTAAGCCGTTATCGGAGGGCTCAAGTTGCCCATTACCTCTTGACTCACAGAAAAACGCGAGTTAAAAACATGGATTTTGATGATAGCTGTCGTGTCATGAACTTCGGAATCTCTAAGGAACAGTTGCGGGAAGTCATAGAGACTGGCGAACCGTTTCTCACTTCGGGGTGCCCGGGATGCAACCGACCGTACTACAACGAGAGACCGGGCGGTGCCCTCTATAACTATCCAAGGCAACCACGGTCCGAAGAGATTGTTGAAGCAAAAAAATTATTGGCGATCTAGACCCAGACTTTTCGGTTTTTCTGACTTATCGTATGGAACGGACATAACTTTGGTACATGTAAACGAAATAGATTAGAGCAAAGATTGTTAGAAAAATTTCGAATGATAGTATCAGTTGGTTCTGCTCCGTTGCAGTGAAGATTCCTGTTTGGGATATGTCCCAGAAGACCAGCATCTGCAGAAAGATGGCGCTGCTTATGCAACCGAGACCTAAACTGTGGAACATTATCCGCAGACGTAACGGTGGTCTACTCATTGTTCTTCAGCGTTTGCTTACGCTAAGACTTTATTTACACTTATGAAATGGGGCTAAAGATTGGAAAATGAGATTTCACCTAAATATTCAAGTCACCACATAAGTAGGGAATTCTAATTTTTTCGAGGATCAATTCCAACGCCAAATCTTTCTTCCATAGAAGACCTCAGGTAGGATCAAGAAACCTGAGAGAGATATGGGTGCAACGATAGCCCAGTCCATGAGGTCTAATGGTGCCGTGCCTAACAAACCTGTGTAAGGTATTAGAACGGTCAGTAATGCTGAGACAACCACTGCAAGAAGTAAGAATTTGTTGGAGGTGAAACCGACCTTGAACGCGTTGTGTTTTTCCGACCGACAGTTCCAAACTATTACCAACTCCTGCAGAGTAGCTTGCACAAAAGCCATCGTTTGCGCTTCAGCTAAGGAGCGTCCCCACACGAAGTAAGCAATAGCGAACAAGACTCCTGTGCCTAGGAATTGAGTCACAAAAGTGGCTAGGATCGAGGCGATTCTTCCATGAAGTATACCTTCGTTAGGGTCTCGTGGCTGCCGGCTCATCAAATCTTCCTGTGGTGGATCCATGCTCAAAGCTAAGGCTGGACCTCCATCGGTTACCAAGTTTATCCACAGGATCATGCCCGCAGTCAGGGGTAGCGGAAGACCTAGCAAAGCGAAGGAGCCTATGACAAGGAGCTCGTCGAAGTTGGAACGCAGTAGGAAGAAGGAGAATTTCCGTATGTTATCGTATATGGCTCGTCCGCCTTCAACGGCAGTGACAATGGTAGCGAAGTTATCGTCTGCCAGCACCATGTCTGCAGCCTCTCGGGTTACATCGGTACCCGTGATGCCCATGGCCACGCCTATGTCTGCCTGTTTAAGGGCTGGTGCGTCGTTTACTCCGTCCCCAGTCATGGCAACAATATGTCCTCTCTTTTTTAGGGCTCTAACTATCCGAAGCTTATGTTCCGGAGAGACCCTAGCGTAAACAGCAGCTTTTTCCACAATTTCATCGAAATCCTCGTCGCTCAAGTTGTCCAGTTCGGCTCCTGTCAAAACCAAGTCGTCTTTTGTCATCATCCCTAACTCTTTGGCGATGGCCACTGCCGTAAGTTTGTGGTCTCCAGTAATCATGACAGTCTTTATGCCCGCTTTTCGGCACAGGTCGTTAGCTCCCTTAGCTTCATCTCTGGGCGGATCAATCATCCCCGCCAACCCTATGAAAACCAAGTCGCTCTCCAATTTTTCTTCGTCGTGTTTGCTGGTTTCGGTTTTTGGCAATTCTTTATAGGCTATGGCGAGGACACGGAGGGCTTGACTTGCCATCTCCTCGTTTGTCTTCAAGATCTGCTCTCTTTCGTTTTCAGTTAGCTTGACTGTTTTACCATCCTTGAGGAGGAGGTTTGAGCGTTCCAGAATCATTTCAACAGCGCCTTTAACGTAGACGAAAACCTCTCCTTCAGGTGACCTGTGAACTGTTGTCATGCGTTTTCTCTCGGAGGTAAAGGGAACTTCCTGCAAACGGGGATAATTGCTATCCAGATTCCCTTTTGTCATTCCCGCCTTAGCCGCTGCCACAATCAAAGCTCCCTCAGTGGTATCTCCAAGCACACTTTTTCCGTCGTAACTGGCGTTGGAGCACAAGGTGCTAGCTCTTAACAGTAAACTGAGGTTCGAATTTTCCTTAGGGGCTATAGAAACGCCATCTAGGAGAAAGTTTCCCTTGGGTTCGTAGCCGGCACCTGTCACGTCAATCATTTTGTTGTCTACGTAGATTTTACGGACAGTCATTTCGCCCTTCGTCAGAGTACCGGTTTTGTCGGAGCAGATTATGGTTGTAGCTCCCAAAGTTTCTGCTGAAGAGAGGCGTCTGATGAGGGCGTTACGTTTTGCAAGTTGTCGTGCGCCTAGGGCAAGGGACACTGTTACCACGGCAGGCAAGCCCTCTGGAACTGCAGATACAGCAAGGGCAATGGCGGTCTCAAAAGCTTTTATTACTTCGCCTAAGTCGCTCGTTCCGAGAACAAAGAGTTCATACAGTTCAAGAAAGAATATGACGGCAGTCACGATTACAATTATTATTCCCAGTTTTTTGGCGAATTTTGTTAGTTTCTCCTTGAGAGGAGTCTCCACCTGCTCCACGGCCTGAACCATCTCGGCGACCTTTCCGAATTCCGTTCCCATTCCAGTGGAGGTTATTACGGCTTTGCCTCTGCCGTAAGTTATGTGAGTAGCCATGAAAACTGAGTTTTTCCGGTCAGCCACAGGCGTTTTTTCGTCAAGAACCCCATCCAGTTTGTCCACGGCTGTGGATTCACCCGTCAGAACCGCCTCGTCGGTTTTTAGGTCCACCACTTCGAGGAGCCGAGCATCAGCTGGAATGCGGTCTCCAGCTTCCAAGAGAACGATGTCTCCGGGCACAACCTCTCGGGATGGAATCATCTTTTCTTTCCCGTCCCTCTGGACTCGGGCTTTGGGAGCCGTCAGTTTCTTCATGGCTTCCATTGCTTTTTCTGATCGGTATTCTTGGACAAAGCCGACTATGGCGTTGAGAACCACGATGGCGCCTATGGTTCCGGCGTCTACGATCTCCCCTATCCCAACGGAGATGACAATGGCGATTAGAAGCATGATCACGAAAATGTCCTTAAATTGACCGATGAATATTTGGAGGGAAGTTACTCCTTTCCGCTCAATCAATTCGTTAGGTCCGAACTCTTGCAGTCGACGTTCAGCCTCTTCAGAACTCAAGCCTGTTTCGGTAGCCTTCAGAGCTTCTAGCAGTTTCTCCTTTTTCATCGAATGCCATTCAGAGTTCATTTCAACCGCCTGTCTCACTGACTGTAAGATTTTGAAGTTTAAGGTTAAGCTTGCTACTAAAAAGCGTTTCTTACAATTGAGGCAAAAATTTTTCTCATAACTACATGGAAGACCGAAAATAAGACCGAGTTTTGAGCTCAGTTGACAAAACAAAGGCTATTGAACAAGTATTCTGCCGCCGATTCGGCGAAAAACTTAAAACAAACATGTAAAATCCGTATTAAGTCTAAACGTAGGTGTGTGAATTATAATGATGATAGATTGGATAATTGCGCCGATTGCAGCTGCAGCCTCAGTGCTAGTTGCGATTTACCTTTATTTCTACATAAACAAGCAAAGTAGCGGAACAGAAAAGATGAAGGAAATCGCGAGCGCCATACAAGAAGGCGCTAGAGCATTCCTGAAAGTAGAGTTCAAATATCTCGGAGCTTTCGTTGTGGTGGTCGCCGCCGTCTTAGCTATATTTCTTAACCCAATTATGGCAGTGGCATACGTTTTTGGTTCAGTGTGTTCTGCATTGGCAGGTTTCTTGGGGATGACCGTTGCGTTAAAGGCGAACGTCAAATCAGCAAACGCTGCCAAAGAGGGATTGAACAAAGCGTTCCCGATAGCTTTCCGTGGAGGAGCTGTCATGGGCTTGGCTGTGGTTGGGTTAGCTCTTCTTGGACTAAGTGCTGTATATGCACTCACTAACGACCCCAATATGGTTCTAGGCTTCAGCTTTGGAGCAAGCGCAATGGCACTGTTCGCAAAGATTGGTGGTGGAATCTACACAAAAACTGCTGATGTTGGCGCGGATCTTGTGGGTAAAGTGGAGATGGATATTCCAGAAGATGATCCTAGAAATCCTGGAGTAATAGCGGACAATGTTGGCGATAATGTTGGTGACGTGGCAGGCATGGGATCAGACCTTTTTGACTCCTATGTAGCCAGCATCGTTGCGGTTATGATACTGGGTGTGGCACTATCCAAAGCTGTTGCTTATACATCAGTTTCGTTTATCGATGTGCCGCTGGTGTTTGCGGGGTTAGGAATCGTTTCTTCAATTTTGGGAGTGATAGTAGTTCGTGTGGGCAAAAATGGAAATCCTGGAGGTGCCCTCAACATGGGAACATACTTGACATGTATCATTTTTGGTCTCTTAACGCTCGCAGTAACATACTACATGGATATTAATCTCGGCGTCTGGGCAGCAGCTGTTATCGGATTGATTGCAGGTGTAGTTATTGGAATCACAACGGATTATTTCACTTCAATTGACAGAAGTCCCGTCATAAAAACAGCCGAGGCATCACAAACTGGCGCTGCCGTCAACATAATAACAGGATTTTCTTATGGTCTGCTAAGCATTTTTCCGCCACTTCTAGGAATCGCATTGGCGTCTTTTGGAGCGTATACGGTGGCAGAAGCATACGGAGTTTCAGGTGTTTACGGAATTGGCATGGCTGCAGTTGGAATGCTATCTATCGTTGGAATGATTGTAGCTGGAGACGCTTACGGTCCCATCGTTGACAACGCAGCAGGAATCGCAGAGCAGGCAGGATTAGAAGAGGATGTCCTAGACATCACAGCTAGGCTTGACGCCGCGGGCAACACCGCCAAAGCCATAACAAAAGGATTCGCGATTGGAGCAGCAGGATTAACAGTAATTGCGTTGCTTGCTGCATTCCAAGAGATAGTAGTTCAAAATTCACCACTTGGAACAACAATCAGTTTTAATCTGATGGATCCCTTGGTTTTGACTGGTGCTCTCATTGGGATTGCTATACCTGCGGTGTTTTCAGCTATGGTAATGCTCAGTGTTGGCAAAAATGCGTTCAGGATGATAGAGGAAATCAGGAGACAATTTAGAGAGATTCCGGGTCTAAAAGAAGGCAAAGAAGGAGTGAAACCCGATTATGGTTCCTGTGTTGACATAGCCACGAAGGGTGCGTTGAAGGAGTTGATTTTGCCAAGCGTTATGTCTATTGCAGTTACATTAGCGGTGGGCTTCATTGGCGGCATACAGGCTCTTGGCGGCTATCTTGCAGGCAGTATCTTCTCGGGGCTGATCTTTGCTCTGTTGATGTCTAATGCTGGCGGATTATGGGACAATGCTAAGAAGTATGTTGAAGCTGGAGCGCTTGGCGGTAAAGGCTCAGACACTCACAAGGCTACTGTTGTAGGTGACACTGTTGGAGACCCATTCAAGGACACTGCAGGACCTTCATTGAACACTTTGATAACTGTGATGTCTTTGGTGGCATCAGTATTTGCTGAGACTATTGTCCTATATGCTCTATTATAGAAGAAGCAGTTAGACAGATGCTTTGCCGAGAAGAGTCCAGTCCTCGGTCACAAACCTTTCTTTTTGCAATCTCTCAGCCAGCTTGTTCTCGTAATCCGTCAATTCTTTCTCCATTAGCCGCACCTTCAGCACTTTCTCGAATCCCTTAACTAACGCCTGATAAACCTCTTCCGTCGTAAACTGGGACTTAAGCTCTTGCCGAGCTGACGTCAGCTTTCTCTTAGATACTTCCAGCACATCATCGAGCGTTTTTGCCCATGGAACCTTTAGAAAAGTGAACATCTTTTCATGATCTATGTCAAGTAGGAATGTTCCGTGCTGAAGCAAAACACCCTTTTTACAGGATTGGGCGTTTCCGGAGAACTTTCTTCCCCTTATCGTGAGGTTTGGGCACCGTTTCGGGTCGGGCGGGCGGAATTCTGCTTTTGCTCCGAGGACTTTAACAGCCTCGTTGAGCCCACTGCATATCTTTTGGTAGGCAGAAAGCATATCTAGGTCTGCACATCCCAAGTCGGTTGTTCTGGCTATTACGCTGTACGTGATTTCTCCGTCAGAATCGTGGTATACTGCTCCGCCACCAGTGATTCTCCTCACTATGTCTACGTTGTGGACTCTGCAGTCTTCTAGGTGGACTTCGTTGGTGAGGTTTTGGAAGCGTCCTATGGAGACAGCTGACGGTTTCCACCTGTAAAAGCGGAGGGTGTTAGGCACTCTATCCTCGATTCTGGCTCTCATGATTGCTTCGTCGATAGCCATGTTCATGAAAGCGTCCCCAACTTTGGGTTTAAGAAGCCTCCAAATGCCCATAATAGTGCCTCAAACAGTAACAATACAAAATTCGTTATTAAACATTAGAGCCTTCCAAGAAAGCCTCTGATGCCCACTTGAGAAACGGATGTTATCAGCATAACGCTATTAGGACCCTAATAACACTTCATTGTTGAAAACTAGCTTTTTTCTGCATTTTACTCAACTGTATTTGTAGAATCCTCTTCCCGCTTCTTTGCCACTCCAGCCTTTTTCCACGTAATTCTTGAGCAGAGGACATGGCTTATACAATTCCAGTTCATATTGGCTGTAGAGACCCTCCAGCGTATCCAGCATCCAGTCCAGCCCCCTTTTGTCAGCATATTCGCAGGGACCTGAAGCCCATCCTGTTCCAAGTTTCATCCCCAAGTCTATGCTCTCCGGTTCTGCAACATCGTCAAGAACCATCCACGCCGCCTCATTCACAGCAACAGCCCAAGACCGTTCTATATCGTATTCTCCAGCCAATTCAGGAGATATTCTAGGTCTACCGTTACTCCAGTCATAGAATCCGACACCCGTCTTCCGACCCAACTTCTTCTCTTTGACTAAGGGTTCTGTAACCTCAAGGCATGGGCGAAACCTCTCACCGTGAGCTTCATGCAATATTTTGCTGACGTCATATTCGATGTCTATTCCAACAAAGTCAACGAGCTCAAACCAGCCCATGGGAAACCCCCCATTATATTTAGCAGAAGAATCTATTTCCTCTTTGGATGCTTCTCCTCGATGGTATGTCCAGAAGGCTTCGTTGAAGACTGCCACAAGGATTCTGCTGACAATAAATCCGCGAGCATCCTTCTTGCATAATATCGGCGTTTTTCCAAGCCTTCTACTTACCTCCATTATGGTGTTCAGGGTCTCGCTGCCGGTGTCATTGCCTTTGATCACTTCTATCAGTTGAGTTAACTGTGGCGGGTTGAACCAGTGCATTCCAACAGTCTTCTCAGGTCTTCCTGTTGCTCTTCCTAATTCGGTTATACTCAGCGTAGAGGTATTTGTCGCAATTATAGCATGAGACGGAGCTATCGCATCAATTTTCGAGAAGACTCCCTTCTTCAATTCCATATTTTCTGAGACAGCTTCTATAACCAAATCAACATTCTTTGCCGCTTCCTTATAGAAGGTGGTTATTCTGATTCTTGACAAAACCGTTTCAGCCTCATGTCTGCGGATTATATTTTTTTCCACAAACTTGCCGAGGCTCCATTTAATGTCTTGAATAGCTCTCCTTAAACTATCTTCACTTCTACTCAGAAGATTTACATCATAGCCTCTCAGGGCTAAAGCCTGAGCTATCCCATGCCCCATCAATCCAGTTCCAATAACGGCTACACGCTTTATCTCTTCGCCAGTCGTCTCCTTCACCCTCTCTAAATCGGAACAAACTCGTAGGTAACTCTTCCATCAGAAGTAACGCTCGCCACGAGCCTAACCTTCATCCCAAGTTTTACATCTTTTCTTTGTACGCCAATCAGCCAAGCCAACGCCTTAACCCCCTCCTTGAGCCTAGCAATGGCTACAATGTATGATGGTTCCTTCGAGAAGCTTGCTGGCTTCACAACTACCTGAGTGAAAGTTTCAATTTCGCCCTCCCCATCCAACTCGACCCACTCCACATGGGATGAGCCGCAGTCTCCACAATCAGCCACAGGAGGAAAATGTAACCTTCCGCACTTCTCGCATTTTGTCGCGTAGATTTTTCCCTCCTTAATGCCTTCCCAGAACTTGGATGTCTTGCTTATTGGCAGGTTATATGTTATCTGTAATGTTCTGTTGCTTTTTAGAGTCAATGGCTTATCCATGTTCTTTATCTCCTCAGTATCGTCACGTAGCCGTAGTGACCTGTTCCTCCAGTGTTGTGCGCCAAAGCTATGTAATTTTTCATGGGAGCCTGTCTCCTGCGTGGCTTCACCTCTTCTCTTAACTGTTTTGTTAATTCAGCGAGCATGGAGACGCCGGTGGTTCCAATAGGGTGACCTTTAGCTTTTAATCCTCCATCAATATTAACTGGAATTCTACCGCCCACCTCCGTCTCGCCCTCTCGGATCATACGTGCTCCTTCACCCTTTCCGCAAAAACCTAGGTCCTCATAAGCCATTATTTCTGCGATGGTGAAGCAGTCATGAACCGTTGCCACATCCACGTCTTTCGGCGATATTCCAGCCAGTTTGTAAGCCATTCGTGAAGACCTTACAGAGGCTTCTAATCCCACATAGTTTTCTCTTTTGGAAAGGTTAGCGGTGTCTGACGAATATCCTATGGTTTCTATCCACACGGGAGCTTCCACTCCCAGCTCTTTCACTTTCTCTTCAGAAACTAAAACAAGGGCTGCGGCTCCATCCGTTATTGGACAGCAATCATAAAGCTTCAGAGGCCACGCTATTACGCTTGAATTGAGCACCTTTTCCACAGTTATTTCATGTTGAAGATGCGCTAAAGGATTCATTGCTCCATACTTGTGGTTTTTAACGGCGACCAGCGCAAGGTCTTCCTCTGTGGTCTCATACTTTGCCATGTGTTGGGTTGCGTGAAGGGCGTAGTAGGCTGGGAAGGTCATGCCGAAATTTTCAAACTCCCATAGGTAATATCCGGCTCTGCCTATCATCTCCAAGACAGTTGGAGTGTCTATCTGCCTCATCTTCTCGGCTCCAACAACCATGGCTGATTCCATTTGTCCACTTGCGATGGCTGAATAGGCTGTGAATGTGGCGGCGCTTCCTGAAGCACAGGCTGCCTCACATCTGACCAAACCTGCTCCGGTTAGTCCGCAGTATTCGGCTATTACAACTGCTGGTAAGGGTTCTTCTGACCAGACACCCATGGAACCGACAGTCACGTAAGGGATTTCCTTAGCTGTTAGCCCTGATTCTTCAAGGGATGGTTGGACAGCTTCAAACGTCAACTCGGAAAGGTTAACATCTGACCTGTCGCCGAATCTGCTGTGACCCACCCCGATGATAGCTACTTTATTCGTTGTTTCATCCCTGCCAAACTACTGCTATTCTGACTTAGTCTCCCTCTTTTTTGTTTCTCTGGGACAAGAAGGCCTCTATCCGTTCTTTGGTCTCTTTTGTGGAGAAGAGCGGAGCAAAAAGGTCTGTTTCTTTCTTTAATCCTGCTTCAAGGGAACGTTGGGTTGCAGAATTTATGGCACATTTCGCGTATTTCAGTGCTGTTGGTAGGCTTTCACGCAGTCTTTGAGCTAGTGCTTCTGCTTCAGCTCCCAGCTTCCCTTGGGGGACCACCTTATCTACTAACCCCATCCTTAACGCTTCATCTGCTTTCACTCTGTCTCCCAACATTATCAAACGCTTAGCCTCTGCCCTCCCCACAGTCAATGGGAGTCTCTGGGTTCCTCCCCATCCCGGAATTATCCCCAGTTTCATCTCGGGGAATCCTAACTCTGCTTGGTTGGAGGCTAGTCTGAAGTCACAGGCTAAGGCAAGCTCCAGTCCTCCTCCTAGGGCGTATCCGTTGATGGCGGCTACAACAGGTTTAGAAAGTGCTTCCACTTTGTTGAAGGCTTGTTGTCCCTTTCTGGAGAATTTGGAGGCGGTTTCTGGCGTGAGTTTCTGGAGTTCGATGATGTCGGCTCCGGTGCTGAAGGCTCTTTCGCCTTCGCCAGTTATTATAACGCATCTACTGTCGGTGTCCTTTTCTATTGTGCCCAGTGCTTCTGATAGTTCTTCTAGCATGGTGGCGTTTATGGCGTTCAGCTTGTGGGGTCTGTCAAGTGTTATCCATGTTGTGGTCTGAATTTTCTTGAGTTTTATTGTTTGGTAGGGTTTGGACACTGGGCTCGTTACACCTCAGGGGTGAAGTGTTCTTGGCGGTTATTTAAGATTTCAAAAGGTCTTGATTAGCTGCTTGAGGATGACTAGTCTCTGGATTTCGGATGTTCCCTCGTAGATTTCTGTTACTTTTGCGTCCCTGTAGGTTCTTTCAGCCCTATTTTTGGCTAGGTATCCATGGCCGCCTAGGGTTTGGATGGCTGTGTCCGCTGCCTTCACAGCTACTCTGCTTGAGTATAGTTTTGCCATGGACGTCAACATGGAATCGGCGGAGCCTTGGTCGATGGTCCATGCTGCCTTGTAGGTGAGCAGTCTGGCCGCTTCGATTTCGGATGCTATCTGGGCTAGTTTGGCTCCTATTTGCTGGAATCGGATTATGGGTTGTCCATTTGATTCTCGTTGTTTTGCGTATTTGAGGGCGATTTCGAGGGATCCCTGTGCTGTTCCTACAGCTTGAGCTGCGATTACGGTTCTGCTTATTGAGAAGAATTGCATGGCGTGGCTGAAGCCGTTGTTATAGTTGCCTAGGATATTTTGGTCATTTACTTTAACGTCTTTGAGGGTTACTTCTCCGGTTGTTACGCATCTGATTCCCATTTTGTCTGATATTTTTTTAATTGTTAGTCCGGGTGTGTCTTTGTCTATTATGAATAGGGTTTGTCCTTTGCGTGGTTTGGCTTCGGGGTCTGTCTGGCATAACACTATAATGAAGTCGGCTATGGGCGCGTTTGTTATGAGAGTTTTTGTTCCATTTATCCTCCATTCGTCTCCGTGTTTGATTGCTGTGGTGTCCACGGTTGTTATGTCTGTTCCACGTTTTGGCTCTGTAAAAGCGGCGGCGGATATGGTGTCTCCGCGGCATAGGGGTGGCAGGTAATGGTTTTTTTGTTGTTCTGTTCCGTTGAGGAGGATTAGGTCGCTTCCGAAGGTTCCGATCATGGAGGCTAAGCCTAGGGATGAGTCTGCTCTGCACATCTCTTCCATGGCTATGCAAGCTGCTAGGTAGCCTTGTCCTCCGCCTCCGTATTGTAAAGGAATAAACAGGCATGGGAATCCCTGTTTTGCAGACTTCTTGTAGAGTTCCATTGGAAACTCTTCTTTCTTGTCCAGCTCTAATGCCAAGTCTGGATTGAATTCTTTCTCGCAGAACTCTTTAACAGCACCTTTTAGGCTCAATTGCTTCTCGGTTAGCCCGAAATCCATCAGAATTCACCAATAGAATCTGAAGGGGATTTAAAGGATAAAACTGTTCTCGAATTTTGGAAATGCGGTACGTTTATTAGATTTAGCGTGTATATTGTGTATTAAGATTTGATTTCCTTTTTTGTGGGGGAAATGAATTGTCGAGTGAAGAGCGAAAACAGGACTTGAAGACGCGGATAGCGTTGATGGAGAAAGAGATTCTTAACTTGAGGGGAAACGAAAGCGCCAAAGCTAGAATAGAATATCACAAACTTCTGAAATCCTACAGCAAAGAATGCGGACTAGAAGAACCAATCTACCTCAAAAGAGCTTAACAAAAAGCTAAACCGTATGTCTTGAGCTCTAGCAAATATTAATGCAAAAAGAAACTGATTTGTGTTACTGCTTGGTTTTTCAGAAAAAAGCTAGTTTTCAACAATACGCTGTTATTAGGGTCCTAATATGCCCATTTTTAGCGCCTACAAAAAATTGAACGCCTTGAACTCAACAAGCTTTGGGTCAGTATTCTATCCAAAAGGTTTGGTGTGCTGGTCGTAACCCGCCTTATTTTCTATTAGACGTGAACTAACAAAACAGTAATTCAAAGCTAAATAAATGGTGCCTTCTTCATGGCAGAAAACTTAACTTTTGGAGCAATTTCAGCGCACGCCCATATTAGAAACTTATAGAGACTTAGGTTATTCCCCTCATCCAGACACGCTTAACTGAATTCCCTGCTTTTTTAGGTGTTGGGAATTTTTATGCAACATTGCAAGAAACATAAAACACCTAGAACAGCTTTGCGCGCGCAAATTTCATTTGAAATGTCACAATTTAAACTTTATAAGTGTGCTGAAAATAATATTGATGAAGATTGGAGGGATGATATACTATTATGGAATTTGATAATAATAAATTAAAGGCTGGAATCTTACTTTCTGTTGCTGGAACACAATTCATAATATTGACGATTTTTGCTGAAGCTGTATATCCAAATTTTAGCATTCCAAACAACTATATCAGCGATTTGGGTATATGGAATTACGTATCGGCACCCATTTTTAATTCGTCAATGATTCTTTATGGTTTATTGTTGCTGATTAGTGGTTATTTTATACAAAAAGAATTCGGGTTGCGGTTATTAAGTAGTCTATTTGCTCTGGGTGGATTAGGAGCGATATTTGCTGGGGTCTTTCCTGTCGATTCTTTTGTAGTAAATGGATTCCCCGTAATTCATAATACTGCGGCAATAATTGCTTTCATATCAGGGGGATTAGCTCCCATAGTTTCATATAAAATCACCAAAGAACCATTCAGATACTTCTCTGTGATACTGGGTCTTGTAGTGCTTATTGCTTTGACACTTTTTATGGTGACACCCGCCTATGATTATCTGGGACTTGGAGTAGGTGGATTGGAAAGTTTAATTTTTTATCCTGGATTAATTTGGGATATAGCTCTTGGCTGTTACCTTATGGCATCGTCAGATTAGAAATAGCCAATATTCACGCACTCGAATCAGCCATTATTCACTCGTAATCTAAAGGTGCGCCTTTCCTCTATTCAGTCAGAGCAGGGTCAACCCACCTTTTATTTAATCAGACGTGAAATAAGTGGGGGTTAGTGTCCTGGTACGTAACCCGCCTTTTGTTTTGACGGCATTTAGCTAAACGGGCTACCCGCGTCTCCCGCAGAACTCACAGACGCCTATTCGCCCTTTCACCCTGCAGGCCAGCCGTTTCACCGCATCCAACCGCATCCTCAACGACTTAACACGCATCATCCTCATCCCACGATTGGACGTTCCGTTTCTGCTCAGGAACCAAGGCTCTCACCCTACGCCCTTACAGATGTTGCAGTTCAGCGTGGTGGGCGGAGTTTCCTCAGGTATCGTAGTACCCGAAGCCGTCCGCCAGCTCACCAACCCCAGAAATACTATCATTGTTGTGAGGGATAAGAATTTTGATTCCCAGAATGAACATTTTGCGTCACAGCAATCCTTATATTTTCCAACCTGTTCTGTAGATAGTTGGCGATCAAAAATGATCGAATAGATCTCCACAAAAAGATGCAGCTCCTGACCCCCAGTTAGGAGCAAAGGGTGGAGTGAGCTTTTATCTGCTCGCAATGATAACCGAACACAGGCCAAAT
>CAZUQX010000018.1:0-32034 GCA_964623205.1 uncultured Candidatus Bathyarchaeia archaeon | reverse complement strand
CCGGTGCAATGATCGACATTGGCACGGTCACAAGCGACATGAGCGGCTTCTACAGCGAACTGTGGACCCCACCAGATGAAGGCAAATATAATATCGTCGCTACTTTCGAAGGCTCCGAATCATACTATGTTTCATATGCAGAAACCGCAGTAGGAGTAGATCCCGCACCATCAACTGGAGGGCCAATCGAGCCTGAACCAACGCCTGAACCAGAAGCGCCTGTGATCACCACTGAAGTAGCCATCATAGCAGCAGTCGCAGTTGTCGCAGTCCTCGGCATAGCAGCCTACTGGATACTCAAAAAACGAAAATAAACCAATTTCCCTCCCTTTTTTTATGGGGAGATAAGCATCGGAAAGAAAATGGGGCTGAAAAGGTTCCATCACGGAAGAATGAAACTAACCCAAGCGATAGTAGTTTGGGATATTTTTCATTCTCTTTATCTCCTAAGATTGCCCGTGAAGGAACCTCAGCAAACCCCGCTTCTTTCACGATATAAGACAAAATGATTGAAATCTATAAGAAGCTCAGATTTAGTCCTGAACATTTGCAATTCTTGGATTCCATTTCTTAGATATTTTGCGAATAGCAAAGCCTCTTCGTTGATCAAAATCTCCGCAGTCTGCTTCTTTCCCACTTTCATTCTTGGAATTCCAACGGTATTTTTCGAAAACTGGCTCCTCATCGCACATAAATTTGGGATTAAACGTTAATAAATGAGTCTTTCTGAGACAGTATTCAATATATGTGTGTCTTGGCGGTTCCCCATGTCCTTTGAGATTGCAGATAGAGATTTGATGGCGCGAATAGGCAGGTTCGAAACTAAACGTGGAGTAGTAGAGACGCCACAGCTGCTGCCGGTTATAAATCCTAACGTTCAAGCAGTTCTCCCCAAAACGTTAGAGGAAGAGTTTGATTGCAGAGCCCTCATAACCAACGCCTACATAATAAAAAAGAAGCACAAAGAAGCCGCCTCCGAAAAGGGCTTACACGACTTCTTAAACTTCAATGGTACTATCATGACCGACTCCGGCGCCTACCAACTTCTCATCTACAAAGGCGTAGAAACAACCCCAAAAGAAATTGTACGCTTCCAAGAGACCATAGACACGGACATCGCTACTATACTGGACATCCCAACAGGATGGGGAGTCACCAAAGAATACGCACAACAAACCGTAGATGAAACCATCAAACGCGCAAAAGAGCTAGCGAAGATGAAGACCCGCGACGACATAGCATGGGTTGGTCCTGTTCAAGGAGGCAAATACCTCGATCTTGTTGCCAAATCCGCAAGGGAAATGGCAAAGTTGCCATTTCAGATTCACGCTTTAGGTAGCCCAACCCCAGTAATGGAACAATACAAATTCGATACTCTCGTTGACATGATAGTAACAGCAAAAATGAATCTACCGCCAAACCGTCCTCTTCACCTCTTCGGCGCCGGCCATCCCTTCATGTTCGCTTTGGTAGTAGCCCTAGGATGCGACTTCTTCGATTCCGCCGCCTACGCCCTCTTCGCCAGAGAAGACCGCTACATGACAGAATACGGCACCACCAGACTCAACGAACTAGAATACTTCCCATGCTCATGCCCTATCTGCATCAAAACCAATCCAGAAAACGTTAGAGCACTACCCAAGGCTGAGAGACAAAAGCTGATTGCTGAGCACAACCTTCACGTTAGCTTCTGCGAGCTAAGGCGGATAAAACAGGCGATAACTGAGGGACGCCTCTGGGAACACCTGGAAATGAGGGCACACGGGCACCCATCGCTTCTCCAAGCCCTAAAAAAACTCGCTAAATATAGCGAATATTTGGAGGAACAGAGTCCCGTGACAAAGAGGAGAGGCATCTTCTATTTCAGTTCTCTAGGACTAGCCCGTCCAGAGATCGTCCGCCACAGAAAAAGGATGCTCAACCGATATTCTCCACCACCAAAAGCCAAGATTCTCCTTCTTTTACCACAAACTCGAACGAAACCCTTCCACAAGTCGAAAGAACATCGCGAAATCCTGAAGGAAATACAAGAGAACCTAGATGCCGCAGCTGATGCAGTTCACGTTTGCACATACGAGTCTCCCTTCGGCGTAATACCACCAGAACTCGATGAAATTTATCCCCTCTCACAACATGAAATTGCGTCTCCATTAGACGCTGAAACAATAATGTACGTGGCGAAACAGGTGACAAACTACATTGAGAAGACAAATTATGAACAGATAATCTTGCTTCGAGACCCCAAAGTCTGGAGAGGAAAGATCATGGCAACTTGCAGACGGGCATGCAAAAAGAAGAACGTTCCCTTCACAACATTGCGAGAAAGAGAACCTTGGGCTAAGAAAACTATTGGACATCTTACGGCTGTAATTCGAGAAGCAGTAATGTTATCATAAAAGATGGTTTTGACCATCTTCCGAAGGTGTGATACTGGTAGATAAAAAATCTTGAGAAAAAGGTTACTGTTTAAATGCTAGAATGCCTTAAACCAGTCAACATTCCATTTAACTTTACATAACGGAGGATGAAAACGATTCCGATGAAAATCAGGTTTCTCGGCGGTGCAAGAGAAGTCGGGAGGGCAGCGGTTGCTGTCAAATCTGAGAAGACTCAGCTTCTCCTAGATTATGGTGTTATGCTAGATAATGAGCCGGGTTTTCCCATGCATATTCCGCCCAAAGAGGTGGATGCCATCATTCTAACTCACAGCCACCTGGATCATTCAGGGGGTGTTCCTCTCTTCCACATTCAAGATAAGAAACCCGTTTACGGAACGCAACTAACCTTTGATCTAGCCAAGCCCCTAATCTCTGACTTCATTCACCTGTCAGGTTACTACCTCTCCTTCGAGTACCTAGAATTACAAACCATGCTGAGAAGCACAGTTCACCTTGACTTCAGAAAAGAAGAAACAATAGGCGACATGAAATTTCAACTACTAAATTCTGGGCATCTACCCGGAGGCGCTCAAGCTCTAGTGGAAGCAGACGGAAAGCGGATTGTCTACACAAGCGACTATAACTCGAGGGAAACCCGACTTCTCCCCGCCGCAGACAGAGACTACGGAAACCTCGACGCCCTAATCATCGAAAGCACTTACGCCGACGAAGTTCATCCCGACAGAGCAGAAATAGAAAAAGAATTCATGGAAAACGTCAACGATGTCGTGGAAAACGGAGGAACCGTATTAATCCCCGCCTTCAGCGTAGGACGCTCACAAGAAATCGCCTGCGTCCTAGCCGCCAACCACTTCGAATACCCCGTTGCAATGGACGGTATGGCTCGTGAAGCTAACCGCATAATGATGAACCACCCGTCCTACATGCGGGATCCCAAATTGTTTATGGACGCTCTTCACTCCGCGGCTTGGGTGGAGGGATGGAAGGACAGGAGAACAATAGCCAGAAAACAGGGGGCAATAATATCTCCGGCAGGGATGCTGAAAGGAGGACCAGCCGCCTTTTACATCCAAAAGGTTGGAAAAAAGAGCCAGAACGCTGTTTTTCTTGTAGGCTACCAAATTCCTGGAACCCCAGGACGGGAGTTGCTTGACGGGGGGCAGTGCATCATTGACGGGAAAATGCAGAAAGTGAAGGCTCAGGTGAAGCGCTTCGATTTTTCATCTCACAGCGGAGCCAACGATCTTAAGGAGGCGGTGAAAGAATTGAAGGGAAACCCCGTCGTTTATGTGGTGCATGGAGAAGAAAAAAACTGTGAGATGTTCGCCGAATGGATAAAGGCGGAAGTTGGACTTGAAGCTGTGGCACCAAAGACCGGAGACGCCTTCACAGTTTAGGAGAAATGAGATTCGGGATAGAATTTGTGTAACTATCCTTTGTTGCTGGAACCGCCCAAAGGGAACCTGAGTGAAAAAATATATTGTAGAATGTTAATCCTCTTGTGGTCATGAGTGTTGAGAGTCACCGAAAGAGTGCAGAATCTTGGATACGCTATTCGTGAAATGGTAGGCTACGCCAGAGAGCTGGAGAAGAAAGGGAAAGACGTCCTATACCTCAACATTGGAGACCCTGTGAGTTTTGACTTCGATACGCCTGAGCATGTCAAAGAAGCGTTGATTCAGGCAGTTAAGGAAGGTTTCAACGGATATTCTCCTTCCGAGGGCACTCTGGAACTAAGAGAAGCCATCTGCGAGAAGGAAAAGAAGATTGGCGGAATCGACATTTTTCCTGAGGATGTGATAATCTCTGCTGGCGTTTCTGAGGGGATTCAAATGGTTCTCGGCGCCTTAGTTGAGAAGGGAGATCAGATATTGGTGCCGGGTCCTGCTTATCCTTCTTACATCTCATACACACGGTTCTTCGGAGGTGAACCTGTTCAATACAGGACTTCTGAGGAGAACGGTTGGCAACCTGATCTAGATGATGTGCGCTCTAAGATGACTGATTTAACAAGGGCAATAGTCGTGATAAACCCTAACAACCCCTGCGGAGCCCTTTACGACAAGAATGTTGTTAAGGCCATTGCTGGTTTGGCAGGAGAATATAACATCCCTCTAATATCAGACGAAATTTATGACCAACTTGCATATGATGAGCCTGTGAACACAGCTAGCGTAGCCAAAGACGTGCCAGTTATCGGGTTAAACGGTTTCTCAAAAGTATATCTGATGACTGGTTGGAGGCTCGGTTACGTGTACTTCCGCAGCGAAGGCGCCAAAAGTTTGAAAGAATTGCGGGAGCATGTTACAAAAGAGGCGAGAGTACGGCTCTCCGCTAACACTCCTGTTCAAAAAGCTGCTGTGGAAGCCTTGAGAGGACCCCAAGACCATATACGCAGTATGGTGGAAAAGCTGCGGAAGAGGAGAGACTACTCTCATAAGCGCTTAAACGAAATTGATGGAATCAGCTGTACTAAACCCAAAGGGGCTTTCTATTTCTTCCCAAAAGTTGACGGAATCGGCTCAAGATGGAAAAACGACCTGGCTTTCGTTCGGAATCTCCTGGAGAAGACGGGCGTCGTATTTGTTCACGGCTCAGGATTCGGATCAGCCTACGGTTCTGGACACTTCAGAGGAGTATTCTTGCCGCCCATAGAAACCCTTGAAAAGACTTTTGATAGACTTGACCATTTCATGGCATCAACATAACGTTAACCGCGCTAATAGACTTCTAGGGATGTAAATCAAAAGAGAGAAAGGTTGCTGAAAAGTGCAGTTGTTGGGAGATTAGAGATTTCTGTTTTTTAGATGCATCCGCCGCAGTTGACGCAGCCGCTCATGATGCCTCTGCACCACATGGGTAGAGGTCGTTGTGGCTTCTCGGTTTCTGTTTCCGATTTCATCCTCTGTTCAGTTAGGTTTTGGCTCCTGCGGGTATGTTCTTGCAATGCCATTTGCTTTCACCGGAATAAACTAATGTGAGGGTCTGGATTATTCTTTGAGGTTAAAGAAAAGGATATTCTGAGGTTTTGGTCACATTAATTGTTACTTAAGGTCATATATAAACAACGAGAAATATTCAAACAGGAACTTAGTTACAGAGAACGTTACTTCTATCCCCAGCAAATGAAACATATGTGACGAAAAGAAGATGAGGATAATAAAAGGTTGGTGATTTAGGATTTGCACACACGTAAAATATCTAGATTTCATGGATTCAGTAGCTAGATGAATATCTCTCACAACTCCCCCTTTTTTGAAGATTAATCGTTAAATCTAACCCTAGAACAGTACAATATTTAAACTCAAATTACATCATTGGGTGGAGTATGACTTGATGAAGCATAGTAATACAATCATCGTCTCTTTGGTTTTTTTTATTTTAATCTTTCTTATATCTCCAGCACTAATTCGCGGGAATTCTTTAAGGAGTAACGCGGTCCAACAGGAGGTGTTTGGATATACGAATATTGGAGGTTTCAACCGCACAACTTTTGGGGGAATATACCTCACTAATTTTACAAGTCCCTCAAATTTTGGAACAATAACCCAAATTATTGCATATTTGTCTACTGGAGGGACCTCAGTAAAAGCTGTGATATATTCCGATAACAATGGAATGCCGGGAAATTTGCTTGCTGAGAGTGAAGAAGTGTACCAAACAGGGACTTCGGGTAGATGGATTGACTTTTCGGTATCATACACTGGAGCTCCAAACAGGGTTTATTGGCTAGGCACTCTTTTTTCTAGCGCTGCCACATATTATTTTACCACTGGAGTAAGCAATACAACAATATATTCTTCCTCACAAACCATAGCGACAAATACTTTTCCCATTGGAAGTTCTAGTCCTACTTATCAACTGAGCATCTATGCGATCTACACACCATCTCAGTCATCCTCGTCGTCCCTTACAGAGGCAATAGCGTCGGTTGAAACATTATTATTTTGTATAGTGATAATTGCCGCGATAATAGCAGTTGCTCTTGCAATTCTAATTGTCAAAACCAAGAAGAAAAATCCAGAAACTAAGTAAGAAAATCTGGATTTCCTTAAAATGTATCTATATTTCGCGGATTTCGCAGCGTAGTTTTTTCACTATTTCTTCAGCGTTTATGGGGTTAACTTTGAGGGTGAAGAGTTTTCGGGGAGTTCGAAGTTTCAGTTTAACCACTCGTTCAAGCCGCTTAATGCTGCAGTATTCTGCCCGCTCCGCAATCTCTATGAACTCGTCAACATCAAAGATTTCTACTGGCATCTTCTTCTCCTTCGCAGATTCGTATAAAATTAACTCGCCTATTTTATCTTTTGTGGTATCAGCCAGAAAGCACTCGCCTAGCTTATCTGCAAACCACTTTTCCAAACCTGCCCTTACGTTTCATATCAATTCTTAAGCCACAAGACTTAATTTAGTAATAGACCATAGTATGTATGAATGAATTTTAAGGAGCAAATTAGGACAACATCAAGAGTAAGATGAGGACTTTATGCCTATAACTAAAAAAAAGTTTGAGGGAGGAAAACTCCATAGTAAAGTAGAGGAGGAGATACTTTCATTTTTGAGAGAACGAAAAGAGGGAGCTTATACGTCCCAAGAGATAATGGCTGGAATACACTACCCCATGGATTTCAGCACTCCGGAAATTAGCAGGATGTCAACTTTCGCCATATCGGATTTCACGACGTTTCTCCATGATCTTATGAGGAGGAGAATTATCAAAATGAAGGTCGTTAGTAATCGAATGTATTACACAGTAATGGACAGTTACGGCGCTAAATGCCCCAAGTGCAATGATTTTTTGCAACCGAAGAAAACTTGGAAGATGGCAGGGCGACCAGACAAAAAGGGCAAACGCCTTCAGCTACACATAGGTCTATATAAGTGCCCAAAACATGGAACCTTCCGGAAGGTTCTTGACAAAAGAAAAATCTGAAAAATTCTTTTCACTCACTTTTCAGCCAGTTTTTCGATTTGTAAATTGATTTGCCCGCAAAATTTATCTTCAAGCAGTCTTCGTAAGGACACATCTCTACACATCTGAAACAAAGCAGACATTTAGAGGAAGTCACATTCCCTCCCTTCTCTTCATACACTTCAGTGACTTGTGTTGGGCAAACTCTCTTGCAGATTCCACACTTTGTACATTTCTCTTCCACTTTGTCTAAGTGAAAGATGGGAAGCCACCTAAAGGGCTTAAACCTATTCAGGATTGAGAGTGTCGCTCCTACCGGACAGAATCGGCACCAAAGATACCTCACCATAAATGAACCTATCGTGAAGGCAAAGAAGACCCCCCAAGTTAGCAAAATGAAGTCAGAACCATTGAAGTAGAGTATTGTTCCTCTAAGGTCGTGAAAATTAGTGCCCCAGCTGGCGAATCCTAATGCTCCTCCTACGGATTCAATCAGTGGTTCTATTGGAATCAGAAAAACTATTATTAGAGATTTGAAAGGACCCATGAACATTATAACAAAACGCCACACGTCTACATGAAGAGGACCTAAAACTAGAGCTAAGATCAAAATAACGGCTATTATTACATATCTAAGTATATCTAGACCATTATTTATCCTTTCAGAAAGGTCCAAATGAGGTATCTTAAGGAACTTCCTGAGACGGGTAAGCAGCTCCATATACAAAACAAAAGGGCAGAGCCATCCGCAGAAGAAGCGCCCAAAAACAAGAGTGCTGACAACGATTAAGGCGAAGATAATTGTTAGCCTATAAGCAATGGAAAACGTGAGACCAGACAGTATAGGATCCCAAGGAAGAGGCAGAAAAAGCAAGGTCACAAAAATCGCGACCGTGGATACCAACTGAATAAATAGCCTCAGAATGCTCATTTTTCTAGTTAGATTCCTTATCCAGATTAAAATTGCCAATGTTCCAGCTGTAACTAACCCTGCTGCTACTATCGTCAGCAGTATTTGGCTTATTGTCTCCAACATTTCCCTTTTACTCCTTAGCTACTGAGACTTCAATATCTGAATGATGGAGGCAACGTGGGGATTTGGAATCCCTTGCAGCTTTGTCATCTTGAGATGAGTCCTTGAAGTTGTTAGAGCAGATAGATAGAAGGCAGTGGCATTTAACTATTATCATAAAAGCGAAAAAGTCATCTTTCCGTATCATGGGGCAGCTATTGTCCTGGTGTTATATTCCAAGAGATACTCCAGAAGGTCTTCGTAGGGGTAACTTTCTGTGGGTAGATATGGAAAACTACTCATACCATGGAAGGGTAACGGGTCTACAGTGAAAGATAGGTACGGAAGCCCATCAACTTTGAACCAGACACTGGCAACCAGGAAATAGTCTCGTTCCATGTTTTCTGGAACAGGACCGATATCTGTGGGGAATAGGATGGTTATTTCGTCTCCTTGGCGTCCTATTACATATTTGTTGTCTGCGTATTGCATCAGTTCGGTTACGTCGCCGTATCGAGTGAAATTACCTGTTGAGGTAGAATTGGTTGTGAATGCTTGGGTTAAACTTGCGTATTCAGGTAGCACCGTTCGAATTATTACTTCTTGTTGTGATGTTGTGTCTACTCCGATGTAATCGAATCGGGTATTGAAAAACGTGTGTATTCTGAGGGCGTAATCGTTTGTGGGGAAGAGTCCTGTTAGGTTTACAACAAAGCTGTCGGGTGTAACATCAAGCAATGGGAATTGCCTATCATCTGGAACAGGAACCCAGTTTCCATTAGCATCTTTCACTTCCATGTATGGTGGCGGAAACGGCTTTTCACCCGGTTTATCCCAAAACTGCCCAGCCCATTCGCCCTGTTCCTCACCTGTAGAGTAAATTATTGTTCCTGCTACCAGGAGTTTGATTTCTTGAGCGTTAGAAAGGTCACCCAAGTCTAATTCCAGGGTATCCCATTGGAACTCGTTGCCAGTGGTGGTGATTCCGTCACGTTCAAGGATTAAAGGTAACACGTTTTCTCCTTCTCCATTGATGCAGGAAACTGGTGGCGCAGGTTCTTTGCTAACCGTGTAAATCGTGCCTTGCCCCTCGGGCTCGTATAAGTATGTGGCTTTGGTTGAGAACACATCTACGTCTGGCGAGTGGTCAACAACTACTAGTACAGCAGAATCCACATAGGAGATTTCATCCCATTTTTGAGCAATAATCATGTCGTAGTAACCATTTTTTGGTTGTAGTCGACCTGCATTCAACTTTGTGTAGTCCCACGGGACGCTATAAAGGAAGACCATGCTTCCGTCTTCTTGGAAGTGATCAAAAATTCCCAAGTAGCCTGTACCATCTGATATTTCAGCGGTGTACAAATATTCATTTCCATTCCAAACATATAGAGAAGGACACGATTCTGTGTTTATATATACGACAGTTGATGTTAGACGGGATGTTAGGGTTACAGTTCTTGTGGGACTCGTCGATCCAGTATCACCCCAATGGGTGAAATTCCAGAAGCGTCCTCCAGCATCTTGGAAAGCAACGGGTACTGTAATGGTGTAAGTATCCTCCGGAAATAGTCCGATGAGAGGTGCACTGTAAGTCACGCCGTTTAGAGTAAACTTCATGCCTTGATAATTTGCGGATATGACCATGGTGTGGAAACCATCTGGGGCGACCGTGAAATATCCTGATAGAGTGTTTGTTTGATTGCCGAGATTTATCAACTTAACTTGGTGCCCATCTGCCGTTTCACCTGTACCTGTGTATTCTGATGTAGTTGTAAATTCAATTTGCTTGGATTCACCTGCAGCTAAAGTAAATTGTTCAGTTTCTTTGACTTCGTCGTCAACCACAAGCCTTGCACTAAGGGTACCCGGTGCATCTGCCAAGTTATCGGCTGTAGCTGTGACGGTTACTATTTCCTCTTCCCAAACCTCGTAGGGAGTTACGGATAGCTTAGACAAAATTATGTATTCTGACGCAGGAACCGAGGCTTCAACAGTGAAGGACCCGGACAAGCCATCATCTACCTCAACGTTATATGTGCCTGCGCTTGTTTCAGTTACCTCGAATTCTACAAATCTACTTGCCCCACCGTTCAACGTAACAGTCTCTGTATCTATCACATCGCCATTGATTCTGAGGACAACTGAATAGCTACCACTTTCCTCCCCTACATTAGTTACCTTAACTGAAACCTCCACGGTTTCACCCGCTTGAACTACTTTTGGATTAACCACTAGATTTTCTACTCGAAATTCTGCTGGTTTAGCTGGTTGAGCCTCAGAAGTGATTTCAAAGGATTTCGTTAAATCCCCTATCCTAACATTGTAAGTACCTTCATTATATTCAACAACTTCAAATTCGACAGTTGTAGTTTCTCCACTAGCCAGCTCGATATTCTTAGTCTCTTTCTCTTCATCATTGACAAAAAGAACTATCTCAGAATTGCCGGCATCATCTCCAATGTTGGTTGCCGTAGCTGAAACTATTATCGTTTCTCCAACCTCAGCCACAAGTCGACTAATTCCCAAATCGGTCACTTGGACTTCAGCTGGTCTGAATGGTGCTTCCAGAGTGACCTTGAGCGATTCAGTGAGATCACCTACCTGAACTACATGATCGCCTTCAGCTATTCCTGCCACGGTGAAAACTAACATTTTAGTCTCTGCCCCTGAGAGTAAAACCGTTTTCGTTTCTATTGGAACATCATCTATTGTTAGGGTCACTGAATGATTACCACTCTCTTCTCCAAGGTTAGTTATCTTAACCGATATTTCCACAGTGTCCCCAACTTGGATCCAAGTTTGATCAAGAATCAAATCAGAAACTTGGAAACTGGCTGGTTCAGGAATAAGTGATTCGACATACAGGTAACCGGAGAATGCAGTGGCGAGAATTACTATGTTAGCAAAAAACAGTATTTTTTGCTTAGTTCTACCTGATCGAGACCCCATGAGTTCTTCAGCTCACAAGAATCCAATATCAATCATCCAAAGATATTTAACTCCTTCGGATTTCTGTTGTTTTGAATCATTAACAAGAAAAAAGTGGGGCATTCACTCTTGGATGCATGATGCATTCGTTGGAACAGATCGTCTGGCAGTGATTTTTACTTTATCTTTCAAGCCTTTGTGCAATATGGTTCATTCAGGTACTTCAAATTCTTCTATGTCGTCGTATGGTGTTTCTTTTCGCCCCAACCTTGAAACAATGAATCCCACAACTAATCCTGCGATTAATGCTAAGATCACTGATAGGATTGTGCCCGTTAGTTGCCATAGGGGTTATGCTACCAATCCAAGCGCGGCTATCCCCCCTAAGACGCCTGGCATTCCATGCAAATTATGAACACCGCAGTATGGCGTAATTAACCATCATACACTGGGAAAAAGGAAGATAGGTTGGGTAGAGAGCTGTTTTGGTTATTATTTTTGTGTACTCTAGAAGCCTAGGTTGTATGCTTCTTCTCCGTGTTGACTTAGGTCAAGGCCTTTGTCTTCCTCTTCTGGGCTTACTCTCAATGGTGAGAAGATGTTAATTAGTTTCAGCAGTATGTATGAGCCGAAGAAGGCGTAAGCTGCTACTGCTATGACGGCTATTATTTGAGAGATTAGTTGACTAAGATTGCCGTAGAATAAACCGTTTACATTGTTTATCATTGTTGTTGCAAATAGGCCCGTTGCTATTGAGCCCCATACTCCGCTAATTCCGTGGCATGCAAAGACATCTAGGGAGTCGTCAATTTTTGTTCTTCCTAATCGCCAGTTAGCTACTAAGTTTGAAAATACTCCTGCAGCTAAACCTATGATTATGGATGATGTTACGTTAACATAGCCCGAGGCAGGTGTTATGGCTACCAATCCGCAGACTGCACCGACTGATATGCCGACTGCTGACGGCTTTCCTTTTGTTACCCAGTCTACAACCATCCAACTTACTGCTGCTGCCGCTGCAGCAAGGTTCGTGACTACAAGGGCCGAAACAGATAATGCATTTGCTTCTAGTGCGCTTCCTGCATTAAAGCCAAACCATCCGAACCATAGTAGCGATGCGCCTAGGATTACGTAGGGTATGTTGCTTGGTTTGTTCGCGTTTCCGTTTTTGTTTGGCATCTCTTTATTGTTGACCTGGCATCCTTTTCTTCTGCCTATGACCAATGCGGCGGCTAGAGCGGAAAATCCTGCTGCGATGTGAACTACAATTCCGCCTGCAAAATCAACTGCACCTATGGCCCGTAACCATCCGTCGGTGTTCCAGGTCCAATGAGCTATTGGCGAGTAGATGAGTGTTGACCATAGTACGATGAAGATTAAGAGTGAACGAAATCTGACTCTTTCTGCACATGCTCCGATAATTAAGGCTGGTGTTATAGCTGCGAACTTTAGTTGAAACGCGAAGTATAACAGCTCGGGAATTTTGGGTGCATACGGACTAATGTTGTTAATGCCAATGTTGTTTAAGCCTACTAGGGAGAGGTCGCCGATGAATCCACTGATGCTGGTTCCAAATGTGATACTATATCCCCAGAGTGCCCACACTAAACTTACTACAGCGAATATGATGAGGCATTGGACTAATGTTGAAACGAGGTTTTTCTTTCTTACTAATCCTGCGTAAAAGAATCCCAGCGCCGGCGTCATTAACATGACTAGTGCTGTTGCGGTTGAAAGCCATGCGATGTCTCCTGCAGCCATCATTTTAACCTCTTTTTTGCAGGTGTTACATAATTCTCATTAGTCAAGATATTCGTGGACATTGAGGTTGTGTTCCCTTTGGTGGGTCTCGGAATGTTGTTTAGTCCATCTGCGTCTAGGTCAATACGTTCGATGTTTTGTATCTCCTCCATCGTCATATACGTTCACTTCTTTATTCGATAAAACCAATGAATATTGGCAATTCATATATAAATATTTCCATTTTTTTGATGAATGCATAATGAATGTTTATTTGAATGAACAATTATTCATTTTGTTATCAAATCTAACTTCCAACACGCCCAGCACCACCTTTCCAATCAGATTCAACACATATCAGCATCAAAAACCAAACAAGAAAAATTCATTACAATTCCAAAACAAAACACATACCCAAATAAACACTTTTAGTGCAAACAGAACTGTGGGTAGAACACTCAAAAATTTAGCGCTCACAGATCTTTCTCCCGCTTCTCTAACAGATGTTCATGCCTACATTATATTAGTAGCCTAATAACAGCAGTATGTTGAAAACTATCTTTTTCAGCAAACTCAGAACCATGAAATAGTGTCATACAGCATAATCTTCTATATGCTTGTTTGATTGGTCTTGTTTCGTCTGCTCGTAACTATTCCCTTGCTGTTTTGGTATGACCCGCTGTAACCTTTTCTAGCTGTGCTTCCAAGTTTGTGAAAAACGATCTGCACTATACGCTCCCTCTCCCCGATGGTGACAGTCTTCTCGCTAACGTTATGAAGATTAAGCGTCAATTGCCCACGAAATCCCGGGTCCACGACAGCGAAACTGCCAATCATACCTTCCCGTGCTAAAGATGACCGAATATGCAGATAAGCCGTCACCTCCAAACCCAACTCAACAGTCTCCAACGTGGCAGCCAATTCATAGTGCTTTGGTTTTAAAACAATGCTCTTGAGAGACCGCAAGTCATAACCTGCAGGATTTAGACAAGACGGTTCAAAGGGCTCAAGCTTGACTTCTCCATTCTTAAGGCGTTCCAGTATCTCCTTGTCAGAAAGCACAGTCAACCAAGTTCACAGCCTTCTTGTAGATAACCACTGAGAAAAGAATCTTTCTATATCCCCGTTGCTATAAGACCCCAAGTTCTTGCAGCAATTGGCAGGGTCTGCAGAGGTCTCCAACAGTTGGTTCCCCACAAAGTTTGCAGTCCTGCAGCTTAACTTCATCCGCAAAACTCTCCAACGCTGGTCTGATTCTTTCCATGGAATTGAAAATGGTGTATAATGTTCCCGCATGTTTATGCTCCATACTATTGAGCATTGATCTTATGTCATTCCTCAAGGCAGTTTGAGCGTAAGGGCAAGGAATACTCTGAAACTCTATCCCTTTCAGATAGGCGTAGAAGGCAACTTCTTTTTCCGGCACTTGACAGAGGGGCTTCACGCGCTGCACAAGTTTCGGATGAATCACATTTAACACGGGCTTTGACCGTGCTATCCGCAGGGAATCCCCGTGAACAATGTTGAGGAGCATGGTTTGGGTTTCGTCGTCGAGACTGTGAGCTGTGACAAGCTTGTCCACGCCAGCCTCTCGAGCCATAGTGTTGAGAGCCTTCCTTCTGAGCACCCCACAATAGCTGCAGGGCGTCAACCCCTTCTCTCCTCTCCTTCTAACCAACTCTACGATTTCATCCAATTCGTACCCGAACAGTTCCTTGAAGGATGTAATCACATGTTCTAAACCAAGCTTTTTGCAGTTCCTATCGGCGATTTTTAGAGCCTCATCTCTGTAGTCTTGTATTCCCTCATCAACCGTACCTGCGCTAAGAACAACCTCTGGGAATGCCTTTTCGATCTTTGTGAGTATGTGCAGGAGAGTGACACTGTCTTTGCCTCCGGAGACAGCCACCATGATTCTATCTTTGGGTCCCAACATCTCGTATTTGGAGATGGTTTTTCGCACCTTGTCTTCTATGGTCGTGGAGAAACATCTTCCGCAAAGCTTCTCCCCCGAATAACTACGACCAAAAACAGCGTCTTTCCTTCCACAAAGGGTGCACACAGTCATATTTTTACATCAGCTCACTTCAATTAACTAGGTTTTCCTCATTATGAGCTTCCCGATTTTGCAATTGAGAGAGATAGCTCTCTATGCAAATCTTGAAAGTGATTATAATATACTTTATGATTGAGGCAATGCAAGACACTGAAATAATCAACTGAGACTAGTGGGATTCGCAAAAAAGGGGGATTCAAATGTGTTTGCTGTTATGGTCACCAAGTTTTATTTGCTTAGCTCTTCCAATCTCTCTCTAATTGCGGTCAGCTGTGTTTCGAGAGCCGACATGTGTTGTTTCAGCATCTCTGTTTCCTGTTCCTTTGTCAACGTAGGCGGGATAACTGAACTTGAAGGAATCGTCGCTGATGTGCCATCAACTGTAGGAGTCTTTGCTTGAAGATTTGGGGCTAAAAGCCACCAGCACGCTCCTCTGCCGTATAACCATCCCGGTCTTTGCCATGGAGGTAAATAGCTAAAAGGACCTCTTCCGGGCCAAGGTCCAGTCCGACCTCTACCACCCCAACCGCTTCTTCTTCCACCCCATGCCATAATTACTTCACCTCCGAAAGGTTTATTTTGTGCTTATGCACACAATCCAATTATGGAATAATGCACAAAAATATTTAAGGATTACGGTGCAGATTAACCATTGATCAACATGCCATGCAGACATAGACGAAGACGAGGAAGGAAAGGAAGGATGCCGAAACCAGTAACTTTAGGAAGAACTCCAGTAATGGAAAGGTTTAGCCCATTTCCTGAGGGCGACCCAATACCGATCTACATTGAACCGGCTGAATTGGAGGCTCTCCGGTTAGTAGACTTGGAAGGATTATCGCAAGAAGAAGCGGGAGAGAGAATGGGTGTTTCTAGGGGAACTGTTTGGAGGCTCCTGCAAAGCGCCCGAAAAAAGTCTGCGCAAGCCCTAACAGAAGCGAGATCGCTGCAGATTTCCACAGAAGAGGATGAAATGAAATGAACTATACAATTCTACAAGGTAGTAAGCGATTAGAGACAGAATTTAATATTCAAACCTCAAGCCTAATGGAGGTGTGATCACACGAGAATCTGTGTAACTGCTGCTTCAGACAATTTAGACGCCCAGATAGACCCAAGGTTTGGCAGGTGCCAATACTTTTTGATTGTGGACTCTAAGACCATGGCGTTCGAGGCAGTTCCTAACATTGCTTCCAGCTCCGCAAGTGGAGCCGGAATCCAAGGAGCTCAAGTGATAGCGAGCAAAGGCGTTAAAGTATTGATAACTGGAAACGTTGGCCCGAACGCTTTTCAGGCTCTGTCAGCTGCTGGAATAAAAGTTGTGACAGGGGCTTTTGGAAACGTCAAAGAAGCCATTAAGAAATACGAGAGAGGCGAACTGAAAGAGGTTAGTTCACCCACTGTGAGGGGACATCACGGAATGGGTGGAGGGCGAGGTCGAGGACGATGGTAGCAAAGCATTTGACCAAGAGGAATAACGAATGAAACGCAGAGAAGAAAACGCTTCAGCATCTTCATAGATTAGGAGGTGATAAGGTGACAGTTAGAATCGTGGTTCCGGTACAAGATGAAAGCGGCATAAATGCACTGTTGTCAGAACACTTTGGAAGGGCACCCTACTTTGCGGTAATAGACTTGGAAGACGATGGACGTGTCTCAAGTCAAAGAGCCGTTCCTAATGTAAGTGAACACTTTGGTGGCACTGGACGACCACCTGACCGCATTTTACAGCTACAACCAACAGCACTCATCACTTATGGAATGGGACCAAGGGCTTTACGAATCTTTCAAGACGCTATGGTAGCGGTTTTGAGAGCAAATGCAAGCACTGTGAAAGATGTAGTCTCAGCGTACAACAAAGATCAGTTGAAAGAATTAACAGAAGGCTGCCATCACGCCCAACACAAATAGGTGAGACTAACAACAGGGAAGACCACCTCAAATGGGTATGTTGGACTTCCACAAACATGTATTGTAATGAGGCTGGATAGGTGATTTTATCAATAGCAAGCGGTAAAGGAGGAACAGGAAAGACGTCATTAGCCATAAACTTAGCTATATCTCTAAAGAATGTTCAGCTCTTGGACTGTGACGTGGAAGAGCCAAATGCTCATTTATTCTTACATCCAAAAATCGATGAAACAAAACCAGTCTATATTTCACAACCTGCGATTGATGAAGAAAGATGTGACCATTGCGGAAGATGCTCAATCTTTTGCCAGTATAATGCGCTTTTTGTAACCCCTGAAGAAGTTATGCTTTTCCCTCAGCTCTGTCATGGTTGTGAAGGATGCATGATTGTTTGCCCAAAAAAAGCAATCTCTAAAAAAAGCGTGGAAATCGGTGTAGTTAAGAGGGGAATGGCTGAGGGCGTGGAACTAGTTTATGGTGAACTTGATGTCGGTGAGCCCATGGCAGTTCCTATTATAAAAGCAGTTAAGCAGTATGTCAAAAAAGACAGGACTGCGATAATAGATTCGCCTCCTGGGACCTCATGTCCTGCAGTGGAATCGGTATATGGTAGTGATTATTGTATCCTCGTATCTGAGCCTACACCCTTCGGTCTCCACGACCTTAAGATAATGCTCCAAGTTTTGGAAGAACTCGGCATCCCGTTTGGAGTAGTTATAAATCGGGCGGGAATTGGGGACAGAAAGATATACGATTTCTGTGAAGAGAAGGAGGTTCCCATCCTGCTTGAGATTCCCTTCCTAAGAAAAATTGCTGAACTATATTCCTGTGGAATTCCCTTCGTATTGGAGATGCCCCAATGGAAACAGAAATTCCAGTTACTCATGGATGACGTAAAAAGGCGTGTGAAAAGTTGAAGGAAATAGCTGTAGTAAGCGGGAAAGGAGGGACAGGGAAGACAAGCATAACTGCTGCTTTCGCGGTGTTAGCCCAAAAACTGATTGTAGCTGACTGTGATGTGGATGCTCCTGACCTTCATATGCTTTTGCACCCACAGATAATGGAGACACAGGAGTTCAAAGGCTCCAAATTAGCTGTGATAGACAAAAATAAGTGTACAGATTGCGGTTTTTGCGTGGAGTATTGCAGATTCGATGCGATAAACGACAGACTCCAAATAGATCCTTTCTTGTGTGAGGGATGTGGAGTTTGCGTAGCTGTATGTCCTCAAGAAGCAGTAAGTCTTCAAGATAGAATCTCGGGGCAAACATTTCTATCGAGAATTAAATACGGTCTCATGTCCCATGCAAGCCTAATCCCTGGTGAAGCAAATTCGGGAAAACTTGTTGCCTTAGTTAGGCAGAATGCCCGAAAGATAGCGGAGAAAAAAAACTGTGACTTAATTTTGATTGACGGCCCGCCAGGCATCGGTTGCCCAGTTATCGCTTCTGTTACTGGAGTAGACGCCGGACTAATAGTTACGGAACCAACAGTTTCTGGAATCCATGATCTTGACAGAATATTGCAGTTATTCTCCCATTTCAAAATACCAGCACTAGTCTGCATAAATAAGTTCGACATAAACAGAAGAAATACGGAAAAGATGGTCAGGTTCTGCGAAAAAAAGAAGGCAGAAGTTACTGGAAGAATACCATTTAATCCCATTGTGACAGAAGCCATGGTAGCCGGAAAAACAGTTATTGAACATGCGCCAAGGAATCTAGTCTCGCAGGCGATTGAAGCTACATGGAAGAGAATACTTTCAGCCTTTGATATGGCGTGAATTTGTCTGATTGCTAAAAGCCTTACCCGATTTAAGGGTGCAAAAACAGTTACGCTTAACTTCTTCTGATTGTCCTCTTATCCCGGAACCAATGTAAAAACAAAATAAAAACTTGCTGATGCCTTTCAGCTTGAACATATATTCAATTTTTTCCATTTTTCATGAGTAAACTTTCACGATTATGGAAATATTTATATATGAATCTTCCACTATTTGGATGCTAATTGAACAAAAACATTCGACATACGTTTGAATCGTAGGAGCTTTGAAGATGAAGGTTGCCGTTTCTTGGAGTGGGGGCATGGAATCATGCTTGGCACTTCACAAGGTGTTAAAAGAAGGCTACGACGTTGCTTGCCTCGTTGTTTTCGTCGCCGACACGTGGCCCTCATTTTGTCATCCACTAAAGATTATGGAACTCCAGTCTAAATCCTTGGGAATTCCCCTTCTGAAACTCAGAGTGAAAGAGCCGTACGAGAAGACCTACAGAGAAGCAATTTCCCATTTAATCGAGACAGAAGCCATCGAGGGCATTGTAACCGGGGACATCTATGTTGTGGATGATTTGCATGGGCGTTGGATGGATAAAGTAACTGAGGGATTAGGCATCTCTGTAATTATGCCCTTGTGGGATCAGGACACCAGTAAGGTTTTGAAGGAAGAAGTAAACGCAGGGTTCAGATCCATCTTCACCTGCCTAGGGCAACAATGGTTCAGCGAAGAATGGCTAGGACGGGAACTTGACGAAAACTCGCTCAAAGACTTGGAGGCACTAGCAACGAAAACCAGCTTGAATCCCTGTGGAGAGAATGGAGAATACCACACCATGGTGATTGATGGGCCAATATTCAAGGAAACCATCAAGATTTCAAAGTTCAGTAAAGAAAAACATAACAATCGCTTATACATAAAGATCAGTGATTTCTCCCTGAAACCCAAGAGCGCTCCAATGAAATAATATATGGATCATACCACTGAAAAATCAGTCAAGCTGTGATGTTGTATTCTAGTGGCCGGAAACATTTTCTCGAAAGCATAAAAACTCGAACAATCTCTGTAGTGATCTTCATAGAACACTGTTCTAGAAAATCAGGGACATTTTTTCAAAGGTTTTAAGAGTATTCACGACCCACCACAATGGGATGGAGGTGATACTGTGATTGGAGCGGTAGTTTTTGTCATATCCTTCGTCATTTTCCTATTGATCTCGATTGTCACGCCTTTGCCCCCAGGACACTCGATATTAGATGCGTTTGTTCCCCAAATCTTCGACGCCGAACCGATATATGGACAACTAGCTCGAGGAATTATAAACGGCGTGATCTACGGAGTCATCATCTGGTTCATATTCACCATAGCAAAAATGCTATACGACAGAATGCAGGGTCCAAAAGAAGTAGTGGTCAAAGTAGAAAAGGAAAAATAAGAAATATCCGTGTAACTCGGGAACCCAATAATAAAAAATTATTTGCTCCCCTAGTCGTTGATCTCTTCACAGCGTCTTAGCGTAGCGAAAATAGAATCTCTCTTCTTCACTGGCAGAAGCCACCTGAATATTGGTTAATAACAGGATAGCATATTAAGCCCATATATCTCTGAACCCGAATATTTCCAGTGGAACAATCTCCCCACTGAACTTCCACATTTCTTTGCAGGTTTCGTATGCATTCTGAAGTTAAATTTCTTGGAAAACAAAAGCAACAGTGAATTATTATGCATGTTTTGGATTCATCGAATTCATTAATTCCAAATAGGGGGCAAAATCTCCCGAAATCAGACATTTCTCATATAATTAATGTCTAGTTATCAACTACTCCAGGATCATGCAATGATATGCTTTTCGTACATTTAAATCCTTATGGAAGATTCTTCTAGAATTTCTATTGAACAGTAATCGTCATTTGTTGATAGTAACTTTTTAGAAAATCTCCAATTACTTCTTTTATTCATTCTAGTATACCCTGACTACTAATTATCCATAGTATTTTTTCTGCACCTGTAATCAGATTAAGAGGAACCTTCGCTTTTATTGGAGATTAAATTTAATCCAAAACCCAAACCTAAAAAATACTTAAATTTATAATGAAGAATGAGTTGACATGAATATATTCCAGGTTTTGGCAATTTGTGGAATGGCAAGTCCGATCTTGTATACTCTGATGTGGATTCTTGGGGGTATCTTGTGGTCTGATTATAGTCATATTAGAGATGACATAAGTTCGTTATTTGCAGTCGGATCCCCAAGAAAACGATTCTTTAATTCCTTTATCTTTGCGTCTAGTTTGTTGTTGTTTGTCTTTTATCTTGGATTACATTGGGGTATTAACAATGGACAAGGTTCAGTTATAGGTCCCATTCTATTTGTTGTTAGTGGGTTTTTGGGTGTTCTTGTTGCATTATTATTTCCTTTAGATGCTGGTGGCGAAATCAATACTCTTAGAGGAAAAATGCATTTAGTCCTCGTAATGATATCAGGAATATTAACCATCGCAGGAATGGTTGCTCTTTGGTTTCGATTAGAATCCGTAGAAGGTTGGAGTCTTTTCGCTAGCTATTCATTAATTTCAGCAATCGTTTCAATTGTTTTGATGGTAATAAGTGGAATTTTCATTAAAAGCCGATTCAGGGGATTGCTAGAAAGATTTGCAGTTACCCCATTCCAAGTTTTTTATTTTACACTTGCCTTAATGATTTTTCTGGCAAATTAGATTTAATTAATTGATTAAAAATCTCCCGCAATCCGAAATCTAACTTCTGATTTCTACCTTCTCAAAGAATTAATTAATTGAACTGGTTAAAAAATAATATGGAAGATAATTCTAGAAATAAAAAATATTGAATTTTTTCACTCAAACCCAACTATGCTAGTTCACTTGTTATTTGTTTAGATTCTAAACAAAAACCATAATAGCAAATGCAAATAAAACCACATTAAGGGGAAAACAGAATGTCTAAAAAAAGTTCTTCTTGGCTGGATTTTGTTCCAGCAACGCTTGATACCATTCTTTTCATCTTACAGATTATCGTCGGTATTTATTTGCTATCGACTGTATCCCAAATTGGGATTTTGGCGTATATTGGAGCGGGGCTTTATGTTTTATCTGGTCTAGTTTTTGGTTGGCTTCCAATAATTGAATTTCGTAAGAAAGGACGAGTGAAAAGTGGAAAAAGCTACATTCACACTACTCAAATTGTAGAAACAGGCATTTATTCTATTGTTCGTCATCCACAGTATATGACTTTCATACTGTGGGCAATAGCTGGTATGTTACTCTTCCAACATTGGATTGTTGTTTTACTTGGTGTTCCTATTTTTCCTTTAACATATATTGATTTAATTAAAGCCGATAAAGATGCGATTAAGCAATTCGGGGATGACTACAAGACCTACATGAAAAAAGTGCCTAGGGCAAATTTTTTGCTTGGAATTATTCGAAGATTTAGAGAGAGTTAAATTTTAATATTTATCCGCCGTAGGGACAATCATGAAGAATTCTGAATGCACAATTTACATCATGTCAAAACATGGATGGATACAGAAATATCGAAAAGGAAAGGATGGCTGGATTCAAACTAGTTCATATGGTGCAGTACACTCTTTAAGTGCAGAGCAACTGCTTTCTCATATCCTTCCGCTTCTAGCAGGAATAGGACATTTCACCGTCAAAGTTGAACCAGACAATAAAATTAAATCTTAACCCCAAATAATACTAAAAAGAGTTTGAATCATGAAATAGTTGAATCGCCTAATTTTCTCCCGCAAACTTCTATTCTTTGCGCAGATTCTGGTAAGTGCTTATAAGAACAGTGAAGAATAGAGGAAAATTAGAATAGTAACAAACCGATTTATAGCCTTCAAAACATGAGATGCTGTTAATTATGAAAACTATAGTTTCATCCAGCCTTCTATTGCTGGTCTTCATCTTAATTTCATCCAGTTGTCTAAACAACGGTTACGGAGCCACTATTAGCCCTGAACTGCCCCGATGGCAAGTTGGTGACTGGTGGAAATTTGATATTGAATTTTCAGGTGAGATCAATCTTGTTGGAACATATTCTTTCATGGTTGTAAGCGACAATTTTGATGTTCTTCAAGATGGACAAAATTTCAGTTGTTACCAAATCGATGTTTCAGGTGGAGGAACAATTTACGGGAATATCAATGACAATGAGATCGAAGGAACTTGGACAGAAACAGCTCGACAATATTACACCAAGTCAGACCAAAGTTGGGTCGCAATCTATTCAACTTATAAAGAAACAATCTCAATTAATGACAATTCTGGGGTTACTGCAATTTCTTTAGTTCAGGATGAAACAATCACATCAACAAGTACCAGCGAGACGACATACAATCCTCCATTTGAAGCTAACAAAGGTTTTCCATTAACTGTTGGAAAAAGCTGGTCAGCAACAACTACTGAAACCACAAAAACACAAACAACGGTAAAAGGGAATATGGAATCTACAACAGAAAGTGAAACGTACACAAAGACATTCTTAGTACTCAGAAAGGAATCAATCACCATTTCTACAGGTGAAATTGAAACATATGTTATCAAGAGAACTGACCCTGATGGAGCTTATGCAGAAATATATTATTCTCCAGAAGTTGGCTTTGACGTAAAACAAATTGAATATGATTCAACTGGAACATTCCAAGCAACCATGGAACTGTTAGATTATGAATATCAGACAACTGGAGATGACCCACAATTGCTCACCACAGGAATATTCCAGATACTAATAGTTCTTACAATAATGGCGATTCTAGCAGTTGCAGCTATTTACTTATTGAAAAAGAAAAAAACTGACGGTCAATCTCAAACCAACGATATTTCGTCCCTAACTGTTGCTTCTTCGGGATTCTCACATTTATTGCTTGACTAAACAAGTGTTTCAACGGAATATCTTTTATACTCAACATATAGAAATGGTTGTTTGGGATGTTACAGCCTCCATTATTGTTGGAAGCGTTGTAAAAGATAGGTGATGGTGAAGAAAAATGGTTTACTGTACTAAGTGTGGCACCAAAAACGAGGAAGACGCAACTGTTTGTGTTAAATGCCAACAACCCCTAGGCAGTTATCAAACTGTGAGACATGAACGACGGCGAAAAGAGGATGAGTGCTTTGGACTTCCCCATGGCGGTGCAATTGTAGGTTTAATCATAGGCATGATCGTTATCCTTTGGGGCGTATCTTATTTTGCTCCAATAGACTTTGGAGAGTACCTCTGGCCTCTCATTGTAATCATCTTCGGAATCCTGATAGTTGCCGGAGCACTATACAAGTACACTCGCAGGCCCTAAACTTCCCTTTTCCCTTTTTCTAGTCAGCTAATTCACAGTCAGCAACATTGCAATCGGAACATATCCGTTTATGATCCCACTGAGAAAGAGAGATGCGAGTGAAAAGCCAAAAAAGAATCAAGCTAACTACAAACAGGTCAACCATCAAGCTGTGAACAAAATCATCAATTCCGATCAAGATGAGAAGAGTTCCCAGAACGAAAAGAGTGTTTAAAGACAAGCGTAAAAGGCTCCTGAATTTGAACTGGAACAACCCGAGACCAACCCCAATAATGCCGGCATAAACCATTATCGAACTGCTTTGCTCAGCAATACGCCAGTTACCGAAGAAATATAGGAGTGCTCCAGTTAAGGCTAAGAGTCCTCCGAGGAGCAAGCCCATGCATGCGGCACAAAATGTTTTGCCTCTTATTTGGAAAATGTGGGCAGAGAACTTTCCACAGTTAGGATGGTGTCCTTGCATAGAAGGGGACAGCCTGTGAGAGATGAACTTGCCTGAACTAGAGTTGATGGGACTTTCCTTCTTTCGAAGTTCGAGGATTCTTAAGCATCTGGTAGGCGAAAAAACCGCAAGAATCCCAAAGATGCAGATTGCGCTGAAGATTGAGCCGATTAATGGTTTTCGCCAAGGGATGTTTCCAGTGATATTCGGGGGAAAGGCTGTCAGAGCTGTTATGAGAAGTAAGCCGAAGAATGATATCAGGACTAGAAAGGTAATGTCAAGGTTGCGGTAATTTTTGTGGGGCATGGTTGACCGCTACTCAGAATAATGTTTTAACTTGTTTTACGATTCCTTGGGAAGCCATGTACCTGTAGAGTTTTCTTTTCAGTGCTTTCCTTGAGAAGATTCCCCCGAGTCTTCTACTCCACGAGCCGAAGAAGCTTCTGTAGCAATGGTAGAGTTCCTCCTGTACTTCTTTTATCGACAGAGTTTCCGTGGGCATGATGGCGTGAACCATGTCGTAGTTAGCCCAATTCAAGTCTTCTATCCACCCATTCCGTTTAGCCTCTTCGTAGACTGCGGTTCCAGGAAACGGAGTAAGAATCGCAAAAATCGCTAAGCCAGGGTCCAAGTCATTTGCGAACTCTCTCAGATTTGCTATGGACTTAGCGGTGTCTTTCCGTTCTCCGATAATGAACATGGCTTGGGTAAAAACGTCATTCTTTTTCAGAAGCTTCACTGCTTTTTTAGCCGCTTCTGGAGCCGTTTCCTTTCCGAGAGATTCGAGTGTAGATGAACTGTGGCTCTCCACTCCCAATAGGACCCAGCGGAGACCAGCCTTTCGCATTTTAGCCAGAACATCCGGATTTTCCACAACATCGTCGCATCTAACCTGCATAAACCACATAATATCATCTGAGAATCCCCGCTGAATAAGTTCATCAGCTAGATCGCTTGCACGTTTGCCCAATCCATAGTTGTCGTCAGTGAGCCATAGGAATTTGCTTCCATAATTTTCGTAGCAAAATTCGAATTCGTCTGCAATTCGTTTTGACGACTTTATTCTCCACTTCCCCTCCCAGTGCTTCCATTGGGTACAAAAGTTGCATCGGTGAGGACATCCTCTAGACCCCTCGATTAAGGCGTATCTGGTTTTGCCGGCCATGGCGGTGAAGTGGTATTTCTGAAGTAGATTCTCGACAAATTTGTATCCGGGAAAAGGTAGATTGTCAAGGTTTTCAATCAGAGGTCGCGGAGGATTATGTTGAATTTGTTTGTTATTCTTGAAGGAGACTCCTTTTACAGATGAAAAAGACTGGCTATTAGCAGATGCTTGCACTAACTCTGCAAGGGTTTCTTCTCCCTCGCCCCGAACAATCACGTCAATCTCAGGATATGTTTCCAAACTCTCCTGAGCCATAACCGTGAAGTGCTGTCCCCCAGCAACAGTTAGGACATCTGGGTTTACTTTTTTTGCAATTTCCAGGGTTCTGACTGCAACGTAGGTGTTGCAGGTTGCTAGGGCGCTTGAAGCCACAACATCCGGTTCAAAAGATTCTATGCGCTTTTCTACCCCCTTCCAATCTAACCCCTCTGCATTGCAATCCAAAACTTGGATCTCTGCATCCTTATTTCTGTGTTCAAGAAAAGCTGCAAGCTGAAGAATTCCGTAGGGGGGAGGTAAATACTCTCCCATTACAAACCAGTAATCTTTCGGAGGCTCCACAAAGAGAATCTTCACGTGTAACACCTACTGAACAATATAGATTCGAATTCTATGTAGATTACATTTTTGTTTGCGTTCACGAAATTCATGGAAAAAAGATGTGGATACGGTTAACGGCTCCGAGTCAAGCTGTATAATGCTCCGGCAGCGATTAACAATCCAAAAACGACTATTATTAGTGGCCAAAATAGTGGCCAGAATTTTTCTATTACCCCTGATCCAGTAAGCAATGAGGAGACTCCGACCAGAATTATTATTACGCCGATGAGTAGACCAAAGATCAATCCCCCATGAGGTAGCCCAAAACACTCCGTTTCCGCTCTCCTACCAAAATCATCTCCCCACTCTTCCGCGCGTTTTCCGAATTCCTCTCCCCATTTCTCCACGCGTTTGTCCCAAGTTTCCTCTTGGGCGCCTTCAAGTTTTGAACCGCATTTAACGCAGTATACTGCGGTCTCCTCGTTCTTTGTGCCACATTTAGTACAATAAACCAAATTTGCCCCCACTCCCTAAACGTTGTCATTGATCTAGCTATAAAAGCCATTCTGCACCGTGATATCTTTCTCTGCGAGCAGAACAGTGTTCAAGAAACCCGGACAAGAAATTACTATGAATTCGCGAAACTTATTCTTGATTCATTAAAACTAAATAGACGTTTAAAAACAGGATTATAGTAGCCGAAGTCTAGGGGGTGGGGTGGATTGCTTAAAAAACCACAACTTTCACAATTGGGTCTTGCTCGTCTCGTACCGAACTTGATAACTCTGGCTCTACTCGCCTCAGCGGTGTTCATTCTAGCATGGGTCGGCTGGCTTACATGGTATGATATGAGTGAATGGAGCAAAGACATCGGTTCTATATTCTTCGGCGTAAGGACAGGTGAAGCCATAAGTCTAGGAATAGGAATGAGAGTCATCTACTACTTCGTAATGGGCATGTCGCTCCTTGCATTGGCGTTATTCCTCTTTCTAAGAAAACGTATCGGAATTACAAGACCACAATATGTTACGCCGATACGCCCTCACAAAGTGAATGCTGAAAAGATGGAAGTAAATCTCACAGTCAAATCTTTAGGGAAAGGCGAGAACGAGATGGAACCTAAAGAAAGATTCTCCCATGAATGTTTCTACCATTTTGGGTATCTGGCAAGCCGTCCCAAGGGTTCTCCCATTCCTCAAGAGTGCTTCATTTGCCCGAGATTGGGAGACTGCATGGTGGCAACTGGTGCGTGAAAAAAGCTGGAGAATGATGACGAAAAAGAATCGATTAGACAACAGATGCCTAAACCCTATCTGCACTTTTATTCTGACGAGGGCAGTTATTTAACTCTTCAAATATTCGTTATAGCTACAAACTGTTAACCAGAGAATATCTTAGCTATCTTGTAGAGTTCCAAGTCAACAGTCTTTCGTTTACCGATTACATCCTTTAATGGGACAGAAACAATCTTGTTTCCTTGGAGGGCAACCATCTGTCCGAACTGACCTTTATGAACTAAATCTATGGCAGCGATTCCGTATCTTGTCGCTAAAACTCTATCGTAGGCTGTTGGAGAACCACCGCGTTGAAGATGCCCAAGAACCACAACTCGCGTCTCGATTCCTGTACACCGTTCAATTTCCTTTCCAAGATAGTAGCCTACGCCACCGAGCCTAGGGTGTCCAAACTCGTCTACACCAGTCCCATAGATTATGTTGTTGGCTCCTTTAGGTTTTGCTCCCTCAGCGACAACCACGAGGCTGAAGGTTTTGCCTCCCTCCCGCCTCTGCTCGATATACTTGCATACTTCGTTTATATCAAAGGGTTCCTCTGGAATCAAGACAACGTCTGCTCCTCCAGCGATTCCAGCCTCTAAGGCAATCCATCCGGTGTATCTGCCCATTACCTCAAGAATCATTACCCTGTGGTGAGCCTCCGCCGTAGTGTGAAGCCTGTCGATAGCCTCACATGCTATGTGGACAGCAGTGTGGAAGCCGAAAGTATAATCAGTTAAACCCAAGTCATTATCGATTGTTTTAGGCACTGCGACGCATGGGAGTCCCAGTTCACCCGTTTTGTGAGCCACTCCCAACGTGTCATCTCCTCCGATAACAACCACCGCATCAATGCCCTTCTTTTTGACATTGTTTAGGACTTTTTGGGGTCCTCCTTCACGTTTGAAGGGGTTAGTTCGGGAGGTTCCTAGAATTGATCCTCCGCGGGGAAGTAACCCAGAAATCATTTCCAAGTTTAGTGGCATATAGGCGCCTTCAACTAGTCCCCGCCACCCGTCTTTTATCCCAATCATCTCGTAGCCGTAATTTCGAATGCCTTTTCTCACGACTGCTCTGATGACTGCATTGATTCCCGGAGCATCTCCTCCCCCGCTTAATACTCCAACCTTCACGATTTCTCCCTTCTAAGGAGCCTTCCCTGAGCTTCCGAAGAGGCGCATTTTAGCTTTAACAACCTCTTTCATGGTCGCCTTCGCCGGTCCTAGAATCTTTCGAGGATCATATACTTCAGGTAATGTAACTAAGACTTCGCGAACTGCGCCTGTGAAGGCCAATCTCAGGTCGGTGTCGATGTTTATTTTCGCTATTCCCAAGGAAACGGCTTTTTTAATGTGATCGTCAGGAATTCCTTTGGCTCCCTTCCATTCAGCGCCATATTTTGTGGCTTTTTCAACTATCCATGATGGGACTCCAGAGGCTCCGTGCAAAACTAGTGGGATACTTACGTTTCTCCTGATGATCTTTAATCTTTCGAAATCGAGTTTTACGTCTCCCTTGAACTTGTAGGCACCATGGGATGTACCTATGGCAACAGCTAGGGCATCCACGCCAGTTCGGTCCACAAACTCTTTGGCAACATCTGGGTCGGTAAAGGGGTCTTCGGTTCCTTTGGCAGTTGACTCCTGGGAGACAAGTTTTCCAAGTTCCGCTTCAACAGAGACGCCTTTTGAACGAGCCAACTTCACGACATGTTTTGTCATGGAAACGTTTTCTTCATAATCCAAGTGGGATCCATCGATCATTACGGAGGTGAATCCCCCATTGATGCACATTGAGGCTGTTTCTACGTCTTTTCCATGATCTAGGTGGAGGGTTATGGGTATGGGGTTTGTTTTGGCTGCGGCTTTAACAATGGCAGTTATGTACTCTAGGCCAGCATACTTGATGGCGCTTGGGCTCGCGGATATGATTACTGGTGATTTCTCTTCTGTGGCTGTTTCGACAATAGCCTGCAAAATTTCCATGTTGTTGATGTTGAATGCTCCAACTGCATAGCCTTCAGCTGCAGCAACGGATAAAACTTCCTTGTTTGAAACAAGCATGTGTTTTCACCCAGTATTACCTGTTTTTGTATCTATTATTGGGTTTGCTTAGCTTAAAACAGTTGATATGTGATCTGATGGTACAAAAACAAGGGCAACTAAAATGTTGCTTAATTTAAGCAAGATTGATTGGGGTTGGTGTTGTCTTTCCAGAAACTTTACACTTTTCAGGTGAATCGTATATCTCAGCAATGAGGCTCAAGTTAGCGTTTCTGGTTAATTCTTTTTCATCAAGAGATGCGAAGGGTACAGTGGCAGTCAGTGGAGGCTCTAGCAAAAAATAGGAAAATAGGTTATATATTCCGATTCCAACTCGCTAGAGTATCTATTCATATCACAAACCCATAATTATTAAATGTTTTATTCACAAACTTCAAAGGTACGAACTATTGAATGCGGATAAAATAGAGGCCAAGCCAACATGGTAACTCCAGTTGCAGAATTAAAACCAAAATCCACTTCAGCTGCCCAAAAGGAAACGTTAATTCGCGTTTTACATGTGGATGATGAACCGGGTTTGCTGAAAACTACGAAACAAATCTTGGAAACAGTTGGTCCATTCGAAGTGGAAACAGCCTTGTCCGTCAAGGAAGCAATGGAAAAATTAGAGGAAAAAGAATTTGATGTTATTCTTTGTGATTATCAGATGCCTGGAAAAAACGGTTTAGAATTTCTGAGAGAACTGCGGGAAAGAGAAAACAAAATTCCTTTAATCCTGTTCACAGGGAAAGGTAGAGAAGAAGTGGCGATTGAAGCCTTGAACCTTGGTGCTAGCCTGTATTGCAACAAAATGGGCAAGCCCCAAACGGTGTATGGAGAACTGGCATACAGCATACAACAAGTTTTTGAAAAGAAAAAAGCGGAGGAATCGCTACGCCGAGAAACAGAAATGATTGAAGTTGTTACGCAAAACGTTGGCGCTGGACTTACACTTATCTCGAAAGATTATCGCATCCTATGGGCAAATAGAGTTATAACAGAAATTTTTGGTGATGTAGAGGGTAAAACTTGCTACGTAACCTATCACCGGCGAACCAGCGTTTGCCCCGGATGTGGGATCAAAGAAATCTTTGAAACAGAAAAGGACCAAGTTGTTCACGAACAAGAAGCACTGGCTCCTGACGGTCAAACCATCAGCTTAGAAATTGTTGCCACTCCAATCAGAGACGAAAAAGGAACCATCACATCCGCCTTAGAATGTGCAATAGACATAACTGAACGCAAGAAAGCAGAAGAAGCTTTAGAAAAATCTGAGAATCAGTATAGAACCATTGTGGAGCTTTCGCCTGACGGCATTATAACTATGAACTTGAAAGGGACAGTCACTTCAGTCAATAAAGCTTTCTTGGACTTGACGGGTTTCTCTGAAGATGAAATTGTTGGGAAACACTTCTCAAAGCTGGGAACTCTCAGAGCCAGAGACCTTCCCAAATACATGAAACTCTTTGCAAGCTTCCTCAGGGGAAAACTACCATCCTTCGATGAATTTGCCTATGTACGAAAGGATGGAAGCCATCGTTGGGGTGACGCACGCTTCAGTTTCATTAAAAAGGATGGAAGGAATGTTGGAATTCAAGCAGTTCTAAGAGACATAACTGAACGCAAACGGATGGCGGAACAGCTCAAGGAATCTGAGGCGAAATACCGGATGCAGTTTGAGGAGGCGCTGGACGCTGTCTTCGTGGCTGATGCCGAAACAGGAATAATACTTGACTGTAACCGTGCGGCAACAAGATTGGTCGGCAGAAAGAAATCAGAGATAATTGGTAAACATCAGCGGATTCTTCACCCTCCTGAAGAAATTAACGGAGAATTCAGCCGAACTTACAAACAGCATATCAAAGAAAAAGAGGGAAAGGTCCTGGAAACGCAGGTCATTACTAAAAGCGGAGAAATCAGGGATGTTGCAGTCAAAGCCAACATCTTCGAAGTGGAGGGCAAAAGATACATTCAAGGTACATTCCGGGACATCACAGAACGAAAGAGGGTAAAAGAAGCCCTTCAAGAGTCTGAAGAAAACTATAGAAGGATGATTGAACAGGCTCCTGATCTTATAGTAACGATCGACGAGAAAGGAATCGTTAAATCATGCAACGCTGCTCTTGAAAGAGGAACGGACTACTCTCACCATGAAATCATCGGTAAGCACTTCATAGAAACACCATTGCTACATGGAATTGATCCTGCGCAAGCACAAAGGCTATTCAACACCATAATTGAAGAAAGAAATCCTGAACCATTCGAGATCACGTGGTTCCTTAAGGATGGAACTCCTCGCATCTCCGAGGTTGGCATAGGTCTAATGAAAAAAGATGGTAAAACAGCAGGCTTTACCGCAGTTGCAAGGGACATCACCGACCGTAAAAAAGCGGAGGATGCGGTGGACAATATAATGAATGAATTGTCTATGGTTATTGAGAAGTTACGTGTTGTTGGCAAAGCGACCAGACATGATGCCCGGAATAAACTCTCAGTTATCGCAAACAACGTTTATC
>CAZUQX010000017.1:0-41028 GCA_964623205.1 uncultured Candidatus Bathyarchaeia archaeon | reverse complement strand
ACATTCCAGCTGTTGCTGACGGCGTAATCTACGCTGCCACAGGCGAACACAGTCCTACAGCACCTTACCTCAGGGGCCAAAGACTCCACGCTGTCGACGCTTACACCGGAGTGGGCATATGGAATTTAATGGGCTATTGGGACATCGATTCCATCGCTGAAGGCACCCTATTCGCAGGCAACACGTATGACGGACGTGAATACGCTTTTGCCAAGGGCGAAACCACCACAACAGTCTCAGTGCAAACTGATTACATCGCGAAGGGAGACGGTGTCCTCATCAAAGGCACTGTTTTGGATATGTCTCCAGCGCAGGAGGGCACTGCAGCAATATCTGATGCTAGCATGAGCGATTGGATGGAGTACCTGCACATGCAGCAGCCATTGCCAATGGATGCTACAGGTGTTGCAGTGAGTGTGAATGCGATTGATCCGACCGGAGCCTACATCACCATTGGAACTGCCACAAGCAACACTGACGGCGAGTACGCGCTTTTGTTCACTCCCACACTTGAAGGCACATACAACATCGTCGCTTATTTCGAAGGCTCAGAATCCTACTACGCCTCACATGATACGACATACCTAGGAGTGGGACCAGCAGCAGCAACTGGAGGACCAATCGAGCCCGAACCTGAAGCAGAAGCACCTTTGATCACCACTGAAGTAGCCATCATAGCAGCCGTTGCAGTCGTCGCAGTCATCGGCATAGTAGCCTACTGGGCACTCAAAAAACGAAAATAAACACATCAACCATCTCCTCTTCTTTTTTTGTCTTAAAGAATACAACTGTTAAGAAATGTGAAAGAATTAGAAATTCGGTCTTAACACAACAGGAAATTTAATTTGATTTCTATTCTGTATTCAAATAAAAACTTCCACAAGCAAAAAGAACAACTCCTCTGAAAATGTCTCAACAATCAAACTTCAAGGAAGGAAAAAACTAATCGGTGATTATGTTTTCTATGCTGTTGAGCTTTGAGATACTGGTATAACCCGCAATATATCTTCGCCGCTAGACCATTCATAGGAATTATCACCTTCAAATCTTGCCACTACCTTATATAGGCCAGCTGCTGGCGGAACCCACTCGTAAGTAAAAGCTCCATCCCCACCAGTAGTAACTTTAGCGAAGTCTGTCCAAGCTCCATCCCGCACATAACTTAAAACTACGGGAACTCCAACCAATGGAACTCCACGACTAATCGGAGACTGATCAGTGAGAACGCCATAAATTATAGTGCCGCCTCCCAAAGCCACGGAAGACTCGGTAGTTGCTACTGAGGTAAGAGTTGGACCTTTACCAAAGCAATAAAGGTGACCATCCCTCGTAGGCACATACAATCTCCCATCAGCAATAGAAATACCAAACCCCCGTAACTCACTTCCAGTTTTATATTTCCACAATATCTCTCCTTTGATAGCATCAAAACAATAAACATTATTATCGGTTGATCCAATGTAGACCCTACCGTCAGCTATAGCAGGAGATATGTCCAAAGCCCCATCAGTTTTATGCTTCCATACAACTTTCCCTGTTACTTGATTCAAGCAGTAAATGAAGTGGTCGCCTGAACAAAAATACACATTACCATAAGCCAGAGCAGGTGCAAAAGCCATGTGCTCTCCCATCAGGAAAGTCCAGAGCAGAGACCCTGTCTCCGCATCTAAACAATAAAAACAATGATCAGACGACCCAAAGAAAACCCTATTATTACTAATGGATGGAGAGTAAATTCCAATATGTCCGGTTTTTGGGCTTAACCAGATAGGTTCCCCTGTATCTGCATCCAAGCAATGAAGATATAAATCATGGCAACCCGCGTAAACTTTCCCATCGGCAACAGCTGGACCCGAAAACACAGCATTCCCAAATTTAGATTTCCATAACTCCTTCCCAGTATCGGCGTCAAGGCAATAAAGATGGAAATCAGCTGATCCCACATACACCATATCGCCAAAATGTTCGCGACCAGTTACAATTTCTGGACCCGAAACAACAGCAGGAGAGGAGATAGTCCAATCCCCAGTTTTGAACATCCACACTAATTCTCCTGTGAATTGGTCTAAACAATAGACATAATTGTCACGCGATCCAATAAATACAAAACCATTTGCTACAGCCGGAGAAGCAAGGATACGATTCCCAGTCCTATACGCCCAAACAAGCTCTCCAGTCGCTACATCCAAACAGTAAACCTTACCAGCGTAAGAGCCTAGGTAGACTTTTCCATCCTTTATTGCAGGTGAAGAAAATATCCAAGCGCCCGCATTAAACTTCCATAATAAGTGATTCGTATGAGGTGCAGGGCCCTCGCTAAACCCAGTATTTGCGTTGTCATGCATGAACTTTGGCCACGGATACTTTGTTTCCTCAGGATTAGGACACCATGCTCCGCTCGGCGATTGAGATATCATTTTGATCCATCGTTTTGGCGTAGATCGTACTAATTCGCTAGTTTGGGGGCACATCTTTGTTTTCTTCTCCTTTTCGTTTACGTCAAATAATTGGTTAGTGAGCAGGCATTATATTTAAATTTTTTACGAGTTTCCATTCGTGAATAAAATGAATGATGCAAAAATCATTATTACATGTTATTTGATTCCTAATTTAAATTCCATTTCAAAATTAACTCATTCTCCATAAGCGAGTTTTCTAAGGATTTCTGGTCAGATGGCAATTCACAGCAATTTTATAAACAACCGTTACTCTATCTTATTGTTCAACAATATTTGGGATGGAACTATAAGCATGCATATAACCCTTGTGAACCCACCATACCCAAGTGGGGCCCATCAACATCCCCCATTTATCCCGCTTGGCCTCAGCTACTTAGCTGCCGTCCTAGAGAAAAACGGCTACACCGTCGACGTCATCGACGGCCAAGCCTTCAAACTCACACCAAAAGAAGTGAAAAACGAACTAAAAAAACGCCAACCCAACATAGTAGGAGTAACCTCCACCACCCTCACCTACAAATCCGCCCTTGAAATAGTGAAAGTAGCCAAAGAAGCTCTCCCCAATTGTTTGACACTATATGGTGGTTGCCACGCCACCTTCTGGGACGAAGAAGCCCTAAACGAGTGTCCACAACTGGACGTGATAGTGAGGGGTGAGGGTGAAAATACGTTGCTCGAACTCGTTAAGAAGGTGGATGCAGGCAAAAGTTTCCACCAAATTTTGGGTACGACCTGTCGAGACGGCGACAAGATAGTGAAGAATCCGGACAGAGCATATATAGAGAATCTTGATGACTTGCCTATTCCTGCCCGCCACCTTTTCCCCATCGAACAATTCCGAAAATATGGAAAAATAATATTCCCATTGACTACAAGCCGCGGCTGTGTCTACTGGTGTGATTTCTGCACTGCTGTCAGGATGTTTGGACGAAGGTACCGGATGCGAAGCCCAAAAAGCGTCGTAGATGAACTTGAATTTCTTTACAAAAAATATGGCGAGGATCAATATACGTTCTACGATGACGCATTCACCGTAGATCAAGCCAGAGTTGAAGAAATCTGCGATGAAATTATAAGACGAAAACTACCGATAAAGTGGGATTGCGAAACTCGTGTGGACATGTTCACAAAGAGGCTCCTCCACAAAATGAGAAAAGCAGGCTGCATCGCCTTATGGCTAGGCGTTGAATCAGGATCCCAGAAGATTATTGACGAGATGAGGAAAGGAATCACCATCGAGCAGACTGAGAGAGCCTTCAGGTGGGCAAGAGAGGCCGGTTTAATGACTGTTGCAAGTGTTATCCTAGGCTTCCCCGGGGAAACCAAAGAAAGCGCTTGGGAAACCATAAAACTTGTTCAAAGAATAAATCCCGATGATATCGGTATCTACGTAGCGACGCCATATCCTGGAACACCAATGTACGACTATGTTAAAAAGATGGGCTGGCTAAAGGTCTTAGATTTCAACAAATACGACACAGCAACACCTACTTTTGATTCTCCAACCTTAAGCATGAAAGAACTGAGAGAAATCCGCGACAAGGCATACCAACGATTTTACATACGCCCAACTTATGTCCTCCACATGTTCAGCAAAGGAGGCGTGTATGGATACTCGGCCACCCGCACAGCCTTAGCTTGGCTTCGAAGAAGCATAATCTCTAAGCTAAGCCTCTAACAGTTTTAGATATCGACCATGTAAAATTTAGTTCAATTTATCAGTAACCGTATAATTATGAAATTTTTTCTCATTGGAGCCTTCCGTTCACGGGACATACGCCAAGTCCTTAGACAATCCTTCAATGAAGTCACCAAATAACAAAATCACTCTAGAAGATACTCCCGCATCTATACTGTTCATCGTCGTGTTAGTTTCTTGAAGCTGGCGGAAACCCATGTCGGCAGTTTTACCCGCCAAAGGAGTTGATTCAAAGCTGCCCGAGCCATTGTTTGACTGTAAAAGTTTCTTTTTACCGATTGACGTAGAATATAAAATGGGGAATAAAAATGGTTATAGAGCCTCCTCCTCGTCTCCTCCAGATCCACAGGCAGAGTGGGATTTTCGAAGCCTGCCATCAGCATGTCACAGTGACCCCATTCTTCACACATATTCCATCCTAGATCTTTCACAACATCATAAAGCTCAATGCCTGGATATGGAGTCGCTAAACTCATGTGGATGTCATCCGGCTCGGTTCTTCGAATGAACTCCAAAGTTTGTTTCAGCGTATCTATTGTTTCGCCTGGGTATCCAATAACCACAGATATAGTAACTGATATGCCAATATCCTTTGCCCATCTAATCGCCCTTTCATTCTGTTCGACCGTGGTTCCCTTTCGCATAGCATTTAGCATTTTTTGGCTGCCCGACTCGACGCCGAAGGAAACGAGTTGACAGTTTGCCTCCTTCATTTTTACTAAAGTCTCTTCAGAGATCGTGTCAACTCTGGTTGAACAATCCCATGGAAGGCCAATATTCCTATTCTTGATCTCCTCGCAAATCTCAAAAACTCTCTTTTTGTCATGCGTAAATGTCTCATCATGAAAAGTGATAGCGTCAGATTTGTACACATCTTTTAACTGTTCCATTTCATCAACGACGTTTTTTGGGCTCCTTGCTCGGAATTGTCTCCCAGCCATTCGGGGCGCCAAACAGAAAGTACATCGGAAGGAGCATCCTCTACTAGTTATGATGGGCAGAATCAGTTTCCCGAAACGGCGGTACTTCGTTAGTGGGAAGTGATTATACGCTGGGTGGGGTAGTTCATCTAAGTTTTGAATGAAGTCTCTATCTTTAGTGCGAATGACTTGCCCGTTCTTTCGGAATGTTATGCCCGCAACCTCTTGAAGACTTGGATTGGATTCGAGTACCAAGCCGGCGAGTTCCAGTATGGTTTGTTCTCCTTCGCCCCTGACTACAATGTCAACTTCTGGTTGCTCGTTAAGGGTTTTTTCGTCCAAAACCGTTACATGTGGGCCTCCTAAGACGATGAGAGCCCGTGGATAAGATTCTTTTATGGCACGAGCGGCTTGAAGAGCCGACGAAAAGGTAACTGTAACAGAGGTTATGCCGACCATGTCCGGCTCTAGGCGAACTATCTCTCGCTTCAAATCTTCATAGGTCATGTTGAGAGGCGGACAGTCTATTACTGTAACCTCATATCCGTTTTTCTCAAGAACTGCTGTCATGTAAGCTAGACCTATGAGTGGATTTTGGTAATGTACAAAAGCCTCAAGAGGCGGAGGTGGGTTAACTAATGCGATTTTTGTCCTCTTTCTTTCCACCATGAGTTTGGCCGCCGAGACCTTTCATTCGGGAGTATATTAAAACTGAATTGTTAATAAAGGTATATATTTCGAGTTGGCAACATGCTGTGATCTAGAAATGAGGCTCTGACGTAAAAAGACAAGGTTATTATATTCTCAAGTAATCTGCCTAAGTACGACATGATCGCTACCATCGTTAAACTGAGGCTTGAACACAGTTGATTCTGTTGATTACTCCGTCTCCACCCCCTAATTCGCCTTGGTATATAGGTCAGAAAGTCCCTCCACTAGGATTAGCCTACGTTGCTGCCGCTCTTGAAAAAGCCGGTTTTCAAGTAGAAATCATTGACAATTATTTGCTTGAGAAGCCAATCGATTACGTCAAGCAAATGGTTAGAAAACTTAATCCACAAATTGTCGGCATAACGTGTAGTTCTGTGGCTTATCGTGGATGTATTGAAACAGCTAAGGCTGTTAAAGAGGCGCTTCCTTCGTGCAAAGTAGTGGTCGGTGGACCGCATCCTTCAATTGTTCCTGATAGCCTGCTGCAACATCCAGAAATAGATTATGTTGTTATGGGAGAAGGCGAACGCGCAATTGTAGAACTAGCAACCAATATTGCTAAAGGCAAAGACATTGCGGCTATGATTTCAGGCATCGCTTACAGGCTCGAAGGGAAAATAATGAAAAACGCTCCGAAATTCATTAGTGACTTGGACGAGGTTCCAATCCCAGCGAGGCATTTACTGCCAATGCACCTCTACGACAGAATGGTTGAATATTTGGGCGCTAGACCAGCAGACCTTATGAATGTCGTACGAGGCTGCCCCTACAATTGTACATATTGTGAGATTAGCAAGCTATGGGGTCAAACGTGTCGATCCTTTAGTCCACCTAGAGTTGTAGAAGAAATCGAACATATGGTCAATGAATATGGCTCAAAAGGAATCTATTTCATAGGTGACAATTTCACGATTCAGAAAAAGCACACAATAGAGCTATGTAGATTGATAAAAAAGTGCAAACTTGACATCACATGGGTTTGTGATGCCAGAGTCGATTCTGTCTCTCGAGAGCTACTAAAGGAAATGAAAGAGGCTGGATGTAGGACAATCTGGTTTGGAATTGAATCAGGGTCTCCCACAATTTTAAAGAAACTTGATAAGGGCATTACTCTTCAGCAAGTTGTTCGCGCGTTTAAACTTTGTAGGGAAGAAGGGATACAGATAGCTTGTTCATTCATGCTGGGAATACCTGGAGAAACGATCAATGACATGAAATCAACACTGAAGTTTGCTAAAAAATTGGATCCCGACTGGTGTCGGTTTAACGTCTTTGTAGCAGTTCCTGGCAGTATTTTATACGAGGAAGTAATGCAGAGGGGGCTTTACGATCGCATTGAAGATTTTGTGGCATACGTTAAGACCGAAGAATTCAATTATGAATCGATAGTAAAGGTTCAGAGGCGATTTCTTGAAGAGTTTAATCGATCGCCAAAAAGAATATTTCGAAAAATTAGACGCGAGGGTTTTTTGGCCGTCTTGAAGAACTTAAAATTTTCATCGTTTACCTGATTAAAACCAACGATAACTCGAAAAAACATTTCCAAAGCTTAACCCCGTCGAAAGCCAAGTCTTTATATTTGATCCGATGGAAATGTGAGTTTGGAGAGTTCAGTATGCCTACATTTTTGATTATTTCGCGACATAGCCCAGAGAACTGCTCTGCGTACAATGAAAGGGCAGGAAAAGTCTCAATGAATTTCGAGAATAAACTTCATGAACTGTTGAAGAAACATGGAATCAAGTTAGTGGGACTCTGGGTCGCTAGCTGGGAACACACATCTTGGATGGTCATCGAAGCGCCAAGCATAGAAGCATACCAAAATTTCAGTTACGAACCAGAAGTTATCGCAACAGGAGAATTCGAAACCAAAGAAACTAAACTTGTGATGAGCCTAGAAGAATCACTGAAACTGATGCAAAAACTAGAATAAATCTCGGTTGCTTTCAGTACCTCTATTTTATGATGCTTTTTTAAATCTCTTCTCGGTAAGTTTATTTCTTCTGCTTTCACTAATAATTTAGTAAAAGCCCATTAAGCACACTCCGGAAAGATTTCAATGAAATTGTTGACAAACGAAAGACTCTGGAATGTCATCCTACAAATACCACCGGTAAAATGGATGCTGAAAACCACCCTAGCAACCTGCCCAGAATGTGGAAGGGCACATCTTGAAACCGCGCTGGATGATTACGTTGGCAAAAAATCCACTAAGTGTCTCTCATGTAACCTCTATTCTAACATCATCAGATTCTGGGTCAGTTTTCTGGCAATGAACCTAGCCGTTGAAAAGAGTCGCATATCTAAACTCTTAGCTGATTCCTACACCCGAAGAGCCATAAAAAGCATAGTAGCAGGCTTCGTAGATTTCGGTTTCAATCGCCCTTTATCAATTCACGCCCCCCTCCTTGTGGTGTGGAACTTCACCTACAAATGTAACCTCAGCTGCAAGCACTGTTATTCTGACGCAGGCAGTCTCTCCACGATGGAACTCTCCACCAAGGAAGCCATGAAAGTTGTGGATCAAATAGCAGATTTTGGTGTAACTTCATTGGCATTTTCTGGAGGTGAGCCCTTAATGAGGAAAGATTTTTTTGAAGTTGCCGGTCACGCGGTTGATTCAGGGCTTTATGTCTCCTTAGCCACAAACGGAACCCTGCTCAACCAAGAGAACGTTAAAAAACTCAAGAAAATTGGAATTAATTACGTGGAAGTGAGCCTTGACGGATCCGACCCCAAGACACACGATCTCTTCAGGGGACAAACCGGCGCCTTTAGCCAAGCGTTACATGGCTTAAGGACCTGTGTTGACGCGGGTCTCTGTACCTGTCTAGCTGTAACTGCCACCAAGAACAATCTGAAAGAAATTCCCTCAGTACTTGCCTTGGCTGAGGATATGGGGATTCAAAGGTTCACGTTGTTCAATTTTGTGCCAACCGGCAGAGGTCGAGACATCATGGCGGTTGACCCTTCCCCTCAAGAGAGGGAGGAGGTTCTAAATTTTCTCCGTGAAAAGTTGTTGGAGAACCCGAAAATTGCCATATTAACTACCGCTCCTCAACTTGCTCGAGTGGCTTTGCAGTCTCAGTCTTGGTCGGCTCAAGAGGACATGATGGTGCCCTTCGCCCACATGGAAACCGCTAGAATAAGCAAACGAGCCCGATCCCTTGCCGACTTTATTGGTGGGTGCGGAGCCGGGCGGTTCTACTGTGCCATCTCTCCCGAAGGGAACGTTCAACCATGCGTTTTCCTTCCCATGGCTGTTGGAAATCTAAAGACAGAGAGGCTGGAAGATATCTGGTTTAACTCTCCGGTTTTTATGGCTCTACGGGACAGAGGAAATCTGAAGGGGCGATGTGGAGGATGCGAGTTCAAGTTTGTTTGCGGAGGATGCAGAGCAAGAGCCTTCGCGTACCATAATGATTATCTTATGTCTGACCCAGGTTGCATCAGAAAACTCTCGGAGGGCGACTGACTATTGAAAAGGGTGAAGGTCGGAGTTTTCAGAACCGATAACGATTTGGAGTCCGCCTTAAGAGAGGCGTTAAAAGCTGCGGATTGGGACAGACATGTCCGAGGCAAGGTTTTCATAAAACCGAATCTATGCTCCAAGGAGTACATCCCGGGAGCTGTCACAAACCCTCTCGTTCTTTTTCATCTGGTAAGTCTTCTTCGAGACAGGGTTGAAGAGGTTATTGTCGGTGAATCCAACGGCTACAACTACTGTTGCGACGAGGCTCTGAAAATGACTGGCGTGGAGAAGATAGTTAACAAGGCTGGCGGAAAGACTGTGAACCTATCCAAAGACGAAACCGTGAAGGTTCAGAATTCCAAAGTTTTTCTCTTGAGGAATTTTTCTCTGCCCAAGACTCTTGTCGAAGCTGATTCTTTTGTTGACGTTCCAGTAATGAAGACCCATGAGTTCACAACCTATAGTGGCGCCATAAAGAATCTGTTTGGCTGCATACCTGATGACAGGCGCATTTTTCTTCATCCTAACTTCGATATGGCTCTCCACGACTTGCTGGTTCTGCTGAAACCGAAATTTGTTGTTATAGATGCTACAGTTTCTATGGAAGGAAACGGACCCAATAGAGGAATCGCCATACCAATGAACCTCGTCCTTGCGAGCAACGACCTTCTAGCCACCGACAAATTATGCACTGAAATCATGGGCATAGACTGGGTTGACATAAGTTACCTGAAGTTCATTGACAAGTATTATCAACGGGAGGAAACAGAGACTCAGATCATCGGCGAAGACATTGAAACATTGAAACGCCCATTCCTGATTCCATACTTGGACTTGGCTGTTAGGGCTCAACGTTGGGTCTACAAAAGCTATTTTCTCACCCGTCTCTGCTTCGGCACACCCTTCTTGAACATGCTACAGGGTTGTATGAATGTCTACAGAAAGGTTGATGAGGAAATCAAGGGGAAAGAATGGATAGATAAGCATTGGGACAACTCGTTGCCTCGTTAAGTTGTCTCCAACAGTTTGTGATACAAGTCGATTACTTGGCTAGTGATTAGGTGCCAAGCAAATTTTTCTTCTATTAACTTTCTTCCACGTCTACCTAATTCTCTAGCAAGCTTTGGATCCTGCAGCAGAGTCAGTATTCTCTGGGTCAATTGCTCTGAGTCTCCGGGGTCTATCAAAAACCCGTTTTCGTTATCTGCCAAGAACTCAGGTATTCCTCCCACCTTGGTGGAAATAACTGGAAGGCCAGTGGCTTGTGCTTCCAGTATTGCGAAGGGAAAGTTTTCGTAGATGGCGGGCAGCACAAATATGTCAGAAGCAGAGTAAAGGTGAGGAAGTTTTTCGTCCGGAACATATCCCAGAAATGACACAAAATCTTCTATCTCCAGTTTTTTTGCCAACTTTCGAAGGCTCTCTTCCTTCTTCTTGAATCCTATCCCTGATATGACAAATTTCACGTCATTAAATTCTTGGAGGACTGGTGGAATCGAACGCAACAGAATTTCTAAGCCTTTTCTGTGATAGAGGCGCCCCACAAAAAGAACTATTTTCTGCTCCTCTTCTAACCCGAATTCTCGCCGTAGCTCAGCCCTATCAGTTCTTGGCTTGAATTTCTGAACATCTACGCCGTTGTAGATTACATGAATCTTTTTTTTGTCGATACCGTAGAGTTCAGTTAATTCATTAACGGTATATTTGCTCACCGCAATCAGGGCGTCTGAACGCTTCATCAGTTTCTTTTCGTAGGACCTAAGCATAAAATTGAATCGCAGCATCGCCTTCTCGTTGGGATTCAAATTCTTGGGGTTATCCCGCCTTGTCACTATGGCTTCTCCCTTCCAAGTTGAGTGAACTGCACAAATCAGCGCCTTAGCTGAATCGTCTGGTATCGCAAAACTTGGAACCAACGGAAGGTTTGCATGTATGACGTCAATCCCGATTTCTTTGTTCAGTTCCTCCAACTTCTTGGAGGCGGAGCGGGCGAATCGCCAATACCGTGTTACAGCATTTCCTATACCCTTTCTGTAATGGACGGCGACTCCGTCAACCTCCTCTTCGGAATATTCGTTGTGTCTAGCCACCACGTGAACGTTATGTCCAAGCTTCTGGAGGCTACGAGACAGATAATAGACGTAAGCCCCTGTTCCGCCTGAAATAGGGAAGTATTCCGGAGTTACGAAGCAGACGTTCAAGGTTCCTCAACCCCTTCGTCCAGTTAAGGCTGTGCGGATCATAGAGGTTGTTCCTCCTAGGGTCCACGCAATCGCTCTGGTGAAATAAATCACGATAATATACATTGCTGATGGATCGCGGAAAACATATGATATTCTTGCGGCAGAGAAAGTGTAAATCACGGTTGTTACGATTAGCATGGATAGAAAAATCAATGAAGGAATCGCATGAAATTTTGTGACTGCACTGATGAGAAGTAGAATGGTTGCAACCCCATATAATAGGGGTTGTAGGTTCATCCAACCATCCGTTATTTTGTCCCCCGCGAACAGTCGTGGATGTTTACGGTATAGCTTCCAAGCATGTTCGCCGTATCTTAATTGCTGCTTGAAAAATGCTCCCAATGTGGAACGGTGAAAATGGTAACAGGATACTTCGGAATCAAAGGCAATTTTGTATCCTGCTTTGGCTAGTCTTGCGCCTAGGTCGGTATCGTATTGGGTGGGAAAATTTTCGTCAAAGCCTCCGATTTCTAGAAGCACCTTTCTTTTCAGTAACAGATTCATCGTGGCTATTCGTTTAACCTCAGTTGGGAGTCGCTGATACCTGTAATTCAACTCATACCCTATGGCTCGTGGAACCAATTTTTTCTTATCCCATGTTTCCACAGTCCCGCTAGCCCCTGCAACCTTAAGATTGTTTAAATGTTTAATGAGTTTCCTGAGCCATCCCTTTTCTACCTTCGCATCCGAGTCAATTAAGCCAACCAACTCGCTCTCCACACTCTTCAAAACCAAGTTGTAAGCCTCCGGAGCAGTGAGCCGGCTGAAAATCACTTTGACGGGGTACGCTTCAGCAATTTTAAGTGTCGAGTCTTTTGAGCCTCCGTCAATCACGATCACTTCAATTAACTGCGTGGGGTAATCCAGTTCCATAATTGAGCGCAGACACTTATCTATAGTCAGTCCACTGTTAAAAGTGGTTACTACTATACTGACTTCCGGAAGTGTTCCCTCTTCCTCGGTTATTTCACTTTTCAATTGGCTGTCCCTTGAGCAGTTTTTTGTAATCAGCGTGAATACTAACGTAAATCAGCTAGTAGATAAATAAGCTTGCATTATAGCGTACAGTATTCTTGTTCCATCCTTTACTGGATCAAGTTGGGAGGTTCCTACAGTCCTCTGATTAAAACTTATTGGAGTTTCTGTGACTCTCGCACCCATTTTCAACGCCTTGACAAGCATCTCAGATTCCACCTCGTAGCCCCGGGAACTCAACCGCATCTTCTTTATTAAAGAGGATCTGATTGCTCTGAATCCAGACTGGGAATCAGAGAACTTCTTGCCGGTGAGGTACCAGATTAGATTATTGAATATTCTGTTACCCAATCTGTTTACTTTTGGAATCTTGGTTTTGTTAACGTCCGAGTTATAGAACCTAGTTCCTGTTACGAAGTCGGCTTTGTCTTCCCTTATGTATTGCATAACCGACGGGATCTCTTCTGGTTGGTGGGAGCCATCTGCGTCTAAAGTGACTATTAATTCTCCTCTAGCCTGTCTGAAGCCGGATCTGAGAGCATAACCTTTTCCCTGATGGTCTTCTCTCAAGACATGGGCTTCCCTTGCCTGAGAGATATCTGCTGACCTGTCTACTGAACCGTCATCAACAACCAGAACCTCGTATGAGACTCCCATTTGTTCCAGTGTCCTCTTCGTTCGAGTAACTACGTTGCCTATGGTTAGTTCTTCATTGAACACTGGAATGACGACAGAGACGAAAACCTCTTCTCGCTCCCTATCTCCATTACTTTTTATCATCGTTTCAGAGACTGTCTACTCCATGAATTAAATAGTTTGCCAATCTTCACGAACATCTGATTGACGGTTTAACTTTTATATAACGGGGGGAGTTGATGTTAATTCTACAATGCTAATTTAAGGATGTGTGAACCATCCTTGACGGAGAGAAGGACTTAGAGTGAAGCAGAATTTGCTGGAAATCGAGAAGAACATCAAGTCGAGAAAAGAAACCGACAGAATCAGGTGGTTCTCCCTGTGGGTTATTTTTTCCGTGGCTAGTTTTGGAATAACCTGGTTTCCAATGATCTATTATCTGATCAAAAGAAGAAACGCTCACTTCTCGAGGCAGGAAAAACTGGAGAAAATGATCCTGAGCAAGCTGAGAAAAACAAAAAGTGCTGGAAAGTTGGCGCCCAACTCATCAAAAATAGAGAATCTGGTGCGGCCTAGAAACGCGACGGCGTGGACTTTTTCTTCTCTTCTAATCTTTCCCGCCTTTTACGTTTTTTATTTTCTTAAGAGTGATCTTGAGAAACATGAAGAGCACGAGCATGATTTTCTCGCTGAAATAATCACGTTGGCAAAAGAATCGGGATTGACTCTAAACATTCACGGTTTTACAGCTACGAAGAGCTTCGCATTGAGCAAGTATTTGGTTCTCAGTATTGTAACGTTTGGTTTAGCAGCCGCATACTGGCTCTACCGAATCTTCAATGACTACAACAATCACTTCCAGATGCAATGGAAAATAGAAGACGAACTGCTCAGTTTCCTCAACTCAATCGACAAAAAAGCCAGTTGACGCTCTAGTCTTTGCTGTTAATTTTTATACCTGTCTGGACAATACGAATTTCTGAAAGCCCCGAAAAGGAAGCTATTGTATGGTAGACATTTCCAAACTCGTTAAAGAATCTATTAGAACTCTGAGTCCCTACTTTCACGGCGGAAACGTTTGGGAAATCTCAGAGAAATACAAAATTCCCTTAGATCATCTGATCGATTTCAGCATTTCCACCAATCCCCTCGGTGTACCCGAAAAAGCTCTGCAAAAAATCCGCCAGAGCCTCAACCTGATACATCATTACCCTGACCCCAATCATGAATGGCTTCTCAAAGCTCTGTCCAAATCTGCTGGAGTAGAACCGAATAATGTGGTAGTAGGCAACGGTTCTACCGAGTTAATATATCTGTTCGCCGAGGTCTTCCTTGAGAGCGGATACGAGGCTGTTATTCCAGTTCCCACCTTTAGCGAATACAAGGCAGCCACAGAAAGATTCGGTGGCAACATGACATTCGTAAAATGCGATCCAGCAAAAAATTTTCAGCTGAACTTCGAAGAACTGGGAAGAACCATCTCGAAAAAAACTAGAATAATTTTTCTCTGTAATCCGAATAGTCCAACTGGATGCCTCTATAAGAAAGACGACATCCTGCGGTTCATTAGGTTCGCTGCAGAAGAGAATGTTCTTGTGTTTCTTGACGAGGATTACATTGACTTTGTCGATGACAGTAAAAGATATTCTATGGCGGAGTATGTTGGAGACTACGACAACCTGTTTGTTCTCAGGTCATTAACAAAATTCTTTGGCTTGGCAGGTGCCAGAATAGGATTCGGCATAGCCTCCCCTAATGTGGTAAAGATTCTGAAGAGAGCGAAGATGCCTTGGAGCGTAAACAGTTTAGCCATGTTTGCCGCAGTGGAGGCAGTTAAGGACGAAGAGTTTATCAAAAAATCTAGGCTTCTTCTCTCAAGTAGCAAGAGAGAGATGCTGGAGATGTTTCGGGCAATTCCTTGGTTGAAGGTTTATCCGTCTGAGACTAACTTTTTACTAGTTGAGATTATTCAAGGCGGCTTAACTTCAACGCAACTCAAGGAAGGACTTGCCAAAAGAGGGCTTCTCATCAGAGACTGCAAAGACTTCGATGGACTAAACAACAGATTCTTCAGAGTGACCGTTAGAAGACCCGAAGAAAACAGAAAACTGATAGAAGAAATAAAAGCCTTTGGCAACCCAAAATAGCAGTTCTATCAATCGCTGCCAATGAACAATGAAACGTGGCTAATTCTTGTTTCGTTTTGAATCTCTCTTGGTATGCAACAGATGTTTTTTCGCAGATTCTAAATCTTTGGAGGCGTTCACGTTGAATACAGCTTCAGGTCTTCGGCTGACAATGACTTCTTGTTCCTGTTCCTCCAAGACTCGTTGACCATCAATTATGTTTATCCCCGAAACCGCGTACATCTTTCCTTCATATTCATAAGGTGAGACTGCTGATACGCCATATTCACGGAAAGCTTCTTCCGGAACCAGCACAGTCAAAGCAGGTTTATCCGCCTTTTCGTATTTATCGATTATATAATCCAGAAATTCTCCGGTAAGCAGGGGAAGATCCGCTGAAATAATTAATACAGGACAGGTTAGGTTTGCTTTCTGAACCGCTTCTTGTGCGTCAGCATGGTATCCTCGACCCTCAGTTTTGACTATCTTAGCTGAGGCTTTCGTTGCCTCTTCTGCGGTTTTGGGACTGTAAGATGTTACCGCCACATATGTCTCTGCGATTCTCTTGGACTCCTTGGCGGCTTCGATAACTCTCCTTATGAGCGGCTTGCCCATGAACCTTACCATGGGTTTTTCTATGTCTCCACCGAAACGTTTTCCTCTTCCCCCCGCCATTATCAACGCCACGATGTGCATTCTTAAATCACCAACACAAACAACGCAATCATTCGCGCTATCTCGTTAGTGGCGCCGAATATGTCCCCGTTCACTCCTCCGAAAACTCTCTTGCCTACGACTATCATTAACCCTCCAACTAGTATTCCAGTTGCTACAGCTAGCACACCGCTGAGACCAAGTAGTGCGATGCTGACGACAAGGGAAATGATTAATGAAATTGCGTATAAACCATGTTTTTTCCTAATTGAATCAATGAAGCTCCTCCCCTTTTCCACCTTGTTTTCATAGAATTGGATCGGAGGAGATTTGCCTTGCCATCCGGCTGTGACCATGGCTAGTTTCGCTGAGGTCTCGGCTACTATGAAGGATTGAATGATGGCGTCTGTTTTTGTTAAGAAGATGAGTAATAGGGTGAAGAAGGAAATGAGGAGCGCTAAGAAGGCCCCTGTTCTGGTTACAGCACTTACGTGAGCGATTTCCACTTTTTCTTTAAGAGATGCTTTTCTTATGCCTAAGGCGTTGCCCACGTCAACTAGGCCGTCTGTGTGTTGAAGTCCTATGACAACAAAAAGAAAAGCGAGGGTCATGGTGCTTGCAAGCCCTTTGGCTACAAAATCGAAAAGAAGCTCTTGGGAACCTGAGAATAGAGTGGCATTAAAGGAGGTAAAGAGAAGGGACAAAACGTTGCTTGCTGAGAAGGAGTAGATTCCGACAATAAATCCTATAATGACTCCTATGGCCGGAAATAGGAACATGAAGCGAGCGGAAATCTCCAAGAAACTTTTATCCATCCTGAAAGGAATGGCTGTGAGAAAGGCCATCAAACCTCTGAAGACTCTTAAAGCTTTCACTGTTGATTTACCAGCGTATCCTACAAATTGTAATCATATAACGTTTACGCGCTGGCGTCTCACCGCCGAGGTTCCAGAAGCTCCGAGACTTTGTTGCCATTTTGGGGTTTAATTCAGCGCAGTCTACTGGCATAGTTTGCCACATACTGAAAGGAAGCGAAGACGTCTGACATAAAGTTTAAATAAACTCCTACATCAAATCCATCTCTCCGAAACTGTGAGACTCGAATAACTACAAACCTTGTAATTTTGGTGAAATAGCTTGATTTATGCTTTGATTGGTTTTTGTGTAATGTTCGGTGTGTTAGTTGTGGTTGGCATCAACCAGCCCAGAGGAACAAGCACCAAGGTCTGGTTATTCTTGTACCTAGCTATGACTATAGTCCTCGATGGACTTGTGGCTGTGGCACTGGTGTATGAACATCAAGAACTCACTCGGCTACTTTTAGGTATGACTGCAGGTTCAGCCACCGGGCTAGCCATTCATGTGTGGCATCACATTCAAGAAGAGAACGAAGAACACTAGATTATGGTGTTCGCTGGTCAATATGCACCTTAAGGAATTAATTTAAACCAATTTCAGGTTAATTAATTATGTTCATAGAGGTTTTGTTATGAAAGAATACGATTTAATCTCCATAGGCACAGGCTCCGCCATAAGCATTGTGGAGACAATGATTCAACAGAACCCCAAGATTAAAGTCGCTGTCATAGACAAAGATGAACCCGGAGGTATCTGCTTAACAAGGGGCTGCATCCCCTCCAAAATACTACTTTACCCCGCAGAATTGGTGAGAACAATTGAAAAGGCAAGAAATTTTGGAATAAGTTCTGACATAAAACAGATAGACTTCAAAAAGGTCATGGAAAGAATGAGAGTCATCATCTACGGAGACATAAATCGAATCCGCCAAAGTCTTTCCCACTCAAAAAACATAGATTACTACCCTGAAGTAGCAGAATTTGTTGGTCCATACACGCTGAAGGTTGGAGACGCAATCATCACCTCCAAGATGATTTTTCTATGCACAGGATCGAGACCTACCATTCCTCCTATAAAGGGGATAGATGAAGCTGGTTACCTTACGAGCGATACGATTCTCAAATTAAATGAACTGCCTGAAAGCATCGTCATTGTGGGTGGCGGATACATAGCCGCGGAATACAGTCATTTTCTTTCATCCATGGGAGCGAATGTTACGGTCGTCGGCAGAAATTCACAGTTTATTCCCGAGGAAGAACCGGAAGTTTCAGTTCTCGCCAAGAGAGAACTGGGAAAGCATGTGACAATCTATACCAACTATGAAGTTCGGGAGTTAGAAGTGACTTCAGGGGGCAAGAAGAAACTCATGGCAGTCAACCGAGAGACCGGAGAAAAGTTGGAGGTTATCGCAGATGAGATACTGGTTGCTACAGGCAGAGGTCCGCTTTCAGGATTACTTCATCCCGAAAAGGGAGGGATAAATACAGATGCAAGGGGATGGATTGTCGTTAACGAGTATCTGGAGACTTCGCAACCTAACGTTTGGGCTCTCGGAGACGCCAACGGCAAATATCCCTTCAAACATGTTGCTAACCACGAATCAGCTATTGTATACTACAATGCTGTCTTGAAACGAAATGTGAAGGCTGATTACCATGCAGTGCCCCACGCCGTCTTCACATACCCCGAGATTGCAGCAGTAGGCTTGGGAGAAAAAGAGGCGATAGAAAAATACGGGGAGGACAAACTGCTGATTGGATTTTACAGATATGAGGATACGGCGAAAGGAGAAGCTATGGATGCGAAGGATTATTTCGTCAAAGTTATTGTGGAAAGGGGCACCATGAAGATTGTTGGAGCCCACATCATAGGACCTTACGCCTCTGTTCTCATCCACGAGATCATACCTCTAATGTATACCCAGGAACAGAGCGCCAAGCCTATACTCGATGTGATGCATATTCATCCGGCTCTAAGCGAAGTCGTTGAACGGGCCTTTCGTTCCCTGATGCCACCGGAACATTATCATCACTTGATCGAACACTACTACAAACTTTCCACATAGACAAACAGTTAACTTTCGAAAAACTACATGCAAGAAAATGTCGATTACACCGTTCTTTCATGCATAAGGGAATTCGCGTCATAATAAACAGGGAATCGACTCTTCGTAAAACACAATCTTTCTGGGGTTATGTGTGTTTGGCGCTGATTCGTTGGACACAAAATTGTTGTTCTGTTTGTTTTCTGTAGAACATGTTGTATACGCAGAAGGGGATGATTCGGTTGGCTGGAGTTATATAGTGAATGACGCAGTGGTGTGCCCGTTCCACATCGAAGTTGTAGGGGTCCATGAAAGCCATACATCCGATTAACAGCAGTCTTCGTCTGATGTATCCGAGAGAATCGTAAGAGGGGTCGGTGTGTATCTTAATCAAAGTCTTCACTGCATTCAGAAGACCTGCTTCTCGTTGCACCTTTCCCCAATCTAGGGAACGAAAGGCAGCGAAGAACAGCCTCAGGTAAATTCCAATTTTGCCGATTTTTCCATGTTTAATTGTCCTGTTAAGGGCTTTCAGATCGGACATGAAGGCTTCAAAATTTAAGAAACGACTGATGGGTGTGAAGATGTGTTTTCCTCTTTTTGAGATTAACACCCAGTTCCATAGTCCGCAATAGGGGGTTGGTGTGAATGGGGGCCATGTTTTAGCTAAGAAAGTGTTCATGACCTGTAGGGGAGGAACCATCACTGAAACAGGAAACAGGTCTTCTTCTCTGATCATCCCATTCGTCTGTTCTTCTATTCTTTGGGCAAGCAGTGAATTGTCAACCCTTTTTTCCCTAGAAACGATATCCGATGTTCTTCCGGTAAAGGACATAGGTTGAAAGACTATTCCCCTTATGATATCCACGTTTTCTGCAGCGAATCTAATCATGTCTCCTATTTCGTTGTCATTAATTCCGCCCTGCAGGGTTGGAACCAGAATTATTTCTATATCGTGCTCACGGCAAAGTTTAACAAGATTCAGCTTCTTCTGAAGCAGTTTTGCTCCTCTCAGTTTCTCGTAAGGTGAATCGGTGAGTCCATCAAACTGCAGATACACTATATTTAACCCGGCTTTCTTCAGCTTCCGAACCAATTCCGGGTTTTGAGACATTCTGATACCGTTCGTCGCAAGAAGTATCATAAATTCCAAGTCATGGGCCATCTTCACGATCTCAACTATATCGTCACGGACCGTGGGTTCTCCACCAGCGAACATTACCGCTAGGGGCGGCGGGTCCTGTTTCTTCAGAAACTTTAGCATGCTGTGAATGGTTTCCAGAGTTGGCTTGTAAAGGTCGCTTGGGTTTGATGCGTTTGCGAAGCATATTGGACATCGTAGGTCACATTCGTTAGTTATGTCAATGACTGCCATGACTGTTTTTGAGGCATGATGAGAGCACTCGTTCAATCCGCAGCCGTAGGGGCAGTTGTCCTGAAGCGGTTTGGAAGAGGGTTTTTTGAGCTTTTCAGCCTTGTAATAGATGTCCGCCCTGCTCCAGTAGACATCATTGAAACTCCCATGCTCGTTGCACTCCTTCAAGATCACAATCTTTCCGTCTTTTTCCGCCACGTGAGCCTTCACTTTTTTAAGGCAAACTGGACAAACACTGAAAGTTTCCCGAAGAATCTTATGTTCCTTCAAATCAAAGCCCCTGCAATTAAGGCGATTGGTATAAGAATCATAGTTCTGGTTACTAATCTTTCTTGTTTCTTCACTTCCCCAATGTCAGGCTTTCTGAGGAGGGTAACTCCTGAAATAACAAGGATTATGTCCCAGATTATTATTGGAATCAGATATGGCCAACCGACTGCATCCACCAAAAAGGGGATTGGGGAGGCTATTGCGTTGAGCAAGAAGAAGATTGCTCCCACTCTAGTGGCTAATTCTGGACCGCGCTTTGCTGCCAAAGTGGCGTATCCAGCCTTCAAGTCTCCCTCTAAACTCAATACGTCCCTCAATATGTTTCCGCCCACACTTCCCATGCTCATGAAAGATAACGAGAAAGAAGTAATTGTGATTACTCCAGACAAGGCAGCTTCACCATAAACAAATGATGTTCCTATTAGAAAACCCATAAGAAAGCTCCCAAAAAAACCTGCATACCTCTTTATGTATGCGGAGTACACCACGAGAAGTAATGTATCTAGGAGAGCGATTCCAAAGCAGAGAACGTTAATTGTAAAGGCTGTCACCAGTCCAATGGCGAACAGAACTGCTGATGCTAGGAGAGCATGCCACGGTGCAATATTTTGTGACGGTATAGGTCTGTTCTTTTTGACGATGGCATCTGACTCTTGGTCAATGTAGTCGTTGAAGGCGAAACCGCCAGAAGTAATGCAGATTGCCGACAAGACGACTAATGCTGCCAAGCTAAAGTCTGGGACGTCTCTCTGCAGAGTTATTAGCGTCAAAACTGAGAGACCGCCAGTCATGAGCCAGTAGGGCGGTCGAAGAAGCATGATAACGGCTTTCAGCCTTTCCCTCAACGAAGCCATCTAAATCGCGCCTAGTATCTTCTTTAACCTATTAATTTTTCCAGTCCTTCCTCTAAACTCACTTGGGGTCTCCAGTGTAGTATGTTCACGGCTTTGCTGTTGTCTGCTTGGGTTATATCCATGTCTCCCTCCCATGCTAAACCACCCGTGAAGGAGATTTCAACTCCCTCTAATCCCAGAAGTTCAATAATCTTGTTCGCTAGCTCTGTTACTGAGGTTGTGGTTCCTGTGCCAACGTTAAAGATTTGTCCTGCAGCCGCTGGAGAGGTGGCAGCTAGGAGTAAGATTCTCACCATGTCTGATACATAAACGAAGTCTCTGCCCTGTCTGCCTGTCCCCAAAACCTCCAACTTGTTGGGGTTCTTTTGTAATTTGTTGAGGAAATCAGGTAGGACTCCATGACCGTTTGGACCATAAACGTTGAATATGCGGAACATAACAACCTCCAAACCGTAATTCTCTTGGTAGAACCGACAGTAGTTCTCACCAACAAACTTTGACAATCCGTAGAAGGAGATCGGATGGGTCGGATATGTTTCAGGCGTCGGTCTCTTCTCCGGGTTTCCATAAACCGCACACGAAGACGCGAAGACCACTCTGGCGTTAGCTTTTTTGGCGGCTTCGAGGACATTCAATGTTCCAACCACGTTAACTTCACAATCTTCTTTGGCATCTTCCATGGAGAGGGGGACGCTCGTCTGGGCTGCCAGATGAAAAATAACTTCACTGTTTCTCGTTGCTTTCTCTAGTGCAGCGGGATTCCTGATGTCCCCCTGCACGAATTTAAGTCCATTATCTATTGTGTCTTTTATGAAAGCAATTTTTCCTGAAGATAAATCGTCGTACGCCGTCACCTTGGTGCCCTGCTCTATGAGCGTTTTACACAGGTGAGAACCTATGAATCCCGCTCCTCCAGTAACAACAACTTCCTTTCCCTCAAGCGCTTTCACTGCAATTCCCCATTTTTATGACTGAAATCTAATTATGCACTCACTACTTAATCTTTCCAAAAAACCAGTGGATTCCGAAGGTGAAAATGACTTTTCGGTCACGAAAGCAGGCACAGTCTGCTAGATTGCTTCAAGTGAAAGGCTGACCCAGTTTCCTGAAAATACGAAATCGTTTTCCGCATCATCGAAGGACAAAAGTTCAAAAATTATCCTGTGGCTACCCAACTGATCTATCATTATCGTTACCTGAAACTCCCAAACTTCCTCATCCAATAACGTTCTCTCGAAGCTTTCTATGGGTTCGACAGGACTAGGTTCCACATCCCCCTCCCCATCGTCTATCTTAATCTCCACTGAGAACGCGTTTGTTGTGCCGTTGTAATTTTCCACACCAACCCATAAAGAGAACGTGTTGTTCTCGCCTAAAACCACAGTTTTTGGAAAGTTTTCCGCCTGTTTTTCTGAATCAAGATAATATATGGTTGTAAAATTCTCCGTTGGCGCTGGTTCAAGCGCTAGATAAATTAAGAGACCCGCTAGAATCACAATGGCTATCAAAATCGTTACTGCTATCATTTTTTCCTCATCTAAATCTGAAACGGATTTTGCACCCTTCGGGGTTCTCTTAATTTTCTTTTCCATAAACTTCTTACGCTGATGTCTCCTCAACCTCTGCCATCCCATAAAAAAGCCGAGAATATCTGTTTTCATCAGACAAGCTCCCCTAGCTGAACTGGCCTACATTTAGGCTTGTCCAGATAAAAGAATTCTGAAGATCTCCCACCCAGCCTTGAACCTATTCAACTTGGACCTACTGTGGTTGTTTCTAGGCTTGTAGAGTGTAGGGAACTCGGTGATTCTTAAGCCTCTCTTCGCGGCTTCCGTTAGAAAAACTGTTGAAAGGCCCATTCCATCAGAGTATAAATCCAAGTGTTTAATCGCCTTTTTGGTTAATGCTCGAAATCCGGTCTGGGTGTCTGTGACATTTTGGCCGTATAACCTGTTGTACATTAAAGTGAACATTCTATTTCCAAATAAGTTCATACGTGGCATGGCTCCAGGTAAGAGGGTTCCCCCAAGCCTCGAAGCCAAACAGACGTCAGCTTTCTCCTTCAACAAAGGTTTGACGAGTTTGTCGATGTCACCAGCTTCATAGGTGTCGTCGGCGTCGATTATTACCACTACGTCGCCTTTTGCGTGGTTAATTCCTGTCTTTATTGCCCTTCCATATCCTGCCCTTGATTCGGATACAAACTCAACGTTCTCCTCTTTGACTATCTCTTCAGTTCCGTCATTGGAGTAGCCGTCAACAACTATTATCTGAGTGTTATAGCTTGAGGAACTCTTGAGGTCTCTTATGACTTTCTGTATCGTTTTTCCTTCTTTAAAGGCCGGTATGACCACGGAAACAATAAAATCTTCTTTGATCAAGATTGGTAGCTCGGGTCAAATTCTCACTTTTTACTTGAAGACTTGAAGCTCTTTATATAAAATGTTTTCTCTACTAAAGGAACTCGCTATATATACTCTGTAGTTGACAGAGGTTTTTTTCCCAAGTAAATCTATCTTCAACGTTTCTTCTGGCTTCCTCTCCGATGGTGGGTCCCAGTCTTTCCTCTGATAACAGTTTTGAGATGGCCTCGGCTATTGCTTTCGGATTTCTGGGGGGCACCAGAACCCCGTTTTTCATGTGCTTGATTATTTCAGGTGTCCCTCCCACTGTTGTTGCGATGACTGGCAGTCCGCATGCCATGGCTTCCAAAAGAACCAGCGGTAGTCCCTCGCCTGAGGCTGAGGGTAGAATAAAGTAGTCAGCGGCGTCGTAGTATACTGGCAATAGTCTATCTGGAACAAATCCGGTTAGCTTGACGTTGTCTTCAATCCCCAGTTCTTTTATACGGTCTTCTACGAGTTTTCTGCTCGGACCTTTTCCTGCAACAACGAATAAGGTGTCAGGGTGGTTTCGTGCCACTAGGGGGACCGATTCTATGAGGGTGCCTAGACCGTTTTTGTAGACCAGTCTCCGCACGCTGAGGACGATCTTTCGGTTTTTGGGCAGACCAAGTTTCTTTCTGCTCTCCCCCTTGTTTTCAGGGTGGAAGGTGTCTATATCGACCCCGTTATAGATCACTGAAGTTTTTGACTTGTCTGCGCCTAGTTTGCAAACGTATTCCATCGTTTTCTTGCTGACGGTAATCACTCTGTCAGCGGCTTTCAAAACCGCTTTGCCTATTGCCATGTCGTTTAGGTGCTCCACTATGTTTAGCCATGACTGGTAGTCGATGAATGTGTTGTGCTGGGTCAAGATGAAGGGTTTCTTGTATTTCTTGGCGATCTTCCCCGCCAAATATGATGGCAGGTAAACGTGACCGTGGGCGTGAACTAGGTCACATTTCCTTATTACCTCTGTAAACGTTCTGTAGGCTTCGATGGAAAGAATTGGGTAGGGTACGCCGATTCTTTCAGCAAGGTTTAATGGTGAATAATGGAAGACTCTGATTCCCTTTTCGGGGTGTTTGTTTCTTCCCTTCATTTTGCTCGTTAAGACATCTATTTGGTAACCTGATTTTGTTAATCTTTTACTTTGTTCATAGGATACCTTTTCTATACCTCCCATGTGGGGTGGAAAAAAGTGTGTGACGAGGCATATTCTAGGCATAGGTGCACGGTGGAGGACTGCAAATTTAACTATTTCGCACGAGAGCCCAGAGATGTCTTGCAGGCTTCCCCGTTTTAGATAGTCAATGCAAACATCTAAATTCCACAGACAAAATTAACATAACAGATATGTCTGCCGAAAACTGCAACAAAGTTCGCATAGGTTTGGAAATTCATGTCCAGCTAACTAGTCTTAAAACTAAACTTTTCTGCGGTTGCTCTTCGAATTACAAGGGCGAAGACCCAAACACTATGATATGTCCTGTCTGCTTCGGAATACCCGGTGCCCTTCCAGTCCTCAACGAGAAGGCGGTGGAGTTCGCTGTTATGGCTGCGCTGGCTCTGAACTGTAAAGTTTCGGAGCGTATGTTGTTCTTCAGAAAGAACTATTACTATCCGGATATGCCTAAAAACTTCCAGATTTCGCAATACGATCAGGCTGGAGGAGTTCCGCTGGCTGTCGATGGCTTTCTCCATATTGGTGTTGGTAAAAAGAGAAAGAAGATTCAGATTAACCGGGTTCATCTGGAAGAGGATCCTGGGAGACTGGTTCATCAGGGCGCCATAGACCTTTCCCCTTATACTCTTGTCGACTACAACCGTTCGGGCATCGCCCTATTGGAGGTTGTCACAGAACCAGATATCGATTCTCCCGCTGAGGCGAGGGTTTTCCTCCAAAAACTGCGCTCCATTCTGGAACATTTGGGAATTTTCACTGGAAGGTTGGAGGGATCCATGCGCTGTGACGCCAACATATCTCTCACTGGCGGAACTAGGGTGGAAGTAAAAAACATCTCTTCCTTCAAAGAGGTGGAGCGTGCTTTATGCTTCGAGATTATGAGACAAAAGAATCTGGTCAATAAGGGTCAGGCTGTTAAGCGGGAAACGAGACATTGGGATGAGACACGTAGGATAACCATTTCGTTGCGTACGAAGGAGGAGGAGCATGATTACCGGTATTTTCCTGAACCAGACCTTGTTCCTATAGTCATCACAAAAGACTTCATAGAAGAAGTTAAAGGGAAGATGCCGGAGCTGCCGGAAGCTAGAATCCACCGTTTCATCTCCACCTACAGCCTTCCAAAATATGACGCTGAGGTTTTGGTGAGCGACAAAGCCTTAGCGGACTTTTTCGAGAGAAGCGTCCAATTATACGACAGACCTAAGGAGATCAGTAACTGGATGATGAGCGACCTTCTGCGTAATCTCTATGAAAACAACCTTGAACTCACGGAATCCAAAATTACTCCGGAACACTTGGTTGAGATGATCAGACTAATCGAGGAAGGCATTATAAGCGGCAAAATCGGCAAAAAAATTCTGCCCGAAATTGTCATAACAGGAAAGCGTCCGTCACAAATTATCAAAGAAAATGGTTTAGTAAAGATTACTTCCCAAGAAGTCCTTCAAGATGTTGTGGAGAAGGTTTTCAGGGAACACCCGAAGGCTGTGAAAGATGCTCTCACGGATGAAAATGCGGTTCACTATCTGGTGGGGCAGCTTATGAGGGCAACGAAGGGTAAGGCTGACCCTCAGTTAGCCAACCAGATGATCTGCGAAAAACTAGAGTCCATAAAAGCTAAAGAAAACCTTTTAGAAAAATCTTCAGCCTGACGTATTCTCTTCTTTCAGTGTGATTGTGAAGAGGATTAGTCCTGCTACTAGAGAAATTAATCCAGTGGCGAGGATGAGGAGTCTGGGAAGCTCCATTTCATTGAGGATTAACATCAGGTATGTGGGTCCTCCAAAAGTGAGGAGTGCCGCAAAAAAGATTATCAGTCCTCGCATGAAACCTTTGCTCTTCTTCAAGTTTCCAAGAAACGCCACAATCATCACTCCAAGCGCAGTTACATTTTGTTGACGATTAGGTTAAATGTCACTCTTAATGTTTTCCTTCAGTTTCCCCGAATCTTTCTCCGTGTCCGCCTCAAGAATCTCTGTCAAAACTTTATAGAGGGCGAGAGCGACTCCCCTTTCGGCTCCGAAACCAGTTGTCGCCCCCAACAAGCAGATGCCTTTCCATCCACGCTTTTTCGCGAGTCCCAACAATAGACCTGTTGCCCCAATTATTCTGCCCTCACCATAGATCCGAACTCCTTTGTCTAGATATTTCTGGGCGAGTTTCTCGGAAGTGCCAGCTATGTAAATTTCGTTTCCCGGTTTCGGTGTGGATACTCCGCCCATGGTAACTATGAACTTGGTTCCATGTTTCTCTGCAAAATTCAATATTTCATCGCATAGGTCGTAGTGGGCTAAACTGTCTTCTAAAGTGGGCTGCGAATCTCCAGTTAAGATAATGTAGTGGTTTTTCTCGGTTTTGGCTGCGTAGAACTGGTAACGGGGTGGACGACACGTTCCATCCTTATTCACGACTACATAGTCTGGAAAGTAGGGAGCATATAATTCAGCTAAGACTTTAGCATCTGTGGATTCTATAAGATGATTCGCCGCGATCAATCCTATGTTTCCCAACCCCGGGAGCCCCTCTACAAAGATCGGCTCCTTCAATTGGGGCTCAAAGAACTGGCGGAAATAGGGCTTATCCATGAATTCACCAAACCAATAGTGGACCAAGCAGACTATAGTTCTTTCGCAACTCTCTTTTCACTTGACTGTTGGTTTTCGGTTTTTGTAGAGTGTGTTCTCTTCGAAAGTGTACGCTACTTGTAGTATCAAGTCTTCTCGGAGGGGTGGAGCAATAATCTGCATTCCGATGGGAAGACTCTTCGTGAATCCGCATGGAACAGATATGGCGGGCAGTCCAGATAGATTTGCTGATACTGTGTCCACATCGCTCATGTAGAGGGCTAGGGGATCTTTTATCTTCTCTCCGATCTTGAAGGGCGGAAAAGGCATTGTGGGACCGATTAGAACATCATATTTCTTGAAAGCTTTCTCGAAGTTTCTTCGAATCAGGGTTCGAACCTTGAGGGCTTTCAAATAATATTTGTTATAATATCCAGTTGAAAGGGCGTAGGTGCCAAGAATTATTCGGCGTCTCACTTCAGCTCCGAATCCAATTCGCCTGTTTCTTGAATAAACAGTTGCCCAGTTTCCTTCGTCGCGGTCAACACGGTAGCCGTACCGTAATCCGTCGTATCTTGCCAAGTTGGAGCTGGCTTCAGACATGGCAATGATGTAGTAGGCTGCAAGAGAATGTTCAAGGGTGGGAAGCGAAGTCTCCTCGTAAGAAGCCCCCAACTCTTCAAGTTTATGGATACCCTTCCAAACCTGTTTCTCCACTTCATCACTCGTTCCCTCGCCGAAGAACTCTCTAGGCACACCTATCTTGAATCCCTCAACACTATCCTTCAGGAATTCAGTGTAATCTTTTGGCGCCGCTTTCACGGAGGTGCTGTCTTTAGAATCATAGCCAGCAATAACTGTGAGAAACAGGGCGCAGTCGTAAACATTCTTTGACATGGGACCTATCTGTTCAAGACTGTTCGCGTAGGCGATCAATCCGTAACGGCTGACCAGTCCATAGGTTGGTTTTAAGCCCACAACTGAACAGTAGCTGGCTGGACAACGAATGGACCCTCCCGTGTCAGTTCCCAATGCTAATGCAGCCTCGTCAGTAGCGATACCCGCTGCGCTACCTCCGGATGATCCTCCGGGAACTCGTGAAAGGTCCCATGGATTGCGGGTTGGACCGAAATAGCTGGTTTCCGTGGAGGATCCCATGGCAAACTCGTCCATGTTTGTCTTCCCAACGATTACTCCGTCTTCCCGTTTAATCCGTTCAATGACCTCTGCGTCGTAGGGAGGAACAAAATTTTTGAGCATTTGCGAAGAACAGGTGGTGGGAATTCCTTGTGTACAGATGGCATCTTTCACGGCGATAGAAACGCCCGCCAGTTTCCCGATGGGTTTTCCCTCAGAGACTTTTCTGTCGATTTCTCGAGCTTTCTTGAGGGCTTCTCTCTCAACGAGGGTAACGAAGGCATTAATTTTATCTTCCAAATCGTGGATTCTCTCAAAAACCGCCTGAACACATTCCTCGGCTGTCGTTTCGTTACTATGTATCCTCTCAACGGTCTCTTTTGCGGATAACTCGTGTAATTTTGGCATGTTGTCTGCTTCCTAGACGATTCTCGGAGCTTTAAGGAACTTTTTCTCTTTTTTGGGGGCGTTTTTGAGGGCTTCTTCTGTTGTTAACGAAGGTTTTGTCTCGTCTTTCCGAGAGACGTTCTCGAGGTCTAAAACGTGGTACGTTGGTTCAACTCCTTCGGTGTCTACCTTGTCAATCTTTTTGAAGTAATCAAGAATTTCGTTGAACTGTTCGGTGAAGAGAGCCTTCTCTTTTTCAGAGAGTTCGATGTGGGCGAGCCAAGCGATGTGTTCAACCTCTTTCGTTGAAAGATGCTGTCTTTTCATGTTTACTCCTTCAGCATAAGAATGATTAACTCATCCTAATAAAGACTAAACTGCGGTTTATCATATCTTCTGTTTCTGCAGTCTTTTGAATTTCTCTATATGGGGTGGGAAGTTGTAAGTAAATAAAAAGTAAATAAGCTTCCAACGAGTATGATTCAATTTGCTCCTAGCAAGTGTCTTATCCAGATTGTTTTTAACTACTCCTACGTTAGAAGATTTGCTTGGGCTTATCTGGAGAGTTAAAGTTTAACGTTTGTGTTTCATCTTTCTACAATGAAGGCAATTTTGACATCTGCATTGTATTCTACAATCTTGTCATTCTTTACTTTGGCAGTGCATCGTTTAACATGGACTCCCTTGATGTTTTTGACAGTCTTAGCTGCCTCTGTCACAGCATTCTGAGCAGCCTCACTCCAGCCATTTGGTGAACTACCTATTAGCTCAATAATTTTTACAACAGTCATAGAACTCACCTCCACAGATTAAATGGTTTAGACAACACTTCAGCTTTTCGACCCAAATCTTGCTTACATGAGATTGGTATTACTAAATCTATAAGACTACAATTTCCTTCCTATTGTTATTTCCGAAGCAATCACTAAAAAGGCGCTAGGGCACCATCACCTGAATAATAGAGGACAATGAATATGGAAGTCCGATTAGATCCCAAAATCCTAGATCTGGTTTCTTCTCTAGAAACAGACCTGCCCAAGGCAATAAACGAAGCATTAACTCTATGGCTGAGAAAAAGAATAATCGTTTGCCCCATAACAAACCATTTCTGTAAAATTATCAATGATTCATGCAACAATTGCTCTGTAGCCAAAAAGTGATTCCTCGAAGAGAGCGATTATTTTTTTAATCATTGTTGTGTGACTTCAAACTCAAGTTTTGAGGACTTGGGGTATATATCGAAAATCCAGAAACGTTTTATCACTCAAAATCAGAATCTGAACTGAGCACACACATCATCAATCAAGGTTGAATGTTAACGTTCCCACCCACACGCCAATTCGCCTCTTTTGCGTGTGCTCAACAATCCTCTTCTTGCTAAGTATGAGAGAACCTCCTCATCTAGATTTTTTCTGCCTTCGGTCAATCATAATTTGAGTCAGTCGTTTTGTTTAACAAAATGTTGGGGGGTGGAGCGCACGCAAAAAAGGCAATCGGATGGTGGAAACGCTGGTGGTTAACTTTCGGGGTTAATGCGTGCGCTCGATTCAGATTCAGAGTCTGATTAATAAAACATTTCTGAATTCTCTGTATATATTTCAAATTCTCAAAACTTGGCAAGAGTTTGAAGCGCCCAAGCTCTAATGGCGAGAGACATAGACTTCAGTGACACCCGTAATCCTTTAGGTTCTTCTCTATGCTAGCTGGGGAATGTTAACACCATTCAGGTATGAGTAAAGTATAAAGATGTGTACTCCCAGTCAAGGTGACGAGGGTTAAAGTTGCCTGCAATGGAAGTAGGAAGAATCTGCGTCAAAGTCGTAGGGCGGGAAGCAGGAAAAAAATGCGCCGTCGTAGACCTTGTAGACAAAAACTACGTTCTAATCACCGGACCTAAAACCGTCTCTGGAATAAAACGGAGACGCGCCAACGTTAATCACCTAGAACCAACCGGAGAAAAAATCGACATAAAGAGCGGCGCAACCGACGAAGAAGTCACTGAGGCTCTAAAGGCAGCGGATAAACTGGAAGAGATGGCTAAGCTAGTGAAGCCCACCCTATCCTAACTCTTTTAACCTTTCCTAACCCTTTTTTCCCTTCTGGAGAATAACTATGCAAAGAATCAGCGAACCTTGGAAGATCAAGCGAAACTTGGTAGTAAAGGCTGAGGAAGAAACCAACCCACGCTTCGGTCACAAACCTGAAGAGAGACCCATCCAAGAGCACATGCAGTTCGGAATAATAAACTTGGACAAGCCTGCTGGACCATCAAGCCACGAGGTTACAGCCTGGGTCAAACGAATCCTCAGTCTTGAAAGCGCCGGTCACGGCGGGACCCTTGAGGCTTAACTAGCCGGGGAAATCCCAAAGTTACCGGTATTCTACCTACGGCCATAGACGATGCCACCAAAATAATTCAAGCTCTTCTTCTGGCAGGCAAAGAATACGTCTGTGTTATGAGGCTCCATTCTCAGGTTTCAGAGGACCGAGTGAAAAACGTGTTGGAGGAATTCCAAGGAACGCTTTATCAGCGACCTCCTGTACGCTCGTCGGTCAAGCGGAGGCTTCGGACAAGAAGAATCTATTACATTGACTTTTTCGAGATGGAGGAGAGGAACGTTCTCTTCAAGGTTGGCTGTGAGGCGGGAACTTACATACGGAAACTCTGCTACGACGTCGGCGAGGTTCTGGGCTGCGGTGCTCATATGCAGGAGCTTCGCAGAACAAGGGTTGGACCCTTCGTAGAGGATAAGAGTCTGGTCACTTTGCATGACATCTCCTATCTATTTAGCCAGTGGCAAGAGACTAAGGATGAAAGCATGCTCAGGAAGTTCGTTTATCCCATGGAAAAGGCATTGGATTTGATGCCGAAGATATATGTGCGGGATTCTGCGGTGGACGCCCTTTGTCATGGAGCCCACTTGGCTGCTCCAGGAGTTCTGTCTCTGGATGCGGGGATCAGAATCGGTGATACTGTTGCGGTCTTCACCCAGAAAGGAGAGGCTGTGACGATGTCGAAAGCTGTAGTGTCTTCCGAGAGTATGTTGAAGATGGATCATGGGTTTGTGGCGAAGACTCAGCGGGTTTTGATGCCTCGTGGCCTTTATCCTAGGATGTGGCGTAGCAATCAGTGAAGCCTCGTTTGTTTCGAAAAGACTAAAAACATGTTGAGTGTGTATGTATTGGATGTGCCGGGGTGTCCTAGAGCTTTGCGGGGAATCTGGTAGGGAGCAGATTCCGTTAAGGAAGTTCATGCCTGGAATTCCTACAACTACGGTGAGCCTGTGATCCATTGGGTCGCGTGGGTTCAAATCCCACCCCCGGCGCCAAACTGCACAAAATGCGGTTTTAAGGCTGTTTTCGGATTATTTTTACGACGCCTTTCTGGCTTTATAAGCTTCTGGGCTAAAAGAATTAAAGCGTTTCTAGCCAGTATTATATGATGTGAATTAGAATGGTTGAAGCTTTGGTTATGTTGGCTCCAGGATTTGAAGAGATAGAAGCAGTGACGGTTATCGATGTTCTGCGAAGGTGTGGAATAAAAGTAACGGTTGCTGGATTGTTGCCTGATTTGGTGGAAGGAGCTCATGGCATAAAGATCGTCCCAGATGAACTAATTGAAACTGTTCAGATGAGAGATTTTGATGCCATTGTTTTGCCGGGTGGAAATCCGGGTTATAAGAATCTAAGACGAGACGAAAGAGTGCTGCATATGATCAATGAGGCTTATGATTCCGGTAAGCTTGTGGCTGCCATTTGCGCTGCGCCAGCAGTTCTCTCGGATGCGGGTGTTCTGAAAAATCGGAAGTGCACTATTTATCTTGGCATGGAGAGTGAGGTGGAGAATGGGGGTGGTGAGGTTCTGGAAGATTCTGTTGTGGTTGATGGTAACGTAATAACTAGTAGAGGACCTGCAACCACACTTCATTTTGCCTTGAGAATTGCAGAGAGACTTGTTGGAAAGGAAATTGCTGAGGGCGTCAGGAAAAAGACATTGGCAGACATAGTTCTAGAATGAGTGCGCGCGAATCGAATGCAATCCAGTAGAAGGGGCAGGTGGTCAGTGACGGGTATTCGTCGCTTAAAAAAATTATAAATATATCTAAAGGGAAACCGAGCATGGGGTGCATTGTGATGCGTCGTTTTATTAAAAAGCGATCAAAAAAGTCTGGTCTTCCTCCAGGAACCCCAGTATACATTGGAAAAGAGAAACTGGACAAAGTAAAGATTACATGTATCGATTATGGGGAGAATTATTTTCAAGAAAAAGAAGTAAAGACGATTGAGGAATGTTTTCCTTTAATGGATAAACCTACTGCAACATGGATGAACTTGGACGGTATTCATCAACTAGAGAATATAGGAAAAATTGGAACCCACTTCAAAATACATCCTCTTGTTCTAGAAGACATCGTGAATACTGGGCAACGCCCAAAAATGGAGGATTTTGAGGACTACCTCTTTATTGTTTTAAAGATGCTCCGCTACGATGAAGAGGAAAACGAAACCAAAGCTGAACAGGTCAGCTTGATTCTCAGCTCAAAATCTGTTATTTCGTTCCAAGAGAGTGAAGGAGACGTTTTTGACCCCATCAGAGAACGAATCAGAAGCGATCGGGGTCGCATTAGAAAGATGGGGGTAGACTATCTTGCCTATTCTCTGATAGACGCCATTGTTGACAATTACTTTATGGTTTTGGAAAAAATTGGAGAAAAAATTGAAGACATAGAAGATGAGTTAGTTAAGAATCCGACAACAGAAGTTCTGCATATGATTCACAGTTTGAAAAGAGAACTGATTTTTCTCCGCAAATCTGTTTGGCCTTTACGGGAGGTGATCAGTCGACTGGAAAGATGGGAATCACCATTGATTGACAAGTCCATAGACATTTACCTAAGAGACGTTTATGATCATACAATTCAGGTTATCGACGCATTAGAAACTTTTCGAGATATGCTTTCTGGGATGCTTGATATTTATCTTTCAAGCGTCAGCAACAGAATGAACGAAGTCATGAAAGTATTAACGATTATTGCGACAATTTTCATTCCGTTGACCCTTGTAGCAGGAATCTATGGAATGAACTTCAGATACATGCCTGAACTTGAGTCACCGTGGGCTTATCCCCTAGTCTATATTGTCATGCTCATCATTGGCGTAATAATGTTGATTTACTTTAGAAAGAAAAAATGGTTGTAGGTCCGACCAACTGTTAAGTGATTAAATGAAAGAAGGAAAAATAAGATTCAACATCATTTTTGTTTCCGATGAGATTCCCAGCGATGCCAAAATTGAAGAGTTGAAAGATTGGTGTGAAAGATTCCAGAAGAATGGTTTAACTCCGGAGATTGAAGGTAACTATACGGGCAACCTGAGCTTCAGATCAGAAGAAGGATTCATAATAACCGCGTCTGGGCTGAAAAGCAAAGAAAACCTTAGCAATGATTGTTTTGTTTACGTGAAAAGTTATGATGAGCAGAGTAACACCGTTTATATTGAAGGTAAGAGGCAACCATCCTCAGAAGCGGTAATGCACTCTCTGATTTACCAGACACGTAAAGAAGTAAATGCGATTTTTCATGGACACAACGACGCAATCATAAAGAATGCTGAGAAACTTGAACTGCCCACCACAGAAGAGGAGCATGAACCTGGCTCCCTAGAATTGGCAGAGGATGTTTTGGGGGCTTTGGGAGACAAAAATCTGATCATAATAAGGAATCATGGTTTTATTTCTCTGGGTGAAACAATGAAAGAAGCCGGCAAACAAGCTTTAGCTACCTTGAGGCGAAGTAAAGACCCCCACTCGTAGAAAGAATTTTTAACGTGAAACATAGTTTAGGGTTGTGTTGTCGTGAGGTTAAGCTGATGGTTAAGTATATTTTTGTAACTGGTGGGGTACTCTCCTCGGTTGGTAAAGGAATCACTACTTCTTCCATAGGTAAAATGCTTCAAGTTCGAGGTTTTGACGTTACAGTCATAAAGGTTGACCCTTACGTGAACGTTGACGCTGGAACCATGAACCCCTATATCCATGGAGAGGTCTTCGTCACCGAGGACGGGGGCGAAACAGACCTAGACCTAGGCGGATATGAAAGATTTCTAAACATTAACCTGCCGAAAGAAAACAACATAACAACCGGCCAGATATACCAGACAGTCATCGACAGGGAAAGGCGGGGCGATTTTCTGGGCAGATGTGTCCAAATTGTTCCTCACGTCACTAACGAGATTAAACGGCGTATCAGAATAGTCGCAGAACGATCAAAGGGCGCCATTGTCTTGACAGAGTTGGGAGGAACAGTTGGGGACATCGAAGGACTGCCCTTCCTAGAGGCGATTCGTCAGATGCGGCTAGAAGATGGCTTCGACAATACCCTCTATGTTCATGTTGCCCTTGTTCCGATCTTGGATGTCACGGGCGAGATGAAAACCAAGCCGCTTCAACATAGCGTAAATGAGTTGCGGCGAATAGGTATCCAGCCAGACACTATCGTGGCTAGATGCAGGGAGATGATTGACTCCGAAACTCTTCGGAAGGTAGCGCTCTTTGGCACCATCCCCGAAGAAGCAGTCTTCTGTTCCTACAATGTTTCCTCCATCTATCAAGTTCCCCTAATATTAGATAAACAAGGCATGGGCGATTACGTTTGCAAACGATTATGTCTTCCAAAAAAGACCCCAAAGTGGAATGAATGGAAAAAATTTGTAGACTGCTCCGAAAACCCCCAGTTTGAAATCAAGATAGCATTAATTGGCAAATACGCGGGCTTGGTCGACAGCTACGTGAGCATGAACGAAGCCTTCAAACACGCCGGCGCCGCCTGCCAGACACGAGTTCTGATAAATTACCTCGAAGCAGAGAACCTAGAAAAGAATTCCAACGGCTTGAAACTACTTGATGAGCACGACGGCATCTTTATCCCCTACGGTTTTGGCCCCCGCGGAACCGAAGGAAAAATATGTGCTATTGGCTTTGCCCGCGAAAATGATTTACCCTTTCTAGGAGTATGCTACGGATTTCAGTTGGCAGTTGTCGAGTATGCCCGCAACGTTTGCGGATTTGATGGAGCCAACAGCACAGAAATAAATCCCGAGACACCTCACCCTGTGATTGACCTGATGCCCGAACAGCGGGGTGTCAAGAATAAGGGGGCGACTATGCGTTTAGGTGCCCATGAGGTTCTAGTGAAGAAAGGGTCGTTGGCTCACAGGCTTTACGGTGCTGATAAGATTTTTGAGCGCCACCGCCACAGATGGGAAGTCAATCCGGACTACTGGGACGCCTTGGAGAAACATGGAATGGTTTTTTCGGGTAACAGTCCTGATGGCAGGAGAAAGGAGATTCTGGAGGTTCCTAGCAGATTCTTCTTCTTTGCCTCCCAGTTCCACGGCGAATTCAAGAGCAGGCCCACTAAACCAGAACCGGAATATTACGGCTTCATCAAAGCGTGCTTGGACAAGAAACTGGGAAAAACAAAACCCGAATTCTAATAACAACAAATCTTTAGTGTGCTGAGGCAGCAGGCATTGAATGTTTTTGCTCAATGTTTACTTTTCCGGCATGCTGGAAGCTAATGTTAAAATTGTGTTTTCCTGATTGAGGGAAACCGAGTAAAAGATAATATGGTGAATCCTCTATTTGCTCGTATTTATGATGGGCGAGGAAGCTGATGGTTTCTGAAAAGCAGTTGTCTCTAAAGAGAGCTGTTCCTCTTCTGCTAGTAGGTATTTTGATATTTTTTGCTTTCCTCTACTTTTTCGTCGGCATTCCCGAAATGGTTGCCATAATCCAGAGGGTAGACCTCTTCTACTATGCTCTTGCAGTCGCGGTTCTCTTCTTGAACATGCTCACTAACTCTCTGACTTGGCAGTTTTTTCTTCGCCCCCTCTCGATCAAAGTACCCTTTCGAAAAACTTTCCTCTTCACATCGATAGGAGTCTTTGTTGACCTTTTGGTGCCGGCAGAGTCCATCAGCGGAGACGCCACAAAAGCTTACCTGATGACCAAGGGGACGGGTGAAAAAGCAGGGAAAGTTCTGGCGTCAGTTGTGAGCCATAGAATTTTATACATGATACTATCTTTAGGCAGCCTAATCACCAGTCTCGTTTTGCTTTACATTCGTGAAAACGAGATTAATGTTTATGTCTCGGGTCTGAGTTTGCTCGTGATTTTTGGCGTCACTATTTCCCTGTGCTTCATATTTCTCTTCAGTTTAAAAGAGAAGCTGGCGCAGAGATTACTTGACGTTGTATTGCGTTTTTTGGGCTTTGTTACGAGGGGGCGTTTGAATATTGACCGTATAAGGGCAAGCGCAATGAAGAGTTTAAGGTCTTTTCATGATTCCATAGATACCTTGCGCAGAAACCCGAAGAGTTTAGTTCCGCCAACACTATCTGCCATAACTGGCTGGTTCTTTAGTATACTCTTGTCTTACTTGGTCTTCGTTTCCCTCGGTCAGCAGATTGATTTTATTATAATAGTAGTTGTTCATTCCGTTACTGTAAGCATTCAGTCTATCCCCATTGGAATACCCGGAGAAGTAGGCGTTGTGGATACAGCCATGACTTGGCTCTACGGTCTGCTTGCCGTAGAATCTAGTGTCGGCGCAGCGGCAACAGTTCTTATACAGATTTTACGGGTTTGGCTCAGAATTGTGATAGGATTTGTAGCGGTTCAATTTGTTGGAATAAAAAATCTGGCAGAAGATCTACGCCAAGACCTCTCTTGAATCAAGTTGGTGAATCCCAAAAAATGGGAAGTCAATTAGGTCTTGACTGGTTTTGCGAGTGCAGTCCAGAGGTGGTCGCTGACAGGTCTGGTTAATTCGGTTTTTTCTCCGGTTTTTGTAACTAAGTTTCTTCCCAATGCAGGCTCTATTACTTCACCTATTACCGAGGCTTGAACACCCTTTCTTGATAGACTGCTGATTATTCTATCTGTTTGCTCTTCTTCAGCGACTATGAGAAGAGACCCGGAGCTTATGAGCTGAAGAGGATCAATTTCGAAATGTGCACAGATTTTACGTGTCTCTTCTGGAATCAAAATCTTTTCCTTGTAAACCTGAAAGCCGACGTTTGCGACGTCAGCTAGTTCATGCAATCCCCCTGCCACTCCGCCTTCTGTGGGGTCGTGCATGGCTGAGACTCCTCCGGTTCTGAAAGCTGTAATGGCGTCTTTTACTACACTGATTTTTTCGAAGAAATTCTCTGCTTTTTTTAAGAAGCTTTCATCGAAGACTTTTAGGAGTTCCAGTCTTCTGTCTGAGGCCAGTATGGCTGTTCCTTCTATTCCTGTTCCTTTTGTCAGGATAATTCGGTCATTTATTCTTGCTCCGCTGGTTGTCACGTACTTTCCGTTCTCAGCAACGCCTACGGCGCATCCGGTTACTATGGGATGTTCTATGCCTGGGGTGATTTCGCAGTGTCCGCCGGTGATGGCTATGTTGAGTTGGCGTGCAGCTTTGTCCATTTGGGTGCATATCTTCTTAATGAGTTCTGTTGTTGAATTTTGGGGTAATAGTATGATGGAGTTGAACCATCGTGGTTGAATTCCGCGGGTTGCTATGTCGTTTGCGCTTACATGGACGGCTAGCCATCCCAGCCATTCTTCTGCTCCAGTTATTGGATCTGATGATATTGCTAGGATTTCGTTTCCAGCTTGGACTATGGCTGCGTCTTCGCCTATAGAGGGACTGAGAACAACATCGTCTCTTTTTGCTCCCAAATTTTTGAAAACTATCTCCTCTAAAACTTCGGTTGGAACCTTACCCGGCAAGAAACTCATGCTACATTCCTGCTCATTCTATGGTTCAACGGCTTTAAAAGGAATTCATCAGATAAACAGAACTCGTCTTTAATGAACGCAGATTTTAAATTGAATACTCAACAATGAATTGGGAGAAAGTGGGAAGAATTTGTATTGATGAATTCAATTAATAAACTGGTTCGTCAATGGTTTTTTTCCGAGTTTGGGAAGGTTTTCCTAATAGGTTTAGCTTCAAGAGTCTTGGTTTTCATTTCTGCTATTATTGGAATATCAGTTTTAGGAATAACTGAAGCTTACCCAAAAGAAATTTTATGGGATCTAGACCTTCCGCTTGTGAATCTTTTCAGCAGGTGGGATACAGGACATTATGCACACATCGCCATGTGGGGGTATGCTCCAGGAAGCAATCCTTTGGCGATACAATGGGCTTGGTTTCCACTTTTCCCAATAATAATGGGTGCCATCGGAAGACTATTTTATGGAATATTACCCCCATTTGAAGCCGTTTGCCTTGCAGGTTTTCTGTTAAATAACATCCTATTTTTTGTTTGCTTGATTCTTTTTTACAAACTCAGCGAAATGATCCTAGGAAATAAGAAATTGGCTCTGCTATATTTTTCAGTTTTTGGTCAGGTTCCCTCTTCTATTCTTGTGTATATTCCGAAAGCTTGTTTATGACACTAATGTTAGGAGCGTTTATTTTTCTTGAAAAAGGAAAAGAAGTAAAATCCACATTACTTGGTTTCTTTGCAGGCTTAACCAAAAGTAGCGGTTTACTTATTGTCATACCCTTTCTGTATAACTTTGTTAAGAAACGTACGGGACGCTCCTTTTTTCAAATTGTTTTGGTTTCTTTACCCTATCTTCTTTTCAATCTCGTTGGCTTCATCTATACTGGTGTTTTTCCAGTTCGCGATATTGTTTTTCGTCAGCATTGGGGAAGTCCGCCTTTTTTCTTGTTTCAGCTATTTGAGACTGAATCAACTTATGCGATTTTATTTTATAATGAATTTTGCTTAGTTTTCGTTCCTTTTATTTACCTGTTTTTATCCACGGATTTGTTCGTCAGTGTCTTTTCGTTAGGAGTAAAGGGAGAAAGGAAAGACGCTAAATACTTCGGTTTTGCGTTTGTCCAGTTGATACTGTTGCTTTTTTCAAGCGTAGTTGCTAACGTTCACAGATATGCCATTCCCATTTTACCCCTTTACTGGGTGTTCGCTAAAATCTGGAATAAAAAACCTAAACTGGGTGTCTTCTCGCTGGTTTTTATGGCGATTCTTCTTAGTATAGGTACAATTCTATTTTCTACTTGGAGATGGTATTGGTGACATACACGCAATCTTCTTCATGCATTTTCAAGTTTCTGTGTTATTCTTTCAAACTCTTCTGGATGGACTTGCCAATATTCACGCATCAACTTACCTACTAATTCATCGTATAATTCTTTAGCGTTTTAGATTATCTAGAACCAGAAAACACTAAGTCAAGCTCAAAACTTCTTAATGAACGTTCTTTTCTGAAAGAAAGTTCTGTGGTGCCGAGGGCCGGACTTGAACTGGCGACAACCCGGTCTTCAGCTTCACCCTCAACAATACTATTATCGAGTCGGGTGCTCTCCCAATCTGAGCTACCTCGGCGCCAAACAAACATGAACCACTAATTGTTTTTTAAACCTTTTGAAGAAAAACCCTAAACAATCCATCAAGAGAAACCATAAACTATTAACCCCTGTAAGAACAAGGCTGAATCACCGGAAGTGGAAAAGAAGATGGGTGTCGATTGTCCTTTTTGCCGCATAGCCTCCGGCAAGGCAACAGCTAGCACCGTCTACGAAGACGCTGCCATTATAGCCTTCATGGATCTGAATCCAGCCAATGTTGGTCACACTCTAGTTGTTCCCAAAGAACATTGGGAAAACATCTATGAGGTCCCTGAAAGGGTTCTGGCTGAAGTGGCTGAAGTAGCTAAGCGCGTTAGTGGTGCTGTGAAGAAGACCGTTGGCGCTGGCGGAATTAGTATCCTGCAGCTCAACGGCAGGGCTGCTGGCCAATCTGTGATGCACTTTCACGTTCACGTCATAGCAAGATTCGTAGGAGACCCCATATCAAAAGCCATAGGAGCCATGGTGGGGCATGAGGGTCCTATAAAGCCAGAAAGAAGAGACTTGGATGAGATAGCGAAGAAAATACGAGAGAACCTTTGAAGGTATGTTGCCTCAAACAGTTAATCTTTCTGATAAATGATTTCTGATGGTGGGCCCGGCCGGATTTGAACCGGCGATCTCTTCCGCGTGAGGGAAGCGTCT
>CAZUQX010000016.1:0-41048 GCA_964623205.1 uncultured Candidatus Bathyarchaeia archaeon | reverse complement strand
AAGAAGACCCAGAAGGATATTGCTGAGGCTGCGGGTGTAACTGAGGTTACTGTCCGGAATCGGTATAAGAGTTTGCGGAGACAGTTAGGCATAGAACTGCCTGATTAGCCTGTTTCCTCTTTTGTCTGTTCCATCACTAGGGGTCCATTGTAGCCGCATTCTACACAGACATATAGTCTAGGTGTTATTCCGTACAGTCTTGGATACATATCAAAGCCGCTGCTAAGCGTAATCTTGGGGCTTCCACATTTTGGGCAAAGCTTAGTTGTGGGTTCGCTCAGTTTTTTATGTTTTAGTCCTTTGACTACTTCGCGAAAATCTGTAAGGATGCCCATTTTAATCCACTTATCCATCATTGGATTTCAACGTTTTCTTCAGGATAGCCTTGTCGGATGAGGTATGTTTTGACTTTATCTCGGTGGTCGCCTTGCAGGATGATTTCTTCATTTTTTGCTGTTCCTCCGCAGGCGCAGAAAGATTTGAGTTTCTGGGCTAGACGGCTTAGGTTGGCTTCTTTATCACTGATGCCATCGACAATAGTTACCGCTTTTCCCCATTTTCTGGTTTCTAAACGCACTCGTATTCGTTGTTGTTCTTTCCCGATTTCTTCACAGACACAAATATCTGAGGGTAGTCCACAGGTAGGGCAAATTTCAGCCATGATACTCAAGTACAAAGGATGTTTTGACATATATAAAATTTTCAATCGTCGGGGGTTTGATTGTCCTTAAGTATTTAAGAGGCAATGATGTTGCCACATGGAATTTCGATTTCTGACTTTACTAGTGATTGCAGAATTAACTAGAACTAACAAAAGTCTGTAGAGATTCTGGTCACTTTTTTTCCTCGACCACTATCATAGTTAGAGTTGACATGACCTTCTCTAAATTTCGCAGATTCCAAGTAACGATCTCGTTGAGTTTGTCCATGGTTTCTGCCTTAACAGTAGCTATAATGTCGTAGACGCCGTAAACCCTGTAGGCTTCTTCTACAGCATCAATTTTTTTTAGGGATTCTAGAACGCTCTCCGAAGCACCTGCTTCTGTGGTTATCAGAACATACACAATAGGCATCTAACCATCTCCCAACCCAATTTATTTCTGATACTTCATGTCCTAAAATAGTTTTCTTGTAAGTAGACAAAATAATCTCGTCGGGCATGAACCTCATATTTGAAGACTGATAATACTTCATTGTTGAAAACAAGCTTTTTCCTAGAAAATTGCACATAAACGTCTCCGAAACTTCCAGGAAAGCTAGAGTATTATCGCCCAAAAACCTGGAGTATACTGAAAATCGACAGGAACGAAAGAGAGAATTAAAATAGTCCATAAACATTAATAATAGACTTCAAAAAACCAAAACAATAAATAGTTACCTAACTCAAGAGGGGAAAACGTGAAAATCGCCCGAAACATAAAGGCCATCTCAAGGCTCCTCCTCATCCTTTTATTACTTCTCGCCATAATAATTGGCGCAATCTTCTCCTATCTCCTAGTAATAGGTTACTACATAACCCTCGACGACAGAGTCCCAGAAAACACCACACTCTCAGTAATGGACGTAACCTTCGATACCCAAGATTTTGAAACATTTAACATAACTGTCCTAAACCCAACATACTCCCCCACAGACGCCAAAATCACAGAAATCTCCGTTGCAACAGAAGATGATACGGTGCACAAAATCTTGAACGTGAACCCCAAACTACCCTTCAACCTCGATAAGGGACAGGATGAAACCTTCAATTGCGAATGGAACTGGGGAGACTACGCCGGTGAAACCGTGAAACTCATAGTTTTGGTTGAAGATGGATCAGGTTCAGCCTATGAAATCGAGACATCCCCAGTTATATTGTCCATCACAGGCACCATTTTCGGGACAGCTCACTCACAACACTTTAATATGACAATAAATAACGACGAAAACTCAATCATTGACCTTAACGTCACGAAGATAACCGTGACCATGGATAATGGAACCGTCTTTGAAGTTAGCGAAATAGTGCCATCAATTCCACAAGTGCTTCTTCCAGGCACCACTCATATGTTCAACTGTTCATGGGACTGGACAACTTATCGGGGCAGAAACGCCACAATCAACGTATTTACGTCCCAAGGTTACATAGCCTATCGAATTGAAACCACACCCAAACCGGTGCAATTATCTATTACAGATACAGACTTCGATATCTCAAACGTAACCGCCTTCAACATTACAGTTAAAAACTCTGAAAACTCCATCGCTTCAGCCAACATCACGCTTGTTGAACTGCTCTTTTCTGATGAGACATCTTTAGAAGTGTCCGTAGAACCGCCGCCAGATATGCCCTTCACACTTGAAATAGGTGAATCAGTCACATTCAGGTGCCTGTGGAATTGGGCAGGTAAACGAGGAGAAAATGTCGCAATCACGGTTCAGACTCCAGAAGAATATCTAGGCATCACCCAGATAATTACCCCTTAGATACTGCCCTTAAACGTTCGCTTGTACCGTACAAGCAGACATTTTTTCCCATAAAGTGAAGCTCTACTGGATTGGCGTCCCCTCATTCGGGTCTTTTGTGGCTTTCTCGAATTCCTGTTTTATTCGTCTGGTGATTGGGCCTGGCTTTCCGGTTCCTATCGTTCGCTTGTTTATCTCTCTTATTGGCGCGACTTCTGCGGCTGTTCCTGTGAAAAACACTTCGTCAGCGGTGAACATTTCGTTGGGGGTGATGTTTCTTTCTGTAACTTCATATCCTAGCTTCTTCGCTAGCCTGATAACCACTGCTCTTGTTATTCCATTTAAGGCTCCTGAGGAGATGGGTGGGCTGTAGATTTTGCCGTCTCGCACTATGAATATGTTTTCTCCTACGCCCTCGCAGACGTAGCCTGTTTTGTCGAGGCATATGGCTTCGTTGACGCCGCTGTTGTTGGCTTCGATCTTGCCTAAAATGCTGTTCAGGTAGTTGAGGGATTTTAGTTCGTGAGTTGCTGTATCCACGGGATTCCTTTTTACCCATGCTATTATGGTAGTTATTCCCTTCTCGATTTCCTCTGGGGAGTTGAGTTGAAGCATTGGCTCAGTGATTATAATGATTGTGGGTTTGGGGCATTTTCTGGGGTCAAGTCCCAGGTCTCCGAATCCTCTGGTTACTACTAAGCGGATGTAAGCGTTTGTGAGGTTGTTTTTCTTTAGGGTCTGCAACACGGCTTGTGTGAGTTCTTGTTTCGTCATTGGTATCTTTAGCAGGATTGGGTGGGCGGATTTGTAGAGTCGGTCAACGTGCTCTTTCAGGTGGAAGACGATGCCGTGGTAGGCTCGTATTCCTTCGAAGACTCCGTCGCCGTAGAGGAGTCCGTGGTCATATACAGAGATTTTAGCCTCAGATTTAGGATAATACTTGCCATCGATATAGACTAGAAGTTCTGCCATACCAAACTCTCCTTCAACGGAAAACTTCATCCATAAACTATCTATTATATATTTAAATTTTGACTTTTATGGTATTCCCTAGTTCTTTAGAAAGTTATGATTGATTACCCGCTTTTTTGGAGCTGGGTCCGAAGGGACAGCTAGGATCCTCTGCCAACCAGTCGCCATTGATTACGTAGGCTGTATATCGGCATCCACCACATAACGAGTTATAGCTACATCTACCGCATGCACCTTTAAGATCACCCCTACAGCGCATGTAATTGAGCAACTTGTTATTGACCCAGAGGTCCTCTAAATCTTCTTTCAGGAGATTACCGAGCTTTATTGGTGCTGGCACACAGGGAATCAAGTCGCCACTCGCTGTCAAACCAGCATAGGTAATTCCAGCTGAACAGCCCCCAAACCCAGAAGCATACTTCCTAACTATCTCAGAAATCCCACTTCCAAACTTTTCTCGCCACATCCTACTGTAACCTGATAGTGCCTCACTGACAGTGAACACCTTGCCGTCTGACCGTTCAAAACCCAGTCGACCATAGTAGGTCATCCCACGGGCGTAACACTGAATACCTTCATTGCGTGTTACGCTATCGCAGAACTTCTGGTGAATATATTCAAGTGCACCTATTTTCTGCTCTTTCGTAACATCGAGGTTAATCACTTCTTTGCCCCTGCCTGCTGGGATTAGCCTGTTCAGGTAGAATCTGTTGACTCCTAGTTTCTCCGCTAACTCGACGGTGCCCTGGAGCTCATCGACATTCCGTGTGTACAGCGTCATTGTTGCGCATATTTCATCAAATCCTACCTCGACGCAGTTTCTGATTCCTTGTAAGGTAGCTTCGAAGGAGCCGGGTGTGTTTCTGAGATAGTCGTGGGTCTCAGCTTGACATCCGTCGAGACCGATCTCAACCCGCTTGATTCCTGCTTTTTTCAGCTTGTTGACAACCTGCTTGGTCATTAATGTTCCATTTGAGGCTATTGTGCAGAGAATTCCAGCATCTACTGCCGCCTCTATGGCAGTATAGATGTCTGAACGAAGCAGGGGTTCGCCGCCTGAGAAAGTGAGGATGGAGATTCCAGCATCTCCAAGCTTTTGGATCACTTGGAGCGCCTCTTCAGTCGTTAGCTCCCTTTCCTCGGCTTCACCTGAGTTTTGGTGACAGTGGCGGCAATAGAGGTTACACTGATTCGTGAAGTTCCACACAATGACAACTGGAACGGCTGTTGACTGCGGAATCTGTAAACCGAAGTGGCTTATACCGCGGACGACATTGAACATGCTCTTGCGAATGAGCGCATCCGCCATCAGCTTCTTTACCTCTGCCTCCGCCAGATTCACCTTTCTGAACAATCGCTTGATTAATGGACGGGCTAATCGAAAAGCAGTGGAGCAACCTCTGCAGTTGGGTTTATCTCCTGATATGTAGGCTTCGAAGACGGAATATAGTCTAGGCTGGCTACATCTTTCGCATTCCTCAACAAGCTGTTTAGCAACACCCTTCCAGATGGGATTTAACTTTGAAGCGAACTGGAGCTTTTTCGGAAACATTTCAAATACCCAATCTTCGCGCCCTTTTTTCAGTAGAGTGAACATGAAACTAATTAACTGTTCGGAGCCACTTGCGCCCATGACTCTGACTGCTCTTCTCCAACTTAATTCTAACGAAGAGTAAGCGTTGTCTCAGAACGCAAACTGGGGTCTTTTGGACAGCAACTTTGGCAGCGTCAGAGGTTTGAAGGGTTTGTCTTCTGTTTTTTCTTTTATTTCAGTGATGAGTTCTTTTAGTTTCAGGTTTCTGATTTTCTTTCCTGCTTTCCTGTCTCGGACCGGAAGAACATCCGAGCTTAATTCTTTCTCTCCAATGACGAGAACGTAGTTAACCCATTCTCTCTCCGCTTCTCTGACTTTCTTCCCTAACGTTATGGACCTGTCGTCCACGTCAACCCGAATCTGGTGACCTTCAATCTCGTTCATTAGCTTTTCAGCGTCCCCCAAGAATCTCTCCGCCACGGGAATAATTCTCACCTGAGTAGGAGAGAGCCACAGGGGCAGTATCGGAGCTTTTCCCTTCTTCGAATCTCTGTGGGCTTTCTCCAGTATGGCGTATACTCCCCTTTCGATGGCGCCGCTTGGAGAACAATGAAGAACAAGAGGATACTGTTTCTCGCCCTTTTCGTCGACGTAGGTCATGTCATATCTTTGGGCGTTCTCTATGTCAATCTGGTCAGTGGAGAGGGCAGAAGCCTTGTCCAGATTATCCAAAAAGTTGAATTCCCACTTCAAGACAAAATAGAAGAACCGTTCATCCCACATCTCAACCAAAGCAGGCTTGTTAAACAGCTTCACCAAAGAAAGAATGAAATCCTTGTTCTCTTTGTAAAAGTCTTTTGTGAACCGAATCGCCAACTCATAGTCTTCATCCTTGTTCAACTCCAAGCCTTCCTCCAAAATCTCCATGGAAAGCTTGAATCTGACAAGGAACTCCTGCTTCGCTTGGTCCAAATCAGCAACCAAGGCGTGGCAGTCTGGCATTGTAAAGCCTCTAAGTCTCCGTAAGCCAGTTAATTCTCCGCTCTTCTCTCTTCGGAAGGCATACTTGGTCAACTCATAGATTCGCAAGGGAAGCTGCCGATAAGAGAACTGAGCGTCATGAACCATGAGGAATTGACCAAAGCAGGCGCTGAACCTCAAAAAGAAGTCCCTCTTATCCGACTTCAGAAGATATTGCCTAGCGGGAAATCTTTCCAGATAATTCGCCATGCTTGGATGCTGAATGTCATACATAACCGGGGTCTCAACTTCCATCCCCCCATAATCTATCACCTGCCGAGTCACGTATTGTTCCAGCAGCGACTTGATTAATCGTCCCTTGGGATACCATCTGAGATTGCCCGGGTCGCTGCCCGGCTCGTAATCGGCGATCTCCAGTCTCTTCATCAATTTGACGTGAGGCGGAACCTGATGAACCGCCCTAACCTTCTCTATCTCGTACTTGGCTAACTTCTCTAGATTTTCATGCCCCTTGAAATCGAACTCTTCCACTGGAACCAGCTTTCCGTCGGTTTGCAGGATATGCCAGAAGGATTTGAGTTTCTCCTCTGCCTTCACGGCTTCGGAAACAGCCTCTTCTTGAGCTTCTCCAGAGACTATTCTGAACTGTTCGGCTAGAGGATGCCCCTTAATGGATATAGAGAATTTTTTGCACCAGCCGAAGGGGGTCCTATAGGTTTCGAAGTCTAACTCTTTGGCGCTTTTCTCCATCTCCTTGATAACTTTCAGGGCGTCAGCTGGTTTTGCCAAGGTGTTGCTTAGGTGGGCGTAGGGGTAAATCAGAATCCGGTTAACCTTCAATTTGTCGAGGGAAGCTTTGGTGTTTTCCATCGCCTTTCTGGCGACGTTTGTGTCGTCTCCCTCTTCGACAGAAGTGAATAAAACGGCGAGTTCCTCGAGGCGGTATTTCTTTTTCTCAGGTTCCTCAGCTAAGGCTATCTCCTTCTCAACAACCTCGACTTCAATGAAGTTTGAGTGTAACTGGAGGATTCTCAGCCTTTGAACCTCCACTTCTCAAGCAACTTGTCTTTTTTGGTACCTTTTTTGTATTCTTTGTAGTGAAGTCTGCAGAGGTAAGAGCGTCTAGTCTCATCAACCTTTAGTCCGGCTGCACTCACTTTATCTCGGGCGAGGGAACGAACTGCGTCTCTGTCACAGCCAGCGACACTGCATTTAACGCCCTTAGCGACCCGACCCAAAGCACATCACCGATTCTTCACGTTAACAGTAAACTTGAACGCATATTAGACCAGCGCTCTATTATTTCTTTTGAATTCGGGTTGAGAAAGAATGACAATTTGATGGGTTGTTGAGTCTCGCCCATGGACACATCTTGTTAAATTGTGAAAAACGTAAGGTATATGAATCGATTCTGGTGATACTTAATAAACCCCGTTTAAACTATAGTGTTGAGGAAAAATAATGCCAGTCAAGCGAAAGTCCAGAGGTCGAGCAAAAGGCGGCAAAGGCAAAGGCGCATTGGTTCAATGCCAAAGTTGCGGTCAGCAGGTCCCCCGCGACAAGGCCAAACGAGTGTCACGAAGGGTCTCCTTGGTTGACTCGCTTCTCTATAAGGAACTTCGTCAAAAGGGCACTTATATTTCTAGCCGAACCGAAACAAAATATTATTGTGTTTCATGCGCTGTTCATCGCGGCGTAGTAAAGGTGCGCTCAAAAAATGAGCGGAGAACAGGTCCCCCGAGAAGAAGAACTAGACGTTAAACTAACAAATCTTTCTCTTTCACTGTGAAGCTTTGTGGAAGTAAATTGCCCGCTGAATTACTGTCAGATTTGTGAGGATAGCGAGAACAAGAACTCCCCAACCTAAAGCATCAAGCCAGATGAAGGCTAGGAAACTTGCCAGAGCCAGTAATATTAGACGTTCTGCTCGTTCAGCTAAGCCCACGGTCTCCATCTTAACTCCTGCCGCCTCTGCTCTAGCTCGGGTGTAACTGACCAGCAAGGAGCCCATGAGTGCAGCAAGACCCCAACTAATTTCAGTTAATCCACCGAGGATGATTCCGCAGAGGATAACCGCGTCGGCGTATCTGTCAAGGAGGGAATCGAGGAATCCGCCAAATTTTGTGTCTTCTCCGTAGAGTCTCGCCATGGCTCCGTCTAGGGCGTCGAGGAGACCTGAGGCAAGCATTAGAAGGGGCGCAAGTATGATGAGGAAGGGATGAAGCTCCCACTGCCAGTAAGTAAGGGCGGAAAGCACGGCGAAGGTTATTCCTAGAACGCTTATGTGATTTGGAGTTAAGCCAAGGTTATGGATTGATTCAGCTACAGAGGTTAACTGCAACTGAGCCCTTTGCTTAAGTTTCGTCAGCATATGCCTCAATCTCTATGCTTCTTCATCTCGCTGTCTGTTGGAGTATCTTAACGCTCTTTGTTTTCTTGAGATTTGTGGTTAAAACGTATTAAACAGCTTTCGCAGAGGTCATCAATGGTTACTCTGAATGCTAATATGCTAAAGCAACTCGCACAATGTTCACTGCTTTCTCTCCGCAGACCATGCATTTTCCATCTATCTTTTCCTCGGTGTCTTCGGGAGTTCCTAGCAGGCGGGCTTCAACCTCTTCTTCAAGCCTATGGCCGCATTCATCCTTGCTGCACCATGGAACCTCAACGATTCCTGCCTTCTTAGCCAGCAAACGTTTCGCCTCCTCCAAACTGTCTACCCGGTGAATGCGTTCTTTCATCCACGTTGAAGCATTCTGCGCTAGGTCACAGGTCATCTGTTTCGCAAGCTCTTGAACAGCTGGTACTATTTCGTCCATTTTCAATGTTTGTTTCTCCAGAGTGTCCCTTCTAACAACTGTTACCTCCTTTTTCTTCAAGTCTCTGGGACCTATCTCGATTCGGATGGGCACACCCCGTAGCTCCCAGTAATAAAATTTGTTTCCAGGAGTCAGGTCTTTTCGTGTATCAAACGCAACTCTGATCCCTGTGTCTTTCAATTTAGAGGCTATGTCTCCACAGGCTTCGTTTATCTGCTCCTCATTTCCTCTGTATGGGACCGGAACAACTGCCACCTGTATGGGCGCAATTATCGGCGGTAACACTATGCCATGATCGTCTCCGTGGACTATTAGAACCGCGGCGATTCCCCTTCCAGAAATTCCGTAACTTGTCGTCCAAATGTGATCCTGCCTTCCATCCTTTGTCTCGTAAGTTATGTCAAAGGCTTTAGAGAAGTTCTGCCCCAGATTATGCACGGTTCCAATCTGGAGAGTCCTGCCGTCGGGACATAACATGTCAAAGGCTATCGTGTAAAGGGCTCCAGCGAACTTGTCCCATTCAGGTCTACGAGATATACAATAGGGAACACCAAGCCCATCAAAGAAACTCTTGTAGATTTCCAATGCCTCTTTGACCTGTTCTTCTGCTTCTTCAAAGGTGGCGTGGGAGGTGTGGGCTTCCTTGAAGGTGGCGACCTCGCGCATTCTCAGAATCGGGCGGGTTGCTTTGGTCTCATGGCGAAAAACGTTCACAACCTGATACAGCTTCAGGGGTAAGTCTGCGTGGGAGCGAATCCAAAGTTTCAGCATGGGAGCTATGGCAGTCTCGCTTGTGGGTCTCAGCGCGTACCTGACCTTCAAGGGTTCAAAGCCACCATGGGTTACCCAGAAGCACTCTCCCTCGAAGCTCTTCACGTGGGCGGACTCTTGGGCTAGGGCGGTTTCGGGAATCAGGAGGGGAAACAGGGTTTCTTGGTGGCCAGTAAAATCAAGTAAGTATCGTAGAATTTGGAGGACATTTCTTCGTATCTTAAAGCCGTAGGGCATCCAGACTCCGGAGCCCTTGATGGGGTATCGGTAGTCCATTATACCAGCGTTTATGAGCACGTCACGGAACCACTCACTGAAGTTTTCGCTCCATTTCTGTCTCTTCACAGGCAAGTTATGCACCTTCAACTATCATGCTGTTAGGGATGACCCTTAATTAAAAAGTCTAGGATATTAGTTTATCACTCCATGCATAACCAAACCTGTGACTTTGTGCCTATATTTTGTTGGTTGCCCACGCAATGTCCAGCTCCTCCAACGTGCTCTGTTTGGGAACCCCATCTTCAGTCCAGCCCATCATATCATAGTATGTGAGCTTTGCCTTTCGCAGTTTCTGCGGGTCTACGGATGTTTTGTTTAGGGCGCCTGAGGTTTTGGGTTGGAAGAATCTTGGGGGTAGCCAATCATCTTTTTCTGTGAAGCCTTCACTGAGGTTGAAGATTCTTGCAAGCGTGTTTCCTCTCTCAACAACCTTCATCAGCTCAAAGGCTGTGGTGTTCCATCCAGTCACGGATCTTACAATCTCAACTTTCTGTCTGACACTCCAAGGCGGAAATAGGCACATCACCAGAAAGTTATTGAGGGTACGCCACTCACCAACATACTTGTATAGGCGAATTTTTTTGGGTCCAAAATCTTCGATGGGCACAGCCTCTAGAACTCCTAGGCTCTCATAGCTTTTTGGAAGCTGAGGGAACAGGAAAGTGTCGTGGATATTGTGAACGTGGTCTGCCCCTGTTGGAGATATTGTGTATCCTAGAGCCTCACCTCTCTTTAGTCTGGGGTCATGCATAGGAACTTCTTGTCCCTTAACGTGGACCGCCAGTTCCTCTGCACCCTTTTGTATGCATTCAGCGGCTCTCTTGACTCCCTCAGCCAGAAGATTTCCTATCCCCTTTCTTTCTCCAATCATCTCAACCAGCTTAACCATAGATTGGGCATTTCCAAAATTCAAGTCCATGCCCTCGGTATCCTCTTCTGTGAGTAATCCTCGCTCAAAACACTCCATCGCGAAGCCTATCGATACTCCTGTGCTTATTGTGTCTATAGAATATCTTTGGCAGAGTTCATTGGCTTTACAGATGGCTTTGAGATTAGAGACACCACAGTTGGAGCCCAGAGCAGCTAATGTTTCATATTCGGGTCCGCCGTAAGCTGGGTCTACATTCCATGGTTCTGTTACTTTGACCTCTTTTTTGCAGGCGACAGCACAGGCGTAACAGGTTCCCATGCCAACTCGCACATGCTCTTTGACTGCTTGGGCGGAAATGGAATCTGCTTCTGGGAAGTCGCCGTCTCTGAAGTTGCGAACTGGAAGATTGCCCATCGTCTCTGAGACGTCCATATCAGACCCTGTCCCATAGGTATGCAGGGTGTGTGCAACGTTGTCCACGTTTGTTGCCATCCACTTGGCGAGTCTTCCTAGTTTTTTTGGTTTGCGAACTTTGACTTTTCCTGTTCCTTTGACTGCCACGGCTTTCAGGTTTTTTGATCCCATAACTGCTCCCATGCCACAGCGACCAGCCACATGATTCAGGTCATTGACCACAGAAGCGTATCGAACCAGCTTTTCTCCTCCGGGACCAATCTGAGCCACTTTCACCCTGCTGTCTCCCAAATCACTTCGAATCGTTTCTTGGGATTTCTTGATTTCAAGTCCCCAGAGATTATGTGCGTCTCTAACTTCCGCTTTTTCATCTTGAATCCACAAGTATACGGGTTCGGATGCCTTTCCTTCAATGATGATGGCGTCGAATCCTGCCCGTTTTAGTTCTGCTCCCCAGTAGCCCCCTGCTTCAGCCTCTCCATATGTGCCTGTGAGAGGAGATTTCGCGCCTACACTGTTGCGTCCACTGCCACTGACGGGTGCACCAGTAACGGGACCACAGGCGAAAATCAGCCGATTATCTGGACCGAGAGGGTCTATTCGCGGCTTCAGTTCCTTGAGCAAGTAATAGGCTATTAGTCCCCTACCCCCAAAATAGCGGCGATAGAAAGTTTCTTCAAGATTCTCAGACGATATTTTCTCTTTAGTCAAGTTCACCCGTAAAATCTTGCCCGTGAAGCCGTCTTTCATTGTGTATCACTCTTGATTCTCTCGGCAGGACTATTAAATTCTTACATTTTAGTCAAAAGTTGTTGTTTCTACTGAATCTGTTTTCTTTTTTGATGGGCGCTTTTCCGAAAAAAGTTAAAGCAACATTGATAGCATGAAATACATGCAGCAGATATGGGAGACATGGAGCCGTTTGCTTCGAGAGTGGATGGAGCAATTCGTGCTTCAATTTGGTTACTTTGGCGTTTTCATCATAAGCTTCATCGGTTCCGTATCCGTTGTCTTTCCTATACCTTACACCATTGTTATCTTCTTTCTAGGAAAGTCTTTAGATCCCTTTCTCATCGCAATCAGTGGTGGATTAGGTTCTGCTCTCGGCGAATTCTCTGGATACACGCTCGGCTACTATGGGAGAACAGTAGTTAGTGAGGAGAGGCGTAGAAAGATGGATTACATGGTGAAAGTCTTTAACAAGTACGGATCCGTATCGATCTTTCTCTTTGCTCTGACGCCCCTACCCGATGATCTCCTTTTCATTCCGTTGGGTGTCATGCGTTACCCTTTTTGGAAAGCTTTCATCCCAGCCCTTTTAGGTAAAACGTTAATGACCTTCATTCTGGCTTACAGCGGTCAGCAGTCCATCGAGTTAATTGAAAATCTATTTGGTGGGTCCGGAGAGCTAGTGGCCGTGATAACATTCGTTCTTCTGATTCTCATCATTGTGGCAATGATAAAGATAGATTGGGAGAAACTTTTTGAGAAGTACATAGGCACAAAAAAGGAGGATTCAGCGAAGTAACACGGAAAAATATTTCTCAAGGTTCTCATTTTCCCGATGCAGCATTAATATGCCTTAAGGTTAAACCCAAGACTCCATAGTTCATCAATAGAAGAAGAAAACTTAAATATCCGCCTGACCTTCCAGCAGTCTTCTTGGTTGGTGATGAAGACGGTTAGTGAAGCAAAAGGACGACTCTTCAAGAGAAAAGATGGCAAATATCTGATTTACGTTCCTGTGGACTTGGCTGAAGACAGCATGTTCCCCTTTCAAACGGACTCTGCAATTCCAGTTAAAATCAGCTTTAAAGTAGGCGACGACAAACTCAAGGTAGAGAAGTGGAACGAAGAAGAAACCGAGTGACCTACCTCTATACAACAAACAAAATCATCATCTTACTTTTTGAAGGCTACCTGAACTAGGTATTCTCCGCAAGGCAATTCTTGTAAGAATCTCTCTGACGCATGGAACTAAGGTACATCCGAATATTTATAGGGGCAATACACATACTATATTCAGGTGGAATTTCAGCAAAGAGAACTGACAAAAAGTTTTTCACAACATTTGTCACTTGTCTTTACGTTCTACTAAGAACATCAAACAAAGACACGAAGGTATGTTGCTTGTCCCTCTCCGGATTTCAATTCAAGATGCATTACAAGATTCTTCATAAACTTAGAAAAGCAGGAGCCACTTCAGAAGATAGAGCTGTGACAATAGGAGAAGCAGAACTAGACTTCCAAGAGCAAATGTGGTTAGATTATTTTGCCGGAGAATTTCTCGGCAGAATAAAGAAGACAGAAGACCAACGATATTACATCCACTAATGAACTGACAAAACGTTAATAAGGTAGAGTAAAAGTTAAGGGCTTCAGCAGTTAGGTGCTTTTCGAAAAAGCGAAACGGATAAAACGTTTTCTAATTTTTCAGGGCAATTCTAGCTGACAAAACAACCGAGGTGATAGAATGCCATACTCATCAAATCCAAACCGCGAATCGAGATTCAACGTTAAAGCACCAGTTGAAATTGGACAAGAATACGAAGCTGAAATTGAGGACATAAGCAGAAGAGGCGACGGCATTGCAAAAATCGAGGGCTTTGTCATATTTGTGGCAAACGCCAAGAAAGGAGAACATGTGAAATTCAAGATAACTCAAGTTGGACGCAGATTTGCAGTTGCAGAGTTGGTGTAAGCCTGATCTAAACTATTACGCCACATGCTTTATGCGGTGGTAACCGTTACATGAAGCAAACGATTTTGGATGGTTACCTAGAAAGGTCTCAGGCGTTCACCGAACATTTCAATGCTTGACATGTTTGGCTCTTCAAATACATGGAGAGCATTGTTAATTTCTTTTACGTTTTTGAGTACAGTTAGACCCTGTTCCGTAATGGCGTAGACTTTTCTCGTTTGTTTTTTCTTGTTGATTGTCTGTTCCTTGATTAGGTTACGTTCGACAAGAAAATCTAGGCATTGTTTTAAAGCACTACAGTTTACGTTAGCTTTATACGTGATATGGGTTGGTTTTAATCTTCCATTACATGCCAGAGCCCTAAGAATGTCGATGTGAATTTCCAATTTTGATCGTCTCATATGCTGAAACCTACTTCTCATATAGGCGAGATGCCTTATATCATTTGAGAATTTTTACTAAGAATCTACTCTATAATTTCTACATATGTCATTCAAGTTCAACATACTTATTCCAGATTAAAGATAGTGATTATGCGTATTGATGCATATACCTCAGCTAAGCCAACATACACGTCTAAAGCACCAAAATTCCATTTTCCTGCCTCTCACCCGCTCAACCAGTCGCGTCTGTAGGCTCTTAATTTTCTTTTGGAGAGTATGACTGCTATCAGTGTCGCTATTACGAACAAGGGTAGAATTGTAACTGGTGCGAATTCAGGTATGGCTTCTGTGCGATTGATTGTAACTTGGAGGATGTCTTGGTGGGTGTAGTTGAAGTATAGGCTAGTGTGAGTTGAATTTTGATAATGATTGTAACTTTGAAGTTCTTCATCAATTTGAAGGGACAATGGATTTCCTAGAAGGAGGTCTTGGGGTATAGAAACATTGCTATAGCCTGCTGTACCTGCTTCTCCTGAAATGTTGAAGTTGATCTGATTGTATGACCTGTTGAAAGCAAAATCTGACAAAGTAGAGTTACTTAACACTGTGATGTTTGCTTCTGTAGATGTCATGTCATATTCCAATGTGAACATGCTTCTAGGGTTACTGTGTAACTCATCTAAGTAAGGTGAATAGGTTTTGACGAAAATCTTGTCCTGCAAGGGGGAGAATTCCAGTATTTTTAACCATCCATTTCCACCCCTAGGGCTTTCCTGGTAATCTGTTATAACTTCATGGACAACGTGCCCGTCTACAATCTGTGTTCCATGATCTTCCACATCCAAATGACCGCAAAGAACAAGGAAAATTTGGTCTGCATGTGGTTTCACAAGTTTTCTGTAGATGTTTTCACCAATAGTCGATCGCCAACCTTCCGCCGGCCAGTCTAAGTATTCATGGGTTGAGACGATTACTCTTCTGGCTGGATAGTTATCCATTATGTCGCCAGCCCATGCTAGGATTTCATCGCTTGGGTTGTACTGAAGATGGAGGATAAGGTAATCGTCTCCTCCAGCCGAGAACAATTGATAACTGTTTCTGTTATTATTTTGGTAAGCTCCACCATACCAGCTTTCGTTACTGAATCTGTCATATCCGAAGTACTTCTCAAAGTTAGTTTGGTCAGAGCTTATGCCATCATGGTTTCCTAGTACGACTCCCCATGGCACATTGCCATCCAACGTGCTGAGGCTACGGTTTGCATTTTTCCATTGTCCTAAATCATCCCATTCGTCAACTACATCTCCCAGATGCGTCACGAAAACGATGTTCATGGTTTCGATGTTGTCAACAATCCACTGTGTTTGGTTATCAAAAATACTTGGATAGCTCTCTGAATAGTATTGCGTATCTGGTAGTACAATAATAGTGAAGTTCTCAAGGTCGTAGGGAGAGTATGTCCAAGTTTGCTCTCCTGATGTCGCATCGCTAGGTGTTGCATCAGCTTTCAATGTCGCGTGAAGGGTTACAGTTGCCAAAAGCAGAGAAAGCAGAATCACTGTCACTTTGTCTAGGGGCTTCAAACCATTAGATTATTCTCATTTACGATAATAAATGTTAAGGAACTGCCAAAAGAATCAACCTTGCACCATTGTGGAAACAAAATAAATCCACTTGAGGATTCAGGAAGACATACTGCTAGCCAGCATCCAGAAAACCTTAATTCAATGTTATTCATCAAGATAGCACAGAAAAACAAAGCCGGGGTAGCCTAGCCTGGTTATGGCGCCAGACTCATGATCTGGAGAGCAAATCTCCTAATTTAGGTGCCCAGAAGTCGCGGGCTCGACTCCCGCCCCCGGCACCACCCAAAACTCAAGATTAGAACAGAAAAATGAACAGGGCTGGTTTTCCATTAAAGATGTTGTCTCAAGTCTTCATTGATTTGTAAGCAACACAGAGATAGCACTTTGGTTCATCCCTGATACGTATTCCTGCAAATCCCGCCTGTTCTAATAAACGCACCATCTCAGTTTCTCCGGGCAGCACATCGTGTACCACAGAGGATGAAACGCTGTTGTGGTGCGCTTTCAGTTCTTCACTGCTGAGGGCGTGAGCAATGATGAGCATGCCACCGGATTTTAGTGTATGGTTAATGTTTCGCAAGGCTTTTTCTTTTTTCTCTAGATGAGGGAATACGCCAAAACAGGTAACAGCATCAAAAGACTCTGTTGGGAAAATATCCTCTTCAATGCTCTTAAGTTCTACACTGACGTTCTTGAGATGTGAATACTTTGTTTTGCATATCTGGATCATATTTTCCGAGTAGTCGATTGCAGTAACTGATCCGGCTGGTCCGACCGCTTGGATTAGATAAGGAATCAACACGCCAGTGCCGGTACCCACGTCCAAGATGTTCTGTCCAGGTTCTAGACCGAACTGGGGAACAAGTTTCTCCAATAAAGATGAAAGGTTTGGAGTGTGAAACCTTTCGTCCCAAGTGTTTGCCTGTTCGTTGAAGTATCCTTTCCTGCTCATTTTTGATGCCTCTATTTCTTTTTTCTTCTGGCGTAGAGCAGCACTGCCTCCACTGCGGCAACTACAACTGCCAACGATGTAGTGATCTGGAATATGGTCACTTGGTTCTTCAAATCCTCTCTTTCAGCCCTGAGAGTGGACGTAGACTGCCATGTGATTGTGCCGTTGAAAAGTTGCTCTGCGTTGTAACGGAACATCTTAGACAAAGTTTCAGTGTTTGGAATAGCGCCAGGAAAGTTAGTCAAGACCACATGCTCAGCACCCGCTTGAGATGCTATTCCTTCTCCAAATTCAACATCGATTTGAAGGTTGTCAACTATCAAACCCACTCCCTCGCTCTGCGCTGTCTCTAATAGATCAGTTATGTCGCCAGCTGACAGGGTCTCTGGCGGATTGTAGGTTGCCACAACATTGAAGCCAACAGATTCAATGAATGTTTGCAGCCACTTCATGCAGATAACCTTCACTGTCGACGCCTGCAAGGTTTCAGCCTGACTTGCCATCCAACTGGAAACATCATCCACATCATCTAGCATCTCCGAAATCTTCGAATCCAAGTCAACATCTAAAATTTGGCTCAGGTTTCCTCCTACCCAGTTTATGTAGTTTTTTGCTCCCGAAGGTGTGTTGTATGCCCCAGGAATAGCAACTTCGGTTAGGTCTGGATTTCCTGCAGCTTCAATCAATCCTTCCAACCAGAATTCTCCCTGAATGTTTTGTTTAAACAGAATCTTCGCGTTGCTCACGGCGTAGACATCGCTGGGTTTCATGTCGAAATCAGCGGGGCACAAACCGGGCTGAACCAACACCACAACATCAGCCGTGTCCCCTAAACACTCTTGAACTACATTGCCAACCGCGCTTGTTGTGCACACTATTATAGGTTTGTCTGTGGCAGCCTGTGCTTCAGTTACTGACAGAAACAGTAGAGGAAGCATCAAGACCATGCCCAAAGTTAACAATTTTTTATTTCTCATTTTCTATTATGCCTCCTTTCTCCTTCTTTTCGGTGATAGGAGAAGTGCGATTGCAAAAACAATGGTTGAGACAATAACGATACAGGAGCCAACCGGCAAATCAAGAACTAACGAGACCAGAAGACCAGAGACTGTTGTAGCCATCCCAATTAATGGGGCAGCAATCACTATCGCTCGCATGTTCTCAAGAAACTGGAGGGCTGTAGAAGCAGGATTGAAGAGAAGGGCGTAGATAAGTAGTCCCCCCACAAGTTTGAGGGAAAAAGTTACGACCACTCCGGAAAGCAATATGATCAAGTAGATGAAAGGTTTGGTGTTGATTCCATCTGCTTCGGCCAGTTTCCTGTTAAACATTATGGCGAAGAGCTCCTTCCAGATGAAATAAACTATAGCTAACGTCGCCGCAAACAAGGTGGCTAAGAAAACCAAGTCACTGTTGGTCATGGAGATTATGCTACCCCAGAGGACATTAGCTACTTGGCTGCTGAGCCCTACCTCCGGCGCCAAGGTCAGAAACACGAAAGCCAAAGCCATATTGAGAGGAAAAAGTATGCTGGTTATGGTATCCGCATGCAATCGTGCCTTGTCTGCGATGGGTCCTATTAGAAAGGCAGTAACTGAAGCGAAAAGCAAACCAGTTGCGAGCGGGTTCGTTGCGGTGGCTACACCTAATGCTGCTCCTGCAAAGGCGCCGTGAGACATGGAGTAACCTATGGCTGTGACTCTCATTCTCACCACAAAAACTCCGATTAATCCCATAAGGAAACCTGCTAGGATACAGGCAATCAGGGCTCGTTGCATGATAGCGAACTCGAGCCAGATCATCGGTGGGTTGCCTCCAAAGAAGTGGTGTGTGGATGGTTTTCTACGAGTGGTAATGCTTTTTCTGGTGTTCCGTCAAAAATGATTTTGCCGTCGCTTACCACTACGACTCTGTTGCAGGTGTCCAGCATGTGGTGGATGTCGTGTGTTACAATAAGGGTGGTCAATTCTTTTTCTTTGTGAAGTTTGGTGATTAGGGAGGGGATTTGTCCGCGTGAATCGGGGTCCAAGTTGCTGAAGGGCTCGTCTAAAAGAAGGATCTTCGGGTTTTTTGCTAATGCTCGGGCTAGCATCACTTTTTGTTGTTGTCCGCCAGAAAGTTTGCCCATGGGTCTGTCTGCAAGCTCTTCGATCCCGATCAGTTTCATGGCTTCTAGAGCACTCTTTTTATCCTTCTCTTCAGGGTGATGAAGAAATCCTATGTGTCCGTAACGTCCCATCAGCACGACGTCGAGGGCAGTGTAGGGTTCTCCGGGCTTCACCATGAAGTCTTGAGGGACATATCCGATCTTGCATCTCACTTTTCTTCCATGAGATTGAATGTCTAATCCGAAAACAGAAACTTTCCCTTTGAATGTGAGGAGCAGCCCGTTTATGGTTTCGAGGAGAGTTGTTTTTCCAGAGGCGTTTGGACCCACTATATAGACTAGTTCGTTTTTTTTCAGGCTTAGATTTACGCCCCTGATGGCGGGTCTTCTTTCGCCTTCGTAGACTGTAGAAACGTCCTCAAGCTTGATGATTGCGTCCTCACGCATGCTTTCTTGGCTCTCCTATGTGGTTATCAGTTCAATCAACCGTAGGTATTACTGTTTACTTATTTCGTAATACCAGAAGCCATTATTAAAACTTTATCTGCCTGCAATGTTGCAAGAGGCGCTATTTAAGTAACAATGCTCTAACCAGAGTTAGAGCTAAACATTTAAAACCGCCCATCTATCCAGTTTTCAGAAACCGTTAGGAAGCTGAAAACAACGGCGAAGTGTCAATACTGCGGCAATGATGTTGTTCTCCCCTTCAACTGTTCTTACTGTGGAGGTTCTTTCTGCGCTGAGCATCGTATCCCAGAGAGCCACGCATGCCCAGAAACGTGGAGAGCTAAGGCTCCAAGAGAAACACCGCCAATAAGCACCCAAGATTGGTCTAAGAAACCTTCATACAAGTATACTATCTCCTACACGCCACAATCCTCCAGAAGATTTTGGTTCAGCCCAACAGAACTCAAACATCTGATCCTTGGAACGCTGTTAGTCATGGGTGTAGGCATGTCCTACTTTCTCTACACAGGTTTAGGGTCGACAGGGGTGATTCTGGTGAGCCTAACAGTAGCCTTCACATGGTCCTTTCTTCTCCATGAGATTGCCCACAAATTCTCTGCTCAGCACTTCCACTTGTGGGCAGAATTTAGGTTAACCATGCAAGGAGCCCTCATAACACTAATCTCGATTTTTCTTCCCCCTCCTTTCAAGATTATTTCGCCAGGAGCAGTGATGATCGCGGGACCCGTGACAAGAGAAACCGCGGGGAAAACAGCTTTTTCAGGACCCGTAACCAACATCCTCCTTTCAACTGGATGCATCCTAGTTGCCACAGTTACACAAGATATGTTCTGGATTGTCGCCTTTATCAATGCATTTCTAGCAGCCTTAAACATGATTCCTTTCGGCGTAATGGATGGTTTGAAAGTATTCCGGTGGAACAAGATAGCTTGGACCCTGGCGTTTATCGCAGCCATTATACTGACAGCTTACACGTATGGTCCTGCACTGGGTTTCCTCTAGAATTAGAGAAACCTGTCAGAAACAAGAATTTGGGGTTACATCAATTCTATACTGACAAAAACTTCTTCGGGCACGCGAACCCTCATAATTCTCCGCATAACCCGTTCTTCCGCGTCAACTATGATTAGGCGTTTGTGGATCCGCAGCTCCCACCGGTCCCAAGTTGCAGTTCCCTGACCGCACGGCGTTTTGCGTACGGGAACTCGGAGTCTCTTTGTGGGAAGGGGATGAGGACCTGTGATTTTCACACCAGTCTTCTCAGCGATGGCTTTCAGTTCCCCACATACATCCTCAAGCTTTTTGTAGTCTGTGCTGGTCAGCTTGATTCTCGCCTTTCTTACCATCGCCAAGATACTCCATTAGATGTTGCCTTATCGTCCTACCGAGTTTTAAATACTTTTTCCCTTATCTCCTCAATTTAATAGCAGCAATTTAGAAATATCTTTGGGTTTTTTGAAGGCTAAGAGTGTAGAACCTATGAAAATGAACCTAGAACGGAAGGGTTAGACCAGCTAACTCTCCGAGTAGCAGATAGCTTGACACTACGTAGCCTAGAATGGCGCCACTGCATAAGTAAGGCAGCCCAGCTTGTGGCTTTCCTTTGATTACAACGGACATGAGAACTGCAAAACCGAGAAGGGTGCCAGCCATCACTGATAGGGCTATGAGGAGACCGTTGTCAGTAATGTTGTGGAGGGATGCTGCTACAAGAATTCCGGGCATAATTATGTCCCCCAAGCCCAAGAAGAAGGCTTCCCGTTCTTCGTCGCCTTCAAGTTTTTCTTTCAGCCCTTTTGTTTCTTTGATTAGCGAATAGTTTCTGGTTTTTGGTACAACCAGCATAACGGGCAATTTGAGGTCCATGACGGCGTCTGCAAGATCAATCATGTGTTTGGTCTTGTATACTGAGATGGCATCGTATATTGATAGACCGATGAGTAACACGATCACCAGAAAGATGCTTAAGGATATACCGAATATTCCAATAGCGCCTACGCCCACGATTATGCCGGCGACGTCTATTACGTACCATTCAGGATACTTGATTAGCGCTACAATCAAGATCGCTGTGGCGATTATAGCGAGTAATATTGACAGAGTTTCTGCAACAACAAAGAATAGAAGAGGGTAAAAGACGAAAAATGCCGTGTATCCGATTGACCCCAGAATGATAACTTGAATAAACTGTTTTTTCCAGAATTTGGCAATCAACAATATGGTAACCGTGACTACTAGCATGATTGCAAAGAAGATAAGGAGGTTCGTTGGATCGTTCGGGTTGTCGAAAACGTCCAGGTTTGTTGCTTCAAAGGGCTTCGTTATCAGCATAGAGAGGAGGTGGATTACGACGAATAGGCTACCCATCAGAAACATGGGAAAAACAGCTGTGCCCTTTTCCTTTTTTTCGTCAGTCATTTGACCCTAAAAACACAACTACTACCTTATAGACTTTTATTCAAGATATCGGCATTCAAGTTCTCCCTATACGTTATTTTGATATACGGCATTAGATGTCTTAATTGTGTGGAGATTTTCAATGAAGTTGGTAGAGGTTCTGGAGAAACTTTCGAACGCTTCCGGAGTAACTGGAAGAGAAGGCGAAGTCCGCGACCTAATGAAGAAGTTCCTGAAACCCTACGTTGATGAAACTAGGGAAGACAGGCTTGGAAACGTCATCACAGTCAAAAAGGGAAACAGAAATGCACCCACTGTTATGCTTGCAGCCCACATTGATGAAATCGGACTCATGATAAAAAACATAACAAAAAAGGGCTTCCTCCAATTCGCCAAGATCGGAGGAATCGACGACCGCATTCTTTTCGCCCAAAAAGTCATTGTGCACACGGACAAAGGTCCCTTGACTGGAGTCATGGGTTCCAAACCAATCCACATACAGAAGGATGAAGAGAGAAAGAAAGTCATCGAAGCGGATGATCTCTTCCTTGACATCGGAGCCAGAGACAAGAAAGAAGCCCAAAAGATGGGCGTTCACATAGGAGATGTCGCAAGTTTTGACACAAAATTCGTTCGAATAGGAAAAGATGTTGTTGTTGGAAAGGCTTTCGACGACCGCGTTGGATGTGCCATGATTGTTGAAGTTATGAGAAGACTGCCAAAAGTCGGCTGCAATGTTTACGCCGTGGGAACCATACAGGAGGAGGTGGGATTGCGAGGAGCCACCATAGCCGCCTTTCAAGTGGCGCCGGACATAGGCATTGCCTTGGAAGCCACAGTAGCAGGGGATACTCCCGGAGTGAAAGAAGGGGAAGCGCCAGCAAAAGTTGGGGAAGGACCAGTATTAACCGTGGCAGACGCGGGTTTGATCGCACATCCCAAAGTATTAAGGTTGCTCATTGACTCGGCGAAGGAGCACAAGATTCCCTATCAGCTGGAAACTGGAATCAGAGGCGCCACGGATGCCTCTAAAATTGCCCTAACCAGAGAAGGAGTGCCAAGCGGAGTAATATCTATTCCAGCTCGCTACATCCACAGTCCAGCAGCCCTCTTGAGCCTCGATGATGTGGAGAAAGCCGTCCAGCTTGCAGTCGCAACCATAGAAAAGATCCCAAAATACTTTTGATCATTATCTTCGCGGAGAAATGGAATTCAAGATGAAGAAGAGGTTCAAGTTCTTGGAGCATACAGCGGATGCATACGTTGAGGCGTATGGCACCTGCTTAGAGGAGGCTTTCGAAAATGCAGCACTGGCTACAACTGACGTTATGACCGAAGTTGAAAAGGTTGAGGCGAAAAACGAGGAGACTTTTATAGTGGAGGCATCAGACGAATATGCTCTCCTTTACAGCTGGCTTGAAGAGCTTCTGCTTGAATTTGAATTGAAAAGCAAACTCTACTCCCATTTCGAAGTCTCATTCATCGAAAAAACTTCTGAAGGATTTAGGTTGCGAGCGAAAGCATGGGGAGAAACCTATGATCCAGAGAGGCATCCGTCCAAGGTAGGGATAAAAGCAGCAACTTATCATCAGATGGAAATTCTGAAGAACCCCCAGTCAGTAACAGTCAGGTTCATTCTAGACGTTTAATTTAATCCCGTAACTTATTCTTGAGCACAGAAACAGAGGTTTTAGGTAGCGTACAGGTTATTTAGAGAGCTTACAACAAAGCAAACTGTTTATAAAGATTGAACTTCAAGATTCTAGTAGTGATCGTAGGAAGTGGTTTTATGGCATCAAAAAAATTGCTTGAATTGATGAATAAGGGAATAGCGCGGGAACTTCAAGTTTCTATTCAGTATATGTGGCAACACGTCTTAGTGACAGGAATCAAAAGCGTAGCAGTTGAAGGAATCTTCAAAGAGATTGCGATTACTGAGATGAAACATGCCGAGGAGATTGCTGAAAGGCTAGCTTACCTCGGAGGAACCCCTACAGTAAAACCTGACCCAATCTTTGTAGGTTCAGACTTGGTAGAGATGCTTAAACTGGATGAAAAAGCAGAAGAAGAAGCTATACGCCTCTACAAACAAACAATAAAGGTTGCCAGCGGCGAAGATGACATCACAACCAGAAGGCTCTTCGAGAAAATCTTGGGAGAAGAAGAAGAGCACATTGACACATTCTCAAAACTATTGGTTGGAATGGTTCCCCTCACAGACCCAGAAATTTAACCGTAGACAACACCTAGAACATCAAGAAAGCCCTAGTTCCCCATTCTTTTTTTACCCACGTTATTCTTTCGCATTAGCCGTTAATCGGTCACACAGAGTTTTCCCAAGATGCTGTAGTTCTCTCCAAACATCTTCCTGATCTTCAACTCTGACACATTTATCAACAGATGCCTTGGCATTTTTGCCGTGCAAGAACTTTACGCTGCTCATCTCGCAATCGTCTCCATTGCCACAAGTGAGACATGGAATATTACCCCTGATTTTGACTTCTCCAAGAATCTCCATTCGGTCCATGCGCAGTTCAGTTGACAACGTTCTGCTTACCTTATTAACAGGCAAAAATAACCGTCTGATTAATCTGGTGAGACCTAGGGCTCTAAGAACAGGATCATTCAGGAATTGGGGATAAACTCCTGATACCACAGTGACAACCGGTTTATCTTTGAGAAAATTGTTCACGTGACGCAGAGACCACAGACGTTCTAGGAAGGCTTTGGTGAAAGCATCAAGGCTACTATATGGGCTGTAAGCGCCAATTACCAGGGCATCGGCATCCATGACTTTCTTGGAGAGCCAATTGAAATCGTCTTCCTGCTTGCAAACGTTATCCTTCACGCAACTTTTACATGCCCTACATGGACGTATGTGGAGTTCACTTAGCTTTACAAACTCGTGATCCAGTCCAGATGCTTCTAGCACGGCCTTGACTGCCCGGTCAGTATTGCTGTTGGGTACCGGACTCCCAGAAACACCTAAAATCTTCATGCTCATGAAACTCTCCAACAATTATGACATTATTTAAAGTTGCTTTTTACTGATGGGCACCTAGATTATAGTGTTTGTGTAAAAGCTTATAGAGTGGCATCAAGAAAAGAGTGATTGCCGGGATGGCAGAGTGGATAACGCGCAGGCCTTGAGAGCCTGTGGTCCCTTGGACCGCGTGGGTTCGAATCCCACTCCCGGCGCCACGAGTACACTATTCGTATCTTAGTGCGTCTACTGGTTTTAGTTTTGAAGCTCGCCAAGCAGGAAAAAGGGCAAAGATTACGCTGACGACTATGGCGAAACCCAGAGCACTCAGCAGTACTGTTGGGGTCACAACAGGAGTTATGGCGAATCCGTCTGACGCTTCAGCTTCTCCCCCTTCTGATCCGGATTTGTTAGATGCACTAGGCATTAGAGAAGCCTTTCTGAAGGTGCAGAGGGATTTTTTATATGAAAATAACCGAAAACTTCAGAAACTCCTTGCTCAAACTTATATAGAACATTAAAAAAAGGAACTTGGGTTGGGAAGGTAACTCCGTGATTTCTGAGGTCGTGGCTTACGCGGTTGCAGTCGGAGCAGTTGCAGTAGCTTTGATAACACTCTACATGATGCGGAGTGGAAGAAAAAAGACCAGCGAAGAACCATCAAAAGTTTCCGAGGCTGCCGAGATGTTGCCCTTGAGAGGAGAACGAACCATCACGAATTTCGATGCTCAGAAGTCTAAAAAGGAACTTAGTCTTCTAGATGTGGAGAGGGAAATTCTCAGTTACGGCATTCGGCGCCTCTACGAAGCTCAGGCTGAAGGTAAGATAAGCGAGAAGGAGCGGGAGCGATTAGCCGAAGGATACAAGCAGAGGATGCTTGAAATCAAAGACGCTGTCTCCACAAACGAGTCAGTCGTAGCCCTCCACGAACTGGAATCCATGCAAGAAGACCTTATCAAGCTGTTCAATGATCGTTTCGACGAAATAAACAATAAGATAGAGAGCTTGAGGGTGAACCTTGATATTAAGCCAGCGCCTGAGATTCCTGAACCTTCACCAGCTTTGCCTTCTTCTCAACCTGAAAAAGCCACGAGAAAGCGTCGTAAACCCTCGGCTCCGAAGAAAACCGAGGCTGAAGAGAGAATTGACCAGATCAGAGCCGAAGTAGAAAAGGTTTTGGAACGGCTTGGGCAAATGGAAACTGAGGCCTGAAAAGGTGACTTGGAGAGAAGAAGCTAAGAAAAGAGTAGCTTTAGAAGCTGTTAAACATCTGCAAGAGGGCTTCATCGTGGGGCTGGGCAGCGGAAGCACAGCTGCTTGTGTTATCCAGGAGATTGGGCGGCAGATGCTGCAGGATGGCTTACGGATTCTGGGAGTTCCGACTTCCAGTCAAGCTATGATGCTGGCTGTGCGTTCAGGCATTCCCCTGACGACCCTGGATGAATACCCCAGCCTCGACCTAGCCATAGACGGAGCCGACCAGATTGATAAGAAACTCAACTTGATCAAGGGCGGGGGCGGGGCGATGACGCGGGAGAAGATTGTTGCTTCTGCAGCCAAACAATTCATTGTGGTTGCGGATGAGACAAAACTTGTGGAAAAACTGGGAACAAACTGTCGGGTTCCAGTAGAGGTTTTGCCTTTTGCCCTAGCGACAGCCACCGCCAGCATAAAGGAGTTAGGTGGGAAGCCCCTTTTGCGGGAGGGAAAAGGAAAGGTTGGTGCAGTGGTGACGGATAATGGCAACTACATCGTCGACATCGATTTTGGTCCCATGAAGGACGCGGAAGAACAGGATCAAAGGCTCAAACTTATTCCCGGCATACTTGAAACCGGTCTCTTCATTAAAATGGCAGACATAGTCTACCTAGGCAAACCAGACGGAATCGACAAGTTGGAAAAGTAATCGGGTTTCCAAAAATTATTGCTTTCACGGTATACACCTACAAAATTTATACAGTCACTAACAAAGTTCCTACTAACATTAAAGCCATAGCAGAAATCTTTAATGCAATTACTTTTTTGCTTATCTCCTCTTTGAGAATTTTTGGCATGAATAAACTTAACAGTAACATGTAAATGAAAACGAAGAAATGTTGTAAGCCTGCAAATGTAGAGACTAAAGAGACGTGACCTAAAGACGCGGCTATTAGCCAGCATATTGTGCCTAAAACGTACACTCCTTCTCCTACAAACGTTACAAAAAAGGTTCTTTTTCCAACAATTGGAACCGTTTCACTAAATTCTTTGCGTGGTTTGGAAAAAGTTAGCAATAATAGGACGCCGCAAAAAGAACCTATGATATGCCAAAAGAACACTGACCAATAGTCCAAATAATCTAGAAGATATTTGTTTAAAACGGTGTGTATAGAGAGAACTAGACTGAAAGGTATCATGAATTTAAACGCAGAAGATATGGACTTTCCACTTTTTGATTCTCTGTAAGAAATCAGTATCGAAGCCATCACTATTATGGCAATACCAAAATATCTTTGCACAGTTAGAATTTCATTTAAAAACACAACTGATAAGAAGACGACAAATATTGGTATAAACTGGAATAGGGGAGTTATTCTTGATATCTCCTCCACCATAAGGGCTTTTGAGTAAAACCAGAACGCCAAGAGCGGCATAAGGCCGACCCCCATGGCAAAAAGAACATAGGGATAATAGAAACTAACTGGATTAATTAAATAGATGATGCCGGCAAAAATTAAATCGATAAAAATTAGATAAGACACCATAGAAAAATAGCTCTTAAACTTCTTGGTCATAAGAAATTTATAAAAAACGTTATTCAAACCCCAGAAAGCCGGACATAACAGAGCAAACACAAGCCAGTCTAGCTCTACACCAATCATAAGATTCCTCAGCGATAATTCGTTGATAGCTCCTCAGGAACACTTAAAGCCTTCCTACATATTTGAAGCCTAATAATACTTCATTGTTGAAAACAGTACTTTTTCAAGACAACGACAACTACCAACATATTATGTTGATGTATCGGAAAGTGTTATATTGGCAGACGTGCGATACAGTGAAGATGCCTTGTTCCTGAATCTGATTCCGACGCAGTACCCATTCATTTTTCTAATCCTAGTCCTAGGGGTCTTCCTAACTCTTCTTTTCTTGCCTTCTCTATTAGAACTCAGAAACCCAAAAGACGCTGGACCACGCAGAATAGCTGAATTCTCTGCTAAACAAGACGAAAACCTAGCTAACAACTAAACATCAACATCTCACCCGTACACTTCCTTGAATCTCCACTGAATTAATTTACAAATGGTTTTCCAGAAGCAATCAGGATTAGCGTCTCTTATTGTTGGTTGACGGGAGAATGGGGGGTGGCGCCGCCGGAAGGACTCGAACCTTCGACCCACGAGTTAACAGCCCGTTGCTCTACCGAACTGAGCTACGGCGGCTCGATCAACAATTTGAGCGGCGCCGCTATTCTGAGATTTGTGGCGGTATTTAAGTTTAATCGACCGAAATCCGCCTAGCCCAACCTTTCAGGAGCGGGCACAGAATAGAATAAATTCCGCCCCGGAAATTACAATAATATCTAACAGGGGTAGAACACATATGGAGATCGAAGTCAAGTTTTTCACGTCTCTGCGAGAGATAACCGGCAAGAAACTGGACAAAGTTCAGTTAGGGACCGAAATCACTGTTGAAGAATTGCTAACTCAGCTTTCTAAGAAATACGGCAAAGAATTCAGAGAATACCTCTACAACGAGAGGGGAAATGTGCATAGTTATCTTTCGATTCTCATAAGCGGAAAGAGCATCAACGTTCTTCAAGGATTAGATACGAAGCTGAAAGAAGGAGACACAGTGACGATCCTTCCTCCGGTAGGCGGAGGCTAGCGTCTATCTACAACCTCGGCTTCAAGATACGTGGAGAAGGCATTAACCACCCTGACATGAACAAATTTTCCCAACAAAGATTCGCACGTCCTAACCACTATAGGCTTGTAGGCGAAGTTTCTTCCCATCCAAGACTCTCCTTTACCTTTCTCGTCAAAGAGAGCGGGTCCCTCCCAGTTTATCCAAGCCTTGTTCTTCTCAAGGGAAATCGTTTTGGACAATTCCGCCATCTCCTTACTCCTACTGTTTAATTCTTTTGGGGGAAGCGGATTCAGTTTCTCTGCGGCAGTGCGGGGTCTTGAGAAAAACTTTGAAACATTGACAATGTCGGGCTGAATCTCTCTTATGAGCTTCTTTGTCTGCTCGAAAGCCTCTCTGCTTTCTCCAGGGAAGCCGCATATAACATCTGTTGAGAGGGTTATTCGTGGAATCTCCCTTCTGAAGGCGTGGATAATCTCTTTGAAGTCGTTTACAGTGTAACGACGGTTCATGAGCTTGAGGACATCGTTGTCTCCGCTTTGAACGGGCAGATGCAGAAACTTGAAAACCTTCTCGCCTTTGTAAGCCTCGACAAGTTCATCAAGCATCCCCATCACTTGGTTCGGAGTCATCATTCCCACTCGGACAAAAAATTTTCCTTCAATTTCGCAGATTCTCTTTAACAAGTCCGCCAAGCTTGTTCCGATGTCCTTCCCGTAACATGCCGTGTCTTGAGACGTCAACCATATCTCTTTGGCGCCAGAATCCAGATCCTGTTTCACCCTCTCAACAATTTCAGGGATTGAATTACTTTTCAGCTGTCCTCTAGCTAAGAGAACACAGCAATAGGAACACTTCCCTAAGCAGCCATAGTTGATTGGTACAACACTTACGAGACGGTTCACTGGAACCCGGGGAAGGAATAAACTCGGTTTAGAAACACCCAAAGAAACAACTTTTTCTCCCCCAGCTACACGACGTACAATGTCAACGATTATGGCGCCCGGCGCTGGACCCGTCACACCATCAAAGGCTATTTCATGTTTCAATCTTTCAAAGTTTATCAGAGGCAGACAACCAGTCACTACGAGCCTCTTATCTCTGGGGGCCTTTCTCAAGATGGCTATGATCCGATTTTCTGTGGGAGATTTGACCGCACAAGTGTTATAAAGCAAGGTTTCCGCGTCCTGAGGATCCTCAACAATGTCAAAGCCAGCCCCTGACAAGCAACCAGCAATGACTTCCCCATCGGCAATATTTGCCGAACAACCAAAACTCTTTACGTAAACCCGTCTAGACCCTTCAACCATCAAACTTCAGCCCAATTCTCACAGCCACGGTTACAGAAGATACGCATTAATTTATACGGTTTTAATTCTACGAGGGCAACATAAAGATTCCGTAAAACCGTTTTTTACACCAAGGCGCTGAGCTCCAAGAGAGATACTAGGAAAATCTTATAAGCTCTAGTATGTTCATATTTGTATCATGTTTATATATTAACATTAAGACATATAAGAAACGAACAATGTTTTGCTTAGTTGACTACTCTTAGGGAGGGAATTGAATGAAACTAATTACACTACACCTACCCGAGCCATACATTCTGGAATTAGATAAACTGGTCAACGAGGAGAAAATTTACCCGAACCGGGCAGAGGCTATTCGAATTGCAGTTCGGGACCTTCTTACCGTAGAAGCCTGGGGAAGAAAAAGAAATGGTTAGAAACATGGAAAAACTCTTGAAAATCGAGTGCCCGAAAAGGGTTCCCAAACTAAACTCCAACATAATTGAAGTCGTTCCCAAAACCCTCGACCTAGACCTCATTAACATAGAACCTTACACAGAACCAGGAACCACCGTACGTATCGACCTAGAACTAGACCAGCTTGAAGACCCCGAAGAATAGCCATTCCTTTCTCAAATTTTTCTTTTAAACTTCAGCGCGGTTCTTTCAACTCTTATTTTCCACGGTATCGCCTTTCCCCTAGGAACCGTAGCTCCCTTTTTGATGGCACCAACAATTTCATCGACATCAGGATCAGCTTCAACAATCGTGTAGGCTGAACCAATTTCAGGAGCGTAATGGGAGTCGCTGCCAGCGGTCTGGGGAAGACCTAGACGAGTAGCGAATCTTTTGCTTAGATACGTGAAGACTTGGAAGGGTATGGAAGACGCGTTCATCACCTCGATGGCATCGTAGGAATTTATCTGTCGGCTAGGCGGCGACTTGTAGAACACAGATGGGTGGGGCGCCACGGCGATTCCTCCAGCTTCATGGATTCTATGGATTGCTTCTTCAATATTCAGTTTTGCTGGTATCGGCGTGGTTACATTGAGTCCGAGGAGGTGTCCGTTCAAGGTGCTTATTTCGATGCCGGGGACAACAATAATGTCATGGGTTTTTAGTCTGAGGGCGCCTTTGAGGGTGTTGTGGTCTGTGATGGCGACTCCATCTAACCCCAGTCTCTTGGAGTAGGTGACGACCTCCTTGAGGGTTGTGACAGAGTCGCGGGAATAGCAGGTGTGAACATGCAAGTCGATTTTCAAACCCAAAAATTTTCCCTTCATCTCACCCGTCAAAGTTGGATTATTATATTTTCTGCAAGTTAGCCCTAGCCTCTTCCAGCTTAGCTTGAAGTTCCTCCTCGGTGACGGTTATTTTGCTGAAGAGAGGCTTTGCCTTGTTTATCTTGTGGTCTGGGGAGAGTTCCTTTTCTGTTTCGCTCCATGTTTGTTCGTGAACAAAACCGGATAGATTTAGGAGTTGCCAGAGCTTCTCGGCTGTAAAGGGAATGAAGGGCTCCAAGGTTATGGCTAGTTGTTTAACTATCTGTACAGCCACATAAAGGGTGTTGGCTGAGGACTGGCGGTCTGTTTTTATGGTTTTCCAAGGCTCCTTATCATTGAAATATCTGTTTCCAAGGTGGCTTAGGCTTATGGCGTGACGTAGAGCCTCTTGCAGTTTAAAGTCTTCCAGACTCTCTGCAGTCTTGTTCACAATTTCTTTAGCCTCTTGGAGAATAGCTTTGTCCTTTTCATCGAGGCTACTTGGTTGCGGCACTGTGCTGTTGAAGTTTCGGTTTACGAAGGTTAATGTTCTGTGGATGAAGTTGCCGAGTGTGTCGTTTAGGTCAGAGTTCACTTTTTCGATGAAGGTGTTCCATGAGAAGTTTGTGTCTTTTGTTTCAGGGCGTATGGACATGAGTGCGTATCTCCAGTAATCGGCAGGAAAGAGTTCTAGTGCCTCGTCGATCCATATGCCGATTCTTCGGCTCTTGGAGAAGGCTTGACCATCAAACATCAGGAACTCGATGGAGTGGACTGTCCATGGCAGGTTATAGTCTTCGTGGGTAGCCAAGAGCAGGGCTGGGAGAATGATGGTGTGGAAGGGGATGTTGTCCTTTCCTATAAAGTATAGGGTCTTCGCTTCTTTGTTAAACCAGTATTCTTTCCACCGCTCTTCTTCTCCCAGATTTTTGAAATATTCAAGGGTGGCTGACAGGTATCCTAAAACGGCTTCGACCCAGACATAGATTGTTTTGTCCTCAGAACCCGGAAAGGGCGATGGAATCCCCCACTTATTATCCCGAGTGACTGGTCTGGGCTTCAATCCTTCCTTTAGAATATTCAAACTGAAGTTTCGAGCGTTGTCTGGAAGATGCTCATTGTTCTGGATGTAGTCGCGGAGCTTTTCGCTTAACTTTGGCAGGTCAAAATACCAGTGTTTTCTCTTTTCTTTGCTGGGTTTGGAGTCGCATATTGCGCAGCGGGGTTCTAGAAGGTTTGTGGGTTCAAGAAGGTTTCCGCAGGAGTCGCACTGGTCTCCTCGGGCATTGGTGTAGCCGCAGTGGGGGCATATTCCCTCCACGAACCTGTCGGGTAGGAATCTGTCGCATTGGGGGCAGTAAAGCTGTTCTGTTTCTTGGGTGAAGATGTAGCCGTTCTCGTAGATTTTCATCAAGAGGTTTCGCACGAACTCTTTGTGGATGGGGTTTTCTGTGCGGGTGTAGTTACTGAAGGCTATGCCCCACCTTTCGAAGAGGTCCACCACTTTTGCGTGATTTCGGTCAGTTAGTTGTTTTGGGGGAATGTTCAGTCGGACGGCTTCTACCTCTATGGGTGTTCCATGCTCGTCTGAACCAGTCACATAGACAACGTCGTCTCCCTTTAGCCGATAATACCGGGCTACAACATCCGCTGAGAGAATGGAACTTACAATATTGCCTAGATGAGGAACATAATTGATGTAGGGCCACGCCGAAGTGACCAAAATCTTAGCGAGCGCAACGCACCTCCAGTTTTTCCTCTAATACAATAATTTTCTTAGGGCGCTTGAATACTTAAAGACGACGGCATCGAATCCGCCCCCGTAAATTAAGAAACTGTTTCTAATTTTCCTTCACAGAGTTAGCTCTCACCTTTCCGAAAAACATTTTACAAGTGATCCACCGGTAGTAGGTAGCGGTGGTAAACACGGCATCTCTTAGGGCTTTGGCTCCCTCTTTAACCAGAATAACCATTGCCGGGGCTGTGGGGGCGGCATTGCATATTGGTCAAGGAGACAAGAATCTAGTAGACGCGAAAGCCGTCGAGTTTTCGAGAGCAGTTTTGGATCAAACCGAAGTTGACGGCGAAGTCATCTCCTGTGAAGGCCCCAAAGATAATGCACCGGCTTTCATGTGCAGAGAAAAAGTTGGAACCGGGAAAGGTCCCAAAGTTGAGTTCGTCATTGACCCTGTTGACGGCACAACTGCAACTTCTAAAGGCAGAAAAGACGCTATCTCCGCCCTTGCTTGTGCACCAGCCAACTGTCTTCAGGTGCTACCCGATGATGGATATTACTTCAAGGTGGCGACTGACGGGCAGTCTGTCGGCAAGCTTTCTTTGGATATGCCTGTTGAAGAGATTGTTACTACAGTTTCTGAGGAGAAAGGGTTGTCCCTTGAAAACTTCACGGTTATTATGCTGGAACGGGAGAGGCATCTCAAGATTCTGAAGAGCCTGAGGAAGCTTGGAGTGAGAATAATTTTGCTTCCTGACGGCGACATCGCGGCAGCCGTTGCTACCTGTATTCCTGACTCTGGGGTTGATCTTCTTCTGGGCGCTGGTGCAGGACCTGAGGCAACGATTGCGGCAACTGCAGTGAAGTGTCTGGGCGGCACCATGCTTGTGAATGTTTGGAGAGACAAGAAGGACGATGCTGGTCGACTCAGTAGGCTGATGGAAGCAGGTGTTGATGTAAACAAAACTTACAACGAGAAAGAGTTGGCTAAGGGCAACGAACTGGTCTTCGCAGCCTCTGGAATCACAAAAGGCGAACTATTGGATGGGGTACGCTTCACTCCCACCGGAGCAACTGTCAGCTCGCTCTGCGTAAGGTTGCCCAGCGGAACTATGGAAAAATCGGAAACAAATCTTCGATTCAAGGAGCACCCAGTGTACAGAACTGTTGATTTCAAAGGCCGTCCTCGTTACAACCAGAATCGTTTTTGAGAGAGTACCTGAGATAATAGATTGTTGACGGGGTGACTGATGTATGGGGTATGTAGGTATTCACAAGAAAGGAGAACTCTCCCTCTCTAAATTACTGAAATCTGTTAAGGAGAAGGCAGACTTTCACAAGGCAGGAGCCTTAGCCATGTTTGTTGGAGTGGTTCGAGGCGAAACAGTGGGTGGCGAAAACGTGGAAAGGCTGGAGTTGGAAGCCTATGAGGAAGAGGCTAACAAGATTCTTGGCGGAATCTGTGAAGAGCTAAGGAAGAGGGAGGGGGTTGTTGATGTTCAGATTCACCATTTTGTCGGAGAGTTCGGTGTCGGCGAAGACTTGGTCTATGTTGTGGTGGCGGGGGCTCACAGGGAGAACGTTTTTGGAGTTTTACGTGAGGCTGTGGAACGCTACAAGCATGAGGCTCCAGTCTTCAAGAAGGAGCACATAGCTAGTGAAACAGGTGTTACGGAATCGTACTGGGTCAACGAACGAGACGCACAAGAAAAACGCAGAAAAAAATGACTCAGCTTTTTGATTTGAAGGAAAAGCAACATGAGGTTCTGTTTTCTTATTTGATTAGATTCAAAAGGCACAAGTGATAATAAGCAACAATAGGTAAATTTTTCTTGACTATGAAAAGGCGTATTTTAGTCAAGGTTTTTTGACAAAAACCCTTTCTGTTTCAGTAGCTCGTTGTATTAGTGGTGCCCATGGTGGGGGATAAGCGGGTAGCTTTCATTCTTCTGCTGATTCTGTGCTCTCTAGTGGTTGCTCTCCCAAATGTTGAGACAGTTAGCGCAGCTGAAGATTCTTGGACAACAATGGAGCCTATGCCTACGGCAAGAGCTTGGCTTGGGGTTGCTGTTGTAAATGGAAAGATATACGCGATAGGAGGGTATAATTATGGTTCAGGTTATCTTGGCATTAACGAGGAGTATGATCCAGCAACGAATACGTGGGTTACAAAAACGTCTATGCCAACCCCCAGAGATAGTTTTGGAATAGCTGTTGTTGAAAACAAAATATACGTAATTGGAGGAACAAACGGCGACTATATGGGTACTGACGTAAACGAAGTTTATGATCCAGAAACAGACACGTGGGTTGCTGGTCCCGCAATGCCGACCGCCCGTTATGGCTTAGGTGTTGCAGTCGTAGATGATAGTTTATATGCAATTGGAGGTCGCGAGGGCTGGTTTGGATCTCCCATCTCCGTAGCAAATGAACGATACACTCCAGCCGATTTCGTCCCTGAGTTTCCATCATGGATTATTCTGCCGTTGTTTTTGGTAGCAACTTTTGCAGTTATGATTTGTAAGAAGAGGCTGGCAAAGAGACTAGTTTGTTAGCCCAGATTGCATGTTATCTTTCAGCATTTTGAACGATATGTTTAAGTTTTTGTGTTTAGGTGTTATTGTGGAGATGAAATGGAATGGCGGTCTATGGTTATATTCTAGTTACCTTGAAGTCAGGTGCTGAACGGGACGTTTGCGAGAAGGTTGCAAACTTTGAAGAGGTCGTTCAGGTGGACGAGCTTTACGGCGAATACGATGCCATCGCAAAGGTTCGCGTTAAAGACCTAGCTGACCTCGACAAATTCTTGACAGACAAGCTTAGGACATTATCAGACATCTTCCTAACGACAACAATGATTGTGGCAAAAGAATACAAAAACGAATAAGCTTTTCACCACACGTGAACCCCACTTTTCTAACACGAAGAACACTAACCTTCTCTTCACAATTCTCACAGTTTCCATGGGAAAAACAACATATTTGAAGCCTAATAACACTTCATTGTTGAAAACAGCGTTTTTCCTGAAATCACCAGCACTTCATCTTTACTTCTTGTTTTCAGAGACCTTCTTCACTTCTTCAGCGCCCTCGTAAACGGATTTTTCCATCTTCTGCTTAAACCTACCTAAACTTTCATTGAGCGCAGGGTTAGAGAGGGCAAGAATTCTCACGGCTGCGAGGGCAGCGTTTTCAGGCTTAGCAACATAGACAACCGGTATCCCCTTCGGCATTGCTGTAGAAGAAAAGACTTTGGCTCCTCCATATTTTTCAGAATCCGGAGGACAGGCTATAACTGGATATTTGGTGTAACCGGCAACGACCCCTGAAAGGGCGTCTGACAAACCTGCAACAGTGATGTAAACAAGGTTGTCGCCGCTGTCCTCATAATCCTGCAGGTCCTTCAGCAGTTTTTGTGGGGTTCTGTGGGCTGAAGCAACGTTATAAATGCATGTGACTGGAAAATTTTCTTCTCTTAGGAAATCTTTGATGCGGGAAGCGAACTTATGGTCCCTTGCAGAACCCATAAGAACGATAATCTTCTCTTTTGGCATGACTATACAATAGTTAGACATTGAGATTTAAGGTTTGGTCAGAGGTCGTTAATTCCCCACTGTTTCCTGATCTTCTCACTCTTCTTGGTTGCCGCCTCAACCGCCCTCATCAACGCCTGCCTAATCTGACCACCCTCCAGCTCATATATAGCCTCGATAGTAGTTCCGCCCGGCGTCGTCACCATATCCCGTATCTCGGCAACATGTTTACCAGTTTCCAACACAAGTTTCGCCGTTCCGAGAACCGACTGAGCTGAACTGTACAACGAAAGGTCCCTGGGCAAACCAACCTTTAAGCCCGCATACATCAGGGCTTCGATTATTATAGAAATGTATCCTGGACCGCTTCCGCTTAGAGCAGTTATGCCATCCATATATCGCTCTTTAACTTCCATGTGGATGCCCATCACACCAAGAATTTCTTTAACTTTCTCTTTGTCTTCTTGAGTTACACTGTCGTCGCAACAGTAAGCAGTGAAGGATTCCTGTACCAGAATAGCAATGTTAGGCATAGTCCTAACAAACTTGGCTTTAGGCACTAAACGCTTACAGAATTTAATCGGGACCGTTGCGGCTGTATAAATCAACATTTTCCCTTCAAGTTCATTGCTTATCTCTTTCAGAACACTCTCCACAGCGTTTGGCTTCACACACAAGAAAATAACCTCAGAATCTTTCACAGCCTTCTTGTTATCGCTGGTTATAGCCACCCCCAGCTTTTCCAATCCCCTAATTTTCTCTAACTCTATCTCAGTGGCTATGATCTTTCCATCATATCCACTTTTCAACAGACTATCAACTATGGCTCCACCTATCACTCCTGTGCCGATTACTGCAATACCATCCTTCATCTTCTGTTCCTTCCATGACCTGTGACTAACCTTTCAAAAACATCTCACTAATAAACTCTTCTTGATCACAATTTGGTCCAAAATGTTCTTGATTCAAGAAAAGCTTCAACCTTAAGATGCCCAAAATTTCTCCCAAAGAACCAGAAAAGATGCCGTCCATACTCCGTTTCCGCTATGTTACCGATTTCGAAATAAGGCTTTATTTTAATGGACCGCGCTTGTTCTTTTTCGGGCGACCATAAGCTTGATTGAAAGCCTGTGCAGACCCGATTAGATAATTGGCATAAGAATCAGGAGAGTAGGATTTGGATTACTTCGGGGAAGACGAAGAGGTTATCCGCGGCAAGAAATGGGACTGGAAGAACTTTGAATCCACTAAGGATTATCCGGTTTCCAGCAATCTTCTTGAATGGGTCATCGGACAAGAACGAGCGCTAAACGAGTGCTACCTCTGTCTGGAAGAACTGGTCCACAAACTCAAAAACCTCAAAGAAGAAAAATGGTATGAAGCATGGAAGGACCCCGACAAGGAGAAACCTCAGATCACAAAAACCGCTCCTCCTGGACCATACCTCCTTTTGCTGGGAGACCCAGGAACAGGCAAATCCCTAATAGGACGAGCCCTTTCAGTCCATCTAACAGACCTTTACAAAAAACACGATATTCAGCTCCAAGACGTAGTGTGCTGGCAAAACGACGTAATTCCCAGCGAACCAAAAATTTCATGCCACCCCGCTGGAGACGGAAAAAAAATCCTGCTGAAACAAAAATTGAAAGAGGCAAAGAAACTCTTTCTTCAGCGGCTCGGAGTCAAATTCGTAATCTACCTGATGGTAATTGTAGCCTCCATCTTCATGTTCGCAGGTTTCTACTATCTATGGCAAGAGAAAGTCGTATGGGACACAAACGCCATGACTGCTTATGGAGAACCAATCCAAACAGTCAACAACGGCGACTTCGGCAAATACATGATAGACAATTTCATATCGATTGGAACCATAACGTTTCTTCCAGCCGGAATGATGCTCATGTTCCTGATTCTAGTAACAGTCTTAGGCCGTTTCGGAGTCCTCGGAAGCGCCAAAGGAATCGGAGGAGCAAAGGCAACAAAAGTTCCGAAATATATTGTAGATAACTCAAGAAAGGTTGCTCCGTTCATCGATGCCACAGGCCACGGTTCTGCTCAGCTCTTCGGAAGCATCGCCTGGGACCCGCTACAGACCGGCGGACTTGGCACTCCAGAACATCAGAGGGTAAGTGCTGGAGACGTTCACAGAGCCCATCTTGGCATCCTCTACATCGACGAAATCAAGAACATGCAGCCAGACGAAGCTATTACGCTGTTAACGGTCCTAGAAGACGGCCAACTGCCCATAACCATGCGAAGCCGTTGGAGCAGCGCTGGGGGAACGGCTGCTATGGCGGTAGCTACCGAACCGGTTCCCTGCATGTGCTTCTTGGTTGGAGCTGGAAACTTCGACAGCATCGGGCAAGTTCACCCCGCGCTAATGGATAGAATCTATGGTTACGGCAAAGTAGTTAGAATGAACAACGACATGCAGAACACTGTTGAAAATCGCCGTAAATATGTTCAGTTCATTGCTCAGGAGGTTTCTCGGTTTTGGTTGATACCTTTCAGCAGAGAAGCATGTGAAGAAATAATTGATGAAGGACGCAGGAGAAGCAACAAAAAGGATGCTTTATCCACTAAGTTTCGTCCCATGATTTCGTTGGTGAAGACAGCTGCCACTTTAGCAATGAACGAGGGTTTGGAGCTTGTTGAAAGAAGGCATGTTAGAGAAGCCATCGAAAAGCACTGTAAAACAATCCAGAAACAGATTCTTGAACATCAGATGAGCGAAAGAGGAAAACTGCTAGAGATCAATCCAGAAGGAGCTAGGTTGGGGCAGATTTACGGAGTAGCCGTCGTCAAAGACCCTTATAGCGGAGAGATGACCGGTAACGTTCTCACAGTCAAGGGCTTCCTAGAGAAACGAAACAAGAGGTGCGACAATTCGCTACAAGGATACTATAAAGTCACTGGGATAGCGAAGGAAGGGCAGGAACAGTTCATCGCGGATAGCGTGGCGAAGGTGAGAAGTGTCATTTTGCAGAAGTATGGCGTTGACATTGCACAGGAATTCTTTACTCACATAGATTTTGCCCAAGCCTACAGAGTTGATGGCCCAAGCGCTGGAGTCACCATGACAATTCTTCTCTGTTCGTTGATAGAGGGAAAGCACATCCGACAAGATGTTGCTGTGACTGGGGAAATCAATGTCAGCGTGGATGATGTAATTCCGGTGACAGCGGTTGGCGGATTACATGAGAAGATTAAAGCCGCTGAGATGTGGGGCTTCAAGAAAGTCATTGTTCCAGCCAAGAATTACAAGCATTCGATAGACCCGAGGGATTACAAAATTAAGGTAATCCCTGGCGAGACTCTGGAAGATTATCTACGAGAATCCCTAGTTGACTCATAAAAGACGCCCATTCCAAAAATAACGTTACTGCATATTCATTGTTTTTTGCTAGGCTTGAGAATAGTTCTAGAGTTCTTGTGATATTTCATGCTCACGATGTTTAGCGAAAATGTCATAAATTCGATGTATATATAATAAATTGGTTTGAACAGTGCTCGATGAAGCGGAGTTACATCAGGTTTCTGCGGTATTAAGTGCGTTGGGTAGTCCTACAAGGTTAAGAATCGTTGAGCTTGTGAGCGAAACCGAGAGACCCCTGCACATAAAGGCTCTAGCTCAAGAGCTGAAAAAGGACTATGCTACGGTTTATCGACACGTCAAAGTATTGGAAAAGAGCGGGGTGGTAGGGGTTTACGAGGTTGGACGGTCGCGAGTGATATACCTTAAAAATGTGGACCTGATTAAAGAATGTGTTCGGACCGCCAAAAAAATGCTCTGAACACGCTAACATGAGTTGACAAAAAAGACATTTTATTTTGCAAAAAACATAAATATTATTTAGCGTACACCCAGTTCTTCTCTACAGGTGAAGCACAGTTGCAAAGACTAGACACCAAAAAACTTGCTCTAGCCAGCACACTAGGAGCTCTAGCCGCAGCATCCGAGGCAATAAAAGGACCACCCTTCGACATCCCCTTCCCGCCTCTGCCAGGCGTGGTTTCGTGGGATCTAACAGGAATACCCATGCTGATTAGTTTACTCCTTAATGGCACCATAGGTGCACTGTACACGTCAGTTATCGGTTGTTCAATCATTTTTCTTCGGGGAAACGTTGGTGGTGGCACAATGAAACTCATTGCTGAATTAGCAACCATTTTGGCGTTTGCTGCAATCCACAAAGGCTTCGTACCCAAATCAATTGCAGCAGTGGCATCCAGAGTTCTCGTGATGACAGCTGCAAATTACTACCTGCTTCCAATCTTCTGGCCTGTATACTACCCATCTGAGTCAAGTGTAGTTGGAATCCTGCTTCCATTAGCAGTGTTCAATTTTACCCAAGCGTTACTCAACATCATTCCAGCGTACATAATTTACGTCAGATTGCCTGATCGATGGCGATTTTGGGCAACAACAGAAACCAATCATTGATTTGTTTTTGATTAACCTAAAAGTGGTGGACCGAGCGGGATTTGAACCCGCGGCCTCCTGAGTGCAAGTCAGGCATTCATTCCAGACTGAACTATCGGCCCGGCATGAAATATGAAACACATCAAACTAAACCTTTCTGTTGTCCACTCACTCCTGAAACAAGGAATACCAATCTAAGATCCCAAAAATTTCCGTTCAGCATTGTTCCTTGACTTGTAAGTGAGAGGGCCGGGACCGGGATTTGAACCCGGGCGCTAGGCTCCACAGACCTATAGGC
>CAZUQX010000015.1:0-42022 GCA_964623205.1 uncultured Candidatus Bathyarchaeia archaeon | reverse complement strand
TCCCACCCCGATAGCAGTAGGGTCCGGCAGGATCAACCGGATTTAAAGTCGGAGTATTTTAGCCACAAAACCGACTGGAATTGGGGGTTAAGCGCCAAACCCATTTCGGATCTGATCAAAATCAGGTCCTCATCTTTGTCGCCGCAACCGGAGGTCAAACCCATCATCCAGGGGCGTTAGACGCCTTAAACGTCGGGGTTGAAGCCGCCTAAGGTCACGGCTATGGCATTCATTTCGCCAAGATGGTATCTGTGGCGATCTTGCAAATACTCCTGTTTCTCCACAACTTAATTAACCTTTCTGAAGGCTTCAAAAACAGAGAAACAGCGGGTACTTTCTTTACAAAATGGTTTATGCCTTGAGCTTCAGCTTTTTGTGTTGTAAAGATTGATGGTGGATTTATGTTTGCTACTGATTTGGGGTTCAGAAAGTTTAATGGTTTAAGGTTTGATATTTGAGGAAGCAGGTGAGGAATGTTGAGTGAAGTGGTTCTCTTGGCTTGCAAGGAGTTAATCGACGACGCCAAACTTGGGTGTGCAGATTTGGTTTTCAAGGATATATGTTTAGAGATTCTCGCCAAGGCACGATTGGTTCTCAATAACGAAGAATTTGAAGAGTTGACCTTTTTTGCGGCTGAAAGAATGAAAGAGGAAATGGTTCCCGGTTCGGGAAGAAGAGTGAGGATACGATAAACGCTTCCTTCTCCACTTGTCTTAAACAGCTCCATTGATTATTTTTACGTTCAGTTCATTTCAGCCAATGTAAGGGTCAAAAAAGCTAAGTCTCGGCAGAATAAATAGAAGCAAGAGATGAATGCATTGGCTTCACTAGATTACGAGGTTAGTCTTCTCTCAAAGTTGGTGGGGATAAACACTGAATCAGTGTCGAAGAATGGATACGGCGAATGCGCTTCGGTAATTGTTGAGGAAGCGAAAAATAACTCTCTTGAATGGGAGGTAGTGGACGGGGAGAAGGGTGCTAAGGATGGGCTCTCGCGTCCAAACGTTATTGTGACCCTTGATTCGGGCTCAGATACAACTTTGCTTCTTGAGTCCCACTTCGATGTTGTTCCTCCGGGAACCGGATGGACAGTTCCTCCCTTCAAACTGACTGTTGAGAACGGGAAAGCCTATGGAAGAGGCACTGCAGACAACAAATCAGGCATTGCGGCTGTCATGGGAGCCCTGCGGCAGTTAAGGAAAGAGGAGCTGGATATTAACCTCAAACTTGTCGCTGGGGTGGATGAAGAGATAGGGGGAAGATACGGTGTCGATTACGTGTTAAGCGACTGGGGACTGAGGGGAGACGCAGCTTTGGTGGTTGATGCTGGTCCAGAGAACCTCTTCTTAGGAGCCAGCGGAATCATCTGGGGAAAAATAATGGTTAAAGGAATACAGGGACATGCTGGATACCCTTTCAAGGCTAAGAATGCCATCGATGAAGCCATGAAATTGCTCGCCGAATTTGAACATTACAGGAAGATGGTTGAGGAGAAAGAGTCAACATTGCATGCGCCTCCATGGGCTCTGAGAGAATTTGTTTGGGGAAGGTATTCAGTAACGATGATAAGAGCAGGAGAAAAGGAAAATGTGATACCCGGCACGTGCGAAGTTCGTTTTGACCGGAGACTACTACCGGAGGAGTCCATAGAACATGCTGAGAGAGAATTGAAAGATTTCTTCCAGAAGGCAATTGAGAAAACCGAGGTTGAAGCGTCATTGGAAATCACAAACAAACAGCAGGGCTACCATACATCTGAGGATTCAGTTTTTGTGCAAATAGTCTCTGAAAACATAAAGAAAACAACTGGCAAGAGTTTACCCTTTGCCGCGGAACTTGGGGGAAACGATGGAAGTTTTTTCGCCAAGAATGGAATACCGGTGGTGTGCTATGGAACCATTAGAGCCGACACCCGCTATCACGGAGTAGATGAATTCGTTTATCTCCAAGACATGAAGAACACACGAGACCTCATAATTAACTTGGGAAGAGCCCCCAGAGAAGAAATAGCGCAAAATTCAGAACACTTAAACCGTAATGGGCGCTAATAATAACATATGCAGAAAGAGGAAGATGGTTGATAAGCCCATGAAAAGAAGCCAGAGAAATGCCAAGAATAGACGTGGCAGATACGTTCAGAAATGCCCCGTTGAGATAGGAAATGAATACGAAGTGGATATAACAGAAACAACCCCCAACGGGGCAGGCATAGCCAGAATCAAAGGTTTCTTAATTTTAATTGACGGCACAAAGCCTGGAGACCACATAAAGGTAACGATTACGAAAACAGACCCCATGAACGCAGAAGCAGAAATAGTTACATAGATGCGGGCGCGTCATTTTTCATATCCATTCTACACCTAGATAAAATCTTTTTCACAGTCTACTGTCCGCATGCATAAACCTGTGTGAACCTATCCTCATAAAAGACTGTTTTACAATAGAATATGAACGAGCAAGAGATCAGGTGACAAATGTGAAGCGGAAACGAGGCTATAAACGCGGATACCCCGTAGCGCTTCTTGTAGGTTTTGAAGATGACCACTCGGTTATGTGGCAGGTATTTAGTCAAGTCATAAAAAAATACTGTAGATTAGAACTTGACGGAAAGCGGACAGATGAGCGTGTATTATATAATTTTCACGAATCAGTGGTTGATGCATTGAGACCAATGCTCAATGAATGGGTGAGAAGTATCGTGGTCACAGCTCCGATGAAGACAACTTATGCCGAAGACTTTCTGGATCACGTGCGAAAACATCACATGTATCTAATTCGATCAAAGACGTCGAATAGGGCAAATTTTACTAAGCTAGTCGGCTCCGCAGACCAACCGCACAAGGTGGCTGAACTGGTGAAAAACGAGGAATTCTCTAAACTAATCACGGAGACAACCTCAGGAGAAGCTGATCGCATCGTTGATACCTTGGAGAAACATCTTTACAGCATCGGCAGTGACGCGGTTGTCTTATATTCACTAAAAGAAATTGAAGACATTGTCTATGACAGAGGGAGACACATTGAATTTAGAACGGAATATCTGATGCTCACAGACAAGTATCTTGCTGACAGTAAGGACAAGAACCGGATTCACAGGTTATTGCAGATCTCAAAGAATAGGAAAGTGAAAACAAGAATAATCGATGCGGAAACTCCAGCAGGCAAGCGAATCCGCCAATTCGGAGGCATAGTTTTCTTCACCAAGCCAACCAAGCAACGCGCGGATTGAATTCCAGATTTAAAAAGTGGTTGCAAAGTTGTTGAAAAACGTTTCTTTTCGCGAAAGAAGTGAACGTTTTGGGTTTGGGGGTTAAACTTTAACCTCTCTTTTCTTTTTAAACAGAAAACAAAAACATTAGATTTTTATCTGCATGGCAAATTGGAACCAGTTCACTTCATTGTATACTAAAAAAGGGAACACCTAAAAGCAAGAGATGAACGGTTAGCAAGTATGGAAAAGAAAAATGCTGCAATCATCGCAATAGTTTGTGGTATCGCTATTTTTTTCATTAAACTATTAGCGTATTTTCTTTCCAACTCAGTGGCTTTACTATCTGATGCCCTAGAATCTATTGTGAACATAGCAGCATCAGGATTAATGTTGTTTTCAGTTTGTTTTTCAGAAAAAGCTCCTGACAGCAGCCACAAATACGGACATCAAAAAATCGAAGACATATCAAGCATGCTAGAAGGAACATTCATACTTGTAGCTGCTCTACTCATAATGTCTACAGCAGTGGGACGCCTCTTTGAACCTACAAAACTATTCAAACTTGACCTAGCCATCGGCGTTTCAATGTTTGCTACAGCAATAAACGCGGGGCTTTCTTGGTTACTAATCAAAACCTCTAAAGACTGCGGATCAACGGCGCTTGAAGGTGACGCAAAACACTTGTTCTCCGACGTAATCTCGACCGTCGGTGTTTGGATAGGTCTTTTTGTTGCTCAAGTAACAGGGTGGGGTTTTGTTGACTCTGTCTTAGCTTTTGTGGTAGCAGTTTTAGTTGTCCGAATTGGTGCTGGGCTGTTCTTTAAGTCTTCAAACCGACTCATGGATCAATCGTGTAAAGAAGAAGAGAAGAAAATAATGGAAGTTCTTGATAGGCATACTTTTCATTTTATTGATTTTCATAATTTGAGAACACGTAGACATGGGAACCAAATTTTTGCGGAGTTGCATCTTTCTGTTGACGGTTATTTGAGTGTTAAAGAGGCTCATGATCTAACTGATCACTTAGAAGACGAATTAATGAAAGAGCAGCCAAACATACATTTAACGATACATGTTGAACCCGCGCGTTTGCAATAAACCGCATATTTATTTTCCGTATTACCTGAGGTCACGGTTGGGTTTAGGGTTTGTGGTTAAACTTTAACTCCGAACCGACGCTTTTGCAGGTTATGCTGGGCTCAGGAAAAGACTGCTTAATAGGAGCATGTGAGGTTCTGGGGGCATTTTGTGTTTATAGGAAAAGCGCCATTCTATACTCGTTTCTATATTTGCCGTTGACATAGCTTTCTTTGCAGAGTTTTCCTTCTATTTCGAAACCCGCTTTCTTGTACACGTTGATGGCTCGATCATTGTCAGTGCTTACTTGGAGCCAAACTTTACTCAGCTTTTTCATTCTGGCAATATTAATCAAGTGATTTAACAATGCTGTGCCTATACCCATGTTTTGATAGTTGTCATGCACAGTAATTCCAATTTCTGCCTTATGTTTGAGAGCTTCCTGCGAGTTGAACTTCAGTGATCCGTCTCCAACAATTCGTCGCTCACTTTTTTCTTCTATAACAGCAACAATTGCCAACACTTCATTATAGTTTATGTTTCTTGTCCAGCCTTCCACTCTTTCTCTAGTGAAGGGAGGAAGTAAATTCGATGCACTTTCTTTTGATAATGCCGAGAACATTTTCCACAACATTTCCGTATCACCACACTGTTCTGGACGAAACTTTACCCTCTTGCCATTCTTAGCTGTGAATACCATTTCCCACTCACTTGGGTACTCCATAGTCACACCTCAATTCTCGACAAACATATTTGCTAAACAGCATAACAGTTCTGCATTGTCTCTGGATAAAACTTTACTTCATTAGCCAGAGTAGGTCGAGTTAGCAGGTCAGGTGGAGAGCCGCTACAACCTTTCTAGATGTAACTAGTCGGTTGAAGGTTTTGCAGGCTTCAGCTGTCTTCTGAACAATGAGTTCTATTCCCTCAGATTCAACATATTTTCTGGTTTCAGCTGGAACCATCATCGCTCCATAGTAGCCGGTGCCCACAACCAGCACCTCCGGTTTCGCCTCCAGAACCTCCTTCAAATCCTCCATCTGAAGATAATGCCCCATTTTCCTCCACCAATCACCCTTGACCCTGTCAGGAAAGACTGTGAGGTCCCTGCTGTAGCGTTTTCCGTCGATTATTATTTGACCAAAATCGTAGGAGTCAATCATCATCCGTGTCCCCCATGAAAACTATTCGCACAACCCTTTTTGAGCCTTACGTGAAATTATTTAGTGCCCTTTACTTTCGCTCTGCTCTCCCCTCAGTAACATGTCGTTGAGTCGAGGAGTTTAAATGTTCATCCAACAACCGAATGATTCAGACCCTCAATGAAAAGCCTAAGAAGTAAACTGGTTGAAAACTGCAAAAATCCCTGGAACGGTGAATGCAAAAACACGGACATTGAAGTCTACATCTACTACAGAGACAGGCGCCTCCCCATATGCAGAGACTGCTGGAGCAACATTGCAGAAGAGGACATTGAATGGTGAAAAATCTGGGACATTTTCTGTGGATTTGAATAAAGGCGTTTCATTTCTGATCCAGAATGGTCACCTTCCTAGCCTACCCATGAACTTATATCACACCTCATGGAACTGATGGAAAAGAGGACGAGACCCGATGAAGGAATGCCCCTTGGGCTGCAGCCACCAAACATTCCCAGATCACTACAAGTTCTGCCCTTACTGCGGCACCGAGCTTGTCACTGCAAAATAAAGAACGAAGATCATCATAGACCACCAGAAACCAGATTCACATATTTCTAATTTGAATTTGCAATTCATAACTCATATAACAGGGAGTTTAACGAAGGGGGAAACGGGGGAGAGATGCCAAACGTAAAAAAAGCGGGGAGGTAAACACCATAATCCAAAAAGTAAGTAACGAAGGGATGCAGAGGTCCAAGCTAGAGATATGTAATGATATCCTTTGGACCTTGGCTTCTAACGGTCCCATGAAGTTGACCCAGCTGACAACAAAGGTTGAACTAAGCAAAACCCGTCTGGAAAGGCACATGAGACTGCTGGAGAATCGTGAACTCGTTGAGAGCCAAAGATTGGGTAAGGGCGAAACATTCTACGTTGTGACCGAAAGAGGCTTAAAAGTCCTTAATGTCATGGGTCCCATAATGAAAGAGGCATGCAAGATTCAGGCACTACAATTTTAAGTGCACATCCAAGAGTAGCTTATAGCAGAATCGCAGCATAATCCAGAGGAAATAAGGTTTTGTAGAACAAAGATGGATAACGGTAGCGGGTCCGCGGGGATTTGAACCCCGGAACTCCGGCTCCGCAGGCCAGCGTCCTAATCCAGACTAGACCACGGACCCCCATGGAAGGGTTCCGACCCTTAATATGAGGTTTTCCTTTTACGAAACAACTTATTAAGGAAAGAGGATGTGTAAACGGTGTTTTCATTCATCGCTGTCTCTAGGTTTGCTTGAGTAAAAAAATAGTTAATTTTATCACGGATAGAAATGATGTTTCGTACTATTATTTTGGAAATAAGTCACAATTTGTGTGACTTGAAGATTCATCCCAGAAAACATTGTTATAACAGCGTTAATTGGTAACTTTTTGTGTGACTATTTCCTAAATTATCCTCCAAATTCAACCTAAAATCTTACCCCTTACTACACGCTAATCATTTTATGATATCAAATGTATGCACGTCCAGAATTCCTAAAACGAAGTGATTCATGATGATGAAATGCCCGTTTGGATGCAGCCACCATACTTTTCCGAATCGCTTCAATTTTTGTCCTTATTGCGGATCAAAATTAGAAGATGATCCCAACAACATGGGCGTGCACAGAAAAAATGTGGCAAAACACAAGAATCGTGGAAACGAACAAATGCACAAAGAAGACGTCGGTGAGCCGTTCCCTGAATTTACAGCTTTATTGAAAGGAGACTAAGAAATGCAGGTCTTAAAGCAATCTACAGACAATGAAAGGAAATTTGTTGCAGCCGATCTTGAGAAATGTACTGGTTGCGGAGTCTGTGAGCTTATATGCGCATTAAAAAGAGAAAACGTGTATAACCCTCGTTGCTCTAGAATAAAGATACTTCGGCTGTATCGACTCGTTAACATGGCGGTAGTTTGTAGGCTATGCGAAAACACCCCATGTGTAATTGCTTGTCCTCAAGACTGCCTCACCCAATCCGAGAAGACTGGCGTTATAATGGTAGATGAAGAAAAGTGCGACTGCTGCGGCTGGTGCATAGAAGCTTGTCCATATGGCGCCATTACACTGAACCCAGAAAAGGAAACAGTAATGATATGCGACCTCTGTGACGGCGACCCCCAATGTGTTGAATGGTGCCCAGAAGGAGCCTTAGATTTAGTTACACAAAAAGAGTTTGACAAAAACCTTCGAAAAATCACAGTAAACAAGCTGATTAAAGAAAACTTGAGACTAACAGAAACTGCCCACGATTTACCAACCACTGAAAATGAAGAGGCGGAAAAAACCGACGCCATTCAACAAAGCGAAATAGACAAAATGGAAAAATCATTGACCCTTCTCCTTGAGGCCTTTTCTGAACCCAATCCAATAGAGATTCTCATCTATGGTATGTTTGTTAAAAAGAATCTTGCCTCTTTAGTCCCCAAATCGAGAGCAAAAATCGAAAAAACCCTGAAATGGTTAGACAAAGCCATCAAACTTGCCGAGAAAAAAGCGCTCACACAAACACCCACAGCCAGTTATTCTGCTGGATGAGTCGCAAGAGATTCTAGAAGAAAGGATGGAAAGACATGTTGGTCCCGAATAGCATGCAGAAATTGAAAATAATAGCAAATAACTCGCAAAGAAGTGAAAAAACTCTAAATCTAGAGACAGCCCTGGACAGCATTCTCGACTTTAAAAAGGTGAAAAACTGCTTCGGATGCGGGATTTGTACTGCAATTTGTCCAGTTGCAAAATTACTTCCAGAACATTATAATCCGAGGACATTACTTCAAAGTTTACCTTCAGGTGATGAAGAAATCCTAAAATCAGCCGAATTGTGGCTGTGTGCTTGGTGTTACCGGTGTTATAGACGGTGCCCGCAAAGTCTAAACCTTCCAGAAATTTTTCAAGCCCTTAGAAGATTTGCTGTGGAATGCGGCTACATGGAAGGATTCTATAAAGCTTTGGAAATAATTAGGGAAAACCTTCCACTCCTAGTTTCATGCTGCTATGTCGGTTTTCATCCAGAACGCGTAATAAATAACAAACAATTAGTGAAAGAGGCTATTCAACATGCCATTTTCACCTACGAAGCTGAAAAAAGGAAAGAAAAACCAGTCACTCCAGCATATCAAGATAAAGTCGCTATCATCGGCTCAGGTCCTGCCGGACTCTCAGCAGCCCACTATTTAGCCAAAAAAGAATATTCTGTGACGATTTTTGAGTCATCTTCCTCACCTGGCGGAATGCTAAGAACGTGTATTCCAGAATATCGACTACCCAAGAAAATAGTTGATTTCGATATTATGTGTATAAAAGATTTAGGAGTTGAAATTAAGACCAACATGGCTATTGGTGGAAAATTAAAGGTAAAAAAGCTTTTAGAAGAAGGCTACGATGCGATATTCGTAGCTACAGGCGCCCATGAAGAGCAAAATTTCAGGATTGAAGGCGAAGAACTAAACGGTGTCTTCCATGCCCTTGATTTTCTGGAAAAAGCGAATGTGAAAAAAGTAGAGTTGCTAAATAAGGTCTCAATAATTGGTGGAGGCAACGTTGCTGTTGATTCAGCTAGAACAGCCCTGAGAGTTGGAGCCAAAGAAGCCACTATTTTATACAGAAGGTCCAAAGAGGAGATGCCCGCGAGCCCTTGGGAAATTAAAGAGGCTGAAGAAGAAGGAGTGAAAATCGAATTCTTGGTTGCTCCTAAAAGAATTTTAGGCGAAAATGGCAAGGTAACCGCAATTGAATGCGTGCAAATGGAGCTAGGCGAGCCTGACGCAACTGGTCGTAGATGCCCAGTTCCAATTCAAGGTTCCGAATTCGCAACAAAAACTGACAACGTAATCATGGCAATAGGCCAATTTCCTGATACATTCTTTCTTCCAGAAACGGTTGAAATCACAAAACGAAGAACAATATCAATAGACCCATTTACCTTAGAGACAAGTTCGCCTAGCATTTTCGCTGGAGGAGACGCGGTATCAGGATCAGGAACCCTTATGGAAGCCATACTAGCTGGAAAACAAGCAGCATTCTCCATAGACTGTTATCTGAGAGGTGCCACGCTGGGCCCTCATAACATTGCTGAAAAAACTTTTTGGGGGAGAAAATGAAAGCTTCTAAAATTGAGCCTAAGTCCAACGACGAAGTTCGCATTGGAGTTTATGTTTGTCACTGCGGAAAAAACATAGCCGGGTCAGTGGACTGTGCGGACGTAGCAGAATATGCCTCCACTCTTCCTCATGTAGTGCTTTCTAAGCATAACCTATACACCTGTTCGGATCCAGGACAGGAAACAATCAAGAAAGACATTAAGGAACATAACCTCAACAGAATTGTAGTAGCATCTTGCACTCCCCGACTTCACGAACCAACATTCAGAAGGACCTGCGAAGAGGCGGGGCTGAACAAGTACCTCTTCGAGATGGCTAACATCAGAGAACACTGCAGTTGGGTACACCTATATGAACCAGAAAAGGCTACAGCGAAAGCCAAGGATCTAGTCCACATGGCAATCGCGAGGTCAGCACTGATAGAACCACAGGAAGAGGCAGTGGTTCCGGTGACGAGAAAGGCATTGGTAATAGGAGGAGGAGTTGCGGGTATTCAGGCAGCTTTAGATTTGGCGGATACTGGCTACAAAGTCTACCTCGTGGAGAAGAAACCCAGCATCGGCGGGAAAATGGCTCAAATCGATAAGACTTTCCCAACTATGGATTGTTCCATATGTATCCTAGCGCCAAAAATGTCGGATGTAGGGAAACATCCAAACATCAAATTATTGACAAACAGTGAGGTTACCGAGGTTGGCGGATATATCGGAAACTTCAAAGTTAAGGTTCTGAAAAAGCCAACATACGTTACAAAGGAGTGCACAGCCTGTGGCGATTGCGTTGACGTGTGCCCAGTTGAAGTTCCCAACGAATTTGAGGTAGGACTTACATGGCGAAAAGCAATCCACATCCCTTTCCCTCAAAGCGTTCCTGCACGTTATCTAATTGACGAAAAATGTTGTATTGGCCTCGGCGAGAATACCTGTGCAAAGTGTAAAGAAGTTTGTGGCCCTGATGCCATAAATTTCAATGACAAGGCGGAAGAACTTGAGCTGAAAGTTGGTACAATCATTGTAGCCACTGGATTAGACGTATATGATCCTACTGTCTTGACGGAATATGGTTACCTAAAGTTTCCTAATACAATAACCTCGCTGGAGTTTGAGCGACTTATAAACGCGGGGGGACCTACTGGAGGCCGTCTAGTCCGACCCAGTGACCTGCATACACCAAAAAAAGTTGCATTCATCCAATGTATAGGTTCTCGCTACGAGAACAGAGGCAACCCATACTGTAGCAACGTATGCTGCATGAACACTATAAAGGATGCATTACTCATCAAAGAGCATTGGCCAGACGTCAAAATCTATGTTTTTTACATAGACATACGGGCATCCGGAAAAGGCTTCGAAGACCTATTTAGAAGAGCAAAAGAAGCAGGCGTCATCTTCATACGTGGATTGCCAGCTGAAATAATTGAAGATAAGAAATCCAAAAACTTGTGGTTGGTTGGAGAAAACACTCTCGAGAAAAAAATATACACCATAAATGTGGGCATGGTAGTTCTGTCCGTCGGTCTTAGACCTAGAGATGACAGCGGAAAAGTTCAGCAGCTCTTAAGATTGTCAAAGACTTCAGATGGTTTCTTCATGGAAGCTCACCCAAAATTGAAGCCTGTAGATACCCCAACAGGAGGGGTCTTCCTTGCTGGTTGTGCCGAAAGCCCCAAAGACATTAAAGACAGCGTGACACAAGCGAGCGCCGCAGCAGCCCGTGCAGGCATTCTCATGGCAAAGGGAAAAGTTACTGTTGAAGCACTAACACCTAAAATGCTACCGGAAAAATGCATGGGATGCGGCTTGTGCGCCATAGTCTGTCCATATAACGCCATCACTGTCGATAAGGAGAAGAAACTTGCCAAAGTAGTTGAAGCGGCTTGTGCAGGATGCGGTACTTGTGGTGCAGAATGTTCCTTTAACGCAATACAGATGCGACACTTCACTGACGAGCAGATATATGCCCAGATAGATGCAGCAACAGAGGAGGATGCTGACAAGAAGATAATAGCTTTCTGTTGCAACTGGTGCTCCTATGCAGGAGCGGATTTTGCGGGAGTGAGTAGGATGCAGTATCCTCCGAGCGTCCGAATCATTCGAACCATGTGCTCAGGAAGGGTATCACCGAAGTTTGTTGAAAGAGCTCTCGCCAGAGGAGCTGCAGCAGTGCTAGTTGCAGGCTGTCACCTCAATGATTGCCACTACATTGATGCCAATTACCAAACCAAGAAGCGGGTTGAAAAATTGTGGAAAAAAATGGAACGGTTGGGTTTGGACAAAAATCGCCTTCAATTGGCGTGGATAAGTGCAGCAGAAGGGGAGAAGTTTGCCTCAAAGATAAAGGAGATGCAAAGAATTGTTGATGGTGCCTCCAAGGAAGAAATCGAAAGAACGGTTGATTGTTTAACTCCTAAAAGGATGCAGATAGCAACCTAGTTGGGGGATATGGCACCAAAAGATATGTGAGATAATGATTGGTGAATGATTTGCGTGGGGACCCAGTTAAATACGAAAATTCAAAAGAAATCAGGATAGAGAGGGAGTTTCTAACAAGAAAGTATCTTTTGTGCCTTAACAAGGACCTCTGCAATGGTTGTGGTTTATGCAGTGAAATCTGTCCCGAAGAGGCGATAAGGGAGCAGCCACCCTTAGTTGTTGATGGGCATTTAAAAAAGAAGGCAACAATCGATTTTGACATTGATTCCTGTACCCTTTGTGGCGAATGTGCAGTGTTGTGTCCCTTAAACGCCCTAGATATGGAAATTGATGGGAAAGAAACTTCCACCTTTGTTAAAAATGAGGTATTTCCAGTCTTGTTGAAAGAAATCACCTTTACAAAGGAAAAATGTGATCCAGAATGCGATGCTAAATGCCAAGAAGAGTGTCCAACAGAAGCAATCAAAATAAAAAGGAAATTAGAGAAGGGACAAGACCGAATAATTGACGTGCAAATCACAGAATCGCTTTGCTTTTACTGTAAACGCTGTCAGTTAGCCTGTGACCATGACGCAATACAGGTTAAAAAACCCTTTATGGGCACCGTTAAGTTGAATTCGGATCTCTGCCCTGACGGGTGCAAGGCTTGTGTTGAAATATGTCCCACTCACGCAATCCAAATTCAAAATGGCAAACCTGAGGTCGTTAGTGAGTTCTGTATCTTCTGTTCTGCATGCCAAAAAGTCTGTCCAAATAAAGCAATCGAGGTAAATAGAAATTGGGTATTTCACACTGACGTTACAGCGGCAGCTTGGCTAACGGCCTTGAAGAAACTGACTTCTGTTGAGACAGTTGCGAAGGAACTCAGGATTAAATCTGGAAAGAGAAGAACTTTGGCGGTTCGAGGGAGAGAGAGCCAATTACATTTAAAGTCTGAGCAACCTAACTGCGACCAAGCGGTAGCGTTTTTAAAAATTCTAAATAAGTACAAGAAATGACACTATCCTACAAAATCTAATGTGTGAATACACAGGATTTTTTAGTAAGGTTAACCTGCTATTTCCCTAAATCGCATAATGGGATGGTTTTTATACAAAATAATGAGGGAACAAAAAAGAGAAAATGCAGGAGATATCACCAGCGGTGTATTAATTCAGACTAGACCACGGACCCCAGTGACCAGATTACGACCTTCTGATGAGAAGAATGTTAACCCACTAATAAGTTTTTGAGAAGTAGGCTTCTTTCAGTTAGTTTAAGCGTTTTTCGTCAACTGGAGGGTTGAAGAGATTTTTGGGAGAATTATATTATATGTGGATGGTTATATCTGGTTTTGGCGAGTTTGATGTCCGATATTTCTTCCTCTGATTTGGCGGTAATTGAGTCCCAGTTGAAGGGCAAAACTCTTCAGATATATTGGTATCTGCTGAGGGCATCGAGTTCCAGCGTGGGGGTCCGGGAGGTTCAGCGGTCTCTGGGTCTCTCAAGTCCAAGCGTAGCTGCTCACCACTTGGATAAGCTGTTGTCTCTTGGTTTGGTGGAGAAGACCATGAGAGGGGAATATTTTCTGTCTCAAGAAGTTAAGGTTGGTCTCCTGAGGTTCTTCACTAGGATGGGACGGTTCCTTGTTCCTCGTTATCTCTTCTACTCTCTTTGGCTCTCCACAATGCTTGTCATATACGTAGTCTTGTACCCGCCTACAGGTTCAGTTCACAATATTGCAGCCCTACTTTTCGGCGTCATAGCCAACATCATTTTGTGGCTTGAAACAGTTAGGCTCTGGAGAGAAAAACCATTCTGAAATGGGGTGTTCTAAACTGTGGACTTAAAAGCATGCCACATCTTATGTGAGGATAGATAGAACATGAACAAGATTCTCCCCTACGTTGTAATCGCCATCTTGCTTGGCACAGTAACAATGGCCGTTCCCCTAGCACTGCTCGGACCCAGCGACTACACTTCCCTGACTGAGGAGGGCACATTAATCCAGCCTTCACCAACCGAACAAGAACAGCCGTCCGCACCAACCGAAACTCCCACTGAAACTGAGCAACTAGACAATCAAGGACGAGCCTATACAGAGGGGGGAACTTTAGACAGCGTTCCTTCTGAACCACTCGAACCCGAAACTGAAGAACCACCTGTAGCCGAGCCAACCCCAGAACCCGAAGCAGTTGAAACAGACTTGATAATAGAGAGCCTTTCAAATCTGTCTCCAATCGGACTGATGACCATACCCAGTTTCCTAATTGCACTAGGGGCTTTCATCTATCTCAAAAAACGGAGGTCTTAGTGTTCTATTTTTTGTACACCATGTTCTAAAACGTAGCATTAAGTGTCCAAATGAGATAATGATTAAAGAAATAAAGTTGGTGAAATGATGAAAAAAACAACATTTATTGTTACTTTCCTAGCAACACTTCTAATAATCTCCTCAGTGCCACTATATCTATATCTCAATGCTCCTCAGGATCAAGGACCAATAAACCCTGAGGCTCCAGGCCCGATTGTATTGAACAAATTTTCTTCCTACGAAGAGCTGAAAAATTATGTAGAAGAATCACCTCAAAGCGGCTATTACATGCTTGATGGACGCGGAATGGCAACATTAGAGGGTGGACAAATGTCAGACGCTGTTCCTGGAGGACCAATTGAACCCCAGCCACCTGCTGAACCCTCTGCAGCATCTGCTAATTCCGAGTACTCGACAACAAACATACAAGTTGAGGGAGTGGACGAAGCCGACATCATAAAAACCGACGGCGAATATATCTATATGATTTCAAACAACACCGTAATCATCTTGAAGGCATACCCTGCTGAAGAAGCCGAAGTTCTCTCAAGAATCAGCTTCAACGGCACCATAACGGGAATATTCATCAACGAGGACAAATTAGCCGTCTTCGAGGATGAATACGCGTTCTATACAGTTTACGAAGAGGTTGCCCCCGGTTACGAGCCAGCTAGAACCAATTATGAGACGCCAAAAACCTCCATTAAAGTTTATGATGTCTCAGACAGAGAAGACCCAATTTTGAAGAGAGACTTTGCCATTGACGGATACTATTTCAACTCTAGAATGATCGGAGACTACGTCTACGCCATTGCAAACCAGTATACCTACATGACCGAGAATGATGTTGTCCTCCCAAAACTCTATTCAGGCAATGAAACTGAAGAAATACCCGCCATTGACATCTACTACTACAACGTTTCAGACTACTACTACACCTTCACAACCATCGTTGCCCTGAACATCCAGAATGACACACAAGAACCAAACCATGAAACGGTTTTGCTGGGAGGCAGCCGCGCCATCTACGTCTCAATGAACAACATCTACTTGACCTTTCCCGAATATCCAATGGAAGCAGATGAAATTGAGAGAACATCCATCCACAGAATCGGCATAGAAAACGAATCAATAACGTTTGAAGCAACAGGTGACGTTCCCGGGCATGTGCTTAACCAGTTTTCCATGAGCGAGCACAATGGCCATTTCAGGATTGCAACAACTTCAGGTCAGGTATCTAGAACATTTGCACAAGCAACTTCCACGAACAACGTTTACGTTCTCGACATGGACCTCAACATTGTCGGAGAGCTGGAAGACCTTGCTCCCGGAGAAGAGATTTACTCGGCGAGATTCATGGGCGACAGAGGCTACATAGTGACCTACAGAAAGATTGATCCCCTCTTCGTGATAGATCTAACGGAGCCTACCGAGCCCAAGGTTCTTGGACAGCTCAAAGTAACAGGTTACTCGGACTATCTTCACCCCTACGATGAAAACCACCTTATCGGAATAGGCAAAGAAACCGAAGCCTCTGAAGAAGGAGACTTCGCATGGTACCAGGGAGTGAAAATATCTCTCTTCGACGTAAGCGATGTCTCGAATCCCGTGGAAGTAGCCAAGTATGAGATAGGAGACAGAGGAACGGACTCCCCAGTTCTAACGGATCACAAGGCTCTGCTATTCGATAAAACGAAGAACCTTCTGGTGATACCTGTCTTGGTGGCGGAGATAGATGAAAGCCAATACGCTGGTGAGGTGTCTTCATCGGCATATGGAGAATATGTGTGGCAGGGCGCCTACGTCTTCGACATATCCACAGATGGACTGGAGCTCAGAGGCAATATCACCCACTTGGAAGACAGTGATGATCTACTGAAAAGTGGCTACTGGTTCTATTCCCATTATGCAGTGGAGAGGTCCCTCTACATAGACGATGTGCTCTACACGATATCTGCCATGAAGATAAAAATGAACAACCTAGAAACCTTAGCGGAAGTCAACGAGATAGAACTTTCCTAGCTATCCTGTTGCATCAAGGCTTTGCGAGCAAAGGTGATGTATCCGGTGTGCCCAGTCATCAAGGTTTGGGGACGGGTCTTCCCCCTCTCAACCTGCATAAAACGCATAAGAGTCTCAACAGTTTCGATATCCACAAACCCATTCTCCTTTAAAGCTTCCACAGTCTTCACAATCTGATCCATGGTGGGACTGAAAGAAACCAGAACTCCGCTTCCCTTCAACGCAGAATAAGCATGTGAAACGACCAGCCACGGCGTTGCCATATCCAAAATAACCGCATCCACCGCCTCCTCGTCGATGCCCTCAATTACATCTTTATTTTTTGATTCCACATACTCCGAAACATTAGCTCTCTCCAAATTTTTTATTGCCATCTCCCTGAATTCTGGCCGAACTTCATAAGTGTAGATGCGACCACTGGGTTTAACGTAATGGGCTAATGCGCTTGTGAGGGCGCCAGTTCCGGTTCCCGCCTCGACTACACGGCTTCCAGGTCCTATTCCGCTGAACATGATGATGAGGGCTATGTCCTTAGGATACGATATCTGGGTTTTTCTCTTTACTTTGAAGATTTGGTCTCGGAGGGTAGGCTTCAGGGCGACAAATTCTATACCCATGCTGCTGATTATCCGAGTTCCATATTCCTTTCCAACCAAGTCGCCTAGCTGGATGTAACCTTTGTGGGTATGAAAGCTTTTACCCGCCTCCACCCTAACAAGATACGTTCTCCTTCTGTCCAAGTAAAGAAAGACATCTTCACCTTCCGTAATCAGTTCAGACACGTAAACCCCATCACTCAGGTTCTCTCTAATGTCTTGATGCAACACCATATTTATAGTGAATGATTGGCTTTGATCCCTATACAATGGTTAGTAATTCGGTTAGGCTCGTAATTTTGTTATATGGGCTTGGAATCTTTCCTTCGCGGTCTATGAGGAATGGTTTAATCCCAACATCCATAGCGCCTTTGTAATCGGTTTCTACGGAATCGCCAATGAAGAGAGCTTCATGGGGTTGTACTCCAATTTTGGTTAGAGCATAAAGAAATATTTCTTTAGCAGGCTTGGCACTGCTGCAGGAATCGATTCCCACGACCACATCAAACCATTTTTTCAGCCTCAGCTTCTCGAGAACGTGTTCAAGGTCCTTCCTGAAACCGTTAGATACAATCCCCAGCTTCAAGCCTTTGGCTCTCAACCGAGAAAGCGTAGGCTCCACATCCGGGTAAACCTGCAGACGTGAACACTCCCACCAAAGCTCATCAATCTTCTCAGCCAAAAAAATTCGCCGTTCTTGGACACCCAGCTTTTCTAGTAGAGAAGCGTTGTATTCGGTCCAGTATTCCTTTCGTCTATTTGTATCGTAAGCTGTAACGTCAAACTCGCTTTCAGTTGCTTTCTGAGCCCGGACAATGTCGCCAATCGAAACCTTGACTCCAAAACGAACAAGGATTCTTCTATAGATTTCAGGAAAAGGCGCGGTTTTTGTGAGAGTCAATCCTAGGTCGAAAAGGACGGCTTTCAGCGGCATTTCTATCGCAAACCAAAAATATTGAGATTCGCAGAAATCTTTTTTGGTCAATATCACACGGGCATAGAAGCTGTGCTCCCTACAATGAGTTAGATTCTATTTCTTTTCTGTGTAATAACATGTTAGTTTATCTGGTAAGATACCGAAAAGCAACAAAGCTAAAATAACATTTACGGATTAAATAAGAAGTCAGGTTATCTCCTTGAGGGATGCGAGGCTTGAATCATGACAATAAAATATCACAGTAATACCTTCACGTTCATTATAATATGGACTGAAGCCGGTGGGAAACTTGCCTGAACAAGTTAAAAGGCTCATTCTTCCCTTCGCCGTTGCTGCCAAAGACCGGCTTGAACCCTTAACTAAGGATATGGAGATGGCAGCCATCTTCTACCTAGCCGAATCAGACAGAAAGAAGGGAGAAGGCCGGGTCCTGAAGAAACCTGGTGAAAAGCTGGCTTTTATAGCCGAAACCTGTTATCCCTTATGGATGATCCCGTGGAATGGAAGAATCCTCCTCTTCGACGGACTTAACCTCACAAACCATGTAATATCTTATGATATAATTCCAGACATCAAAGCATTCAACACTGATATCCAAGCAAGTTCTAAATCACGCGAAGCCTATGGCGCATCTCTATCCCAAAACGCCAGCTATTTCCAAAACTTCGCAGGAAAGGAAGAAAAAACCATAGATGGCCTCATCATAGACCCGAAATTTATGCAAGATTTCATGGTTGATCTCCCAGAAGTAGAAGATGTCGAAAAAATTAAAACAACAAAAGCGTTTTTATCCCCTGCACTGGACGAGTCCGAAGTCTCAGCTTGCATCGAGGAGCTTTCGGACTTGAGGGACAGTTTGATTGAGGAAATTGCGACTCTCGAAGAAAGCATGAAACTCCTTAGTAAAGGGACAAAGGAACACGTGAAAGCTCTTCAGGTAGAAATGAACGAGACAATAGATAATTTTGATCGAAACATCGAAAATGTCAAGCCCAAAGTATTGGAGAAGATAAAAAGAATTCAAGAGAGACGCGATAAAGAGGTTACCCGAATCTCCAGAGGTTACGACAGGAAACTCCGCTCTCTTCACAAAACTCGTGTTAAATTAGAAAGAACGATTGAACGACTAACGACAGATATCGAGCGCTACGAAGCCGACATCAAAGGGTACAGAGACCGCAAAGACGAGGTAGCCGAGTTACAGTTGACCAAAAAGCTTGAGGAGACAAACAAGAAAATACCAATTTTGCAGAAAGAAATCAAAGATATGAATAAGCAAATAGAAAATATTGAGGACACCAAGAAAATTGAAGTATCTAGGGCGAGATCGCAACCGGACGATCGCATTGAAGAAGCTATGAGGGATCTACGGGACCTAGAAGCTGCAAAGGAATCGAGAATCATGCTGGAACAGCGGGAATTAGCATCTCTAGAAGAGATGACCGCTTCCATAATAAATCAGATTAGTGCGATGGTTAAAACAAAAGAGGGAGCCTTAAACGAGATTGACAGCATAGGCACCCTGAAAAAAAGAGGAAAGTACGCCCTCCTGTACCTTCCTATCTACTTCGTTTGCTACGAAACAAATGGAAAGAAAAGATACGTTGTCTATCCTCCATCCATCGTAGGAAGCATGGGAATAAAAACAAAATTGAAGAGGATCTTCGGCGCCAATAAAATGAAATCGTTTCTCCAGCCCCGTTCACAAGTCATCGCAACCCTCCTTGACCAACTTGTGGACCTAACCCATGAGAATCCAGTGTTTGAGAAGGAAATAATCGAAGCGGGAATCGAAGCCAGCATCTTGCGAACAACAGAATTACGAGTAGGCGTTATGAAAGGACTGAAAGAACTGAGAGACGAGAACTGGATATCGAAAGACGAATTTCAAAACCTCAACAAACTCCTATAAACGACCACAGAGAGTATAGACTTCACAATATTGTGCACAGCATACGTTATTGTGAACTTTCTTGAAGAGCCCAGGATTTTCTGTGTGCACGGGAAAGAGCTGCTTCGGTTTGACGCGGTTTACCATTTCCGTCAGCTGCTGCCTGTTCATGTGCCCAGAAGCGTGGAGTTGGTGAAATTTTATTTGGAAATGGTCGAGCCAGTTGTGCATAACGTCGGTCTCAATGTCTTCTTCGCTATAGGGTTCGCTCATGCTATGAATAAAATGACTCGCAGTGTCCGGTTTTATGTCAATAAGTTCAGCGAACTGGTAGAAATCTAAATCCATAACAATCTCGCTCTGATGTTTGCGAACAAACTCGTAGTTCACCATTTTGTCCATAAACTTCCGTTCCCAAAGATAGTAATCCTTCTCCAGAAAACATCCAGATTTTTTCCTCCTAAAGTAAACCAGAATCGAGTCATCTTTCAGTGGGTCTGGAAGGTCAAGATGCTCATCGTCCACAAGCTTGTCCAGAAGATACGCCTTCTTCGGAGAGATGACCAGTTTTCTGCCATTGCCTTTAGCTATGTTATAGAATGTTCTAAACCGATCCATGTCCCGGCCGTAATGGGTGATGAAAACCAGTTTTTTCGTCCCGGAAACGATTTTGTTGCTTAGTTTCTCCACTTCTGCTTCAGAATGGTTTTTTCTCCGCTCCACCTCTACCATACGGGTTCCTTCGCTCACCATCGCCACAGGCTTAGATTCACGGGCTCTTTCCACAAATTCTTCAGTCATGTCGCTTCGAGGACCATGAGCTCGGAGGTCTCCAGTATAGACGAGGGCACCTTTGGATGTGTGGATTATGAAGCCATAGCAGGCGGGAATAGAGTGGTCAACATGTACGGGTTCGATCTCCAAATGATCAATGGCTATTTTTTGTCCTGTTCTGAAAGTTTCGTAAGGATGCTTGCCGCAGTTGGTGGGGCTAGTCTCCTCCAGTGATTTTATGAATAATTTTGTTCCTTGACCACAGTATATGGCAATCTCTTCGTCTAGAAAAACTATATGCCCTATGTGGTCCATGTGGGCGTGGGAAAGAAACACTGCATCGATCTGCGGTTCAGTGTATGGAAGGTCCGTGAATTTCAGCTGTTTTTCGCCGTAGATCCCTTCTATCTTTGGCAACAGGTTGAATTCAAAATAGTCTCCTAGACCGTTTATGTTTCTAGGTTTGAGCCAACTTGTAAAGTAGTCGTCGCCCATGGTGAAGGATTGACCAAAATCCAGAAAGACTCTGGTTCCTCTGTCTTCTAGGAGAATCTTGTTTCCGCCTATCTCGTTTACTCCCCCATAAAAGGTGAGGGACGTTTCCTGCTTTACCATCTTACATCCCTGTTAGGGACTTTTCAGATTTATCTTTGACCTGATCGTTTCCCATTTTTTGACAGATATTAGAAATGGTGCGAAGGATATGGGGTGGCGTGAAGACACTGAAGACTTTGGTGTATCGTGCTGACGCAGCTTTCTTCACAGTCTCTGTTTGTCCTCCAGCCTCCAAGTATCCTTCAATAAAGTTCTTGGCTATAACGCTTGCAGCGTTTGAGGAAGAAATGGGGGAACTATAATGTCCTGAATAGTAGAGAAACTCGGTGATATCCCATGTTTTATCTCCGTCTCTCGTTGCCTGCTCAAGGTCCAAAAAGAAGACTTTCCCGTTTTCTGTGACGATGAAGTTTTCTGGTTTGCAGTCACCCAAGCTGACGCCCAGTCTATGGGCTGCCGCTATCTCCCTCCCCACCTCCCGCACCAAAAAAATATCCTTTTCATCTTTGTTGGACGAGATAATCCGCTTGATAGTTTCCACCAGCTTCTCTCCCTCAATGAACTCTTCGAAGAGCAAGCGTTTTTGAGGGCTAATATAGAGAATTTGGGGAACTGGAAAACCTTTACTGTACAGAAACTTGTTTATGGCGTATTCTCGCTCCAGCCTAGACCGCCCAAGCACGCTGAAGGCTGTGGTTCCGAAAGACCACAAGGCTAAAGACAGCCATTTGAGATTCGACCAATCTCTGAATCTTTTAACAACAAACCGCTGTTCTTTGCCATTCTTCGTTAGAGTGAGAAGGTAGACATCATTCAAGACCCCTCCAACATTCTTAATCCTCATCTTCGACAACTCCCCGTCCTCAATGATCTTTCTAGCCACATCCTCAATGTCAGACCTGTCTGAAAGGGACACAGGTCCCATAGGCGTAGGGAGTAGAACGTATTTTTTCGGGTCTTCCAGCCGAGAAACCAGTCCGTTATCATTAACCTTTCGATGGTTTTCCATGAAGATTCTTTGGTCCTGAATAAGGGAAGTGACAGTTTTTGAGTAGACGCTAAGAATATGAAGCATTGCTAATCTCTGCACTGATCTGAGAAAGAAGGGTAGCCTCGATTTCCGTCTTTTGACAGTGGCAATGTGGTTTCGCGTGATTTTGATGTAGCCGTTAGAATGGAATATCAGTTTTTCTTTTGCCAGTTCGTCGAATGCTTTCAGGTATCCCCGCATCATTGCTTCCATATTTTTTCTTCTAAGGTTTCTCTTTGACATGTTGAGAAAACTGTAGGTTAGGGGAGGAAACAGTCTAGCCCTTCTCATCATAACCTCGTACATGAAGAATTCTTTTTTTATGAGGAATTCGTGAGACGATTCGGGGAATTCTAAGATTAGGTTCTCCAGAAGCTCCGAGACGATTCTCTTTTTTACTTCCACTTCACGGCTCCGCAAATATTCTCCATTTGTTAAGGGTTCGTAGGGAACCGTGACCTTTTCAGAGACGAACTCGCCTAGCCACCCCCTTTTCACATCTCTCTCAAAGTCCAAACGATTGACTGTTAGGATCGAAACGTTAACACCGTCCACATCCTCAAAAAAGGTGTTCAGACGAGGAGTGAAACCGTTAAGAACCAGCAGAACGTTCATGTCAGTCTTTTCGTTGGCGTATCCACAAACCCATGGACCATAGAGACAAACGGCAGCAATTTGGCGAGAGCCAGCAATATCCATACATCGCTTCAGCACGCTCTCTTTCAGGCTTTCGTTCAACTGATGGGACATCGACGCTCTTTCCACAACTACAGCCGCAAGAAACTCTTTGTATGAAGCTTCCCCGACTTAAACATATTCGTTAGGGAAGAAACCGCTACTTTTCTGTTTCCTTTTTTCATGAAAACAAGACAATAAGGCACTTATTGCTATAAAGCTAAATGAAATAAAGATATTTGCAGAATTAGGATAAAGGAACTCCTAAGCTTGCGATGCTCTGATTTCTTCTTTGCGTTAGGCGTTCTTTCGTATTCTTGTTTTGATCTTTCCTTCTGCCGCCTCTATGAGGCTCTCGGCTTCCTCTAAAGAATCTATTCTCCTGAAATATTTGAACCAAGCACCAGAATTAGGAAGCTCTATTTCAATTCTATAAGACATAACACATCACTACCAAGACTAATGAACACATTATCTGTGTATTCTGGATAAATATTATTCTACCTAAACCGCCATATTCCAAAATACGATATATCCATAACTTTCCGCTTGCCAAACATGCCATTAGCTAAAATTACAGGAAAGATTAAAGTTCTCAACCATAAAATAATGCTAGAGAAAGACTGTTTGGTGAAACAAAAAATGGATTTCAGCGTCTTAGTAAATAATACCAGATACATTCTAATTTTGGGAGGAGTCGTCGCAATCTCTTGGTTTTTAGAAAAACTTTTGAGACCCGTGCCAGTTGTGGGAAAACCCGCCAGCATATTAACGAAGATAGTGTCTTTCTTCGGATTCTTCGTGGGAATCCTCCTGATTGTAACGGGTGCAGCAGCGTTGTCAACACAAGGTCAAGTTGACACTTACACCCAATATTTGCTGATCATCGCTGGACTGGCTTTGTTCTTGAGACCCATCAAAGACATTCCATGGGCGGCTTTGTTAGGTCTGATTGTCGGCGGCTTAAGCGCAGGTATCGTCTACTTCTTCTTTCCCTTGAAAGGTCCCGTTTTCGGAATCGCCTCTACGTGGATATACCTGGCGATTTTCCTTATTCCAGCGGTGATTGTCTATATGGTCTTCAAGTTCATAGAAGACCTGTTGAAGCTTATCGGAACGATACTAGGCTCTAAACCTGTGACTCTCATTGTAGGTTTAGTATGTATAGTCCAAGGAGTGCTTCTGATTCTAGAGATGAACCTGTTCGCTATACTATCTGCTTAATTGACGTAAAAAAACAAGAAGAAAAAAGAGAAAGAAACGTGGATTCTCTTCTAGCCCTTAACAGTGATTTCCTTAATTACACCCGCAGCCACAGTGGTCCCCATGTCTCGTATCGCAAACCGCCCAAGCTCAGGAAAATCGCTGTATGTTTCGACAGAGATGGGCTGTATAGGCTCAAAGCGCACAATTGCGCCGTCTCCAGTCTTCAGAAATGCGGGGTTTTGTTCTACAGTTTGCCCAGTTCTCGGATCCAGTTTCGCGATAAGCTCCTTGAATCTGCATGAAATCTGACCAGTGTTGGAATGCAATACTGGAGAGTATCCGGCGGCGATGGCAGTTGGATGATGGATTATGATTATCTGTCCGATGAACTCTTTTGCTACGGTTGGGGGGTTATCCGGATGACCAGCTACGTCTCCTCTGTGAACATCTTTCTTTGAAATTCCTCTAACGTTGAATCCGATGTTGTCTCCGGGAAGAGCTTGGGGAACTTTGACATGATGAGTCTCTATGGATTTGACCTGTCCTTGAACTTTCGAAGGCATGAAAACGAGAGTGTCACCTTCCTTTAGAACACCAGTTTCCACCCTTCCCACAGGAACTGATCCAACTCCTGTGATAGTGTAAATGTCCTGAATTGGAAGCCGTAAGGGTTTTTTGATTGGTTTAGGGGGAACTTCCATTTTGTCTAGGGCTTCGAATAGCGTTGGACCTTTATACCACGACATTTTATCGCTTTTTTTGGCAAGGTTGTCGCCAGTCCATCCTGAGGTGGGAACGAAATCTATTTTTTCTGTCTTGAATCCGGACATTTTAAGCATGCGGGAGATCTCGTTTTTGATTTCATCATATCTTTCTTGTTTCCAGTCTACTGAAGCATCGTCCATTTTGTTGATGGCAACGACAATTTGGTTTACTCCCAAGGTGTAGGCTAGGAAAGCATGCTCTCTGGTTTGTCCGCCTGGTCCGATTCCGGCTTCGAATTCTCCTCGTTTGGCAGATATGAGGAGGATGGCGGCGTCTGATTGGCTGGCTCCGGTGATCATGTTTTTGATGAAGTCTCTGTGTCCTGGAGCGTCGATTATTGTGAAGAAGTATTTTGGTGTCTCAAATTTCAAGTAGGCAACGTCTATTGTTAGACCTCTCTCTCGTTCTTCCTTCAGTTTGTCTAAGACCCAAGCAAACTTGAAGGTCTCCTTTCCTAGTTTCTTAGCCTCTTCCTCATAGGTTTTAGCAGTTCTCTCGTCAATCGCTCCTGTGAGGGAGAAGAGGTGACCTACGGTTGTCGATTTGCCGTGGTCTACGTGTCCGATTACTACCAAGTTTAAATGGGGTTTTTCTGTTTTACTCAACCTTTTTCCTCCATTACTTTCTTGTTCGTGCTTACTCCTTATGTTGTAAGTGGATTCGTAGAGACAACTGTTGGTTCAGTTATTTTAACTTTTTGAAGGAATTTCATGATAATGTTGCACTTTCCTTGTTCTGGGCTTGGAAAACACGAAGTTTCTAGCGGGAAGAACGCGCTATTCTCTCCATTTCGTTTCGTTTCTGGACTGCATAGCTTTTCACGTCCTTTTTGGCTGCCAGCATCAGCTCTTCAGCAAGGTACTCATCCAAAGCTTTGGGGTTACCGAAAGATTGCTTCCTTGTGCCCTCAGAAAGAAAACGCAGAGCAAGGTCAACTCGTCTCTGAGGAGATATGTCAACAGCCATATGATAAGCGATACCTCCGTAACTGATGCGGGTAGTATCCTCGCCAGGTGACGTATTTTCTACTGCAGTGACAAGGACCTGTATGGGATTCTTTCCCGTACGAATATGAATAATCTCAAAGGCGTTTTTAACCAAGTTTATGGCACGGGTCTTCTTGCCGGCGCTACTGCCAGGACGCATAAGATTGTTTATGAGCCTCTCAACAATGCTGACCTTAGCCTTGTGAAACTTCCCATGTTCATGTCTCCCCATGCTGTGGGGAACATAAACGGGCTTAAGAGAAATATACTGCTGGAGCCCGGGATCCTCTACCTGAATTCCCTCGAAGCTCCACTTTCCGAATAGATTTATTTCTTGTACTTTGCTCAAACGAGCCACCTTGACAAAGGTTCTGGGTTTAGAAACCCATATTTAAGGATTGTTTAGAGAGCAGAACCACTATTACCGCATGGGCTTCTCTTTTCTGCCTAGAACCAATTCATTAAGGGAGACCCCATTGATAGTTGAGACTTTCCATCTGACTCCGGGGAGGTCGCCCATGGCTCCACCGCGGGAGCCGCCGATTCCCTCCACTACAACCTCGTCGTGTTCGTCAACTACGTTGAGCGCGCCGTCACCGGGGAGAAAAGCGGTTATAACCCTGCCGTTTTTGATGAGTTGTGTTCTGACGCATTTCCTGATGGCGCTGTTTGGTTGCTTGCTTTCAACACCAACTTTTTCTAACACTATTCCCCTTGCCATAGGAGCCCCCTTCAATGGGTCGGATTTAACATCTAGCCTAAGCATTCGCCGTTTGTAGTAGACGTCTTTCCATCTGAAATGTTTCCTCTTTGCAAGGAGTTTTCTTGCGGAGAGTTCGCCCTTCGGTGCCTTGGAACCCATGTTTTTCTGTCCTCTTGTCATTCTATTTTGGAGTTCTGATATTTAAACAGTCCAGAATATTGAACTCCCATAAATATGATTCGCGAAAGAGTTTATCTTGACTGCCTTTTTTTCAGTGCAAAATAGACTGCGATTGTTGAGGCGGCTGCGGCTATTAGGGCTAACACGATGGCTACGATTACCAGCATTCTCAAGCTCTCGATGTCTCCAGACAGGTCCCTTGTTGCGGCGTCTAAGTCGGACGGAGTTACGGCCGGGTTGCTGATGATATATAGGCTAGTTCTAACTTCGTCGAGGGCTGATTTCAGTTCATCCACAGTTCCACTTAAAGTGGTTACATCTGATTCGCTTGCAACGGTAGCGTTGAGAGAAGCCAAGTCAGACTTCAGATTGTCAACCGCATCGCTTAGTCCGTCCAAAGCTGAATCCAAAATCGCCAATTCCGTTGTAGTTGCGGTGGTGACGCTGATAGAATCCAACTGAGACTGTACGGCGTCAACTGTAGTAATTATTGAATTCAAAGCTGAATTCAAGGCTGTTACATCTGCTTCTAGGTCATCCAGCCTGTCGTTAAGCTCGTCTATCTCTGCAATGACGTCCTCAAGAGTGACTGGCTGTGCGAATACCATGAAGGCATTAAATGATATAGCGACTAAAACCATCGATGTCATGATGAGCGCTACTAAAATCTTAGATATTGTTCTGTCATGCATTCATATTACCTCTCTTTACCGCATCTCATTCTTTCGATACTGAATATACATAACTTATGTCCAACCCTAAAATAAATTGTTCAGGAAGGCAATCTCTCAGAACAGGCTTTAAAGCATGTCAGGTCAGATAGCACCAGAGTTTAGGCGCCAGTGCCCCAAAAATTGGGTTTCTAATGCGTTCCTTCACTTTTTCTTTGCCTTAAAAGTTCTTTAGCCAACTCTCTGGCAGGTTCAGAATAGATCAGATCAATAATTTTGTTCCAGTTAAAATTCGGGTGTGAATTGTAATGTGGAAATTCTTCAGGGGAAAACATGACAAGCTTGTCCGAGTCGTACAAAATCCGAAAAGCCAGAGACGAATGTTCTGGGTGATCATGATGTGTACGTACAATATCGCAAACTTCTTTGACAAACCTCTCTTCATATCCCAGTTGCCTTAGAATTGTGGCTGCTATTTTTGGCCCATCCTCGTATTGCTTTTGGATACTGCTTCCTCCGATATCATGCAAGATTATAGAACAAAAGACTGATTCCTCTAATTTCGGTGGAATCTCAAAATTTTGTTTGGCAATATCAAAGACCCTTCTGGTGTGGGGCATTCCAAAATCGTTGTTTTTCAAGTATGGTTCTGCTAACTTGAACATTTTTTCATGGTCCATTTTTATTCTCAACTCCGATCTTTCTTAAATGTCATATTCTGTTGGGTCCTGAATCTGAGCCTCCTTGAAGGCTCTTTTGCGGTTCATACATGATTCGCATTTTCCACAATGTTTTGGTCCATCAAGATAGCATGACCAAGTAAGTTCAAAGGGCACACCAAGTTCTAATCCGCGTTTCATTATAGCAGATTTCGGGACATCGCTGAACGGGGCTTCGACCGTTATCTCTTCACCTGTTCCCAGTCTTGCAGTTGTCTCAAAAGATTTGTAGAATTCTTTTCTGCAGTCTGGATAGAAGGGTTCATCAGATCCTTGTGCGCCATAGAATATCTTTGTTGCGCCAATTGAAACCGCATAGGCAACTGCAATTGAGAGGAAGATAGCATTTCTGAAGGGAACTATTATTGGTTGGCTAAAACTTTCAGTCATCTCAATTTTTTTGTCGCACACCGACGTAACTCCAACATAGATATCTTTCAGAGAAGAAAGATCGATGACCTTCAAGGGTACTCCCAGTTTTTGGGCTATCAGTTTGGCGTGTTCAACTTCTTTTGAGGCAATTTGACCATATTTGTAGCTCAAACCGTAGATGTCATATCCTTGTTTCTTTGCCCAATAAGCTACTGTCACCGAATCTGGTCCGCCACTCAATACAACTACACATTTTTCTTTCTGCTTCAATTCAGCTACCACCACTTGAATCTTGTTTCAATCGCTTGGAACACAACGGAGCCGATAAGGCATACTGCTTGTTCACCGATTAACAGGAGGGGAAAATTCGCAAGAATTGGTTCATTGAACAACTGGAGGAACATCCAGCTCAAGCTTAAGGGAATTATTGTTGCAATGACTGCTCCACAGATGAAATAGTTGTTGCCGAATCTCTTTGCTAAGATGTGTCCTAGCAATCCGGCAACAAGGCTCATCATTGGCATGAACAACAATTCCCAGGGTCCAACATAAGGACTGAAGAGGTTGCCAATAACCACGCCTAAAGCGTATCCGATAGCTAGAATCCATTTTTTCGCGATAGCGGGTCTGAGCATGCCAGCAACTCTGAACTGTTGGGGTAAGAATGATGTTGCACTAAAAATATTGACAAGGGCTACATAAAGAGCCGCGAATATCGCTACTAACGAAAGGTCTCTGGTTTCTATTCTCAATGTTTTACCTCCCTACTCCGGGATTTGTATGGCGGAACGGGTGGGAGGCTCCACCTACCCGCTTCTGGAAGAGAAGAGGATGATGGCTTAAAAATATTTAGATAAAAAAGACAGGGGACTAAAGCAGCTTAGTAGACTTGTCTGCTCTTGCTGCTTCAGTGATATTTTGGCGGATATCGAGTAAATTTTATAGTGTCGGTGGAGGTGGCGGAGTGGGTTCTGCACTAATCTGGAAGAATGCTATTGTCATTAGTATCAAAGCAACCCAGATAAGCAGGAAGCCTATGAGGATTATAGTCAAGGCAGCGCCGATTAGCAGTAACAATCCTGCGGTGCCGAAGAGGCCAACGCCCGTTTTTTCAGCGAGGGATATTAATGATTTTCTGTAGAATACGGCTGCGATGACAACGATTACGAAAAGGGCAAGCAAAGTTAGTAAGATGCCTACAACGTGAGTCCACAAGGCATCAAAGATCGGTAAATCTTGCCATGTAATGGCTGAGAAAGCTGTAGGGTCACTCCAGAATATAGAGGTTTCAATATCTAGAGCTAAGAAGAAATCAACCAGTATTACCACAATCGCAATGACAGAAACTACTGCACCTACTATTGTTAGGAGGATACCGTAGAGCGTGTTGTTGAATATTCCGGATTCATTGTAATGGTCGGAAAGTCCTTTCATCGCTATCAATACAAGGATTAAGCCAACCAATCCAAGCACGCTTGCGAAGACACCTGCTACGAAGGCAAGGGGACAACATACTACCAGCAATAATGCTCCTATACCACCCAAAGTTTTGTTTGTTTGTAGCGTCATTTCACATCACGCAACCCAGTTTCTACCGTTTTAAATAAAAGCTTTTCTCAGCAGAAGCCTTTTTTGCAAGAAATATTCACATAAAAACAATTATTTTAAAGAATCCACCAACTCAGCGGATTGAAGCTTCTTTTTGGCTCATGGAAAACTTAAACGAATTCGATCAGGACAAGATTTTGCTTACCAAAAGAATGAGACACATGAAGACGATTGTTTGAGTGATTATGGTGATCCATTGTGGATTCTGTGCCGACAGGTTCTCAATTTCTTGAGCAACAGAACTGGGGTTCTCTGAGGTCACGTGTTTCTTGGAAAGAGAGTAGAGCCTTTTGTATTTTCTCAGAATAAAACCGTAAACAATCGCTATCACAAATATGGAAACAATTAGTACGGGCTGAGACCCATAAACTAGTTCGAGTAGGAATCCTGTTCCAGCTAGGATGCCTCCCACACTCAGCAACACGATACTGAAGAGGGATGCCTTGACAAGACCCAGCTGCACGGTCATTGTTTGAACGTCCATTGTTTTGTCACGAAAGTAATCTCTAACCTCAGCTGGTACGATTACACCATACACTGTCAGGGCTTGTCCAGAGAGGAAAAGAAGAAACAGTAGGTCCAGTTCAAAAGTAAAAGTATGATACACGAAGGATACGGGTAAGATGCTGAGGACAATAATCAACGTGAGCACGGCAAGCAATGATCTAGACTTCAGCCTAATTGGAGATGTAGAATAAGCGTATGCAAGGAAAACCGCGGCTGCCCACATGAACAGCAGAACGGGTTTCCCCTGAATTTGTGACAGTAATATAATGAAGGTTAAGCTTAGCAGGAGCTCGATAACAATGAGCAATCTTACTTTGCTTCGTCCCACACTCTTCATGGCTTTGACAAGCTCTTTTTTGCGGCTGTCTGTCAGGTCCAATTCATAATCAGCCATAGTGTTCACTTGGGCTGCCACAGCTGCAACAAGACTGATTATGGCAAAGACTAGAGCCACCGGAATCAGCAACCCCCAAATAACATCTACTGGAAGTTTGATTCCCCAAGAGAATCCGATGACCAATGAGGCTGAGTTCGCTGGAACAAATTCTGGTCTTGAAACAGTGAGTAACAATCTTGCAGTCCTAGACATGGCTGAGCCCCTCCGAAGAAGAGGCACCGTTCTCACTCCACAATATAACAATTACCTACGCGGAAGAAGAAAATGTCAATTACAACAAGAAATGATACCCGTAAAATAACTCTTCGCCAAGGTTCAGTAAACTCGCATTTTAGGCAGCGCTGGGAAATATTGATGTATGCATCAACATTTTCTATTTATTGCATAAAATGCGGAGAAATAGTGAAAACGTGTAATTACATTCTGATTCGGATTCTGAATTCACATGACTTAAATGTTAAAAAAACATGATTTACACCCAAAAAGCCGCAAATAAACGCAAAAATAGGAGTGAAAAAAATGAGAGCAGTTCTCAATAAAAAGAAAAGCATACTATTACTGCTATTGATTGCAACGATGGTCACCACCGTTAGCGCTGCAGTGTACTTCTCGATAATTATGCAATCTACAGTCACAATATCCCAAACCCCTGTGATATTCGAGCAGGGAAGCGATTGGCCCATCGGGTCTTCTTTGGGAACCAACTCAACCTATGTGAGTTTGGCAATTAAGGCATATCCCAATGCAACTTTAACCTATGAAGAGCCTCTTAACATAAGCAATATTGATTCAGCGGCACATAACATAAGATTCCGGCACGTCTCCATTACCCCCTCCTCTGGATCCGCCAGCGTTAGCAACTTTACCTTCATAAACTTCACCCTAAATTCAGTTGATTTTGACTACACAACAACCGGCAACACATGGAACACTCCTGCAGACATGACATACCAGTCATTGCCTGGGAACACTGAGTGGGCAGTAAAGATAGAGACAGAGGCTGCTGCTGGAGCAACAGAGGGAATAGCGTGTACCATAGTAATCGCAGTGGACTCCCAAGAATAATCAGGTTCTTTTTTACCTGATCAGGGGACTGATTTGTGCAAAACAGCGGTTCTGACTAACAAGAAGATTTCGCGGGCAGCCACGACAGTTCTATTCCTAATAGTTCTTGCGGGCACCTCATTTTACACTGCATTCGGAAACAAATCCTATCAAATAATTATGTATGCAATTGGAACAGTTAGTAGTCCATCCGTAATTCTCCAGAGTGGTATAGCCGGAACAAGCACAATCTACACAAATGCGACGAGCGCAAAAGTCAGTGTCGCAGCACCCAGTAATTGGTGGAACTCTTCTTGGTTGTATAGAAAACAAATAACCGTATCCGAGAACTCTGGAAACGACCTTACGAATTATGCGATAAACTTTACAATCAATTCTCAAGAGCTAATTGCAAATAACAAGATGAATAATGATTGCAGCGATTTCAGATTTACCGGTCCTTCATATTTGTACGAATTGCCCATAGCTGTAAACAATTCAGAGAGTCCCAGCGAATTGAGCAATTATCAAGCGAAAATTAACATTACAGACCAAACGATTTTGGAACATATTGCAACAGACGGAAGGGACATAAGGCTGTTTTCCACTCAGCAGTCAAATCCCTACTCGATAGGAAACGAAATCCCCCTTTGGATACAATCTAGAACTGCCAATGAATTAATCTTATGGACCAAAGTTAACGTCTCTGCCTTTTCTACAAAGACGCTTTTCATGTATTACGGCAACTCAAGTGCATCCACAGTAAGCAATGGGACAGAAGTATTCGATTTCTACGACGGTTTCTCACTTAACACAATGTCAGAATATACAGTTGTGGATTTGGGCACTACTAGCGCACCATCCTCTTGGTCTATAACAGGAGGTTTAATGCAGGAAACAACGAACATTCACACTTATGGCTCGCCAGACATGAACGGAACCTTTGCGTATCACGAAAGCGGAAACTGGAACAACTGTATTCTTGAAGCAAAAGTAAGGAGCTCAGATGACGACTTTATCGGGCTCGTATTCAGATATGTGAATAGTAGCAATTACTACCGTTTCGCATGGGAAAGACAAGACCATACAGCAAGTGGAGGTATTGGTTCGGGAAGATATCTACATGAAATCGTGAATGGAACGTGGAACACTATAGATTCTGCCAGTGTAGTTTACACAACAAACCAATGGTATGATTTCAAGATAATTATGAATGGAAGCTACATGGAGGCGCATGTAGACGACGTTCTTGTTTTGAATGGAACGGGTAGCGGTCCCGCCAGTGGAAAGATCGGCATGTACAACTGGGCGTGTCAGAATGCATACTGGGATGACCTCAGGATTCGCAAGTTTACTCTGCTTGAACCATCCTCTTTGATAGGAGTGGAAAACCAAATTGCTTCAGAGGATAGAGAACTCTCCTATTGGATAGAATCTGGGATTAATACTGCAAATACAAAAATCTGGGTGAAGATTCCATCCATCTCTTCTAATGGAAATACTGCCATCAATTTGTACTATGGAAATCCTAGTGCAAATAGTGGAAGTGATGCCAAGTCAACCTTTTACAGGTATCTGAATTTTTCATCAGGTGCAGATGGTATAGATGGTGGAATCGGTGGTCAAGATGGGCAAAGTGGTTGGCCAACGAACTATGAAATACTTGAGGGGGGAAGAACATTGCACATCTGGGGCAATGTGTGGAAGTATACTGCATTATCAACAGTAGTTAATGGTGATGGTTCGCAGATACTTGAATACACTATGAGCTCAACGGATAACGGAGAAATTCAGGGCGTAGGAATCTCTAACATAATTAGTGGTCCTGACGCATCGCATACCTACAGGTTTACTGGTTCGCAATCATGGGGTCTTACACCTGACAAAACTTATTCTGGAACAGGCGGGGACTGGCAGGCGGTCTACGCAAGGTTGAATGATTTCTCAGGAACATATCCATATTTTGTTTGGATGGGAGATGACGATGCAGACGGGAGCCAAGATTGCATGTTTAAAGATGTCAGAGTCCGCCCCTACTCTTCTCCGGAGCCCTCAATTTCTCTCGGCACAGAAGAAACAATTCTTTATGATTATGTTCTAACGATCACCAACCAAGAGGCAGACGATTGGACAATTAACTTGCAAGTTTTCGACGACTCAGGTGTTGCGCGTCTTTCGAAGACGACAATAGGTTTTCAGAATGGGAACTCAAGCGACCAGATAATAGTTAGTGATGGAACCGTAATCCAAGGAAAAGGATCACCATACAGTTTGGCTGGAAACGCAACCATATACGTAACCATGAGTAACGTCCAAGCCAACACAGGGGGAACATCATACCTCTATGCGTACCTTGAAATTCTTGTCCCTGATACCACGATTCTAACCCAATTCGAAATAACCTTTGAGATTGCCTAAACGTGGCGTTACTACGAAAGTCAGATGTATACGATCTGGACGGTTAAGAAAGAAAGTTATACTCGACTATATCCATACGCATGAAAATATGTTCTTTTGAAAGTGCATCCCGCTATGGCCCAGTGAACCCGCATTTTGGGCATCGGTAGTTTCTTCCGAACTGTCGGCATTTGGCGCAACGCCAGATAAGTATTTCTCCGCAGTTGGGACAATTAGTTTTTGTTGCGTCTTCTCCCGGAGGGATAGTTCGGTTGCATGACATGCACTTGGGCATAACGATGTCTATTCTCTCGCTCACAGCAACACCTCAAGGAAAACTGGATATAAACATGCCCTCTTATATATGCTATCTTTTAATGCTTCACAAACGCTATATTAAAATCCACGGACTGAAGAGGAAGAGACGTGCAGAAAAAAACTGACATCGTTGTAGTCGGAGGAGGTCCCTGCGGCTCATTCTCAGCCCTGACAGCCGCCAATCTAGGTGCCGAGGTGGTGGTTTGCGAAGAGCATGAAGAGATAGGTGCTCCTAACCACTGCTCAGGTCATCTAAACATCGCCAGTTTAAAACGTTTAGGATTGCACATACCGCGGGGCGCAGTTGAGAACGAGATCACGGGAGCCGTCTTCCACTCTCCTTCAGGCAAAGAGTTCGTTTTGAGATGCCGTGCCCCTGTAACCTACGTTGTTAACCGAGAACTCTTCGATAAACACCTCGCTGACCTCGCCATAAAATCCGGAGTCAATTATCTCTTCAAGTCGAGGGTGAGGTCCCTTCTCGCCGATTCAGGTTCTGCCAATGGAGTTGCCCTTAAAGGGAACAGAGAGAGGATAGAAGCAAACGTTGTCATAGACGCCGAAGGATGCTCATCAGCTCTTCTGAAAAAGACCGGTCTCAAGGGACTGAAGAGTTCCATGATGGTAAGAGGAATCCAAGCGGAAGTTGACGGAGTAGAGGGGATAGATGAAGACATGGTTGAGATGTATCTCGGAAGAAAAATTGCACCCGGCTTTTTCGCTTGGATAATTCCCACAAAAGATGACCAAGCAAAGGTTGGCTTAGCCACTGAAACAGGCGACCCCCGAAAATATCTGCAGAGGTTCATGGAGAAACATCCAGTGGCTTCTGAGAAAATGAAGAAAAGCCGAGTCACCAGCCTTTTTCTCCATCCCATACCATTGGGAGGTCCACTACCCAGAACGTATTCTAAGGGGTTTCTTGCGGTGGGAGATGCAGCTTCTCAGGTGAAACCGACGACTGGAGGTGGCGTAATCTTTGGGCTGACATGTTCTAGAGTCGCGGGGGAGGTGGCTTATGAAGCTGTGGAGAACAGGGATTTTTCGGAAACTTTTCTGTCTCGCTATCAGTCTCGCTGGAAGAGGCTGGTGGGCTTTGACTTAGCTGCTATGCGGAGATTAAGGAGAATGCTCAACAGTCTATCCGATGACAGAACAGATGGACTGATAGATTTAGCTGGAAGATTAGGGGTCGATAAGGTGCTTGAAAAGGTTGCAGACCTCGATTTCCAAGGCAGATCACTGATTCCCATGATGAGGTATCCGGGCACGCTGGTTGTGCTACTTTACTTCATGTTTTCGTGGTTGACCTCATCCGGAAAGAATTAATTCACGCTTGTACGAAAGCGTTTTAGAGGGAAAGATACACAATAGATACTGCTGAGGCTACAGGGATGACCGGGAAAATATCTGTTGGTTCATCGGCTTTCTCGTATAAGCAGGTTATCGTTTTGAGAACTGACCTTAAGATGAGTAAAGGGAAGGCGGCTGCTCAAGCTGGGCACGCTGCTGTCTCCGCCGCTGAATATGCGCGAAAGAATCGTCCTGAATGGTGGAACCCATGGATGAGGGAGGGACAGTGCAAAATTGCGGTGAAAGTGACGTCTGAGCAGGAGCTTCTGGAACTGGAGAGAAAAACAAGGAATGCAGGGTTACCGGTAGTCCTGATTGTTGACAGGGGTTTAACTGAGCTCCCGCCAGATACCACAACCTGCTTGGGGATAGGTCCAGCGCCCTCCGACAAGGTGGATATTATAACGGGTAACTTACCTCTCCTCTGAGGCGATTCCGTGCAGGTTCCATCCCTCGAAAAAGAACTGGGAATCGAAACGTACATTACTCAATCTTCAGGGATTGGAGGGCGAATACGTCAGCTATTAGATGACTTTGTAGTTGAGGAACTTTTGGTGGATGGGTCACTGGCTGAAGTTTCACCGCCGGTCGAGACTTGGGAACCTGTTGGGGAGGGACGCCATCTTATTTGTGTCTTGGTTAAGCGGAGGTGGGACACCTTTTTGGCGGTAAGAAAAGTCGCAGAAAAGCTGAGAATAAGTCAGAAGCGAATTAGATTTGCAGGCATCAAGGACACCAAAGCCCTTACCGCCCAGCATCTAAGCCTTCAAAACGTGTCGCCAAACAGGGTTTCAGAGGTTAAAATCAACGACATAACACTGTATCCCCAGCGTTTTTCTAGAGACAGAATGTATTCTCAGCTCATTCAAGGAAACAGATTCCACATCACAATCAGAGGAATACCCAATCCCCCTTCTGTTATCGAAGAGCGGGCTAAAAACATTCAAGACGAGATAATGAGCATGGGAGGGGCCCCCAACTTTTTTGGGCACCAGCGCTTTGGAACAATCAGACCCAACACCCACCGAGTGGGACGTTATCTGGTGAAGGGGGATGTGGAGAAGGCGACGTTCGCATTCCTTGCAGAACCCAGCATATACGAGCACCCCGAAGCTAGGGAGGCGCGAGGACGGCTGCAGGATACTGGAGACTTTGAGGAGGCGCTCACGCTTTTCCCAAGATTCCTCAGGTATGAACGATTCATGCTTAACTACCTAACAAAGTATCCTAGAGATTTTGTGGGTGCATTTCGAGAGTTGCCTCGGAGGCTCCGTAAGCTCTTCGTTCAAGCCTACCAGTCCTATCTCTTCAACAGGTCTCTCAGTGAACGAATACGAAGAGGCATACCCCTCAACGAACCACAAGTAGGCGACTATGTAATAAGACTTGATGAACACGGGCTACCCACAGAAGAGCAAGATCAGGTGACAACACAGAATCATCAGACAATGGAAGAGGCGTTAAAGGAAGGAAAAATTTGTGTAGCAGCCCCCCTCGTAGGCCCGAAACAGCCTACATCCGAAGGGCTTCAAGGAGAGATAGAAAACGAGATTTTTGAAACCGAAAACTTGGTTCCAGAAGACTTCCACATTTCGTTCATGCCTGAGGCAACTGCGCCCGGTGGAGTGCGAGCAATTCTAAATCCCGTCAGGAATCTAGTTCAGGAAGAAATATCCGCGGACGCTGAGAATCCAGATAAGCAGATGGTAAAACTTGGTTTCACTTTGAATCGAGGATCCTACGCAACTGTTCTTTTGCGAGAATTCATGAAGCCCCAAGACCTCATAGAAGCCGGATACTAGCATGGTTTAAGGTGTGAGTCTGAAGCGGTCTCTTGGAAAGAGGACGACGTCTCTTATGTTTCGTATGCCCGTGAGTGCCATAACTAGTCTCGCCAAGCCCAAGCCCCATCCAGCGTGGGGGGGCATGCCATAATCGAAGGCCTGCAGATGATGCTTAAACGATTCGGGACTGAGCCCCTGTTCACTCAATCTCTTTACTAGAAGCTCTTTAGAGTGGATACGGGTTCCTCCAGAAGAAAGCTCCACCCAACGCCACATCAAATCAAAGCCCTCACTTAATTTCGGGTTGTCGTCCCGCGGTTTAATGTAAAAAGCCTTAGCCTTAGTCGGCCAGTCCGTCAGGAAATAGTAGTAGGGATGAAGCTTGCCAAGAGTTCTGAAGGCTGGAGTAGGAATGTCCTCTCCCCACGAAATGTGAATTTTTTCCTCCTCTAACTCCTCCAGAACCTCATCGTAAGTGAACCGCTTGAAGGGTGCCTTCGGCACCTCAATTTTATGCTTGAGAAGCTTCAGTTCCCGTTTACAGTTTTCTGCCACATCCTTGCATACATTGTGAATAAGCTCTTCAAGAACATTCATGACATCTTCGGCAGTTGCAAAAGCCTCTTCGATGTCTAGGGAGATGAATTCGCTTAGGTGCCGACGAGTGTGAGATTCTTCGGCTCTGAAAAAGGGACCGATCTCAAAGACCTTCTCAAAATCCAAAATCAACTGCTCTTTATACAACTGAGGACTCTGAGCCAGAAAAGCCTCCCGCTTAAAGTAAGCCACGGGAAACAGAGCAGACCCCCCTTCAGTGGCAGAGACAATGATTCTCGGCGTAAAGACTTCCATGAAACCCTGCTTTGACAAGAAACTTCTGGCAGCTTCAAGAGCAGCGTGTTGAACCCTAAAGATAGCTTGATTCTCCTCCCGCCGCAAATCCAATACACGGGCGTCAAGTCGCACATCAATATCCGCCCGAGTTCTCCCTGTTACATCGAGGGGCAGAGGCTGTTTCGCCACTCCAAATATCCGCATTTCGTTGGGAATGATTTCAGCTCCTCCGGGAGCTTTCCCCATCTTCCGGACCACCCCTTTAGTGCCGATGCTGTATTGCCTCTGCAAGGAGTCAGCCTTCTTCAGCACCTTACTATCGGCTTTGTCTCGGTGAATGGTGATTTGCACTTTTCCATTTTTGTCTTGCAGTATCAGAAAGCGTATGCCGCCTAAGTCCCGAATCTCCTGAACCCATCCGAAAACAGTAACTTCCTGCCCATCCAGTTCAGGTCCTACGTCATTTGAATAATGGGTTCTGCGCCACTCCCCCATTTTGTCAGTTTTCATTAGATACCCAACTGTTATCAAGCGAATTCTACTCTGAGGGTCATTCCCCGAACTTTCTGGGCGATGTCCCTCCAAGATTTGACATTTACAGGAAGTCTTTTTCTTCCTCCCCGTTTCAGGATAACTCTCGTTTCAGTGGTTCCGTCAGGCAACCATATCGTGTTAATCGTTAGAATGCTCAGGGGCACAAAGAGGTCCTCCAGAAACTTTCTCTCAGTCACTCCATATTCCAGAATCCGAATGGTTTTTTCCGTCTTTTCACCAAGAGCCCTGACAATTTTTCCGCCATGACTTAAAAGACGGGGTACGTCACCTTTATCAACGAGAATGGCGAGAACCCTGTCTGATTCCACAGCTTTGTGAAAACGTACTTCTTGAAGAGAAGGATATTGTTCTTCCAGAGATAAGAGTAAGCGGGCGATCTTGAAGTCTACTTCACTGACCTTTCCCGACTTGAGTTTTCCCTGACATTTTGAGCATAATATTCCGCTTTTCAAGCAGAAATTGCATAGTTCCGTTTTCACCCCGTCTTTTGTCCTCCCTGAAATAAAGGAGGGGGCGGCGGAGCCTTTTAAAGGTGTATGTGTTGATTTACTTTGCTAACGTTATTTCGATGCTGCTGACGTTCGATGGTGTATCACGGCCTTCGGTTGGAGCCAACTGATCTGTGCCTATTCCGATTTTCTTGACTTTTAGGTCTGGCATGAATCGACGTCTTGTTACTTCCGCAACGTCGACTGCCCTGCTGATTGCTCTACCTCTAGCCTTCACAGATATTTCACTTGCTCCGCCGTGGAAGAGAGATATGCAGGCCAGCACATAGTTCATTACTGGCTTTCTCCCGATCAACACAGAATTGTTTTCTGCCATTTTTCACCGCCTCACTCCTCGTTTTTTTCTTCCGTAAACTTTCTAAGCTCTTTGGTAGTCCAATAAATACATTACGGTAAATCTTTGCAATGCCAGTATATAATATAATTCAGGAGTCGTTATCCCACAAAAAGGATGATCCAGCGATGATTTTGTTTAAAACTGAAAAAGGAAAACATATTTAGGTCAGAGGTCATTTGAATCGTAACTAAGTTCAGCTAACAGAGGACATTTACGTTGCCCATAATGGATCCCTTCAAGAAAACCCTTGCCCAGAAGCACAGGCTCTACATGAAGATCTGTCGAGAGTGCGGAGCACGAAACGCTTCCAGTGCTACTAAGTGTAGAAAATGCAGAAACAAGAATCTGCGATGGAAGAAACGAGAAGTCGTCCGCTAAAACACATGACTGATTATTATCCATAACGATCTAACTAGATCGATTGGAGATTTGGTCAAATCACAGTCAGCAGAGAAACCTATCTTGCATTTGATTCTTTGTCTCCCCAAAAAGTTGTAGGTTAACTTTGTTCTATCATCGTCTCCGAATTTCTCCCGAGTGAAACGATGCCCCACATGCTTTCTCCCATATATCATGTCCTGAAGATTGTTGCCGCTCGTTTTGCACATATATTACAAAACATGGAACACTAAAACAACGAGAGTGAATAGTGAAGTGAATCCAATGCAATTGTTTTGGACGCGGGTTGAGGCGTATAGGTACTCCAGTTCGTTTGCAGATTTCCATAAATGGAAGTTAAGGAAGGCTAAAGAAGAAAATAGCAGTAATTATCAGAAGGTTGTTGAAGTTCGTTTGTAGATGATTGAAATATGTCGAATCCAAAAGTAACTATATGTATTACAAACTATATGCGCGAAAAGCTACTGATGAGGTGCCTTTGGGCAGTTAGAAGGAATGTTCGGGTGCCTTATCATATAATCATAATTAATGACAGCAAAAAACCTCTCTTTTTTAAAAACGAAGAAATCACAGTAATAAATAATCTGGAAAGAAGAGGACTTGGCGCTGCTAGACAGCAATGCCTAGAACTCGTTGATACAGAATATTTTACCTTTTTAGATAATGATGTAATGGTCCTGCCAAGAAGTTTAGATGTTCAAGTAGAAACTCTGGATCATCATCCTGAATTGGCAGCAGTTTCTGGTCTCCTTTTCTCAAGATTTAAACTTCAAGAAGCGGCAAATTTTTTGTTCGAGAACAATAAAGTCATAAAGATAATGTTTGATTCCACCAAGATTCTTTCGCATGATCAAAACGACTTGTTTTTTGTTGATTTCATACCTATAGGTCATACTTCATTTAGGATGGAAGCGATGAAAAATATAAAATTTGATTCTTCTTATAAAATGGGGTATGAACATTGGGACCTCTTCATGCAATTATATTATGCTAAATGGAAATGTGCAGTTCATAAAAAGTCAATTTTTTTTAACCTTTATTACGAGTCGCCTAAAGAATATCAGACAGAAAGATTTAGTCAATCATTACTTGAAGCTAGTAGGAAACATTTTGTTGAAAAATGGGGATACAAGCCAATTACGCCAAAAGTTACAAGAAGAGAAGTAATCGGTAAGTTGCTAAAGGGCTTAGCTAACAGTTCAGTGTTGGCTATTTACGCCCGAGTGATGTTTAACTACCCCCTAATCTGGAGCACACGCTACCATATCGCCGAAACTCTTTTGTAACCTGAAGACTCGTAAAAATATTCAAGTAGAAATATTTGGATCCCAATCACAGCAGAATGTTGAAGTCAAAGTTTTCTTGTAATTCTCTTCGAATATGTTAAAACACCAAGAAAAACAGTCATTTCTATCCTAAAACATAGGAGACAGGGCCCCTTAATGAGAGAGGAGAAGACGTTACAAAAAATATAAAGGAATCCTGCAACCGTTTAGGTTTGGAGAAGGGCCCGTGGTCCAGTTGGTTAACTCATAGTTGAGGCCAAAAGACGCTTCCCTCACGCGGAAGAGATCGCCGGTTCAAATCCGGCCGGGCCCACCA
>CAZUQX010000014.1:0-52170 GCA_964623205.1 uncultured Candidatus Bathyarchaeia archaeon | reverse complement strand
GATAAACGTTGTTTGCGATAACTGAGAGTTTATTCCGGGCATCATGTCTGGTCGCCTGGCCAACAACACCCAACTTTTCAATAACCATAGACAAATCGTTAGCGATTTTCTCTACCTCGTCCTCTGCCTGTTTGCGTTCTGTGATGTCCCTTAGAATTGTTTGTATGCCGACAACTTTGTTGTCTACAATTATCGGGTTGCTTCTGTACTCCACGAGCCTCTTTCCTAATGGTGTTTTTACTTTGATTTTGCTTTCAACTGATTTTTCACGGGTTATCTGTTCACGATCTTTGAGCAGTTGCGGCCAGTCTTTCTTAGAAACGAAATTGGTGATATTTTTTCCAAGCACTTCGTTCTTTTTGAGACCGTATTTTTCTGCAGCTTTATTTACAGAGGTCACTTTTCCCTCCAAATCCATCAAGACAATTGTGTCATGTGCGTTCTCGAAAAGCCCTCTATATTTTTTCTCAGATTCATGAAGTGCGTTTTCTGCCCGTTTAGCTTTCACCGTTTTTCTTAGGCTATACACGAGCTCCCCATATACTGCCTCTGGCTTTCCAATTTTGTTGATGTACCTATCTGCACCAAGGTTCAGTGCTTCAATCGCAACTTCCTCTCTGCCTTTCCCAGTGAACAGAATGAAAGGAACATCGTTTCCTCCAACTCTCAATTCGTTCAGGAAGTCCAAACCATCTCTTTCAGGCATCTGATAGTCCGAAACGATCACGTCATACGCTTTCTGCTTGATCTTTTTCATGGCTTCCTTGACAGATGAGGCAGTTTCCACTTGAAACGGCCCCTTCATTTCCAAAATCAGTTTCGTAACCTTTGCGAAAACTTTCTCATCGTCCACATGCAAAACACGTATCAGCGCTTCCTTGGTTGATTCTGCACTAGTTTTTGTTGAAGATTCAACAGGTAGTTCTACCATCTAATCCAACGCCCCCTATAAGATATCATTGAAAGGAGATTACCAAATTAATGAATTACGGTATAATCATTGCGAAATCAAGCTGTAGATCACTAATGACCAAGGAGCAAATGGAAGTTATACGTTAGAAATGTTTAATAAATCGAGAGACGCAAAAAGGGGATGAGTGAGTAGAATTGCCCAGAAAAGAATTCACATATCGCGGCCATACAATGGAGGAACTACATGGTATGTCCATGGACGAGTTCATCAAGTTGCTCCCGTCACGGCAACGTCGAAGTCTACAGCGGGGTCTCGCTCGTGAACAGAGGATACTCCTAGAAAACATCAGAAGAGCCCAAAAAGGTTTGAAGGAAGGAGAAAAGGCTGTTACCAAGACTCATTCTCGCGACATGATTATCCTTCCAGAGATGGTAGGCGTCACAATTCTAGTTCACAGCGGAAAGGAGTTCACGCCAGTGGAGATAACGCCAGAAATGATTGGATGTTATCTGGGCGAGTTCGCTATCACCAATAAACCCGTGAGACATGGATCTCCCGGTATCGGCGCATCAAGATCATCAATGTATGTTCCATTGAAATAGGCAATCGAAAAGGGCAAAAGCATACATTCTGAATGTATTCTGCCTAAAACAAGCCCCATAATATCTGGGGTTAGCGACAAATTGTACGTGTAAGAGTTTAAGCTCTGTAGGTTGGTTCAGACGGCTTCTTTTTTGTGACCGGAGAGATTTTTGGTAGAGGGATGGGCGGGGGTATATTTAGCGTTCGACATATGATCACTGACTCTAGGAAAACAACATTGGATATTGATTGGATGATTATGGGCGGAGGAGGTTTCTTTTGCTTATGGTCCTTAAGAATTTGCTGAAGTTCATCTTTTGATCCTCTCACGTGACTCTTTCCTTTCAAGCTGATTTGAGCCACTGCAGGAGTGTAGTTTATCGTGAAAACAAAGGGAGCCTCTAGCAGGTCTTCACCTTTCTTGTGGATTCCAACCACGTTGAGGTTAGTGGCTATCTGAATAGGTGGGATAGGTTTTCCGATATCCCAGAAACTCTCAGCGGAAATGTTTTTCACAAAAACTCTTACATTTATCATGTTCCAGACAGTCCATCCGATCTCTGCATTCAAGGTTTATTGCTAAAACTGGCTATTTAGGCTTGTTTATATCGCGTTAAACCGCAGTGTCCACATGTGTAACGGTCACCATGGTCAGCCATGAAGTAGCCGGATCCACACCGCTCACAACTGGGAAGCAATCTCTTGAGTCCCTCTTCATCAATTTGGTAGTATGAGGAGACTCTTCGACTCTTCTTTTTGATCGGTTTTTCTCCAGTTTCCTTTTCAGCCATCTAAGATTCCTCCTTCTCTTCCGTTGGTTCTTCTGGGGGTTGTGGTTCCTCGGATTTCTCCGGTTTTTCTGGGGGCGCGTTTCTGGCAATTATGTGTTTAGGTTCTATGAGGTTAGCTTGTCCGATGGATTCGTAAGCGTTAGCTTCGCCTACGGCAACCATTATGCCTGTCTTTGTTTCCATATGTTTAATATAAACCAATTCGAGGTCTGTTTTCAGTAGGGTTGCAAGCTGTTTTCTAACTTCAACGCGGGTTGGAGTACCCCCATTTTTGTCATGTTCGATTCTAAATGTTACTTCATTTCTTTTCAGTAGAGGATTCTGCTCTTTCGAGATGATCTTAACCTTCATTGATACACTTCCGCAAGTTGTTGATTTGACACATCCGCCGTACTTTAGCTTTTCGAAGATTCTTCCATGGCATCTACGATATGCTGCATATTCTCTCTCGTTTCTTCTGTAACCTTAACCACAACAATTCCTACGTGTGGTTGCCCATAAACCACAAGGGAATCTTCGGGTGCAGACAACACCGCTACTACTGTAAGCAAATCTTCTTCACCATCAATCACGACCTTTGTTCGTCCCTTGTGCTCAAGGGCCCTTCTTATGGCAGTCCAAGCCTCATCGGTTATGGTTCCCGGAGGGTTATCTGCGTATAAGGTTTGGTCTGTGTCCACCGTTATTGGTTGGATAGGTTTTCTCATAACTTTGTTGTCAACTATTAAGACATCCAGAGAGATGCCATTTTCAACCATGTTGTAGGACACTATATCGCCCACAGAAACGATCTTTATAGGTTTCTCCTTCTTGATAAGCTCTTTCAGCCTCATCATAGTTTCTTCGAAGGGACCCTCAATCAACAGTCCCTGAGGCTCCTTCAATTCCTTACGCAATACAGTAGTTAGAAGACGAATTCTGGTTACCTACCTTACTCGAAGCGCGTAGTGTCCTTTCTCCTTCACTTTCATGGCGCGAGCTATAGCCGAGCCCTCAGGATCAATTATTATCACTACCCCTGAGAAGTCGTCGCTTAGATTGGTGTCTTTGCAGTTAGGACATACAGATCCATAGGATATGAAATGGCACTCTCGACATGCTTTTTCTGTTGTCATTTCTTGGATTCCTCTGCCTTCTGTGATTCCCCTGAATCTTCAGCATCAGTTTCCCCTATCTTTGCCACATCCTTTCTAATCCACTCAATCTTTCCGAGGAACGGCTGCCTAGCAGTTACCCCTATCTTCCCGGAACCTCCGCCACGACCTAAAGAGACAGCTGTTATGCGAACTCGTACGCGGTCTCCGGTCTTGAGTTTCCTCTTCGTTTCTTTGCCCATGAGAACTCCTTGTCGTTCGTCATAGGAAATGTAGTCGTCCATTAGTTGAGAGACGTGAAGGAGGGCGTCAACGGGTCCTATACGTATGAAGGCTCCGAATTCAGCTATTTCTACAACTTCCCCCTCGATGACTTCCTGAATCTTTGGAAAGAACGTGAGGAGCGAGAACTGGACTTTGTGGAATGTGGCGCCGTCTCCGGGGATGATTTTCCCGAAGGGATTGACTTTGATTTTATTAACGGCTATGACATAGCCAAGCTCTTCGTCTACCATGCCCTCATATTTTATCTTTAATTGTTCGTAACCTACGCTATCAACTTCTTCTCCAAATCTTTCCGGTGGTATTCGAATTGCGTCTTCGAGAGTTACAAGTTTGAACACTCATCTCACCTACCTTAAATTGATGACGTTTATACGAAAGTTTCCATTTCCGTACGTGGGACTTTCGCCTCCAAATAAGAGACAGCCCTATTTATAAGCCTATACCGCCCCTTCCAGCATTAAACGTTGCTTCTGCCTCAAGAAAATGACTGGTAATCCCAAAGTTCTCAGCCTTCTTCTGAGTTCTCTGTCGTTTGTGGCAACAGGAGACTTCCATTCTGCTGCCACCCTAACAATTACGTCGTCATAGGTCTCCACTAAACTTTTCTCAACGGGAATTACACGACATTTTTCAGCCAATTTAAGTGCTAACAGGGCTTGTTTCCCTTTCTTTGGAGAATTTGATTTGGTGAGTCCTTGAAGTTCCTTTTGTGTTGAGGAAAGGAGAATGGGTTCAAACCGCTGATTTAGTAAGTTCGCTAGTTCTTCGAAGATATCGAGATGGAACTGGGAGGGAAGAAAAAGAAAATTTGAGTCTAAGACAACTCTAAGCTTCTCTTCTTTTGAAACCGCCAAATTGCATTTCTCCCAGAAAGAGTGATTTTCCCTCGCTTAGGGTCTGATAATCGCTAACTTTGAATTATTCCGTATCCTATGAGACGCCATCGACCCGCTATCTTCCTGCTTATCGCCGCTCTGGCACCATCTTCGGCGCACACCGGTCTAACCAACTGAAGGGTGACGACATCCTTTTTCGCAGATGCGACATTTCCAACGGTTATGGTTGTTCCAACGTCGAGGAGGAGTCGTTCCCCCTTTATTATCTGGTCAACTTGCACAAGCTCTTTGGTTCCGATAGCCCGTTTCAAGAGTTTAGTGTCTAGGACCAGTTCAAATCGGTTTGGTGGAAGCAAGTCCGGTTTTCCCACCAGATTTCCTGTGAGACCGTCCGCTTTGGTTAGCGATGGGTCTAGATAGGTTCCTATTCCAACCAAGCCTCCGCTCTGGGCTTCCTTAACATTCTTTCCTCCCGCGTTTAAACTTGTAATCTCTGTGAAGAGGGATTCGTAGAATGTTCTTCCCTGTTTCTCAACCTTGATTCCAGGGCGGAATTCTATTTCGTCTCCAACTTCGAATTTTCCTTGGGAGATGCTTCCTCCTATAACTCCTCCCAATAGTTCATCCACTGAAGCGCCGGGCTTGTTCACGTCAAAGGAGCGAACAACAAACATTCTGGGAGGCTTGTTTGGGTCTCGGTGGGGAGTTGGGATGTTCTCTTCTAGGGCTTGAAGAACCGCGTCGATGTTCACGGAGTGTTGAGCGGAGACCGGAATTATGGGTTTTCCTTCTGCCACCGTTCCTTTCACAAAGGAAACAATTTCTTTGTGGCTCTCTAAAGCCCGTTTCTCATCAACGATGTCAATCTTGTTCTGTATGATGATTATGTTCTTTACTCCCGCCAGTTCGATGGCTGCTAGATGTTCTCGCGTTTGGGGCTGGGGGCATTGTTCGTTGGCTGCAATTATCAGCATAGCTCCGTCCATGACTGTTGCTCCAGAGAGCATGGTGGCCATGAGGGCTTCGTGACCAGGAGCATCGACAAAACTGACGGCTCTGACAAACTCTCCCTTCGAGTCGCATTTGGGGCATGTGGGGTCTGTGGAGTAGGATTGGAGATTTTCACAACCTGGACACTTGTATATGGGGGCGTCAGCGTAACCGAGCTTTATGGTTATGCCTCGTCTCAGTTCCTCGCTGTGTTTTGCTGCCCAAACTCCGGTTATGGCTTCCACTAAGGTTGTTTTTCCATGGTCCACATGACCTATGGTTCCTATGTTGACTTCGGGTTGCTTAGGGAGGTGTACAGGCTTCTTCCGTCTTATTGACATGACAATCTCCTGGAGTGAGGGTAATGCTATGCAACTAAGGTCTAAACAGTTTATATTAAGCATTCTCCTTAAAAATCGGCTAGTTTCGGGAATGTGAAAAAATGCAGTTAAAATATTTGAAAGCTCCAGATGTCAAACGGTTAGTTGACGAAATCATAGACAATCTGGACTTTTTTCATGTTGTTCCTCAAGAGGTTCATTGCTTCCGAAGTAAAGGTTCAAAATCTAAACGAATAATTGCGCGCATCCACGGGTTGGGAAGAATATGGCAAACGGCACTTGGACTTCCACCAGCATATGTTATCGAGGTACTTTCTGAACGGTACGACAGGTTAAGTCAAGAAGACAAAGAGAAAACTTTGATTCACGAACTAATGCATATTCCCAAAGGATTTTCAGGAGGATTTCGTCCCCACAAGGGCTACATCAGCAGAAAAATAGTGGAGAAAATGCACAAAGAATACACAAAGAAGAAACTCGCATCTTCAGGGTCAATCTGAGTTTCATTAACACTAGAACAAACGGGCATTATGGACTGCATATGCGACAGATTGAATAGCTGTACCCTTTCTTTTGAGCGATTCCTTCTGCCTTTGAATTAGCTTCATCATGGCTTTCTGAAAACCAGAACTCTCCAGTTTTATTCTCCATCGCCTTTGAAGGTTTAACACCTATTGTACTAATTGGGTCAGCTAGCATGCAATCAATCGTATGCAACGTTACTTCTCCTTTAGAGTAATCTGCAGCCACCAGATAGCCAGGTGTAGTGTACAACTTGATCAATTGCTCATCAGAAATAATCTCGGTCAACAATGCTCAAACAACTCTTCCAAAAACAGCGGTTGACTTCAGGTTGTTTGGGCAGCCCCTTCTGTCAGCTCTCCCTCTACTTTTGCTGCCTCTTCCGTCTCTTTTCCCTTCGGCTTTCCTGCTTTTTTACTCTTCTTTGGTTTCTCAACAACTTTCATGTTTATTTGAACAATCGCTTCAGTTATGACATTGCCGCGAAGAGTTTTCCGTTTTCTCTCTCCCCGTTGAGACGGATGAAATCCCACTCCCTCACTTAAGATGGCACCCACACGAACTCCTCCATGGATGTTTGGTCTCATGGGAAATCCATCCTTGTCCGACCCCCCAGTTATCCTCAACTTATGGCCAGACAATTTAACAGCAGCTCCATCAATAACCTCTCCCAGTTTCCGACCAATCAGAGGAACCGCCTGAGTTTCCTCCACTTCAACAAACTGTGACTTCCCAGTTTCCGGGTCTGAGATTATTATCTTAAACTTTGCCATAAGCGCTTTTTACTCTCCTACCGAATTTCTCGTGACGTTAACTGAATGGGGAACAGCTATTTATTAAGCGTTCCCCAGCAAAACGTCAGCAGGCTAGGCTCTGAAGACTGTTGATAGTTTTTCGATGACCTTAAGGGGTATGTTAAAAATATAAGAGAAAGGACCGAGACCGCTTAACATCTCCCTCAGACTTCTCACGTCGTTTTTGTCCACGGCTCTGATCAATGGGGCGGCAACCAAGTAGACAACCAAGAAAGTTATGCCACCAGCAAACACCTCTATAAACCACTCTATCCGGTTACTTGCGTTAAACTGTGACAAAAGCAAATAAGTAGCCACTGCTGCAATCCCAGAAGCTAAGAATATCTTAGCTGAAGATTTCCAATCTATTGTGGCACCAAAATGCTTTCTTATCCACCACAATCCCGCAAGCATACTTGGGAATGCCGTGATTGAATTTGCGGCTATCAAACCTACAACTCCAAACTGAGGGATGAGTATCCATCCGAGCAACAACCCCAATCCCAAGGTGAGGAGTGCCATCATCATTGTAATTTTTGTCTTACCTTGGCCGTTTAAAAAATTCGCCAAACTGAGATTTCCCAATGCAGCATAGAGAAAGATGATAGAATATAGAGTTAGAAAGAATGGCGCCTCAGTAAATTTTGTGCCAACGACGGCGAACACTAGAGGCTCTGACAAAACCATAATCATCAAAGTTACCGGAATGGTAAGCAACGCTCCGTACTTGACAGAAGACCGAAATACAACCCTAAGAATGCTCTCCTCCTCTTCTCGTTTTAGCTTTGAAAAGGCAGGAAATAGCACTGTGCCTATAGGTACTGTGAAAAAAGTAATGATAACAGTGAAGTTAACGGCTGCATCAAAGTTGCCAATAACGGTAGAATAATCGGTTATGTTTTGAGTTAGCAAATCCCTATAGAACTGAGGTAAGAATCCACCTATTACAGCCGAGACTGAAAGGGGCAATCCAAATCGGAGCAAAGTCTTCAGAGTTGCTTTAAGGTTCAATTCACCCAATTCCCCTTTCCGCGGGGTTCTGAAAAAAACAGTGAAAAAGATTATGATTCCTATAGTTCCGGCGGTTAGTTGGGCTATGACTTGTCCTTGGAGAGCACCTAAGTAACTGTAACCGAGAAACACGAGGAGAGGCGCGAGAAAGCAGCGTATACCAGCGCTTAAGATTAGTGTCAAGCTGGTAAACTCCATTCTTTCTAAGCCGACAAAAGTGGACTGGGAAATCTTGAGAAACGAATCAGCAAGAATTGTGAGAGACGCAACTTCTAACAGAATTTTAATCTCAGCTTTCGGATAATCAGATGTTGCCAGTCTGGTTGCCAGCAAATCCGCCAGTAAAAACGAGATCAAAGTTAGGAGAACTCCCATGACTAATTCGAACACTAGTCCTGCAACCAAGACATTTCTTACGCTGTTGGTCTTGTTCTCCGACCGGTATTGCGCCAAATATTTTACCATAGCCGAGTGTATGCCCCAGTCTTTGAACAAACTAATGAGAGTAGGATAAATCAAAGCAGTGACGAGAATGCCCCAATCGCCTGAGGTATCCAGAAAATTCGTTACAAGAATTACGCTAACAGCTGTAAGGATGCTAGAGATAGCTACTCCTATGAAGAGTTTGAAGCCTCCCTTCGCCGACGTTTTTGCCATGCCAGTTGCCTTATCCAACAGCCAGCGCTCCCAGTTGTTCCTGTTTTTGGTTAATCCATAGGCGCTGTTCATTTAAAACTGTTGGATTTGAATAATTCAAGCAACACGGTTTAACTCTAAAAATCACCCAAAAAACTCTTTCAGCAGATGTCTACATACGTGTCCATAAATAGTTCACTCTTTGAGTGAACAGCGAAGAAGAAATTGGAAAACCTCAAATACTCCCAAGGAAGGATGGTACGCAGTCCTTGAAGGAGGACAAGCAGATGTCTAGCGCCAAACTTCACTCCTCAAAAAATCCTATGATTATGTCTTGGCTGGCTAGAGAACTGAAGGGAGAAATCCCTGAATTAGACATTTATGGTCTGGAAAGAAGCCTTTTAGACTTCGCTTACCACGACTTAGAAACCTGCCTAAAATTGAAATGGAGAGACCTAAACTCCGATGAGCCTGAAGAAGCCATAAAGGCTGAAGACCGTCAAGAGGAGATGAAGGCGTTTTTGAGAGTCTGGACTACACAGTGGTTAGAAAAATGGAGGGAACGGGTTACCCTTACTAAAGAGATGCCCCAGTTCTCATTAGCGCATCTTAAAGCTAAACGGAAAGCCAAGAGGATTTTGAAGCGCATGGAAAAAGGGCAGGAGCTGAAGAAGCTGGTTGAGCAGAAGCTGATTGACCAAGGTGAGGTCTGCATGGCTGAGATGATAGCGGAGAGCCTGATAATCGAGGAGATAGCATGCCGTCTGAAAATGCACAGCGGAAAGACATCAGCTGACAAGATTGCGCTGGAGCCGTGGAACATCCTTCAAGAGGTATTGCCTCGGGTGAAGAGGCTAGCAGAAAGAAGAATCCCGATCATCCACCTGAAGCTCATGATGGACAGTTGATTGGCAACACTTTGGACCTTTATAGGTGAAAGAAGAACATTTTTCTTCTCGCTTTTTCATCGAAGAGTTCACATCATTTCTTTCATAGTGGTGTTTATGTCTATGTTTTCTGTGGGCAGTTTTGTGAGCTGCGCATCTTTTACGTGGGGAAGATTGTCGCGGTAGATGGGTCTCTCTTTCTTGTAGAAGATGCCGATGGGTATCCGGTTGCCCCATTCAAGGGCTTTCTTCAGAGCTTTTCCGCTGTCAGTTATGTTGTGTTCCTCTTCCTCTAGCTTGTATACTCTCTGGCGGAACCAGTCGTAGGTGTTTAGGTAGTTGAAGGTGACGCAGGGTTGGAGGACGTCGATGAAGGCGAAGCCTCTGTGCTTGATTGCCTCCGCGATTATGCTCTTCAGGTGTAGCATGTCTCCGGAGAAGCCTCTGGCTACGAAGGTGCCGTTGCTTACTAGGGCGTGAGCTATGGGATTTAGCATGGGGGGTATGACTCCGAAGGGGGTTGATTTTGATTTGAATCCGGGTTGGCTGGTGGAGGTTGCTTGGCCTGTGGTTAAGCCGAGAACCATGTTGTTGTGCACAATTAGTGTCATGTCTATGTTTGTTCTTACAGCGTGGGCGAAGTGGCTCCAGCCTTCGTTGTATTGGTCTGCGTCTCCAGCAAAACCCACTACTGTTAGTTCTGGATTTGCTAGTTTGATGCCCTGTGCTATTGGTAGTACTCTGCCGTGGATGCCGTGGAAGCAGTTTATGTTCACGTAGTTAACCATTTTGCCGTGGCAACCTATGCCTGACACAAGCACGGCTTCTTCTCTCTCTAGGCCTAGTTCTATTAGGGCTTTTTTGAATGCCATCAGTATTCCGAAGTTTCCGCATCCTGGGCACCAAGTGTTCTTTTTTGGTGTCTTCAGGTCTTCGAGAGTTACCGTTTTTAGAGCACCTCCTTTATTTTTTGTGAGAGGGCTTCTGGGTTGAAGGGTCGTCCGTCGTATTTCAGAATCTTGTGGTCGACGGTTGTGAGGAGGTGTTCTCTTATGAGGCTGGTGAGCTGGGAGGTCTTGTTGTTCTCCACCACAATTGTCTTTTTTGCTGACTTCAATATTTTCTGGACTTTAGTGACTGGGAAAGGTGTCAGATACAGGATTTGCAGATAGTTGATTTTGATTCCTTCCTTGCTGAGAAGTTTCATGGCTTCTCTTATTGGTCCTTTCGTGGATCCCCATGCCAGAATTGTTGCATCCGCTTCTTCTGGACCGTAAAGCTTGGTTGTTTCGTAGTTTTCCAGCTCTTTGGTGAGTGCGTCTAGTTTTTTGAATCGTTTGTCTGCCATTTTGGTTGCCAAATCGGGGTCTTCGGTTGTGTATCCCTGTTCGTTGTGTTCGTCTGCGTTGGTTCTTACTATGGCTCCCTTTGTTCCGGGCATGGCTCTGGGGGAGATTCCGTTTGTTGTGAATTTGTGTCGTTTGTATTCTTCCTCGCCCGTGTATTCGTTGTCGGTTATTAGTTGTCCGCGGTCGATGGGGATTCTGTTTTGGTCGAAGGGTTCTGCTGTTCCGTGGCTCTCTGCTAGGTACTTGTCTGTGATGATTATGGCTGGTATCTGATATTTTTCTGCTAGGTTGAAGGCTTCCATGGTTTTGCAGAAGCATTCTTCGAGGTTTCCTGGCGCTATTACGGTTCTGGGGAATTCTCCTTGGGAGGTGTGGATGGCGAATCTGAGGTCTCCTTGGGCTGAGTAGGTGGGGAGTCCTGTGCTGGGTCCGGGTCTCTGGACTAGAAGTATGACTGGGCTGGTTTCGGTCATGCCGGTCATGCCTATTCCTTCGGTCATGAGGCAGAATCCTCCGCCTGAGGTGGCTGTCATGGTTCTGATTCCTGCGTAGGAGGCGCCGGCGACGGTGTTGATTGCTGCTATTTCGTTTTCTGTTTGGATTACGATCATTTTGTATTGTCGGTCTAGGAGTGCTAGGAAGTGGAGCACTGAGGTGGCTGGTGTCATGGGGTATGCTGCGTAGAGTTTGCAGCCTGCTCTGATGGCTCCTAGTCCTACTGCTTCGTTTCCGGTGAGGAAGATTTTGTGTTTTCCAGCTGTGTTTGTTTTTTCTAGGCGGTAGCCGAACTCATCCCGATAGTGTTCTCGGGCGTGGTTGTATCCTTGTTTTGCGGCGTTTATGTTTAGTTCAGCTGTTTTTGGGCTGAAGGTGTCCTTTAGGACTTCGTTTAGGATTTGTGGGTCGTAGTTTAGGAGGGCGTTTGCGGCTCCTAGTGCTACGGTGTTTTCCATGATTTGTGGTCCTTCGAGGTTTTTGACGATTTTTCTTAGGGGGATTGGGTAGAGTTTTATGTCGTCTCTTCCGAGTTCTTCTTTGGTTATGGTGGTTTGGTCTCCGTCGTAGATTATTCCTCCGTTTGGGACGAGTTCGTCTTTGTGGAGGAGGATGGTTTCTTTGTTGAGGGCTATGAGGAGGTCGATGGTGTCTGCTTGGCTGTAGATTTCTTCGGTGTCGGCTCTGACGGTGTAGAAGTTGTGTCCTCCTCTGATGAGGGATTGGTAGTCGTTGGCGCCGAAGACGTACAGTCCTCCCCTTAGACAGGTTTTGGCGAAGAGAAAGCCACTGCGGGTTATTCCTGCTCCTGCCTCTCCGCCAACTAATAATGAGATTTTGTTGGTTATCAGGTTGGCTCACCTAACTTGTTAGATGAGTTTCTCGTTGGTTTCTAGGTTTATGATGTGGATTGCATTAAAGGGGCAGGCTTCAGCCGCTTCCCTGTGGCAATCTAGTCCATCCAGTTCTACGGCTTCTCCGCTGGAGAGTTTTTTCGCTCCTTTCACATGGGATTTTCCGTCTTCGTCTGAGAGCTCAAACTTGGAGCATAATTCAACGCATGCCCCGAACCCCTGACAAGCATTGTGGTCTATTTCTACCCTAAATTTGGCCAATAAAAATCACCTTTCATCAATGATTAAACTTTCTTTTTCTCAAGCTATAATCTTTGCTCTCAAAGGACGATGAAATTAGTTTTTTAAAGTTTATGTGGTGGTTGTTTCTGTTTTGTATGTGGGAGTGTCTGTATTTGAGGGAAGCTTTGTTTTATGAGAAGTTGGAGGATTACGTGGTTAAGTGTAATTTGTGTAGTCATCGGTGCCCTAGAATTGCAGACAGGAAGAGGGGGATATGTGGGGTTAGGGAGAACCGGAACGGCAAACTTTACAGTCTAGTCTACGGCAGAGTTGTAGCCCGCAACATAGACCCCATAGAGAAGAAGCCTCTATTCCATTTTCTTCCCGGCAGCCGATCCTATTCTATAGCCACGGTTGGATGCAACTTCAGATGCGATAACTGCCAGAACTTCGACATCTCCCAGATGCCCAAAGAACACGGCACAATAATCGGACAAGAAATGTCACCCGAAGAAGTTGTTTCAGCCGCTAAAAGAAGCAACTGCCAGAGCATAGCCTACACCTACAGCGAACCCACCATCTTCTTCGAATACGCACTCGACACAGCCAAACTAGCCAAAAAAGAAGGAATCAAAAACGTCTTCGTAACCAACGGCTACATCACCCCCGAAGCACTACACAAAATAGCACCATACCTAGACGCCGCCAACATCGACCTCAAAAGCTTCAACGACAACTTCTACCGCAAAAACTGCGGCGCCCACCTCCAACCCGTCCTAGACTCCATAAAACTCCACAAAAAACTGGGAATCTGGACAGAAATAACAACCCTAATAATCCCCACCCTCAACGACACAGAAGAGGAACTACAGAAAATCGCAAAATTCATCAAAAACGAAGCAGGACCAGAAACACCATGGCACATCACCCAGTTTCATCCAACCTACAAACTCATAGACCTGCCCCGAACACCCATCAAGACTCTCCGAAGAGCTAGAGAAATCGGACTGGAAACGGGATTAAGATACGTCTACGAAGGAAACGTGCCCGGCGAAACCGGAGAAAACACCTACTGCCCCAACTGCCAAAAAACCCTGATCCGCAGATTCGGCTACCAAATCCAAGAAAACAAAATCAAAGACTCAACATGCTCCTACTGCGGAACAAAAATCGACGGCATACACGAGCACTGCTAGGTCTCAAAAGCCTAGAGAATCAACCAGAAAGTAGAATCCAAAGTAAATTAGAACTGCCCCGAAAACAGCCATCATAGCCCGATACCATTTCAACCGTAAAATCTTAGCGCCCCTCTTCGCGAAGTTAGCAACAAGAGTAAGCCAGGCATAATCCACCCAAACATGACAAACATACATGAAGACAACACCAACCAAGCCCGCAAACTCGAGAGAAATAAGAATCAAATTCGCCCCAATAGTCAACCACCAAACAATAAAATAAGGATTCAAACCAGTGAAAGCCAACCCAATCAAAAGAAGCTTTCTGGTAGTCACCTGCCTAGGTTTCACCTCATCTGACTTGTACGAAAAAGAACCACGAATCTGCATAGCACCAAAAACCAGGAGAACCGCACCTCCCGCAACCCCCACGGCAAGCCTAACCACAGGCTCACTCGCAACACTTACGAGTCCCAAGGCTAGAAGCATAACAAGACTGAACTCGATCAAAGTGTGGGCTACCGAGAACAACAAACCACTCTTAGTCCCCGATTTGACACCCTGAGAGATCGTTACAAAGAATAACGGTCCAGGAGCCAAGGCACCCGAAACACTTATGAGAACAACTGTAACAGCGAAGTTCAGCAAGTCCATGAAAGTAGAGAACAGAAAGTAGATAATGAATCTTATGCGTACTAGCCCAAATACACAAAAAGATATTGACTTCTGCAAAAGCTTTTGAATCACACGTTACCATCTAATTAGGGTCTAGCCCCCAAGTTGGTGAAAGCTTTTGTTTCCTATACGGGACGAAAATCGCTCCAAAACCACCCCACACATAACGCGAATTCTAATAGTGGTAAATATTCTGGCTTTCATACCATTGTTGTTTGCATTTTTCCCAGAAAACAACAGTCTGAATCTATTTGCTAACTGGCTTTTCGACAATTTCACCATGGTTCCAAACGAAATACTCCAAGGAAAAAATCTTCACACCCTCTTCACATCCATGTTCCTCCACGCCGACATCTTCCACATAGGTGGAAACATGCTCTTTCTTTACGTCTTCGGAGACAACGTGGAAGACACTTTCGGTCACCTCCGCTATCTACTGTTCTATCTCCTCTGCGGCATCGTTGCGGACCTCGCTCATATCCTAAGCATCACATCCACTACCGACCTTCTTATTCCAACTTTAGGCGCCTCGGGGGCAATCTCCGGCGTGATGGGCGCATACATCCTATTGTATCCCAGGGCACGTATCGAGACCTTAATTTTAACCTTTTTTGTAACCATCGTGAGCATACCCGCAGTCTTCTTCCTCGGCTTCTGGTTTCTCCTGCAGCTGCTCTACACATGGCTAGGCATGAGCGGCAACATAGCTTATTGGGCACACATAGGCGGTTTTGTCGCTGGAATGATCTTAAGCCTAGCTGTCAGAAGGAAACGTAAACCTAAACCAGTAATACCCTACTATACAGAAACTCAAATCTAATCTTATCCAGTATTTTCATTACTCTGAGAAGAGGGGTCTGTCAGCCTTATAGTCTTCATACCCGAAGGTCGGTCTGGGACGGCTACATCATCCCCCGCTTTTAAAACAACGTCCCCCACCATTATAAACGTCATGCTTTGGATGAAAAAAGAGGCTTACGAAGATTCAACAATCTATTATGTAGCCAAACGACTTAGACACCTACAAAACAACTGTTCACTAACAAACCCCGAAGCAATAAAAACTTTCGTAGCAAACAAACAATGCACCAATGCCTATAAAGAAAGTCTAATTGAAGCTTACGCAATCTACATGAAGTCAATAGGACAAAAATGGAACCAACCATTTTATCAACGATACGACAGACCAATAAAAGTCCCAACAGAAGAAAAAATAGACATGCTAATATCACACTCCTCTCCACGCATGGCATTAATACTATCCATGTCAAAAGATTTAGGAACAAGACCCATAGAACTCACATGGCTAAAAGTCTCCGACATAGATTTACAGAACAGACTTGTCAGCATCACAGGAGCAAAACACACAATTGGCAGAGTTGGAAAACTCAGACCAAACACCCTAGAAATGCTGGAAAAATATTCTCTAAATCAGAAGAAAACTGCCATAATGATTTTCGGGATTCTTACTATTCTGCTTTGGAGCATAAATCGACTTTTTCTTCAAAATATAGTAATGTCTGCGATTGTGGTGATATTAATCATTTTTCTTTATTGCCTTAATTTGGTTATTAATAAATTCAAGAAATATACCCTTCGCACGTAAAGAAACAAAAACATAGATGCACGCGCATTCATCTGATTCTATGATTGTTTGTTTAAGAGACAAACTATTGTTTCATAGTGCGTTTTTTTCTATACATTATGACTGCTAGTAGTGTTGCCATCATGAATAGTGGTATTAATATGGAATTGGGAAATTCTGGTATTGGCCAAGTAGGGTTGGACTCAATAATCTCAAAATGAACTTCAATTGTCGGTGATGATGGATAAACCACAGTCATTGAATAGTTATACTCTGTCAGAACGCCACTTCCTTTATCCCAGTAAATGTTGTAAGTGTGTGTTGCTCCGATTAGAGATGATAAAATGTTTGTGTGCTGTGTTTCTCCGACTATGCCTAGATATTCACGATTTATTGTTTCATTTATCTCCCATCCAACAAATGGTCCAGTGGCAACATTGTAAAGTCCAGCTCCGACTGGAAGATTTGTTGAGATAAAAAAAGCAAATGGATCAGTTAGCTTGCTATCTGGGTTGACTCCACTGACAACATCAATCCAATCTGTGAAGATCAAATCTGTCCCATTCTTGAAATGCCAGTCAACCTCGTATGTTATATTTGTCGCTAAAATCGTTTGCACAGTAATCAGCATCAAATCGGTTTTGTTAAGTTCCTTTTGGAAATGTGTGGGTTCTGGTCCTGTAGAGACAACTGAAAAATTTCCATACTTTATCCAATCTCCTTCTTTAACTCCCACTGATACTTGAGCAAAAACATTTGTTATAGAAAAAATACAGATAAGTAAAATGAAGCCGATTAGTAATGAATGAAACTTTTTCAAAGATTATCCCCAATATAGCTCAAGGTTTTAGCTTTTAGGATTTTTGTGCGTGTGTGTTTTTTGTAGAGAGAGTTAGATGGAAAGAGTCATCAAACGAAGAATAACAAGAAGAAGCCGAAAATCAATGACAATATCCAAACACCCTAGCGCGCATTGGTTTATTAACACTTATATTTTGAATCTAGCCTCTATGCATTAATTGTTGAGTTGTGAGAGTTGATTGAACAAGCAAAAATGGTATCGCGTGAAGAGGAAATTAAAGAAGGTATAGGAAAGAAAAGGGTTAGTTGGGGTTTTTTTATCCTTGGAATTATTATTAGTTTGATAGGTTATGTCGTTTATGATTTTCATATAAACCACTATTATGTAACAGGGACGGGAAGGAAAGTTCTTCTTTACTCAGAATATCCATTTCAATCTGTCGGACTTGTCGTGGTTATTGTTGGAATAGTTATTATTTCAATTTGGATTGTAAAGAAAGTCTATTCTAGGATTTGAAATCCTTGTCCAACCAAGATTTATAACATGTATAAATGTAACTTAAGAGAAGCCATTATTTCCTAAGCAACCCCGATTGTTTGTCTAGCTGAAGAGACAAATATGAATACAAATATTCAAAAGGATTTGTTATTTATATGACCTCTGCTACGATGAAAGTCATTTAATTCACTAAGAGATGATTCTAGATAAATCATTAATTCTTACTCCAAGCTTGTAGAAATTGTATGCATACACAGCACAAATGTTATATCCATTTGAGCTTGGTATATGTTGATATTACTGAATGTCGGAGAAGGGAAGGAGTTTGAGAGTTAAACTATTTGGCTTATGTCTTTTTCTATTTTTAGTTGTTGTATCTATGACTCCCGTTTCTGGTGTTGGTGAGGGAGAGTGGATCGTGAGCTATCGAGTGGAAGACTTGGAATCAGGACAGCTCATTATGGAGAGTGATTTTCAAACAGGAGAAATGGCTGAGTATATTCCACTGTTTGTAGGAAAGGAGGTGCTTGTGACAATTACAGTGGACATAAGCATCACTGCAAGTTACGCTAAATTGAGGCTTTCTACTGACTTAAGCCCTTCAAACATTGAAGATAGATACTGGGAACTTTATTCACAGGATTATCAGTTTGTGGATTATAATCCTGCGCTGTCATATGTAGAGTTCCAACAGGTTAAGGGAACTTTCAGCATATCATGTTATGGAAGAGTACCTACGGGGATTACTCAAGAAAAGGTTGGTGGCTTCGTGCTACACAAATCAGAAGACTTTGTTCTAATCGAGCTAACTAGTCCTGGCGGTGAACTTTTAGATGAAATCAAAAGTGACGTACTCGACGCTGAACTCGCTGATTACCGAAACCTTCTTGAGAGAAGGCAAGACAAGTTGGAAACCCTCAAGAGTAGCGGAGTTGCCCCAGGATACATTGAAATTTATGAGGGCGTTATCGAACAAGCGGAAGCTCAAGCAGAGCTTGGGTTCGTTGATGAAGCGGTTGCTATTTTAGATCTCCTAGCGGTTTCTCAAGAGCCTGTTTCGTCGACTGTTGAAGTCCTTTTCTTGCCAGTAATGGGGGGTTTAGCAATTGCAGTAGTTGTAACAGGATTCTTATACCTAAGGAATAGGGGTAAGCGCAACTATATTTTATCGGTGATTGAAGATCAAATTAAGGATCTGGAAGGGTTGACCGTGAGAGCGTCAAAGCTTGATAGAACTATTTCCGCAAGATTGGAGTCCATGAAAGAAAGGCTTAAAAAACTAATTTGGGCGTAATTCAAAATGAGACCATACCAAAACAGTGTGATGTTGATAGGTTTAGGCTCGGCAGGAACTAATATCGTAGAAGCTTTCTTGAATCACAAAAAAACCAAGGAACTACTAAAGAACGATATTACCCGGCTTTCTTTAATGGCAGTTGACATCGCTGACCCAGAAATCAGGAAATTACAGGAGAGCTATGGAAAAATAACCAATCTAATGCAGAAGCAGGGGATTCCAAGAGAAAGAATGCGGCTAAATGCCCAATCAATAAAATTTCCAACTGCCGAAGCAATGTTCGATTTCATTGACAAAAAATATAATGAATATCTTGTGAGTGAAGGAGCCAAACTTGAAAACTTCAATCCATGGCTTCGCTCAACAAGGTCTATACCTCCTTTAGCCGGAGGCGCGGGCAGAAGAAGAGCATTAGCGAAGGCAGTATACGTACTAAACTATTACCAGCTTAATATAATGAGAGGCTTTATAACTTCATTCAAAGAACAGGCTCTCTCATCAATAATCACCCCAACCGTCGTCTTGGTATACGGATTAGGTGGGGGCACCGGTAGTGGCTTGTTCTGTGAGTTCACTAGACATTTAAGAAAAGTTTTAGGATCCAGTGTACCGATTATAGCTTTCGTGATCGCTCCATGTGGCGGGGATGACCCTCCAGCAAAGGGAACCTCAGCGTTCACTGCGATGAGTGAATTATCTCTATTGTTGAATAGGGATTACAACGAATACGTCACCAAATCGTATGGTGACATGTATCAAAACCCATTGAATGCTCTTGTTTGGTTGCCATTAAGGCCCGCATACGCAAATGTGGGTAACATAGTTACTGCCCGAAGAGATATGGATGAAATGATCGTGGACATGCTCTATGTTTTGATGGATTTTGATTTGGCTGATCTTCTAGGAGGAATAGGCACAGAGGTTGGGCTCACAGATAATTTTGTCCATACGTTAGGTGTGCTCAAGGTATTGTATTCGGTTGATGATTACATATCAGCCTTTAAGCTGTATTTCGAAAAACTTCAAATGTTGTTCAAGCTTAGAAAAGAGAAGCTTCATGTTTTTGATGGAATCCAAAATATAATCAAGGCAAACAGTGATGTAACGAGGGAACTCTACAAGAAGTATCTGATAAAGACTGGTACTTACACTGAAGAGGATTTTGATGATAAAATCAAGTCTATTATTTATGGCACTCCAATGCTTGAAGAAGACTATGACCTACATGTTAAATGTATAGCGGAGCAAGCAAAAAATTGGCTAAGCGAGATAATGAAGTTTCTATCAACCATCCGATTGAATTCTGGGTGCGGGCCACTAGAGAGAAAAATAGAAAATTTAGTGCTCCGTAAAAAGAAATCAAGGAAAAAAGATAACTTAGAAAGCCTGCTCACAACACTTACAAAAACGCACCTCGATTTCTCTGCACAGAAATCTGCCATCTTTGAGCGCCTAAAGCAACTGATTCCTGGTTCACAAGTCTTTACCGTAAGGCAAAAGAAGCTTTTAGAGGATTTGATGAATCTTACGGACCTCGTTGAAAAATCTCTCGAGATTCTTAGGTTTTATGACGAGACCAGGATCTTCACTGAAGAATTAATCAAATACTACGAAGGTCTTCCAGAATCCGAGGCTGAATTAAAAGATTTAGAGAATATTCGATATGAATTATCAACTATCTATCTAGTTGTACAGTTAATGCTTCGAACACCATCCGATGAAGCAAAGATGATCGATGATCACCTAAACTACATACATGAGGTTATGAGGAGGGCTATGGATAAACGGGCATTGGTCGATGAGGAACTTGTTCTGATACAGGAAGAAAAGAAGAGAAAAGAATTTGACAAATCAAGAGTGGAAAAACAGTTACGCAAGTTCTTTGGTTCAAAAAGATACGCCAAAGAACAAAATACACAGTATGAAAGGGACCTAACAAGAATAGCGGAAGAAGAGGCTTACATCCTTGAGGATGTTGAAAAACTGGACAATAACATCAAACTGTATGATAAACTAGCAAAAAAACTTGAAGTCACTTCCGAATATCGTAAGAGTTTAAACAAGATCGTTGATTTGTCCAAAGAATACGAAGAAAAACTCGCGTGCATAATTGAACCTAAGAAATACTTTGAAAGATCGACAGAGCTCACTGAAGGAGAGCAACTGAAGATAATCTTCAAAATACTAGCTGAACAAGAAGAGACACTCTCCAGAGATGTAGTAGTTAGGGAAATAATTGATATGGACCACTTCCGAGATTACATGAAGAGCATCATACGAGTTTTCAAAACACCAAGCCTCATGGGATATAAACCAACCTATAGATCTGATTACATTTGGGTAACTGTAGAGACTCCTCCGAAGCTATGGAGTGACGATCTAACACAAGAGCTATACACTTCTCTTGCAGGATACGTCACAAGTGAGGTATCAAGAACAATAACCGTACGGGTAATCGATGCTCGGGACCCATGGACAACTAGAATCCTCGTTGTGGGTGGTAGAGGAAAGCCCGAAGACCTTGAGTCATTTGATGAAATGCAACTTCTTTATAATAAAGCCAATGACTTCGAGAAGAATTTCGCTCGCTCCTACCTCCTTGAACATGGAATTTCAGCAACACAACTCATTGACGAGATAAAAAACAGCAACCAGAAAAATAAAAAAGGCGCCGAGAAGTTGTAGTCCTTAATCTTCTACTAAACTCTTTGCGATTCCTTGCCATTCTTCCTCATTAATGAATCCACGATTTATTGCGTCACTCTTTATTGCGTTTATATCTTTCTCCATCGAGCTGAACATCTCAGTTACATCGAAGCCTCCCACAAGCATAACAACATCTATTCTGTCACTGGTATCTTCTGTGTATATAGGGTCACTAAAGTATATGGATTTGAGGCTGGCTTTGTCTTTAGTCCAGTTGGCTATTGATAACTCAATTTTTTCCCTCGGAAGTTTGGCCTTCAAGTGAGAAGGAATTCGAAGAAGAACATAGAGTAATGATGCACTTGATAGTTCAAATGTTAAAAGAGGTCTGAGCAGTGCGGTGTTGAGTATGTTTTCTAGTGAGGCATGAACTCTAAGGCTGGCTCCTGTCGCTGATAGAACCGTGAAAATTTTGATGTTAAAAGTTCTTGACAACTCAGAGAGTTCTTTAACGAGTGTTACTTTTTCCAGTAATAATTCTAGTAGATAATTGAGAAATATGTTGCCAATTATCTTGGCGCCTTTTCTGGTGACTCCAACGTAGTTTTCAAGATTGTCCCTGTCTATGAGTAAAACTGGGGTAACATCCGTGGATACGCTTATTCCCATGGACGAAAATGCGTTAAAGTGAACGTCTGGGGGCTGTGCTTTTGAGGGCAACACTGCTATTGCTACTGAATTTATGTTCAATACTTTTAATTGTGAACTTAATGAGGGAAAGAGAGCACTGCCAACGCCATCCCATGTGGATGCTACAATTATTGCTTGCCGTATATTTTCTATAGGTTTGTTTTTTAGGCGCGCGATAAATGCATCATTTTTTATTATGTTAGGGTAGACGTGAAACCAAAAATGTGTGTCAAGTTTTGTGTCTAGGCCTAGAATATTATATGGCTCAAGACGGGATTGGCTCCATTTTCTTATGTCCTTACTTGATTTGGCAATGCAGATAGGCAAAACATCATCATTTTCTTCCATGAAAGATCCTTTTAGAAGAACTTGAATGGGATATTCACCAATGCATATGATAGCTTGTGAAGGGAACCGTGGCTTTAATTGATCAATGTGCTTTCCGATACTTTCAACAACACCAAAATAATCTTGACCGCTACCTATAAGCAATTGATCAATGTGCTTTCCGATACTTTCAACAACACCAAAATGATGTTCACTGGTATCCATGCATACTCTCCACAACAAACCTTAAGAACGTTTAAGCAAATTAAGGTTTTACATGATTTGCCTTGAAATCTCTTCGTAATTTGCCTATTTTTCATCCACGAGCTTGGTACAGAAGAAGAAAGCAAAGAAAAAAAGAAGAAATGGAACTTGCACTTGAACAGAAATCGCTTAGGGTATTAACATTCATAGTAACATTCGTCGGTATGTTATTGGGGCTATCTTTAATCCCAATTTTTCCGCAACCGTTACCGCCACTCATTTCCTTTCTAGTAGCTTTTGCTGCATTCATGAATCACTCGCGTACTGGTATGACGATGGGATGCCTAGTTATTGGGTTAGGATTGGTATACCAGATGTCGAGGATAAATATTATATCGCAGATAACTACGATGCCTTTGGCTCGTATAACCGTGATTGTTGCAATTCCGGTTTTGTTTTTTGTCCTTCCGTTTATATTTCATCGCTATGAAGATGCTATTGCAATTAATCTAGGTATTATTGCAGCGACCCTTCTTTTCTTCGATGAAACATATTATCTTGCTATACCTTTAATCTTGGTTGCAGCGGCACTCTATAAGAAGACCAAATTGGGTCTCACTATTTCATACTATGTTCTGATTTCATTACCCCTTCAAATAATGCAGTATTTGAATTATGTTCTTACTCTGAGTAATCCAAGATGGTGGGAAGATCCCGCTGCTGACCCATTTCTTTATGTTCCTCTAGAAGGGATTCTCAGAAGTATGCAAGAATCAATGACTCAACTCAGGTTATTTGAAGCAAATAAAGTTCTAGAAACTGTAGGAGGACAAATTACATTCTCAGCTCAGAACCATATATTGCAAACTACACAGGCGGTTTTAACCAGATATTTCGATTCTATTCCCGGGATAATTCTTTTCTTGGTCATAGTAGGTGTAATCATTTCGGTGACTGCTTTATTCGCGCGGGAGCTAGTAGCGAATAGTAATACGGTGCAGGCGAAGGTATTTCTCTCCGTTTTGACATCGGTTAGCGCTACCGGTTTATTCTTCCTCTTCCTAATTATTCTTCAAAATCCGTTAGCCTTTAGGGCTCAAGTTAGTCTCACACAGATTTTACTCGGAATTTCTACGACCAGTCTATTAACTGTAGTTGCATCTTTGGTCAATTATGCTCCTAAGGCAAGTAAAGAAATCGAAAAGCGTTCAAAAATGATATTGGAAAAGGCGCAAGAGCTACTGCGAGTTCGCCTACAAGTTATTGAATGGTCGCTGAACAAAGTGAAAAGTGGCACTTCTTTAGACGTTAGTTCTATTGAGGGAAGAATGGTGATGACCAAAACCAAACTAAATGATATTATCCGCAATGTTCAAGCCAATCTTTACTCACCATCTGAATTAATCGAAAAATTCGATGAAGTAGACAAGGATCTGAGAAATGAGATTGACGACCTACTGTCCGACCTAGAGGCTTTATTGATACAATATCAAAAATTCATTTATAGTGAATACTCTACATGGATACGAAAACTTGAGGAAATTGGTTTCGAAGTTGGACCCATCGTGAAAACAGAGTTTCAAAAAGAACAACCTCTAGAAATGAGGGTGAATCTCATTAGAGAAGTATTGGAGTCAGGAAGGTCTCTTACTACTGAAGTCATACAAGTCTCCGAACAAATTTATGACATTATTAGTTCTTTATACGATCCGAATCTTCCTGAAAAAAGCTTAGCAGTAAAATTTGCCAAGAAACAACTTGAAGAACATATAGTTCCATGGAATGCTTTGAACGCTCTGTTTATTTCACTCCATAATTGGGAAAAGCAATATGGTGTTGAGATTTCAAAGTCTATGAAGTATCTTCAGGAATCTCTAACTTATGTAGGTAATCTAAGCACTCGAAGTGAAAGATTGTTCTCAGTTCTAGGCGGTAATTTTCCAAGGTTGATGGATCTCGTGAAAAGAGCTGAGGACATTAGATTTTACATTGAAAAAAAGAGGCTGGACGTCATGAACATTCTAATCATACACGATGTATTCCAGTCTTCATTAAGCATTGCTAAAGACGTTCTTTTAATTGTCCAAGAAGAGTTAATGAGTAATGAGAAAGCGATTGAGAGTCTGCTATTCACGAAAGATTATTCGTGGGAAAAGAACGTTGCTTGGAGGAAACAAATAACATCTGAAATGGAGATGGTAGTTAACTCATCAAAGTCTGAACTCAGTCAAGTGATGGAAAATCTGCCCAAGTCCTTCTCCTATCTAGATGAGCTTGTAGGTTTAATAGTAGCTTACAATGAGAAAAAGGAGATTTTACTAAATTACCCAATAGCTGAAATGGCCATCAAAAAGTCACTTGCGCAAAAGAATCAGGTATGTGCCCAAGAACTACCATTTGAGCTCCATTATGCAGAAGAATATCTTAAACTATTCCACAGCCAAAAATATCCCGAGTTTTCATTCGACAGCGAAACTATGTGCCTCATGAAGAATGGATGAAATGATTTTACCCCCTCTAATCCTTGCTAAAAATTCAAATTAGAGACCCATCCGTGCCCACTTGATATTAAAGCTTATATTAAGTTAAGGTCAGTAGCTATTTTAGCATGAGATTCAGAAAACGGCCCCCCGCAACAGTTTCTTCATCTACAGTGAAAGCTCATCTAATAGGTCTTGGTAGCGGTACGTTAGAGTTTATTGATAACACCATAAAGTTCCATATGAAGAAAGGACGCTTAAGAAAGCGGAATGAGCTTTGCAGGCAAATACCATTGGCTGACATAGAGGGAATGAATCGTGTGGGAAACGAACTATGCATTACTTGGAAAGGAACTACTGACACGTTTGTCGTGGAAGAGGCGGAATTTGATGGAACAATATTCGAAAAGATACCTGAGACTTTGAGAGAACAAAGAGGGATGTTTGAAGATAAAGAAGTGACGAAGAAAAAAAAGAACCAAATTAGTAAGATACTTAGCGTTTCTATGAAGATTGCCGATTCATTATTTGACATTCTCAGAAGTTTACACGGGTGGGTTGACTGGAATCATATTGAATTTTTCTCGAAAAATTTTGAAGAAAACGTTGGGGCCCTGACAGATGAAGACGTTGGAAATATGGAATTGGATTTTAAAAAGCTTTCATTAGCTATAGAGAAACGGCTCCCTGAAGAAATCTCAAAAGAAGCCTATGATCTTTTGAGGGTGTTACATGACTATTTTAGTGGATTGGTTTCGGAGAATGACTCTCTTAAAGAAATTCATCCAAATTACTCTGATGCAAAAACAGCAATTCGAGCATATTATCTACTAAACGACATCGTATTAGGTACAATAGTGGGGGATGATGAAATAGGTGAAGAGCATAACGAGCTTGTGATTACGCTAGAAAATTTGTCAAGGGGAACAGGCGTAAAAATTAATATTGAAGCAATTAAAGATGTTGTCGCCAAATTGGGTGGCAAAAAAGGAAAGGAAAGCGCCATTGAGAAAAGCAGAGCGGTTTTCAGACAACAACTAAACAATCTAATAGCTTGGTGAGTATTGGAATACTAAACATCCATGGCAAGGAGCTAATTACGCCATCTTTTTGCTTTTTATTAGCTCCTTAACCGTTACCTTTTTTATTTCAATTCCATAATTTCTTCTCGCTCTTACCATTCCTCTATATACATCGTCACTAAAACTAAAAGCAACAACTATTCCATTCTTTGCCTTAATCCGCCCCATTACAGATGCAAAGTTATCAATTACGTTTCCGCCAATATTATCTGACTGCTCAATTTGAATGGGATGTCCTTCAGCTGTATATCCACATATTCCGATGCGAGAATCTCTCAGTGAAGAAGCTTTGCCCAAAAGCCTTTGAACAACCCAATTTTGAAATTCATCGGATGGAAGTTTTCTAAGGTCTTCTTCCGTAACTTTCTTTCTCCTTACTACTACAACTGCAGCTATAACCACCGCGGCAACAACGCCCACACCAACCATAGTCCAATCAACAGGCAAAGAAACACTCACGTCTCCTTTCTGTTCTCCCCCTCCGCCATCAATGATTATGTCTTCCCCCTCTCCATCAATCAGGGCGCCACCACAATCCGGACAGCTTACAAATCCGGTTCCATCGCAAACTGGACAAGTGATTTCGTCAACTTCAGTCACGGTCCCGCTCAAAAAAGTACCGCCTAAATATTGATGTTCCGAAAGATAGTCATAGTCACGATTACTAATTCCTTCAAAGGTAATTTCTATAGTGACTGATTCGTGGGGTGGGAAATAGGTTCTCGATGATGATTTTGTGTACGTTTTGGTTTCGGCTTTCACCTCTACAATTGGAGTTCCATAAGCCCCAACATCCTCTTTATTTTGGAAAAATGACGTAACATATACTTTCCCCCAGGCTATCTTGGCTGTCCCACCTGAATAGGTGATGGTGGGCTTCACAAGTGCGTTCCCATCGCAGTTGGGGCATACCACTTTTCCCGTTCCTTGGCATGTTGGACACTTCGCCATCACTTGTGCCACGTGAAAAGCCGAAAAGAGAAGGATTACAATCAATGCAAGTTCTATCTTTTTACTCTTAATTACGTCTCACTCCCCACTAAAAGTACTCAATCAATTATCTACTGTAGGTACAATTGTGCGTGCATTTAAAAATTACGGGATTTACAAGCACGCGTCTAATCCCCATTATGGCGTGTAGATTTTCGAAGTTTTTAATTCTACTTGATTATTCGTTTGTCGATATTCATTTGAAAACTTGGAATAAACGAAGAGGCTTTGACACTTTTCAAAATTTGGTTCACTCATCTGAAACCGTTCACTCCTGAATCAATAGTATGACTAAAACCATGTAAATTATACCATCATTTCAGAGTGTGTACACATTTTCCCATGAATATCGACGTTAAAATCACTATTTTCTAAAAAAATGGATTCGGGTGCTTTTAGGGTGTTTTTTCGGGTGTTTCAACATAGTTTATTGTTGCAATTAACTGCGCGCGCGCCGAACTTTACCAAGAAAACGCAAATAAACATCTCTCCCTCTTTTTTCCTTAAAAGTTAAATTTTAACCCCCCAAACCCATAATTTTAAATCAAAAGTTAAGCCAAAATTGTAAACATGTCAAAACAGTTTAAGTTGTTAATGATTTTGGTTAATGGACTGCTGAGTTTACTTTACATTATTTCTAGTTATTTCTTTTGGCAAGAGCTAAATAATTGGTATGATTATAACATGCAAAGCACTTGGACTCCATTTTATGTATATCCTCATCGTATTCCTAATATGCCCACAGTTTTAATGCCTGTACCACGAATGGTTAATCTTCCTTTCATAATCTTCTGTATCATTTTAGCAATAAACTGTATACTGTTAGTAATATACTTCGTTATTCCTAGACTACTAAGATGGGCTACCGACTGGGACGGCTACATCATCCCCCAAAATTTTGGGGGCGTCTCCACTTTTAAGGCTTTATCATCAATGTGTTATGCGAAGCCGTGTTGGCTAGGCTGTAGAGAATTGTGGCATTAAATCCAAGAAATTCTGATTATGTTACGTTTTTCTAATCGCCTTATCGCCTCGAAAAACTCACTCTTCTGTTTTCCGCTGAGCTTGAAATGGTGCATCATGTCCTCAACGGGAGTTTGAGCAGATCCACACCTTTGAAGCCGATGCCGCAGGTAATTTACAACAAGCCGCTCGATCCTTCCACACTTCCAAGTGGTGTTTCGAAGGAGAATTGCGATAGCCCGAAACATCTTCTGCGCCTCTAACCCCCTTCGCTTAACCAGCATCATTCACCCCAAGGCAACTTGAAATACCTGTAGCTTGCCTATAAGTATTTGTTTTTGTTGTTCTGCCCAAACTCTTATAGATGTCCATTGACACTTGCAATGATTCTCTGTGGACCTAGAGAAAAGCGATGTAACCAGTGGTGTTTGACCGAAAATGAACGAAGTGCTGGCATTAATCACTTTGGATTCAGAATTGAGAGAAGTTGCTGACTTGTCACTTAAGAAAAAACACTTTCGGTTCGAGTGCAAAAGATGTGCTGCCTTATACTGTAAGCTTGGAGGACCAGTAATTACGAGAAAGGATGTTGAACGCATAGAAGATTCAGGTTATCCAGTGAAAAAATTTCTTGAACCCGTAAGCAGAGACATCCAAGGTTTACCCCTTCTGTATGGTAATATTAAGAACAGGGAAGACTGTTCATGTACTTTTCTTAAGTTTGATGCTGAACAGAAATGTTACACTTGCAGTATTTACGATTTTAGACCACTCCTCTGCCGGCGCTACCCTTTCAGATTTGAAATCGTGGATTCTAACCGGATCGCTTTGAAGTTTATTCCCTGTTGCCGAGGGTTGAACAACCGAGAGGGAGAACTCTTGGATAAGAAATTTGTTTCTAGCTATCTTCTTGAGCCATTACTTGAGACCATAGGACTGCTCCAAAAAGGCACATTGTTTTAAGCCTTTTCACCAACTGCGGAAAGAACACCGAACAATAATTGGTCTATTCTAAGCATTCATGTTCTTGATCTTTTCAGCTTTCTTTGTATGGAATAAGGCAGAGAAACTTCACAGATTTTTCGCCGTTGTTTCTTAGTTGGTATTTCTCGTTTGGAGGAAGGAAGATGACGTCTCCAGCCTTGAAGTTCACCTCTTTTTCTTCACTAACCGCAAGTCCTTCGCCTTCAAGTATGAAGACTTCGTGTTCCCAAGGGTGACTGTGAAGTGGGCTGTGTCCTCCAGCCTCCAATTCGAAGAGTCTCATAGCAAAGTTTTCGGCTCCCGTCTCTTTGGTTATGAGCCATCTAACTTTCAATTTTGAACTTCCTCCTTCAGCATCTTTCGCTTCAATGTCTGTATAGGGAAAGATTTTCATCTTGTTCGCCTCTCCAAAAACTAATGCTACAATCTAGGATATTAGACTTCACTAAATTGATGACCGACAACACAATAGCTGGTGTTTGCACGTATGGTAAACCTTTTTATATGGGAGATGCTTGTTGGATGGTATCGTCACATTAACTCATGCTTAACTCGAGAAGCTTTTGAAGCCTTTTGAAGACTGCGTGCAAAAAATTTTGTGACAGGAGGAAATAAAAATATGCAAATAGAAAATTTCGAAGACTTGCCATTAACTCCAGAAGTCATGAAAGGGATAGAGGAGCTTGGATTCAGCAATCTTTTTCCAATTCAGGCTCAAGCAATAATCCCCTTACTTGAAGGAAAGGATGTCATTGGGCAAGCACAAACCGGAACCGGTAAAACTGCGGCTTTCGGAATTCCAATGGTTGAACGCGTGAACCCAAAAATCAAGAGGGTTCAAGGCTTAGTTTTAACGCCAACACGTGAACTCGCCATACAGGTTGCCCAGCGAATAAGCCGATTCAGCAGATATTCAATGCTGAAGGTTCTACCCGTTTACGGTGGAGAATCAATCCAAAAACAAATCCGCGAATTGAATAGAGGCGTTCACATTGTTGTTGGTACGCCAGGTCGTATAATAGACCATCTGAGACGAGGAACATTAAATCTAGCATCAACAAATATTGTTGTTCTTGACGAAGCAGACAGAATGCTTGACATGGGATTCATTGATGATATAAATTATATACTCTCAAAAACGCCAGCAAAGAAACAGTTAAGCCTCTTCTCAGCAACCATTGACCAATCAGTAATGAATGTGTGCCACCGATACATGAAAAATCCTGAAAAGATACTTGTAAGCAAAGACGAGATAGCTCTTACGCAACTGAACCAGTACTACATGGTGATAAATCCAAGGAACAAAATTGAATATTTACTCGACATACTGAAACATAACAACATGGGAAAAGCCATTATATTCTGTAACACCCGCAGAGGAACAGACTGGTTAGCAAACAAGCTAAACAGATATGGATATGATGCGAGATCGTTGCATGGTGGTTTTACTCAAGCACAAAGAGACCGCGTTAGCAACGCTTTCAGAAACGGGAAACTAAAACTGCTTATTGCAACTGATGTTGCTGCAAGAGGTTTAGACATCCAAGGAATAACCCATATAATAAACTATGATGTCCCATTGGATGCACTAGTTTATTTCCACAGAATCGGAAGAACCGCCAGAATGGGAAACGATGGAACCGCCATAACCCTTGTGGGCTACGGAGAAATTGCAGAATTAAGCAAAATAAAAACTTTAACGAAAACCAACATAGAAGAACTGGAAGCAACAAACCCACAATACTGCTAAAAAAACTGTCTAACTACCAGATACGCTTAGGAAGCGCCTCAGTTCACACTCTGACTCGATTTCGAGCATCAAAAGATGAACTGGCGTTCATTAGGAGAAGCTAGTAACCGTTAAATAATGCGTCTCATAAACCAAAACAGCGCTCTTTACGGCTGGAAGCGCATATCGAAACGGGGAAAAGACTATGAAAATTGCTGTGTTGGTTTACGAGTATCCTCCCAAGATCGTTGGTGGCTTAGGAACCTATGCTGCAGAGATAACACGAAAGTTCGTTCTGCTTGGTCACGACGTAACCGTCTTCACCATGAATGACGACCAAGGAAGCCTCCCTACCCGAGAGCTTCTGCGCGGCATAGAAATTCATCGTCCAGTCCACATCGATGTCTCTGACTCCCTGCCCGATGTAGTTGCAGAAGACGTTAAAAAGTGGGGCAGGGGAATTCAGTTCTTCTCAAAAATTCTCATGTACAATTATCTCAGCGCCTCAAAGATGATAAACGAGCTTGTTAGATCCGAAGACTTCAAATTCGATCTGGTAGTAGCCCACGACTGGCTCTCAGTTATTGCAGGCATCTCTATCCAAAAAGAGTTGGGATTGCCCCTAGCCTTTCATGTACACTCAAATGAGAGGGGACGAACCCTCGGCAACGGCTCAGCTGTGGTCAGCAGCATAGAAAACCGAGGGGGACATATGGCGGACATGGTCATAACGGTCTCCTACGCAATGCAAGATGAACTAATACAGGCTGGATTTCCTGCAGAGAAGATTCGAGTTTGCTACAATGGGGTGGACCCGAAGAAGTATAGTCCTGAACAGGTAAGTGAAGAAAGAATCAGGACTGTCAGACAGAAGTATGGACTCACAAATGATGATCTGATGGTGCTCTTCGTGGGAAGACTCGTCTGGATCAAGGGGGTAGACAAACTCATCAGAGCCATGCCCAACATATTACAAAAGATTCCCAACGCCAAACTGGTGATCGTTGGTCTCGGTGATATGCGAGACTACTTAGAAGGCCTCGTTCGTAACCTACATCTTGAAAACGTCGTCAAATTCCGTTTTGAATTTATACCCGAGGAAGAGAGAATCGCCCATTATGCTGCGTGTGATGTAGCTGCTTATCCAAGCCTCTATGAGCCCTTCGGAATCGTCACCCTAGAGGCTATGAGCATGGAGAAACCCGTGGTTGTTGGAGCCGCCGGCACCAGCGGAATGAGAGAGATTGTCAGCATTAGCGGTCCAGATCAATGCGGCTTCCACATCAACCCAAACGACCCAGCGGACATCGCTTGGGGCATTGTAAGTGCCATCAAAGACCCAAAGAAAAGGATTCAATTCGGGCGCAACGGAAGGAAGAGAGTTCTTGAGCTCTTTACTTGGGACGAAGCTGCAAAGACAACTATTCAACGTTATTCTGAACTCTTAAAAGCGAAAAAGACCAAGGCTTCTTCTACCTAGATGTGTTCTTTAGCTGGAAGAAAAAATGGCGAATAACGAGGTTCGGAAAGACTATTTATTGAATCGATGGGTTGTCATTGCTAAAGAACGCAAGAAGAGACCCACAGATTTTGTCAAGAGAGAAGTCCAGAAGAAGGAAGGTGTTTGCCCTCTCTGCCCCGGTAACGAGCATATGACTCCTCCAGCGGTACTAGTGTATCTTTCTTCTAATGGAGAGATTAGGAAGGAAAGGGATCAAAACGGTTACCGCCACAAAGACTGGATTGTTAGAGTTATACCGAATTTGTACCCTGCTTTCACTCCTCCGGACAAAGAAAGTGGAAGACTCGAAGAAAGTCCTGTTCTCAAAAGAGCCGTAGGTCATCATGAGGTTCTCGTAGAATCGCCATGTCATGACGAACACCCCGGTGCCGCCCGAGTTTCCCAATTGATTCATGCGATAAACGGGTATCTTGATCGGCTAGCAGACCTTTCCGGAAAACCCTACGTAAAGTACGTCTCAATCTTCAGTAACCACGGTCGCGAAGCGGGCGCATCACTCTCTCACGCTCACACCCAGCTTATTGCAACTCCTTTTGTTCCAAGTCTTCTGGAGGATGAACTGGAGGCAAGCAAAGGTTTCTGGAATAGAAACCGTGAGTGTCTGCTCTGTGATGTTTTGATGAGAGAGAAGGAAGGTCCGCGTTTCATTTGGGAGAATGACAGTTTTGTGGTTTTTGCTCCTTGGGCAAGTGTTAATCCTCTGGAGTTTTGGGTGTTGCCTAAGCGACACCAGTCAAATATGTTACTCCTCTCCCAGAGGGAGGTTAGAGATTTGGCTGAAACCATGCGTGTCTGTCTAGGCGGATTGAGGTCTTTACTGAATGATCCTCCCTACAATTTCGGTTTCCACACAATATCAGGGGAAGATGCGCAAGACTGCTATCACTGGCATTTGGAAGTTTATCCCAGATTGGCTACATGGGCAGGTTTCGAGAAGAGCACGGGTATGTTCATCAATGTGATTTCCCCGGAAGATGCTGCTGCAGAACTTAGGAAGGTAGTTCAAACAGAGAAGAAAGGGCTGCATTAGACGCTAACTGTATAGGCTCAGCACTTTTCTGATTCCATCGATTGTAAGATAGTATCTGTCTGTTTCTTCTGAACGAAATGACTGGACGTAACCTAGTTCAATTAGCTTGTTAAGGTGAACCTGTAACTCTGGAGCTTCCATTCTGGTCCACTCTGAAATCTGTTGAATGGTTAACGATTTGGATGATTCTGTTGCTCCTATGTTGTGGAGCATCACTAAAAGGCGTAGTTGATTGGGCTGTTCAGCATTGTATGAACGATAAGAGTCCTCGCCCAATTCTATCCCACCAACTTTCTGTAAACCTCGACAGTCTTCATAGCAACTGCTTCCCAACTATAAGCCTTGTGGAGCTTATCTTTTGCGTTCACAGTCAACCATCTTGCATGGTCTGGATCGGACAAAACTCTGTCAATCCCCCACGTAATCGATTCGGGACTTCTTGGATACACGAAGATTCCTGTGCGGTTATGTTCTATCACCTCAGATAGACCACCTACTTGGCTAGCTACCACAGGAACGCCTGTAGCCATTCCCTCCAGAGCAACTATGCCAAAGGGCTCATACACCGAGGGAACAACCAAAACGTCCGCGCTGGTCATGAGGTCAATCACTTCCCTGTCAGGAACGAAACCGGTAAATCGAATCTTTCTCCTATGTGCAGTAGCTCGGGCTTCGCTTTCAAGAAAGTCTCTTGACCATCCTTCTCCGACAAGGACGAACTTTGCTTCGGGATAGCGATTGATTATGTTGGGTATTGCTCTGATGAAATATTCGATTCCCTTTTGCGGAACTAGGCGTCCTACACAGAGGATCAATTTCTCGCCCCAGCCTACACCGTAACGCTGTCTAACCGATCCTCTGTCAGCCGAGGTGTGATACATTGTTGGGTCTATGGCGTTCGGAATCACGTCAACCTTATCCCACGGTAGATTAAAATGCCCGCAGATTTCGCTTTTCATAGATTGACTGCACACTATAACCTTGTCTGCCTCGTAAGTTGCCCACCACTCTATTCCATCAATGGAGAAAGAGTCGGCGCTGTGAAGACCTTGTGCTCTTCCAACTTCGGTGCTGTGAACTGTGAGAACCATCGGCTTTTGTAGATAACGCTTGAAGGAAATTCCTGCGAAGGCAGCTAGCCAGTCATGAACATGCATAACATCAAAGTCAACCGACTGGCTTACTTCCGCCATCTTTTTTCCCAGAAAGTGGTTGAACAGGAGAACCCATGTTAGAAAGTTGGGGTGCCCCAGCTCTGTCGCAGCGCGATATACTTTGATTCCGTCCATCTCTTCGTAGTCTGGTGAGCCGGGAAAATCTAGTGTGAAAAGGTGAACTTCATGACCTTGCTGGACAAGGGCTTTGGCTAAGCCTTCGCAGTGTCGGGCTATTCCACCTACGACTCTTGGCGGGAATTCCCAGCTTAGGTTGCCTATTTTCATTCCGGCGCACCAGCCTTTAATTATGGTACAGTGAATCGGTCTTCGATTCAGTTGATTTTGTGAATTGAAATCTATTATATCTTTATTGAATCTGTAATATGACAGTCGGATATAAGTTTCTTTTCACGTTAAGAATGAACACACACAGCTTGGTGTTTATTAGGTGGAAAACAGTTAAGGTTCTAAACTTTGAGGTGCCCTCAGTGAAGGTGTTGTTTGTCTGTACGGGTAATGCTTGTCGAAGTCCGTTGGCGGAGGCGCTGTTGAAGAAGTTTAGGCCAGATGTTGATGCTGATTCCGCTGGAACCCATGCTTATTACAGAGTTGTGGACTTGACGAGGAGATATGCTGAGCAAGAGGGAGCAGATGAATTCCTGAAGGTGACTCCCGACGGTTTGGACCTGAAGAATCTTTGTAAATATGATGTTATAGTGGCTATGGAATCCCGACATCAAGAAGTTATCCTTAGACAGTCGCCAGAGTGTGCAGACAAAGTTGTTGTATGGCACATCACCGATCCGTATACCCTACCCTATAAAGAGGCTCAACAGATATTCGAAAAGATAAAAAGTAAAGTCGCACACCTAGCAAAGTCACTGCAAAGCTAAAAGCGGATCTTTAGAGGAAAAGCTAGTATCTTTGGGATTAAGAATTACCCACGTAAAAACACAGAGGCTGTGTCTACATTATAGTGTCTTGAAGAAGGCGCGGATGGGTTAATCGGTAGCTTCGCTAGCTCATTCTTTTTTGGCGTTAATGCTTGGAACGTTTATATCTGATTCTGTATAACGTTTAAATAGTATGACGTATGTCATAATTAATAGGTCTCGCCTATGCATTCGAAAAAGTTATTTTTCGCTAAGCTCTTATTGATTGGAATAGTTTTTTCACTAGTTTTTATTAACACGCCAATAGCAATTTCGACTGAAACTACAGATGAGGCAAAAATACTCGAAAGTGTAGAAATCAGGGAGTATGAAGGCACAGACCTTTCATCAATTGATGATTTCATAGAAAATTCGATTAAAGGACCACAGTATATTGATGAAGAAAATTACACACTCCGCGTCACAGGTCTTGTGAAGAACGAGTTAGAATTAACCTACGATGAAATTATTGACAATTATCAGCATTATCAAAAGGTCGCCACACTAAATTGTGTAGATGGATGGAGTGTAACCATACTCTGGGAGGGCATCCTCCTTCAGAGTTTGCTTGGTGGACGAGGTAACCCAGAGGCAACGGTGGCGATATTTCATGCCTATGATGGTTATTCAACCTCATTGCCATTGAGGTACATAATTAGTAATGATATAATCATGGCTTACAAAATGAATAATGTAACCCTTCCACCTGAAAGAGGCTTTCCTTTCCAGCTTGTAGCTGAGAGCAAGTTGGGATACAAGTGGATAAAATGGATAACAGAAATCGAACTGTCAGACGACGAAGATTATAGAGGATACTGGGAGAGTCGAGGCTGGTCTAATGATGCGGAATTGGGTTACGACGGATACGTGTTCCAACCTCCAGCAATACCCGAATTTCCATCATGGATTATTCTACCGCTTTTCGTGACAGCAACCCTTGTAGTCATAATCAGCAGAAAGAGGCTATCACAGAAAAAGCGCACTAGCTCAGATAAAAATTTCTAAAAATCCGTGTTTTTTTCATTTAATGAATGCTTCGTCTAATAGCGAAGCCTCTTCACAAATCAGCAATAATTTTTCTGTCCCCTTCTTTATCATGGAATTTTAGCTTTTGGATCTTCAGTTAAACTGTTATTTAAGGAAGGGATATACCTCTGTTTTAAAAAGATTCTAGACATCATATTATGCTGTATCCGGCGAGGTGAAAATGTGTATGGTTACCATTCTGGACAATCAGGAAAGGGTGAAAGAAGTTGACAGAAGCAACATGCTCAGCCATTTAGTCCAAACCCCAGATTATTGTCGAGACGCCATAAAGAGAAGCGAGCAGACAAGCGTGCCCACAAAAGTGAAACCTAAAAACATCGTAATCGTTGGCATGGGCGGCTCAGCCATAGGCGGAGAAATCCTCCAAGACTGGCTCAGAGAAGAACTGCCTATTCCCATAGAAGTCTGCAGAGACTACATCCTCCCAGCCTACGTAAACAAAGACACCCTTGTTTTCGCGAATAGCTACTCAGGAAACACGGAAGAAACATTAAGTGCCTTTCTCGCCGCTGTTCACCGAAAATGCACGACAATAGCCATAACGTCGGGCGGAAACCTTCTCTCCTTTTCGAAGAAACTGCAGGTACCCCACGTAACAATACCCAACCATCTGCCTCCCCGAGTCGCCATTCCCTACCTCTTCTTTCCTCTACCAGTCGTCATGGAAAAAATGAGAATTCTCTCCAATATAGGAAATGAATTGGAAGAAGCAATAAAAGTTCTCGAAAGGGTGGGAAAAGCGAACTCTCCCAGTGTACCAACAGAAGACAACAAGGCAAAGAAGCTTGCCCATGAACTGATAGAAACTATCCCCGTAATCTACGGATTCAGGCAATACGGCGCCATAGCTCACCGCCTGAAGACCCAGTTCAACGAAAACAGCAAGGTCCCCAGCAAACACGATGTCTTTCCAGAACTAAACCACAACTCAACCGTAGGTTGGGAAGCCCCAGAAACCCTCACCAAAAAATATTCAGTTATCCTCATCCGAGACCCAGAAGAGCCTTCTGAAATCAGAAACAGAATCGAAACCACCACAGCCTTGGTGTTGCAAAAAGCCAAGAAAGTACTGCAGATCGATGCCGAGGGAGACGGAAAGTTGGCGAGGATGCTCTCTGTCCTATTCATAGGCGACTTCGCAAGCGTCTACCTAGCTGTTCTACAGAACAAGGACCCAACGCCCGTGAAGATCATTGACAGAGTGAAGAGGGAACTGGCGAAGAAAACCAGCATGAAAGAAAAATTTGAGGCAGAATTAGCAGGGCTGAAATGAAAGTTCAGGGCTTATGACTGCAACTTCAGTTATTCAGCTCTAGAATTACATCTTATTTTTATTGAAGTAATACTGTAGGTCTCTTAAAGCCCATTTATGAGGCGGAGCGGAAAAACGTGAAACCCAAAGACAAGTACGAGATAATAAGCGAGATGGGGAAGCGGCGAGGGTATTTCTGGCCCTCCTACGAGATATACGGAGGCGTCAGCGGCTTCTTAACCTTCGGTCCCCTTGGCTCACTGCTCAAAAGAAGACTTGAAGACAAGTTTCGAAGTTTTTATCTTCAACCCTTAGGAATCCTCGAAATAGAAACCTCAGTAATTATGCCGGGAAAGGTTTTGGAAGCTTCAGGTCATGTAGAAAGCTTCAAGGAACCCACCGTTGAATGTCTCAAATGTCAACGCAAGTTCCGAGCCGATCATCTACTCCAAGAGTTTGGGGAGATGAGTGATACAGAAACCGAGAAACTCACTCTCCAAGCCATCATGGAAGAAATAAAAAACCGAGACATCCACTGCCCAGAATGCGGCGGAAACTTCAACAAAGCTGAACAGTTCATGACCATGTTCACAACCACAATCGGCCCCTATTCAGATTCTATAGGTTACGGACGCCCAGAAGCCGCACAGGGTATCTTTGTGGAATTCAAGCGCATCTTCGAAAGCGCACGAGAAAGACTTCCTTTAGGTGTTGTTCAGATCGGTCACGCTCTCAGAAACGAGATTTCTCCAAGGCAAGGTCCAGTACGGCTTAGAGAATTCACGATAATAGACATTGAATTCTTCGTGGACCCCGAAGACAAAAAATGCCTGATTATCAACCAAGTGGAAGATGAAACATTAAGGATGATACTCGCAGAAAACAAACTAAAAGGCATAACCGAACCCGTAACAGTCACGGTGAAGGAAGCACTAAGCAAGGGCATAATCAAAGAGGAGTGGCAAGCCTACTTCATGGCTTTAGCCAAAAGATTTCTCATGGAACTAGGAGTCCCAGAAGATAAACAACGCTTCATCGAAAAACTCGAGTGGGAAAGAGCACACTACTCGGTGCAAGGCTTTGATCAAGAAGTATACTTGGAACGGTGGGGCTGGGTAGAAGTTTCTGGTCACAACTACAGAACAGACTATGACCTGAGCCGCCACATGAAAGCCAGCGGCGTAGACTTGACAGCCTTCAAGGAATCCGAGGATGGCGGAAGAAGATTTGTCCCCCACGTTATTGAGCCCAGTTTTGGGTTGGATCGGCTGGTCTATGTTGTTTTAGAGTATGCATATTCAAAACGGAATAAGCGGAAGGTTATGAGTTTGTCTCGTGACCTTGCTCCGATGCAGGTTAGTGTTTTTCCTTTGATGAGCAAAGACGGATTACTTGAAAAGGCGGATGAGGTCTATCATATGCTAGTCAATGAGGGTTTCACTGTGGATTGGGACTCGTCAGGTTCCATTGGAAGGCGGTATGCGCGGGCCGATGAAGTAGGAACACCTTTAGGCATTACCATAGATTACCAAACTCTTGAAGACGGCACCGTGACATTACGTGACCGTGATACTTGGAAGCAAGTCAGAAGCAAGATCGACAATCTTCCGGAGCGGCTCCATGATTACTTCCGCAATAAAACAGACTTCGAGGGTTTAGGGCAACTAATTGAACGTTGAAATCTGAAGAAACGATGAACGAGAGTCAAGTTTCAGCTAACCTTTTTTAAGAGACTCAAGCCTATTCTATCTGGGTAACAGTTAGGACATTTGCGGTGCAAAGAAAATGGTGTTTCCTGTAGAGACAGAAGAACGAGTGAAACGAAGAGCTCTAGACGTTTCAAGAGAGCACCTCAGGCAAGTTGTAGATATCTCCCGAAAAATTTCACAGCTGGTAACCGTCTTCGTAGAGGGAGACAAAAAATTGGTGCGAGAACTGTTTGCTGACATCACGAAGGCTCAGAATGATGTAGATGCTGCGCGCCGGACGGTTTCACTGGAGCTCGCCGAAATTGGAGCCATATTGATGAGCCGTGAAGATTTTCTCCGCTTCACCAACCTGACGAGTGAGATAGCTGACTTTTGTGAAGGAATAGCCTTTCGGCTGCTTCAGATTATGGAGAGGGGATGGAAAGTTCCAAAGGGCATAAAGGAAGACTTGATAACGCTTTCGGACGCAGTGTTTGACACTATCTCTAGGCTTCGAGAGACGGTCATGACGTTGAATTACGGCGCTTCCAAAGCTCTGGAGAAGGCTAGAGAAGTTGAGGCTGCTGAGCGTATAGTGGATGGTCTTTACCGACAGCTGGAAGTGGACATCATCGACAGCAAGATGGAACTTCCACCGATGTTTCTTTTGTGGGATGTTGTGCAGCTTATGGAGGACGCCGCCGACAAGGCTGAAGACGCCTCGGACGCCGCCCGCATACTGGCGTTCACGATTTAGAGTAAAATGTGTAAATTGTTGTTACTCTTTTAACTAGACAACGGTTTTATCATATCGTTTAAAGAGTTTGTGAAACAATTTTAATCGGTAGGACACTATTGCAATAATAACAAGAAGTGAAGTTGCTACGAATAGAACCATAGTGTCATAGTTTTCTGCTTTTCCAGAAACTGTTTCCGTTGGTTCTGTTTCTAGGGGGTGTTCTGTAGGTGGTGGTGTTGTTGGTTCTTCCGATAAGGGTTCTTCTGATGGGGAGGGTTCGAAAAAAGTTGGTTCGTTGGGTATGGGTTCATCGGTATTACCTACCCAACCAAGATTTATAGTGGCTACTCCGCTGAAATCTTCCAATATTGTATAGGTTTGGTTGACACTACCGTGCACAAGGAAGGTTTCGCCTTCAACAAGCAGTATTCCCCAGACATATTCTGCCCCGTACTCTGCAAACCATAGTTCCCAATCATCCTTTTTAGAACTTTTTTGGTTTAAGTACCAAACATATACATCTGTTTCATATAGGTCACCATGAGAGCCTTCACAGCGTACAGATATTCCAGGCGGATCTCCTTCATAAGCATCTAAAAAAGAATCAGCTAATGAAGAATATCCTTCTTTCACAGGGGAGTTAGGAAGAGAAGGGAATTGATAATCTAAAGCTATTGTGATTTCTATAGATGACAATATTAGACTGAACAGGATTATAGTAGGAATTTATTTCAAGCTAACACCACAAAACTTAAAGAACCCAGAAACAACCCTACACCTATTAACACCACTAGAAGGCGACAAACCATCAAAAAATACTTCTTCAAATAGGAATCCATAAACCAACAAACTAACCCTCAACAATAAAAGGTTAACCCCACACGCAACACTTTAGAGTGAATATGCATGCCAGAAAAGATTGAAACCGAGCTCATAGATAATTTTCTTGTAGTTTGGAATCCTGAGAAAGGATCGGGGCTCTATAAACTCGGTTTTTACGGCAAACCCATCGGGATTTCCAAGCCAAAAATCCCTGAATTCGATGTTCCCCTAATTCTTGACCTCATGGAGGGTCTATATCTGGTGGAGAAGGGAGTAATTGTTGTTCATGGGGGAAAGGAGAGAAAAAGGGTCAGTTTTTCGAAGTTGCGGAGAAAGGCAAGGAAGTTGTATGAGGATTTTGACGCGAAGTATGCGGTTTATCATGACCTGCGAGCTCAGGAGCTTATTGTTACTCCTGGCATAAAGTATGGATGTGATTTTGCCGTTTATAAGCATGGACCGGGTGTGGATCATGCTCCATACATGGTTTCGGTGAGGAAGGCTAAGGATGAGGTTACGGCTACGGATGTTGTGAAGGCGGGGAGGCTGGCTACAACCGTGAGGAAAAGGTTCATTATCGCCATACCCGATCTGGAGGCTGAAGAGATACGTTACCTCATCTTCAAGTGGTTCAAAGCCTAGCTTTCATCTTTGAAGTTTTTCTCGAATTTGAGGTAGAGCCTCTTCTTGGAAACGCTTGATTCCCAGTGTTGTTATTCTGTAATTGGCATCTTCGGTTTTTGTTGCTAATCCCTCTCTACAGAGCTCACCAAGTCGAGTGCTGGTTATCTTTGCGGTTTTTCCGAGCCCAGCTTGCAGCTCCTCTTTAGTGAGATAATCTTTTGACAATCCCAGCTTGTTGCCGATATAAGTGGCTAGAAGCTGTAATGTTACGGTTTCGCTGTCCGTGAGCTTTTGCCGAGAAACTAGGAGAACCGGGCCTTCAGGAGCAACGGCAATTATGTTTTTGCAGTCCTCGATGAGGTATTCAAGGTCGATTGTGAGGAGCACTTTCTTTACAATCTGGAGGGCGGGTATCATTTCGCTGAAAAATCGGTTCACGCTTACCCAGACTTGTTCTACGTCGCCCGTGAAAGTTTGTTCCGTGTCCCTGTATTTGATGTGAACGGTGATTGTTTCTTTGTTCAACCTGTTGCGCCTCGAAGTTTCGCCAGCACTTCTTCTTCAATCCATCTTTCGCCTTGAGTGGTTAACTTGAATTCGGGTCTTGCTGGGTCGGGTTTGAAGACGATTCCCCGTTTTGTCATCTCATTGAGGCGGGCTGGTACCATGGATCTGATTCCGCTTGAAGCCAGCAGTCGTTTGATCTGGGTGGCTGTGCTGGAGTTTTTGTCGGAGGCAAACAGGATTAATGCGATGGCTTCGTAGTGGGTGAGTTTTTCTCGGGTGGTGATGATGGGCCCTTCTGTTGTTAGTTCAATTATCCCATCTAACTGTGTTTTTACTGAGGGGGTCAGGTTTGAGGATATCAAGCTGCCTATCTCGTTCACGAATTGAGGCGGCATTGTCTTCAGGGTTGTGAGTATTTCTTGAGCGCTGTCTCCCTCGACAACGATTTCTCCGAAGGGAGCTTTAACTCGCACTCGAATTTTTGCCATTCTCGGGTCTTCCTCCAGCTAAAACATACACATAGCCCTTATCAGTCTTCCACCGCTTTATTTTGTTTTTCCTAACCAACCAAGACAACACACCTGACATGGTTGTGGAGGGGTAATGGACAGCATTAGCCTTCAAAGCTTCGCCTAGTTCGGTTAAGGTTTTAGGTTGCCTGCCCCAATCTGATGCGAGAAGCTGCAAAACGGCTTCGCTGCAACTCGAAGAGGAGATGGAAGGATAAACGGGATTAACAGCTTGTGAGGTTTCTTCTCTGTTTTTCGTTAACTCAAAAGCCTTCAGGACGTTTTCTACTAACTTCGGAAGTTCCTCGAGGGTTTTTATGACCTCGTCTCTGCTTCCAGAAATTTCAATCTCCTGCTCCCCAATTTTTACGCGAAAAGAAAAAGGTTTTTCCATCAGATTCTCCACAATCAAATACGGCATAACTCCTTTTAGAATTTGCTTCCATAGCTGGAGCCTATTAACAGCAGTAACAAGGAATGCCCCTGTAGCATGTTGATTTGTAAAAAATCGTTGTAAAAAAGTTGTAAAATCTGTTAATTCGGTTTATATGTAAAAGTAGGTTACAAAGAATCAAGATGTGGGTTCTTGATTTTTTACCCCCAAAAATGTGTGACATGTAAAGCGAAAATGTTTAGAATCAAGATGCTGAGTGTTGTTGAACTTCGAAAATTGTTTAGTCTTATAGTTTTCCCTCTCTCTCGCACGTAAGTGTGACAAGTGACAAACCCAAAAATGCCTTATTTCCTAAAGAAAAGCTGATTTCTCCGAGTTTACATTTTTCTTCCCCGTTTTGTTCAATTTTGGCGATGTAAACGTTTTATGACCACTTTAGACCTGTTTGAACTTCCGCTCTAATCTGTTATGGTGTAACCCAATTGAAAAGTTTAGGCGATCTTTTTACTCGTACGGTTGAAATTCCAAGAATAAGGCATGGCAAAAAACAAACACTTGACACTTTAATAAATGAAGAAGCTCTTTTGTTTGCTAAATTCTTGAGAAACGAACGAAAAGGGTGGAAACCGAGACTTCCAACAATCTAACTTTTTCTGCATGCACACACAAATGCTATACTAGCCAATGAGGAGTCTTTGAGGCATCGAAACTATGTAAGCTCTTTATCAGGTCTTTTGTAAGTTGAAGTGCTTTTTCTGCCTCTTCCAATGTGAATTCTGCATAAACCCTGTCATAGATGACACCAAGTCTGTCAATTCTAGGCTTACTAAATTTGCCTTTGTGATGGACGATAGAATTCCTTTTGTCAACTAGCCATTTCAGTGATTTATAAGGTTCTTTGTTCCTTTCGAATGTTTTTTTGAGAAGCAATTCTGGGACTAACATCCACTTATCCTCAAGACGCAATCTTTCCAGTTTTTCCCATATTAGTTTAGATAGTCTGTCTCCAGCATACGTGTTTATGTAAGCCTCTAGACAGATTACGCAAAATACGAAGCACGCCATTGAATTCTGCATTTCATTAAGCTGATGCCCAAGTTTATCTGGTAATTCATTAGCTTTCTCACAACAAGCTCTATATCTACGGCACTTTTTAACAAGATGTTTGGCAAAATTATAAGCCCATATAGAAACTTCATAACGAGTCTTAAAACTAACGCTATCAACCAAATGAATATGATTCTCATCGACAACACGCTTATTGGGAGTTACCGATTCTCCCTGCGAACTATCTTCAGACATCACTTTTGAATCACTCCTTTACTGCGTGCGCAGACAGACATACAGAGACAGTGAGACTGCCAGACGATATGTGTGAGAGTCATAGTTTATAGTTTTTTGTGTTTTTTTGTGAGAGCGGAGAGCGGAGTCCTAGGACAGAGATAAGAGGAGAAGAGAGGACAGGAGACGACAGGAAAGGAAGAGAAGAGAGAGAAAGGTTAAAATTTAACCCAACCAACAACATGCTTCAGCTGACTTTTGACTTTGAATTGAAAAATACTGATAGTGGTTAGTTGGATGCTATGAAAAAATTGATTAAAATTAAAATGGATTTTGTTCTATTTACTCCCCATTATTTTACGATACAACTTAAACCCTTGTTGTCAAGAGGACTTCAACTTCTTAGATTCGTATTCTCTGCTCCGTTCGATTGAATCAGCTTCAGTTTCTAAGAAAGATTTCCATAGCTTCTCGTCCTTCCAATAATCTAGAAACACAACAGTTATTCCGTTCTCTTTGTAAATACACTTCCTTCGATATTTTTCATCTTTGTCCTTTTCTGACCCACAGACCTCTACAAACAATCCTAAATCTGGAAGATAAAAATCAGGATACCAGACTCTTAGTTTACCGTCTTCATCCTTAACAATAACAGGGAACTCGTGCTTCCATCTAATACCTTTTTTATCCAAGTATTGCGCAATGTTTTTCTCAGTAGTGTATTTGATTTTTCTAATAACGGAACTCAATATATCCACTCCTTGATTTAACTTTTTTATGGTTCAACCATAACTTTTCTGATATGTAGTCTCAAAGAGCGTTTTATGGAACATGCATGATGCCTCTCCCCTCAGGCTTACATATATATTGCGAGTGCTGGCAGATTCTAGAGCATCAGCATCCTCCCCAGTTACACTAGAGGTTACTGTGAAAACATGCCAATCAAAAGCGGGTATGATATACCATTCTTCTTGAAAACCCAAAGAACCCATATCAACACCATTTATTACAACCCTAACTGCCAAATCTCGAACAGTCACGGCAAAAGCACTTGGATTTCCAATTGCCAATTCTATTGTAGCTGAAAATTTGGATGGCGTCCATTGAATGATGAACTCGAAACCTTCTTCGTATTCTTTGCTAAATCCCCATGTTTGAACTCTCACACTAGTAGAATAAACAACCAAAGCAACAATAGTGATGAGAATAATGATTACAAGAATTATTACCGCTAAAATTTTTTTCCACATGCGTTTTAGTTTTACAACTTGAGAGGATTCACTCACTTTATCACACTCTCATCTTTCAAGAGATGTTATGACCAAAGATTCTATTCATGTCGTAATCTCAGGAATCGTTTGTAAAAGAAGTTTATGAACCCTGAATCTTTCAAAAGTGAATCCAAATTGGAATAAAAAGCGGGTTTCCAGTGAAATAGATTATGTCAGGTTGGCACTTAACTAGCCTTTTTGAACACAAAATTTCCCTTACCTAGAAGCAAAAAACACTTTCAGTTTATTTCATAGTATCTGATGTCTAATTCTCTATCGTTACCTTTTCTATCTCTGCAAGCCAAGCACATCTTAGCGATTCCATGATTTCCTTCTCAATTTGCTCCTTATCTAAGTCTTTACTTTCTGGGACAAGGCTAATTTCAATAATGGCTTTTCTGGTCATGTTACTCTCCCGAATAGGTCTTATGTTGAGGTTACTTATAACTCATTCTTTCCTTCTTTCCTTCCAACCTTTCATAACTATACCTCCTTCAAAATATCACATGGTGTCTCAGCATGTCAAACCGAATCATCCAAGTAAGTAAAATTACATCCAACAGACAAGTTACAATTCCCAAAGAAATTATGAAGCGCCTCAAATTGAAGGTTGGAGACCAAATTCTATGGATGGAACAAGATAAACACATCATAATTAAGAAAGGCAAAATAGTGCCTGAAGATTAAATCCAAAAAGAATTTATACTATTCCAGCCAGATGTAAACTCAATTCTGTTCTGGCTTTCCTTTTTGTTTTGATAATTCGCTTGGAGTTGATTGTATCTTGTTTTGAAGAGGTGGCTTAATGCTCCTATCCATTCGTGGAAGGGTACGGATTTGTATTCTGTTCCCTGCATTTCATGGCGTAATTTCGCTTCATCTTTGGCTCTGTAGAACTTCTCTAAAGTTCTCAATTCTGTCCCTGTCTGATCAACTATACATTCTGCACTTACTCCATGTCTTGAAGCTTGAGTTACAAAGGTATGCTTCAAGATGTGAGTAGAAACTCGCTTCTTCAGCTTTGCTTTCTTTCCCGCTAACCTGAGCCTTCTAAGATAAAAGTCATATTTTCTCGGAAATATTCTGTCATCTGGATTGAGGGCTAAGTCTTCGACGTAGAGTTTCAGTAGATCAAAAACGGCATAAGGCGGGAACTTTAGAACGTAATCTGATGTCTTTGATTCGTGCACTTGAAGGACTTTGTCATTGAAGTCTATGTCTTTAACCCTCAGATCATTGAGAGCCTGATGTCTCGCTCCCACAGAGATACCTACAAAAAGAAGAACCAGAGTATCTTTCTCCTCTATAACTCTGACCATAGCTTCAATCTCATCTTCATGTAAAAACCATTGCTTCTTTTTTCCCTCAGGAGGAGAATTATACTTGAACTTCTCTAGCAAATCAAAGTTTTCTGTGACCCTCATCATTCTTCTAAAAACTACAGCGATATACTTGTTAATTCCTTTACACTCTGGATTATGAAAATCCTTGTAATGCCATAGCCCTCTATAGTCTTCTTCTGTCCATGTCTCAGGAGCTCTGTAGCCTAGCTTCTTGAATCCTTCTCGAAGGTATCTCTCAGATTGCTGGAGGTCATTTCTGCTTAACTTCCTTCCGTACTTCTGAATGAATCTTTTGTATCCGTAGCTCTCTTCTAACTTGTCAACGTATTTGGGTTTGACCTTGTTAGGTTTCTCTGGATACTCTTCCAAAATCTTATAAATCGTAGGACGACTTACTCCTGTAACTCTTGACGCTTTTAATACTCCTCTCCATTGTCCCCTTCTCTTCCCCCTCTTAACCTGACGGATGATCTCGTAACCACCTCTCTTAATGAACATCTCCAGCTTACAGCTTAAGATGCCCATTCAGCTTTCACATCCAGTTCAACAACTACTCATCTACAATACACACACCAAGAATCATTAAAAAACGTATTAGATATATGAATGTGAAAAATTATTTATTAAATGTAAAAAATTTAAACCAGCAGTATGTTGAAATACAGCTTTTTCGTGATCTGTTCCTCATGATTTTTTCGGCGCCTCTAGCAAAGTCATGTCCCTCCACTGTAAGGCGTAATAGTTCGCGTAGTTGATGTCTGAAAGGCATTATTGGAGTCTAAGACTAGACGTGTTGAGAGATGGAGAGTGACAGATACAACAGCGAACGCACATACTCCCACGTTTAGGTCCCTTCAACTTCGTTAAGACCGTTTGGACTCGAGCATTTTTCTTCTGCTATCTTCTCCTGGTTTGAGGGTGTCTTCCACCATTTTGAACTGTCTTTCGTAAATGTGGCAGTTCTTGCTATGAAAGATGAGTTTGCCGGTTTTGATGCCTAGATTTCCTCTTCTGTTGATTTCTGAAACGAGGGCTTCGTTGAATATTTGGATTCCAGCTATGTTGGCAGGCAGTCCTGCGTAGGCGTCCCAAGACCTGAAGTAACATGTTAAGTTCAGTTGGTTATCCAGTATTTCGGTGTCAATCAGGCTCAAACATGGAGGCTCATGCTTTCTTTCATCCAAACGCTTCTGGATATCTTCTGGCAGTCGAATCACAAAAGTCACTTGCCTGTCTCTCTTCTCCTCCGCATACCTCTTAACGGCTTCTTCCACCTGATCCACGGGTTCTCTCATCCGGCTTCCATACGTGTATGTTTCATCCTCTATCGCTCCAGACCATAGGTACTTCAGGGCATACCACTGAACATACTTCATGTCACAGGGAGCCATAAAATCAACTAGCGGACGATTCTCAGGATGGGTTATCTCGATGCTCAAGTTCAACTTTTTCGTCTTGGAAACTTCCGAGCCATATCCCACCTCAAAGAGGTCTCCCTTGACCCAAATCTCCTGCAAAACCTTGTACCAAGCATCTGGGCAATCAAAGGCTTTAACAACAACATACCTCAAGAGGGAACCTCCAGTCTGCTTTACCCATTACATGTGACTCTTATTATTGCTTTTCACAACAGAACATGTGATAGAAGTAAATGTTGGGCATCCACATGCGCGGTCTGAGATGTGGCATTCTGCTTTTAACTGATTGACGCGCCTCTAGATCGCTGCCTGTAATTTTCGTAGTCTGGGAGGATTCGATTATATTCTTGGTCCATTAGAGTCGACGAGACCATGAAATCGGCGGTGGAGCGGTTACATGCCACGGGTATGTTCCACACTACAGCCATGCGCAAGAGAGCCTTCACATCTGGGTCGTGAGGAAGAGATTCAAGCGGATCCCAGAAAAAGATCAGAAAATCAATTTCACGGTTTGCGATTTTGGCTCCAATCTGCTGGTCACCACCTAAGGGACCACTCTGAAGCTTGATTATCTTTAAACCCAATTCTTTTTCAATAATCTTCCCTGTTGTTCCAGTTGCATAGAGTTCATGCAGACTCAAAAGATACCGATTAAACTTCACCCACTCCAGCAGATCGTCTTTCTTGTTGTCATGAGCCACTAAGGCAATCTTCTTCTTTTTTCCCATCAAAAACTTCTCGCTATTCATTTTATCTTCCTCCACAACCACCTCTTTTTTACCGAAGCGTCAAAGAAAAGGTTTACTTGTATAAACTTTTTCAATCTCTCAACAGGAGCTTTTTCCACAACACCATCGACAGGAGTCCACCCACTATCCCACTTAATATGCCTGAGATAAGGATGATCATCCCCAGCGTGGGGTCCATCGGCATAAGTTCAAACTCAACTGTGAGATAGTAGCCAGCTAAACCCGTGATCATCGTGCTGAGGGTCACAGCCGAAATCAATCGCATCTGCCTAACATTTCCATTTCTATCTCTAGCGCCGAAAACAAAACAAAAAAGATCGATCAAACCGCCAAAAAGCAAAGCAAAACCGATTGTGAAAGGGGCTAGAGGAGCCCTCCAAATTGCGGTTAGGGAACCTCCGATCAGTGATGTGAAAGTCGCTCCCGGCACTCCAATCAGCAGATAACTTAAGGATAGAAGCATGGCTTGGAAAAACGTGAATGCCTTGTCCATGGGTGTAGGCAGGAGTGTTTCAAATATGAAAATCATCACCCCGAAAACGATGGCTAACGTTAAATTTCTAGTTGAGAGGGAAGGCATAACAACTACCAAGTGATAATGCTATTCTTTAAATTTGCTCCTTTCGGAACTACAGAGGCTTTGGCTGATAAATACACCACGGGTCCTCTGCCATATAATCACCCTGCGTTTCTGTTGGATCATGCAGAGCACCACAAAAGTCCATAAAATTAGTTGATACACCGTATGCTCTAGCGCGGCATCCTCCGCATATATCCTGATATTCGCATTTTCCACATTTTCCTTTTAGCTGGTCGAAGTCGCGTAAAGCCTTGAAGACCTCCGAGTTGAACCAAATATCCCTGAAAGACCTCTCACGGATGTTTCCAAGGTTGATGGGCAGGTAGGGACAGGGAGTAACCTCCCCCGAAGGATATATACGACAATAATAAAGGCCAGCCATGCAGCCGCGAACCCAACGGCTCATGTCAACTCCCTGTTCCTTAGCAACTCGCATGAATTGGGGAGCACACGAGGGCTTCACATTCAATTTATGCTTGGTGGTCTGGGCGAGCGTGCTCGTAATCATGTCCTCATACATTCTCGGCGTTATATCTTCGACGTTCGTTCCTCTTCCTGTCGGAACCAAGAAGAATAAGTGAAAATTCTCCACTCCAAGGTCTTCAGCCAAAGACATTATATCATCTACTTCATTGTAATTCTGTCTGGTAACTGTGGCATTGACCTGAACTTGTATGCCGTTCCTTTTGAGAGACCCGATGGCATTCACTGCATGTTCCCAGCAGCCCTTAACTCCACGGAACTCGTCATGCCGTTCTGGTATGCTTGAGTCTAGGCTAATGGCAACCGTCGACATTCCAGCGTCTTTGAGTTTTCTTGCAACGTCATCGTCGATGAGCATCCCGTTACTTCCCATACCTATATTTAAGCCACGGTCCGCACCATACCGAATAATCTCGAAGATGTCTTCTCTCAGGAGAGGCTCGCCACCACTCAAGATTAAGAGAGGTCTGCTGACCTCGGCGATCTGGTGCATAAGCATCTTCGCCGCGTCAGTGCCCATTTCATCTCTGAATTGCTTTTCACCAGCGTTGATGTAACAGTGAGAGCACTTCAGATTGCATCTTAATGTTACGTTCCAAGAAACAACTAGGGGAACATACTTCTCTGCAGACGTTGCAGTTGAGGTTGGGGCAAGCCTGATGCGAAACTCACATCTTCTGTCTATAGCCATCCTTAGAGGTTGCGACACGCCCACAGGGAAGGGAATAACTTTTTCGAACATGGATTGGGCATGAGATTTACAGAAGTTAGTACAGAAGAGTTGGGATGTTTCACTTTTTGTGCCCAGTTCTGCTTCCATGTAGCTGTGGCTTCCGTGGATAGGGCAGTTCAAGAATCGCATGAAGCCTCCTAGGTTCTTCATCTCCATCTTGTGTTCGATGAAATGGTCACTAAGCATTAATTTCTGCAATTTTTCCTTTGGCATCCCAACTTTGAGGGTAACGTTGAAGGCGGAGTCAACTGTTTCATCTCCAAACCTCTTTCCAACGCGAACCATAGTTTCCTCGAGCTGCTCTAATCCTATGTCCTCAGCTAATCTCTCCATGATCAAGAAACCCTTTATTGTCTCGTATTCTTGACGCAAACGCATCTCCACGACATGTTCAGCCCACTCACGAAACAGACTCTGAAGTTTATCTCTGGCTCCGGAATCCCTTCTATCGAGCATGTCCTCGACTTTTTTGGTCTCTTCTGTCAGCCTTCTGAAGAGGAGAATCTTCTCATCTACCCCCAGATTTGGCTTCTTAATTGCATCTCCCGCATTCGCCGTCATGGACATAATATCATACAAAAGTTCCTTGGCATCGAAGAAGAAATCGCTGTAAAATCTCCACAATTGTCTCTCTACAGAGGGAGCCTCAACTCTCAGGTCCTCAAGGACCAACCGGTATTCGGCAGCCATTTTGGTCACCATTGCCATGTGATACAACAATGACCCTTCCATTCCGGGATCGCTGTTTCTGGCGGTGGAACCGTGGAAAACCTCGTAAGCCAGTCTCTTTGCCGTTTCATAGTCTCCAGAAGCTGCAGCTTCTGAAGCTTTGTCTATCTTTCTCTTTCTCGCCTTTAACAATAAAGCCCACTTGTGACAGTGTCCTGCATCGAACTTCGTTAAGGATATCCTCCCCTTTCCCGCAATGTCATGGCGTTAAAGCAATAAAAGGGTTAATAAGTTCTCTGATTTTCCGAACATTTTTGAAATTTGACATAAAACGTGACTATTGTCTTTTGAATGAGGATTCTGTTATGTGACCTGTTCCTGCAGAGCCTAAGATTATCTGTTCAATTCTCGGTTCTTTCAGATTTGTTGTTTCCCACTTTCTGTTTTGGAGGTTTTATTGAGTGCGTGATTGTTTATTTTTTAAACTGTTTCATTCATTATAATTTATTCCTGAAACTACATTGATAATCCTTTCTCGTCTTAACCCGTTCCTTTTTGAGGTCAAATCTCTCTTTTCCAAGCTATTCGAAAGATAAATAAGCATCTGAGCAAGTGTGTAATTTTAAATTGATGCCAGAGGTAGCTTAAATTGGCTAAGAAAGGTTTAGTTGTTAAAGCAAAAGAACTGAAA
>CAZUQX010000013.1:0-56489 GCA_964623205.1 uncultured Candidatus Bathyarchaeia archaeon | reverse complement strand
TCTGTGAATTTTTTCAACTACATCTTACACTAACCATTTGATCGTTACGTTTTAGGCGTCCATACCTGTGTTGTTGGCGGGCCCGCGGGGATTTGAACCCCGGATCTCCGGCTTTCTCCTTCTCTGGAGATTAGAAGGCCGGCGCCTTATCCGAACTAGGCCACGGGCCCTTGAACCGCCATTGTCTAAGAACTGCCTAGATATAATCTTTCATTCATCGGTTGTTTTGGTTTTTCCTCAATTATTCGATGTAGATTGCTGGGCGGTATGGTCTGGCTAATTCAGCTTTCTTCTGGGGGTCGTGAAGTTGCTGATTGTCCTCCCGATAAGTGTGGATTTTCGCGTTGAAATCTCTTCCGAAGAAGGTTTCAGCTTTCTCTAGTAAAGTGTCCTCATCTACGGGTCCAATGTTTAGTTGCCTTGTCTTTCTGTCTTTTGGCATTCGATTAATTTCCTCTGTGATTCCGCGGGCGAATTTGGCAACCTTTCCAGCCACCGTTTTTAGGTCCGAGTCTTGCATCAGTTCTTTCATCAGATCGCTTAGGACGATTTTGTTGGGAAGTGACTTCTCCAGCGCCGTCAAGTAGACTTTCCATTTCCAAGGTGCAGCAGAATAGTAGTAAATCTCCTTAGGCACAATCTTTGTTGCTCGAAGTATGTTCGAAGTGTCTTCCAGCACGTTTTTGATCAAGTTTTCTGTCTCTTCTGCTCGAACATCAACTTTCTTCTCGTCATAAACTGGCCAATCAGCAAGAGAAATAAAGCCTGATTTTCCCATTTCGCTCCAGATTTCCTCGCAGATATGGGGTGCAAAGGGAGCAAGTAGTCGTATCCATGTTTCTAGAGCCTCCTTCAGGACCTTCGAATCGATTTTTTCTTTTCTTCGAATGTACCATCGGAAGTCGTTCCAGACCTCGAAGAGGGCGTTTTCTATGGCTGTTCTGGTCTTCAGCGACTCCATGCTTTCTGTAATGGTTTTGATTCTGTGCTGTAGCATGCTGACCAGCCACTCTTCTAGATGCCCCTTTTTCTTTTCTTTTGCAGCTTCGATTATGTTGCTGGTTAGACTGAGGAAGCCGCGAAGCTTGCTTCTAACATCCCGAACATTCTCTCTCCGCCAATCTGGATCATCCATCCCTTCTGCGCCTAGGAGAAGGGCACAGCGGGTGGCATCAGCTCCGAACTCGTTGAGGGCGTCTTTGAGAGTTACGAAGTTGCCCTTAGACTTCGACATCTTCTGCCCCTCAATGCTTAACATACCATTTACGCCAATACCTCTCGGCAGATTGTCTGGAAAGAGCGCTACATGCTGAAAAAGGAAGAAAGTCAAGTGGTTTGGAAGCAACTCTTTCGCTGAAACCCTCAGGTCCACGGGATACCAGTAGAGAAATTCGCTTCGCATCTCATCTAAGACTTTGCTACTTATTCGTGATTGGGCAGCAATCTTTTCTGGATTCCCTTGTCCGTAAAAGATGTAGTTAAAGACCTCTCCGGTCAGCTGCTCCGCTTCTATGCTGTATTGTTTTAGATGTTTGTTTATTGTGTAGAATGCCATGTAAACGGTTGAGTCGGTTAGGGTTTCTACGATCCAGCCGGGACTCCATGGGAGGGGTGTTCCCAAACCGCTCTTTCTTGCGCAAGGCCACTCTTTGAGCCAGTCAATGATGTTAATGAACCATTGTCTGGCCGTTTCAGGATAAATAGAGGCCTGATCTAATGCTTTCTTGGTCTTTGTCTTCCAAGTCTCATCCGAGTATTTTATGAACCACTGTTCTTCAAGAACCTTAACTAGGCAGGGGGTTAGACATCGGCAGATGACTGGTTCAGGCAGGTCATACATCGAGTCTGCCATGCCCTTCTCCTTGAAGTCTTGAATCAGCAGTTCCTTTACTTCATTAACCTTTTTTCCAGCGTATTCTCCGCAGATTTCCTTTAACACACCGCCATGAAACTCCTTTTTATAGAGCGACTTTGTCGCTTCTTCAGCCTTAGGATCATGCTGGTCTTTCACTCCCATCTCTTCGACGAGTTCAATGGCGGGATACTCTCCGAAACCCTCCACCTCAATCATTGAAATTGATTTTATCTTCTTGACCTCTTCGGGGTCTATATTGAACTCCTTCAGCAATTTGGGGTTTTCCTGCAGGTCTCTTAGGGCTAGCCAGTCGTAGGGGGCGTGGGCTGGAACGCTGTAGACTACTCCACTTGCGTTACTTGGGTCCACGAACCATCCGGGCAAGATTAGCATCTTTCTGTCGCTGAGGGGGCTCGTGAAGTATTTTCCGATAATCTCTCTGCCTTTGAATTGGCTGATTATTTCTACCTTTTTTTGCTGTTCCCTCAGTTTGTCTGCGGCAATCTGGCTGATGATCCATTTCTCGCCGTTGACGCGGGCTTTTACGTAGTTGGCGTCGGGGTTTATCCAGATGTTTGTTATGCCGTAGATGGTTTCTGGTCTGAAGGTGGCTGAAGGAAGATAGAAATCATCCATTCTGAATTTGATGAGTGTGTATTCCTCAGGCACCACTCCTTCTCCTGTCTGTCGGTCATGGTCTCCTGTGGGACTTTGGTCGTGGGGACACCAAACCACTGGATATGTTCCTTTTATGATGTATCCTTTTTCTCGTAGACGTTCGGATTGCCACTCGACAAACTTGCTGAAGGTGGGATATAGGGAGGTTGTGTGAAATTCTCGTCTCCAATCTATCGAAAAACCTAACCGTTTAACGGCTTCTCTGCTGTCATCGGTGTAGTAGGAAGCCATGTAAACGGGGTCAACGAATTTCTTCAGGTTTTCTTCCGAAACTCCGTCCACATCTCTTAAGGCTTTGATCAAAGTTTCGTCTCCAGTTTTCACCCGTTCGCTTGCGCCGGCTATGGTTTCGCCAGTCCAGTGCCATGCCCAGGGGAACAGGACGTTGTAGCCTTGCATTCTCTTGAATCGGGCGTAGGCGTCGACGCGGGTGGCTGTGAAGCCGTGTCCCACATGCAAGGGACCGTTCATGTAAGGGAAGGGAAAGGTGACCATGCATTTTTTTCGTGTTTGGTCTGGTTCAGCCTCGAATATTTTGGCTTCTTCCCATGCCTTTCTCCATTTTTCTTCGATCTGCCTTAGAGTTTTCATTAAAGCCAATGGAGTAGCGCGAGAGTTAAAAGTTTTTTCAGTCAAATTAGCACTTCAAGCAACCAGAGGAAGATAAAACAGAAAAAAGCTGTTTTTCAACAATACGCTGTGATTAGGCTCCTAATAGGAAAAAGGTTCTGGAACGCATTTATATGCGTGTCCGATCCAGTAGGAAAGGCGGGGAGTAGGTTGGCTGATAGGCAAACGGATATCTGTGGTTGTGTTTTCGAGGTTCAAGAAGGAATAATGGTTTGCATCAAACGCTGTCCAAAGCATAGCAGACCTAAACAAAAACGACCCTTCAGACCCAAGGCTGAATGTGTCAGACCGTAAACAAAAAACCTGCTCACAGTTTAATCAGAGATTTTTTTAATGGGAGCAGAAATATACCCTAACGGATACGCACAAAGATGAGCAGCCAGAACCTGTTAGACTATTTCAACAATCCTAAACCGAAGGAAAAGAAGTCGACAGAATCTGCTTCGGCTGAAAAAAAGTCTCCATCGGAGAGAAAAAAAGTTGTTTACCCAGATTTTCCAAAAGACCTGCCTCCCTCATATCTCGTATCCGTTACATATGATGGAAAAAAGGGTCTTGCCTCCCTCAAGTTGTATGAACCGGAATCCCAAAAAATCTATTTCTGGGATGACACAACCGGTCATAAGCCCTATTGTCTCACAAATCTTCCTCCTAAGGAACTAAGAAAAATCAGTCGCTTAACGTCTCATTCTGGTTTTGACCATTTCGAAATTGTGGAAAAGTTTGATCCTCTTATGGACAAGCAGGTAAAAGTAACAAAGGTCGTTGCTAAAGACCCGTTGGCTATAGGCGGTCGGCAATACGGTTGTATCCGAGACATAATTCCCGAGGATTATCAAACTTTAACAGGTTCGGAAGAGCCTGTGAAAGTCTGGGAATCCTACATCCGATATTATCAATCCTACATCTACGATAACAACCTAGCGCCGGGCATGCTATACAAGATTCAGAAAGGGGAGCTTGTCCCTGTCAAACATGAATCCTCCGAAGACATGGTGAGAAAAATCCTTGAACTCTTCCCGGACGAAGAAAAGGAATTCTTGCATAGTATAGAAATGTGGGCACGTCTCCTAGAATATCCAGCTCCCCAATTTCGAAGGGTTGCCCTCGACATCGAAGTTAGTTCACCTGTTCCAACTCGTGTTCCTGACCCTCAAGAGGCTGCTTACCCGGTTATCTGCGTCACGTTGTTTGGTTCAGACGGCAAAAAAGAGATTCTGATTTTGAAGCGGGAGGGCATCACGAAAGGCTCCAAAGACCTGCCTTCTGACGTGATTGTTGAATATTTTGATTCTGAGAAAAAATTGCTTCAGAAACTCTTTGACGCTCTTCGGGATTATCCTTTCGTTTTAACCTTTAATGGCGACGACTTCGACCTACGGTATCTATACAACAGGGCTATGAAGCATTTCAGCTTTGAGAGAAGCCAGATTCCAATAGAAGTTAGGCGAAGAGTATGTAGCCTCGAATATGGAATCCACATTGACCTCTATAAATTCTTCTTTAACCGATCGATCCAAATCTATGCTTTCGGCAATAAATACAGGGACATAACCTTAGACGCAATCGGTACCGCACTGCTAGGACTACCAAAGATCGAACTCACCAAACCTTTCTCCGAACTGACCTACACTGAACTCGCCCTATACAACTTACGAGACGCCGAAATCACACTAGGTCTCACAACCCTCAACAACAATCTTGTCATGAAACTGATCCTAGCCATCACGCGGATAGCTCGAATGCCAATGGAAGACGTAAGTCGCCAAGGAGTTTCGCGGTGGATACGTAACTTTCTGTACTATGAACATCGCCAAAGAAACATGCTGATTCCAAACTCCGAGGATATACTCACTATCAAAGGGGGAACAACCACCCAAGCCATCATAAAAGGAAAGAAATACAAGGGAGCCATAGTGGTCGAGCCCGTGCCCGGCGTCCACTTCAACGTGGCAGTGATGGACTTCGCCAGCCTATACCCCTCCATAATAAAAGTTTACAATCTAGGCTATCAAACCCTCCTTTGTTCTCACGACGAATGCAAAGTAAACAAGGTTCCTGAAACTCCTCACTGGATCTGCACAAAGAAGAAGGCTCTTGAGAGTCTTTTGATAGGCTCCCTAAGAGACCTCAGGGTCAAATGGTACAAGCTTAAAGCCAAAGACAAGACTCTGCCCAACGATCTACGGAGCTGGTACAATGTAATCCAGAGCGCCCTCAAAGTCATTCTGAACGCAAGCTATGGAGTTTTTGGCGCCCCAACCTTCGGTCTATATTGTCCACCGGTTGCCGAGGCTACAGCCGCCATCGGGAGACACGTCATAACCCAGACGATAGAGAAAGCTAGGGCATTGAATATTGAGGTGCTTTACGGAGACACGGACAGCATCTTCTTGAAGAACCCTTCCCTGGAGCAGATAAAAATTCTAGAACATTGGTCGGAGAAGACGCTGGGGATGGAAATGGATGTAGAGAAATTCTATCGGTATGCGGTCTTCAGTTCCCGCAAAAAGAACTATCTTGGAATCTTAGCGGATGGAAGCGTTGATGTCAAAGGAATGACAGGGAAGAAGAGACACATTCCAGTTTACATCAAGAATGCTTTTGACCAGATGGAAGAGCGACTAGGGAAGGTGCAATCACCCGCAGAATTCGCCGAAGCCAAGAAGGAGATTCGGAAGATCGTTCGAGACCGCTACTTACGGTTGAAGCAACGGCGCTGGGGAGACAATCCAAACGAACTGGCATTCCATGTTGTTCTCGGCAAGGTCCCAAAAGCCTACACCAAAACCACTCCTCAGCATGTGAAAGCAGCACTTGTTCTCCAGAAGATGGGTTACGAACTGAAGGCTGGAGACCTGATAAGCTTTGTCAAAGTCCTGAAGGACCCACGCGTTAAACCCGTCCAAATAGCCTCTAACACCGAGATAGATGTTGACAAGTATGTAGGATACCTGCAATCAACTTTCGATCAGGTCCTCGATGCCTTGGGACTGGACTTCGATGAGATCATCGGGTTAACGAAGCTTGAACGATTCATGTAGAATGAAGTTCCATTTTTCCCAAAAAATTATCTTACAAAAACTGGGGATTTCAACGATTCTTGTCGTTGATGAACTTGGATTTGGTTCTTACGTGCTTAATCTCTATTCCTTCGTCGGTAGGTCTACAGGGCACCTTATATTTTTTGAATAGCCACATTAATTCCTTGAAGGCTTTGTCGTTGACTTCTATCTCCACGACCTCTGTCATCTGCTCTATGACAGCCGGATGTTTGGGGTTCGCTTTGTAGAGCATCATGAACTCAGTGTCTTTCTCAGAATCAGGGGGAAGTGCCACTATTTCCCATAGAGACTTTGCTGGAAATTTTCTAGGGGGGTACCTTTTTATCCTGATCTTTTTCAACCTCTCCAATCCCTCTCCTAGGCGCACATCTTATATGGGGAGTCAACCTTTCATATAAAGTGCCATGGTGCTTTTTTCTATACTTACTCTCTAGATAATCTTCGTTGAAATCTTTCAATCCACATGCTTTCAGGTGTGTGATGGTGCCTAGACTGCTGAGGATAGCGAGCAGGCTGTAAACCACCGTTTTGCTGGAAATTGGGCTACTGCTGGTGAATGTTTGCTTTCGGACACCATTCTTCCATGAAAACCTTAATCTTCCAATCATCCACAATTAACGCTCAGGGACGACACCAACTGTGATCCTGCTCGTAGCTTCAACAAAAGACGTAGCTGGCATGAACATCGCCGAAAAACTCGTAGACCACTACAACTTCGAAAAACTCTCAGAATGCTTCCATAAAAATCCCGTATACTCCAAAACCTTCCAGAACAAGGAAACCAAACTGCTTTTCGTCAACACAGAGATAGTGGACACCCAATTCTTTGGTGACCTCTTCACCCCCCAACTACTCGTCTTCCTGTCCAGGCACAGCAGCGCCATGGGCATCCCCACCCTATCTGTCCACACCCCCGGCAACCTCTCAGAGGCTAAATTCGGCGGGAAACCTAGAATGGTCTCCATCTCTCCCGCGGGCGCCATGAAGAACGCCCTCTTAGAGATGGCAAAATTGAGGGATGAGCGAGGACTTAACTACGAGGTTTCCTACGAATGCACCCACCACGGTCCCTCCTTGGATGTGCCAACCATGTTCGTAGAACTGGGAAGCTCGCCGAAGCAGTGGAAAGACACTGGAGCTGCTGAGGTTGTGGCGCATGCAGCAATGGCTGCTCTTTCTAAACGAGCCAGCTACTCTGTTGCGCTGGGCATCGGTGGACCCCATTATAACAAGAAATTTACGAAAATTGCTCTAACCACTCAGAAGGCGTTTGGTCACATAATTCCCAAGTATGCGCTTCAGGAAGTTGACGCTGAAGTAATAAAGCAATGTGTCGAACGAACCGTGGAGACTGTGGATTCTGCGGTTCTTGATTGGAAGGGAATCAAAGGAGGACACAAACCCAAGATAGTTGCGGCACTGGAAGAGCTCGGTGTGCCTTCAGAAAGAGTTTAAGTTAATTGTTTAAAGGTCAAAGCTGTTTTCAAAAGATAGCTTCGCTGAATTAATGGTAGGTAGTCTTATTTGCTGAGTTAAGGCGGAGCTATAGGAAACGCCCGACGTATCTGTAAAAAAGGGGAGAGGAGGAAGCGTTTAGTCGATTCCCCATCGTTTGGTGACTTTCACTAGTATGAAGATCACGAAGGCAACGATGATGAATGTTATTAGAGCCACTATGAAGTTTCCGATGCCAAATGTTTGCTCTCCTACAAGATATTTGTAACTGGCTAAATCTGAGAGTCCGGGTATTGCGAGACCTATCACGGGTAACAGCAAATCTTTGACGAGAGATTGGATCAGCAAACCCAAATAAACACCCATAATGAAAGCTACAGCCAAGCCCATGACCTTGTATTTTGATATGAAATCTTTGAACTCATTCCATAGACCTTTTGGAGCCGGTGGTGCTGGAGCAGGTTTAGCAGCCAAAAGCTCACGTATCTGTTTAAGCTCCTTAAGCATCTCTTCTTCTTTCGACATCTACATCACAGATTTAATATTACCTGTTTTTGCCTTTTAAAATCTGCGAAAGGTTAGCAAGGGCTATTCAATCTTCGTTAAAACTAGTGAAACCGCTCCAAAACATGTTAGAAATCGGTCGTCCTCGGGGATAACTTTACATATTAGAATTGTTTTTGAAAGGTGCGAGGAACCTTGGGACTAAGATCGTTCTTTACGTCAGCATCCAGATTGCTGAAACTTGCCACAAAACCGGGAAGAACCGAGCTCTGGCTCTCGATAAAAATCTGCTTTTTAGGCACCATCGCCATCGGAGGAATCGGCTTCATAATCCAACTCATATCTACCGCATTTCCGGGCTGATCAACTATGGGCGAGGAAGAAAGAATTGCAACAGCAGTCTTCGCTGTACGAACCACAGCAGGACAAGAGAAAAACGTGGCAAACCTCATCGAAGCCAGAGTGAAAATGGATGAGCTCCAGATAAAAGCCGTCCTTGTGCCCGAGATGTTAAAGGGCTACGTTTTCATCGAAGCCGACGGGCCCCACTCCGTAGAGAAAGCCATAGCAGGAGTCAAACATGTACGATCCCGAGTCCCGGGAGTTGTAACTTTTCCAGAAGTAGAACGATACATAGTCATAAAACCAGTAATCGAAGAACTGGACGACGATGACCTCGTCGAAGTTGTTGGAGGGCCATTCAAAGGAATGAGGGCAAAAATCACAAGGGTCGATAAGGCAAAGGAAGATGTGACCCTTGAGCTTTTGGAGGCAACCTTCACTTTACCAATCACAGTTCACGCCGACTACGTGAAACTCGTCGAAAAAGCCAAAAAGGAAGAATGAAAAAATGGGCGAAAAGAAGACAGTTGAAGCATTGGTGAACGGCGGACAAGCTACCGCCGGGCCGCCCCTTGGACCCGCTCTTGGACCTTTGGGAGTCAATGTTCTAGCTATCGTAAACAAAATCAACGAAATCACCAAGGATTATTCTGGAATGAAGGTTCCGGTGAAGATCGTCGTTGACACCGATAATAAGGAATTTGAAGTGAGCGTAGGCACACCCACAACCTCAGCGTTGCTTGTCAGCGAATTGGGGGTAACCAAAGGATCAGGGACACCTAACACCGATAAAATTGGGAACCTATCTTTAGAACAGGTGGTACGCATTGCCAAAGTCAAGGGTGAGGATGTCTTGGCTAGGGACCTGAAGGCAGCGGTTAAGGAGGTTTTGGGGACTAGCGTGAGCATGGGTGTAACAGTGGAAGACAAAGATCCGAGGGAAGTTCAAAAGGAGATCGATGAAGGAAAATACGACGCCTTACTAAAGGAAGAAGCGTGATAGTAACAAGATTTTTATAACTGGCTCTTGTACGTCATTGGCGCGAGGCTCTAAGGTTGCCATTAAACATGAAGAACATACTTGCTGCAGTGAAAGAGGTTAAAAGCAAGTCCACCAAACGGAAGTTTTCTCAATCCATAGAGCTTGCCATAAACTTGCAGAATATTGACATGAAGAAGCCAGAGGGCAGAATTCAGGAATTCATCGAGTTGCCTAATTCTGTTGGAAAGGAAAGAAAGATTTGTGTTGTTGCTTCAGGCGAGATGGCGGTGAAAGCCAAGAAGGCAGGCGCTAGCTTGGTCATCGAGAGAAGTGAACTTGAAGCTTTAGTGGGTGATAAGAAAAAGCAGAAAGGTCTCGCTAACGACTATGATATTTTCATTGCTGAAGCCCCTCTCATGCCCTTTGTAGGCAGGAGTCTTGGTGCCACCCTTGGACCTAGAGGAAAGATGCCGACACCAGTGCCTCCCAATGCTGACATAAAAGAGCAGATTGAGAAGCATCGAAAAATTATTTTGGTGAGGATGCGGGGGCAACCAGTTCTTCAATGCCGTATCGGAAGCGAAGACATGGCTGATAAGGAGATAGCTGAAAACGTTCAGGCGGTTGTGAGGAGAATCGAGGGAAAGCTCAAAAGAGGAATCAAAAACTTCAAGTCAGTTTACCTGAAAACCTCGATGGGTTCTCCAGTTAAAGTAGCTATGTAGGGAAAGTCTATGGTGGTCCGTCAATCAACTCTGTTAAAGGCTGATGAAGTCAAAGAAATCGCCAGCCTCCTATCTCAATACAAGGCGTTAGGAATCGCCAGCCTGCAAAAGGTCAGGGCTGCCCAACTTCAACAGTTGAAGAAAAAGCTGGAAAAAAGCGCCAATTTTCGCGTTGTCAAAAACACTCTTATAAGGAGGGCTGTTTCTGAAGCCAAAGACAAGGTGGGGCTAGAAAATCTTGAAGAATACCTGACAGGACCCAACATTTTCCTTTTCACCAACCTGAACCCTTTCAAACTTGCCATCCTTCTCGAAAAGAGCAGGGTTTCGGCAAAAGCTAGGGCGGGAGACGTAGCCGCCTTTGATGTTACAGTTCCTGCTGGAAACACTGGACTAGCTCCAGGACCGATTATTAGCCAATTCACCGCCGTGGGTTTGCGTACCCGAATAGAGGCTGGAAGCGTTTGGGTGGCTAAGGACACTTTGGTGGCTAAAAAAGGAGATGTTATCACAACCCAGCTGGCGAGCCTACTGTCAAAGCTTGGAATAAAACCTGTGGAGGTCGGTCTCAGCTTGAGAATTGTCTACGACGGCGGTTTGATTCTGACCGAAGAGGAGCTGAAGATTGACCTTGATGAGATTCGGGGAAGCGTTGAAGAAGCTCACCGTTATGCTTTCAACTTGTCGTTAAAGGCGGCTTATCCTCTTCCAGATAACATTATGTTCCTTCTTAGGATGGGGCAACAGGAAGCCTACAGTTTAGCGTTAAACGCGGGCATAGCCACCCCAGATACAGTAGCCGATCTTCTTAGAAAGGCTAATACGGAAATGCTAAGTTTAAGTGCGAGATTAGCTGAGGTAGATGAAAAGAGTGCGTCACAAGATTCAGTTCAGAAAGGTTGAAAAGTAAGTATAATGGAAAAGATGGAGGGAATGAATATGGAATACGTGTATGCTGCGATGCTCCTACACAAGGCTGGAAAGGAAATAAACGAAAAGAACGTATCAGAAGTGCTTACGGCAGCCGGCGTGAAAGCCGACTCTGTCCGAATTAAAGCTTTAGTTGCATCCCTTACCGAAGTTGACATTGACGAAGCCATCAAAACCGCACCTACGATGATGGCAGCAGCACCAGCGCCTGCAGCTGCAGCACCAGCCAAGGAAGAAAAGCCCGCAGAAAAAGAGAAGAAGGACGAAGAGGAAGAGAGCAAGAAAGAAGAAGCTGCAATTGAAGGTCTAGGCTCCCTGTTCGGATGACGGCACAAGAAGATCCGTTTCTAGAACGGCTGGGGACTTCCCCCTCTCTTTGCATCTTTTTGTAAATTCACATTTTCTTAGCTTTTGCAAGTAGTTGTGGCAACTTGAGAATTAGATAGGGGAGACATTTAAATCTCCTCTATGCTCTTTTGATTCCAGCATTCAAAAAGGGGAGAATCGATGCTTTAAAGAGCCCCTTCAATAATTTAAATGGTTTTTCGGGTATTGAACAGAAAGCATGCGAATCTGTTAGGTGGATTGACTGGTTACACTAGGAATATTAAGCAGTCTTGCCAAAACCCTATCTGTGGTCATAGATTCAAAAAAGCTAAAGAAAATGTTCCTGGACTTCTTTAGTGAAAACCAGCATAAATTAATTCCAAATTCTCCTCTTATTCCAGAATATGACCCAACAGTTCTTTTCACTCCGGCTGGTATGCATCCACTTATACCATACTTTTTGGGGCAACCTCATCCGCTTGGAAAGAAACTCATGAATGTTCAAAAATGCTTTAGAACCGGGGACATCGAATGCGTTGGAGATAGTTCACACTTAACATTTTTCGAAATGTTGGGTAGTTGGTCCTTGGGCGATTACTTCAAAAAAGAGGCCATTAGATTGAGCTACGAGTTTCTCACAAACAAGAGATGGCTTAACTTGGACGAAAAACGCTTGTTTGTGACAGTGTTTGCGGGTGATAAAGATGCTCCAAGAGACTTTGAGAGTTGTGAGGCGTGGAGCGTTTTAGGTGTTCCTGATGACCATATCTTCTTTTTGTCAAAGAAAGATAATTGGTGGGGTCCAATTGGTAACACGGGACCTTGTGGACCTTGTACTGAAATGTTCTATGATACTGGAAAACCGCCCTGCAGTCCTGCATGTGAACCTGGTTGTTTATGCGGTAAATATTTTGAGCTCTGGAACGACGTTTTTATGGAGTATAACAAGACTTCTTCTGGTTGTTATGAATTCTTACAACAGAAGAACGTTGATACAGGAATGGGCGTAGAGCATACTGCTGCAATGCTTGAAGGGAAGGAAAACGTATTTGAGATTGCTGCAATTAGGCCAATAGCAGAGAAAGTGGAGGAAATTGCCTCAATTAGTTTGCCAACTCCTGTTCAAGAAAGATCTATTAGAATTATCACTGATCATATTCGTGCTTCAACATTTTTTCTGGGTGACGAACGAGGAGTTAAGCCAAACAACGTCGATAGAGGATATGTTTTACGTCGGTTAATTCGGCGTGCAATAAGGTTTGGGCGATTAATTGGGATTGAAAGAGATTTCTTGAGAGATCTTGCTGACATTGTTATAACGCTTAATGAGTCCGAGTATCCGCTGCTTAGAGAGAAAGAAGCTAGCATATTTGACGAGCTGAGTAAAGAAGAGGCCAAGTTTAAGAATACTCTGGAAAAGGGTTTGAGGAAATTCCAGCGAATAGCAAACAATAGTCCAAAGATCGACGGAAAAAATGCGTTCTTGTTGTTTCAGAGTTTCGGATTTCCTATCGAGTTGACAAAAGAACTTGCTGCAGAGATTGGTGTTGAAGTTGACGAGGAGGAGTTCAGGAATGAATATGAACGCCATCAGAAAGTCTCATCTGAAAGTGCAAAAAAACTGTTCAAAGGCGGTTTAAGTGACGCATCTATAGAAACTAAAAGACTTCATACTGCAACGCACTTGCTAAATGAAGCCTTGCGAAGGGTCTTAAAGAATAGAGATATTGTTCAAAGAGGATCGAATATTACTCCAGAACGGTTGCGTTTTGACTTTAATTTCGATAGGCCTCTGGAACCTGAAGAAATAGAAGCGGTTGAAAAATTGGTTAACGCGCAAATTAACAAAGGTTTGAAAGTTAAACGAGAAGAAATGACTGTTGAAGAGGCAAAAAGCAGAGGCGCACAAGCAGTGTTTGACAATAAATACTGTGGCGATTCGATATCTGTTTATAGCGTAGGGGATTTCTCGACAGAAGTTTGTGGTGGTCCTCATGTCAGTAACACAAGTGAATTAGGGGTTTTCAAAATAACAAAACAAAAAGGCATCGCAGCTGGGGTCAGAAGAATACGAGCGGTACTTGTACAGAAAAAAAGGGAGTTAACACAGCTTTAATTCGTGTTACTCTCTACACTTTTCTTCATGTTTCTTCTTTTTTTGCTTGTTCTTTTTTGCTAATGAAGGCATACATATATCACCTGCTAGACGATGCTTTCACTAAATGCCAGTACCAAAAGATGCCCTATATTAACTCGATAACCAAACAGCAGCAATCATATTTGGAGTCTAATAACAGTGGATTGTTGAAAAATAGCTTTTTTCTGTGGAGTGACTTGTAGAATTTTTAAGAGTGACGCTTCCCTTTAACTTCTTTATCAATTTGATGAATGGTTGAGAGTAATGGTTAATTCTGGATTGGACATCGAAGAATCCTTGAAGAATTGGTTCTCAGGAGCACATAGAGTGGTTGTTGCTGGCATTGGGAACCCGTTTCGGAGAGACGACTTTGTTGGAGTAGAAATAATCAGAAACCTGCAGAATAAGGTCTCCAGCTCCGTCTATTTGATAGAAGGAGAAACTGTTCCCGAGAGTTACATAGACCCGATAACCAAGTTCAACCCCACTCACATCCTACTCATCGACGCAGGCTTACTGAATCTGAATGCCGGCTCCTCAAGACTAGTAGACCCCAGTGAACTGACAAACTACACGGCCATATCCACCCATCTGCTACCTCTCAGAATTTTCTGCGACTATCTTGCAGAGACTACCGACGCCAAAATCTCCCTCCTCGTGATACAACCCCAAGACACCAGCTTCGGGGAAGGACTAACACCAAAACTTCGGGAAACAGCAACCCGGCTAACAAATATCTTGCTAAAAATTCTTCCATAAAAACAGCTACTAGTTGGAGTCCTTTTCTATCCAGACCCCAACTTCTCATAAGGTACATACTACCCTATACATGAACAACCGTTGAAGGGAACGTTCGTCACCGAAACTTTCTACCCTATTTCTCAGACTTCAAGGCTTCTTGGAACAGCTTCTTGACAGCAGTTATCCTAGCTTTTTGCGAGAGAATGTCCTTCGTTGTAAAGTCCAAAGCCTCTTCAGGACACCATTCCACGCATTTAGGTTCACCATCACAGAGGTCACAAACGAAGACAACCTTAGTTTCAGGATGCAACTGAATAGCACCATAGTCGCAGGCTTCGATACACCAACCACAGCCATTACACTTCTCTTCGTCAACCAAGATGATACCCGTCTCCTCCGACTGGGACAACGCATCACGAGGACACGCAGCCACACAAGGAGAATCCTCACAGAGCCTGCAAGCAACCGCTAAATTCACAAAGGGATTCAGGCGGACAGCTCGGATTCGAGACTTCGTTGGGTTAAAGGTTTTTTCGTGCTCCAGTGAACATGCATATTCACAGACACAGCAGCCAACACACTTCGATGGATCTCCAGAGACAAACTTTTTTTCATGAATTGTAGGCAACTTATTCTTCCTCCATTATTTTTCATTTCTTAGGACCGATTTTTTTCTCCACAATGCTAATGAGGTCGCCCAATCCCAGTTCTTTAAGTTTCTCCGGGGTAGGGATTCCTTCCTTCGTCCATCCGCGTACGCTGTAGTAGTCATCTAGTCCGATGTCAAACTCTTTCTGATTAACGACAGCTCCCTTTGCAACTCCCTCGTCAGGCACTGGCACATTCATTATTTTCCACGGTAGAGTATCATATTTTCTCGTTCCTTTGCCCTCTCGGATGTTCAGGACCCTCGCGAGGTTGTTTATTCTCTCGCCGGCTTTCAGCAGCTCTTCCGGGGTCATCGTGATGCCTGTAGCTAAGGTGTAGTAGTTAGCCATGTCTTTGAGCCCCTCGTACATCACGCCTCTCGAGAACTTGCACAAGATTAGCGAGTCAACAACATTATAGAGGTCTTCGCCGTCCATCACTATCTTTCCCCGACCCTTCTCGATCTTGAAGCGGTCAACCTTTCCTTTAACGTCAGGCGAGTAAGCTCCAGACCTGAGATGACATGCTCCACGATACGAGACAGAAAAGCCTAAAGCGGCAGTCTTCAATGTCCTCAGATCGTAACCGGGCAACTCCATTCCTTTGATGTGATTAGCGTATTTCTCTGCTCCTTTACCGATCTTTTCTCCAGCCCTCATGCTTCCCTCTGCAAGCACGTCTCCTAACCATCCCTTGCGGGTACCCATTCGTTTTATCGTCTCCACCAAGGCTTGGTGGCTACCGAAGTTGAGTTCTAAACCGTCAGTATCCTTCTTTGTTATAATTCCGTTCTCGTAAAGGTCCATGGCGAAGGCTACTATAACGCCTGCGGATATGCCGTCCATGCCATAATAATCGCATAAACGGATGGCCTCGATGATTGCGTCTAACCGGTCGACGCCGCAGAGGGGTCCCAATGCCCATAGACACTCGAACTCCACCCGGGAAGTTGACCCTTTGTATTCTCCTTCTGGAACCAGAGCAATGTGGTCGCAACGCATGCCACAGGTGGCGCATCCAATGATTTTCTTGATGTAACGCTCGTTAAGGTATTCTCCGCTGACTTTTTCGGCGCCTTCAAAGGTGGCTTGAGAGAAGTTTCGTGTTGGTAGGGCTGCTAGGGCGTTTAGGACGAGAACGTTCTCGGGGGTGCCTAGGGTTCTATATTTTCGTGTAGCAGGTCCTTTCATGCGTTCATGAACCGTTCTCACGAATTCCGTGAACTCTTCAAGGTTAGCCACGTTGACATCGTTTGTTCCGCGCACAGCGACCGCTTTCAGGTTTTTGGATCCCATGACGGCGCCCATGCCGCCTCTTCCAATGGCTCTGAATTCATCGTTTATGATGCAGCCGATTCGATTCAGCTTTTCTCCCGCTTCCCCGATGGCTGATACGCGGATGTAGTAATCGCCCAGTTCCTCTCTGATGGTTTCCTCTGTTTCTTGAGGGGACTTTCCCGTTAGATGCTGAGCATCAAGTAGCTGGATGGAGTCATCGTCAATCCATGCATACACTAGTTTCTCAGATTTGCCCGTGAAGATAACGGCGTCGTAGCCTGCCCGTTTCAGTTCAGCTCCGAAGAAACCGTGCGCTTTGGATTCATTGATTCCTCCAGTTAGGGGTGACTTTGAAACCACGGCGTAGCTGTTTCCTGCTGAAGGCGCCATGGTGCCACTGAGGGGTCCTGTGACGAAGATCAGGGGGTTTTCGGGGCTTAATGGGTCGACCCCTGGCTTGGAATTGTCAAGAAACAGGCGCATTCCAAGTCCTATGCCTCCTATGTAGTTCTTAGCCAGCTCCATTTTCAAGGGTTTTGTTTCGGTTTTTCCGGTTGTTAAGTCTACGTAAAGAATTCGTTTGGCGTAACTCAATCTTATATCCTCCGTTGATCACTTGGAGAGAAATATGTGATGTGGATAGATAAATATTAACCTTTATCTTTCGACTTTGACACGAGTTTACCTTGATCTTTTTTTGTGCTGATTCTATTTATTCTCTGGGCAGCCCTCATAACACGTGCCACAGCATAATTGAGGCTCATGTTTTCTGCTTCAAATGTGTTGATAGTGCAGGGACACGCATAATCGATAAATAAGATTCTTCCCTAGATTAATCTGGTAACGATCCTGACCGTTTAAGAGGATGAGCGTTGGTGAAGAGGATTGAAGGTTAGGGTTCAATATTTCGGTTACATCAAAAATATGGTGAATAAGAGAGAGGAAGAGTTCGAGTTGGGGGAAGAGGCTTCCCTCTCTGATCTGCTTAATAAGCTAGCTGGGGTTCACGGCAAAGCCTTCCGGAAAGAAGTTTATGAGCCGGGCTTGAAGGATGTTAAAACCGGGTTTTCTGTTACAGTAAACGGCGTATTGATGGGCCAGCTTGGCGGAGTGGATACCAAACTAAGTGATGGCGACAACGTTATTTTGATGTCACTTATGAGCGGTGGCTGAAAATTCTTAGATTTCTAGTTGTGCCTCTAGCCTCGTCAGGTTGCGGTATCCCGTTTTTGTGACTTCTATTATGTCCTCTAGTCTTACGCCGCCTATCTTTGGGTCGTAGAGTCCGGGTTCAACTGTCACAATGTTATGTTCTTTCAGGGGCGATGTTGAGAGTTCACTCATTCTGGGACTTTCATGTATCTGCAGGCCTACTCCATGCCCGAGACCGTGGGTCATTCCCTTCGTTACCTTTTTTCCTCCTCTAGTGGTCTCGTAGCCCGCCTTCTCCAATACGTCACAGCATTTGTTGTAGATGTGGCTTCCTAAGGCTCCGTCTTGGATGGCGTCGAGGGAAGCGTTTTGTGCTTCAGAGACTGCGTCGAACATTTTCTTGAGCTTGTCTGGGGCTTTTCCTTTTACTATGGTTCGGGTCATGTCTGTCCAGTATCGTTTCTGGATGCTTCGGGGGTAGATGTCTAAGATTATTGGTTGGTGGGCTTTGAGCTTGTCTTGGGGGTCGCCTGAGTAGTGGGGGTCCGAACTTTTGGTGCCACACGCGATTATGATGTCTTCTTCGGGTAGGCATCCGTTGTCCAAGAGTTTGTGTCCAAAAAACGATTTTATCCTGCCGACTGTTAGGACTTCTCCGTCGAGAAGTAAGGTATTGTTGGCGCCCACATCCGCGTTGGCTATAAGGTCTATTGCTTCTGTAGTGGCTTCTTCGGTGACCGCTTGAACCGCTCTAATCGCTTCCACTTCTTGCCTTTCCTTGGTTTCTCTGGCTTTCTCAACGACGCCAAACATGGGCTTGATGGTAAAACCCTCGTCTCTCAATACATCAGCCAAAATTATCGGAAAGTTTGTTGGCACACAAATCTTCGTTTCTTTGCCCAGTTCATTTTCAGTTACCTTTGCGATGAATTTTAAGGCGCCCAGTTGCGGGTCTTTCGTGGTCTTCACTATTTTGAGGTAGTTGTAGTCGAGGTAGGACTTCACGGCTTTGATTATGGATTGTTTTTGGGCTCGCGGATACTCCATCTGGTTGACTACCAGTATGGGGTCGGCGTCAACTCTTTTGAGGAAGATGAAGGGGTCTGGAGCCAGAAACTTGGTGAGGTAATACATGTTGGCGTCTCTGTAACTGTCCGAGCAGAGAAGCAAAGCTTCTACATCGTTCTCAGTTAGGATAGTGTCAAGATCTCTCCTCAAGTCACAACACTTCCTTTACAGAACTTGTGTACCTAGACAACTTACACCATTTCCTCTTCTTGGTGCCTATTCTGTTATCTGTGCTCTTCTGAAGACAAACCAAGAGATTGTTACGAACACAATGAAGTAAATTAAAGCCACAGCAATCGACGTGAGAACTATTGTGGATAGAAGTTCAGTGTTGAGTGCTTCCCAAACTGGCATGCCTTGACTGGATTGGATCAAGTCAATTTTATAGTAGGTGACATTCCAAGAAGGGTGTAGGATGTAGTTTATGAGGTTTGGTCCTATGTTATCTGTGCCTGTGGAAACAGGTGTCCCTACTAGGGGATTACCGCCGACGGATCCGCTATTTCCTGAACCAGGAATGTAAGTGAGAATCCATCCTTGGCCAGCAAGTATTCCAATTATTGATCCAATGATGTTTGTTCCCAACCATATTCCGAGAGCGCCTAGAGCAGCGATCAATGAACTTCTAAACAAAGTGCCAAACAACAGGACGATGGAAATCCAGATTAAAGTACTGAATAGAGCTCCCAGGAGTGAGAGCGGAACAAGGTGAAGGTTGTTTTGGGGACCGTATATCAAGAAGCCTCCTATCGTCATATATATCATAAGGAAGCTGTAGGTTACTAATAGTGTGAGGAAAGCAGCAAATAGTTTACCTAAGAAGACGGTTGTTCTTGATACAGGTTTAGCTAAGAGTGGCACAATGGTCCCGCTTTCGAATTCTCCTGAAATACTATTCATCACTGTTACTATTGCAAAAAGGAAGAAGCCAAATCCGCCTAGACCTACATTAGAATCGATTACAAAGTCAGGGTTAAGCTCCACCGGGTCGCCAGTTATAGCGCTCTGGATGTGGCTACCAGCAAGTGCCAGAGTTGTAAGTGCGAATGCAACGATAAGCATCCCATAAAATTTCTTCTTTCGAATATTCCATAACAGTTCATACCTGACTACTGCAGAAAACTTGGTAATCCAGCCTGACTGGTCGATTCTCATCATTGCTCACCTCCCTTTTTTTTAGCAAATAAATTCAGAAAAATGTCTTCAAGGCTGCCACCTTTTAAATTTATAGACAAAATGATGCCTCCTCCAGAACTAATCGCTTGCGAAACTTCAGATCTAACATCTTCTCGAGTCCCTAATTTAATCCTCAGACTGTTACCATCCTCAAAAACATCCTTAACGAAGGATAATTTCTTTAGATTCCCTATTACAGCCTCTGACAGATTGTCAACTTCAGCCTCGATTTCTAAGGGAGCCTTAAGTTTAGAAGAGATTTCTTCTATGCTTCCCGATGCCAGTGCTACTCCCTTATCAATCATTGTAACATGACTACAAACCTGTTCCACTTCATTTAAAAGGTGTGAAGAGAGAAATACAGTGATATCTGTCTTTGCCAACTTTTTAATTATATCCCTAACCTCAACCATTCCTATAGGATCCAAACCAAGACTGGGCTCATCAAGAATCACAAGTTTGGGTTCATTCAACAATGCTTGGGCTAAACCTAACCGTTGTTGCATTCCCTTACTATAAGTACCAACGAGATCGTCACCTCTTCCTTCCAATCCAACAAGTTTTAAAAGCTCACGAGTCTGACTCTCCCTCTTCTCCTTAGACATCCCAAACATTCGACCATAAACATCGAGAAGCTCCACTCCTTTCAGGTACTTTGGTAATTTTGGAAGTTCAGGCATGTAACCCACATTTGTTCTGAGGCTTGGCTTATCCCAATCAAGTTCCTGACCTAAAACCTTTACCAATCCACTATCTGGCTTCAACAATCCTATGAGCATCTTAATAGTTGTAGTCTTCCCAGCGCCATTAGGACCTAAAAAACCATGAATAGTGTGAAGCTTAACTTCAAGATCTAAATCATCAACTGCAACTAAGGATCCGTATCTCTTAGTCAGGTTAGAAACTTCAACAGCCAAATCCAACCAGCAACCTTACCAGATCTACTAAACGAGTGCAAATTTGACCTTTTATGACTTTCTAAACATCAAAGTAGACTAAATGAGCATTATTCAATTTTTGGTGGGCCCGGCCGGATTTGAACCGGCGACCACCAGGTTATGAGCCTGGCGCTCTAACCAAACTGAGCTACGGGCCCTTTCGTAAATTGTCTCATTACCCGATTGTCAGGTAAGAATTTAAGGATTTTCTGTTCCAACCCCGCCAGTATAACGACGAGTGAAAAAACGCCTCCAATCGCTTTTCCAACAATACAGATTCAAGCAGCTATAATCAGTTGTTTACTCCCAAAGACAAAACACTTAATATGCAATTTTTTAGGAAAAGAGAAGTGCTTTTATTGTGGGCAAAAGACGTGTAATACAGGAGTTAGAGATGAACTACAGAGAATTGCTGGAACGTGCTCGATCACAGCTTCCTTCAGAGGTACGTGAGCACAAACGCTTTGAAGTTCCAAGACCCCACAGCTTCGTCACAGGCATGCGCACCATCTTAACGAACTTCAAGGAAATCAGTGACGCCCTTAACCGAGACCCACGCCACATCCTAAAGTTCTTCTCAGGAGAGATGGCTACGGCTGCAACCATGCAGAGGAACAGAGCAATCTTTCAGGGAAAATTCGGCCACGACACCTTTGAGAGACTCATCAAGAGGTACGTCAAAGAATTCGTCGTTTGCCCTGTTTGCACACGCCCGGACACGAAAATTGTCAAAGAGAAACGTTTCCTGTTTTTGGTATGTGAAGCCTGTGGAGCCAGATCGTCCTTATCAAGTGTGTAGTGTGCTGGACCTTGGAAGTCTACGCTAAATTGCGTAAATGGGGTAAGTGTGTGCTTCTCGCAACCTGCGATGTGGAACTGTTGGGAGAGATTCTGAGGGATGGAAAAATAATTTTCAAGGTGGGCGAAGAATTCTATAAAGGTCCAAAGATGCCTGTGGAAGAGGCTGTAGAGCTCATGGAAGAAGCCACCATCGTGAACATGGTTGGACACAACATCGTGAACAAAGCCATAGAAAAAGGGCTGGTTCATCCTGAGGCAGTTCTGAAAATCTGCGGTGTCCCTCATGCTCAAATCGTCAAGATTTAGAGAACTTTTAGATCTCCTGCATCATTCCAGCCAGTAAGTATCATAATCTTTCGCGTTGATTTTGAATACCGCAAACCGGAACTCTTCATCTGTATCGTTAACAACGCCGTGAACTTCCCTAGGTTCACACAAAAGGGTGTCTCCCGGTTGGGTTCTAACTCTTGTGTCTCCGCAGAAGACAACAGCGTTTCCCTTCAAAACATGATAGATTTCGATCATTTGTTTATGATAATGGGGCTTAATCTCTGTGTGAGCTTCGTTCTTAACGATCTGGACAAGGTTTCCCTTTGATTTCAAGTCGTCCTCGGTAAGCAAGATTTTCTTGGAATAACCTTGCCTCTCCAGCCACCCCTTTTCATCAATCTTAACAAACTTCAATTCCTCGTCACGTTCCTTACTGAATTAGAACATTCCCGAAATAATTGGCAGACGCTCTAATAGAGCTTCTTCATAACCTGTCTATTCTAGCAGCTGCAGAGAAACCTAAATAGGAAAACAGACTCTTATTCCAAAAGGTGTCCCTTTGGAGATAAAGGAAGTTCGCTGGCAAAGTCAAGCTTGCTATTCTAGCGAGCTTAAGAAACCACAAAACTCACTGTTTTGCAGGAAGGTTTGCTGTGTCTTCTAGAGAGAAGGCGGAGAAGAAGCTTCTCCGGAAGCAAAAAGCATACGAAACCGAACAGCTGATGAAAGAGAAGAGAAGCGAAGACTACCAAGTTATAGAGGAGGTTTTCGATCGCTCCACCCTCATGACCATCTACAACCTCATGAACAAAGGGACCATCGATGAAATTCATGGAGTTGTAAGTGCTGGGAAGGAAGCTCGAATCTACTGGGGAAAAGACATCCAAGGGAAAGAGGTAGCCATCAAAATATATCTAACCACCTCAGCCGAATTCAAGAAGGGCATGCTCCCCTACATAGAAGGTGATCCAAGATTCACTAATGTTCGCAGAGACACCCGATCCCTCATATATGCCTGGGCTCAAAAAGAATTCAAGAATCTTCGACGTGCCCGAGAAGCCAAAGTCAATGTTCCGGAACCTGTGGTTGTGCAAAAGAACGTCTTAGTCATGGAGTTTGTCGGCAAGAATGGTGTCCGTGCGCCCCTCCTGAAGGAAACCATTCTCAAGGACCCCGAACGAGTTTTCAAGCTCCTGTTGACCTATTTAAGGCGGCTCTATAATAAAGGAGGACTGGTGCACGCGGACCTGAGCGAATACAACATCATGATCTGGAGGGGAAGACCCGTGATCTTCGATGTCGCACAGGCTGTGTTAATCGGGCATCCCATGGCTGACAGATTTTTGCGAAGAGACCTAGAAAACCTACATAAATACTTCAAAAAGTTAAACTTAGACGTGTTACCTGTAGAGGAGATGTACAAGAGGGTCACAGGTGGAAGGCACTAAACTATACGTCAAAATTCCGGGAGAGCGTATCGGAGCTCTTGTTGGTCCAGAAGGTCAGGTCAAGGAAGTCATCGAGAAGAAACTCTCGGTTGGTCTGAAGGTAGACAGCCAAAGCGGAGATGTCCAGATAACTCTCCAGCCAACTGCTGAGGCGGACCCAACGGTTCTCTTCAGAGCCAGAGAGGTGATTACGGCTATAGGCAGAGGCTTCTCGCCAGACCACGCTTTCAGACTACTAGATGACGATGAGACGGTGTTAGAGGTGATAGATCTTCGAGAAACCGTGGGTAGGTCTCAGTCTGACCTGAAGAGGCTGAAAGGGCGAGTAATCGGAAAGGAAGGAAAGACCCGAAGGATCATCGAGGAGCTGAGCGAAGCTAACATCTCGGTTTACGGTCACACAATTTCGATAATTGGACAAGCCTATCAAGCAGCAATTGCCCGAGAAGCAGTTCGGATGCTAATCAGAGGTAGCCTCCACGGTACAGTCTATCGTTTCCTGCACAAAAAGCGAAGAGAACTCAAGAAAAGGAAGCTGGAACTCTGGGAACCGTCCTATAAACGCTAACCTGAAAACGGCGCTTTCACATTGAATAATTAGATAACGTTTAAATTTTACAAAAACATTGAAATACCAATCATACAGAATTATGAATGAACCTGCCATGTTGCCACATATCATACAATGCCTTTCTAACACGTTTCTTAGCCAAGAACATCGGGTAGGTAATGAAAAAGCAGGGAAATTGCATCTCTCAAACCCAAGAATATCAACAGTAGGTGAGTATCCGCTTTGGTGACCTTTCAGGAGATAAGCCCCGCAGACTTTTTCTACAGGAATCGAGACATAGCCGGTTTCACTAACCCTTCACGAGCAATCTTCTCATCGGTAAGGGAGCTTGTGGAAAACGCCCTTGACTCCTCCGATCAAATTAATGCTCCTCCAGAAGTATACGTTCGATTATCTCAGGAAGACTCGGGCACCACTATGGAATCAGGAACCGAGGTTTACAGACTAAAGATCATGGACAACGGCTCCGGAATCTCAGCCCGCCACATACCATCCGCCTTTGGTCAGGTTTTATTCGGCTCAAAGTATACGCTCAAGCAGGCTCGAGGAACCTTCGGTCTTGGAGGCACAATGTCTATTCTCTACGGGCAAATCACCACCCACAAGCCCGTCCTCATCAGGTCCAGCACGGGGGGCTCTAAGATTTACGAGTATAAGATGATGATAGACATCCAGAGGAACCGCCCCCTCATCTTAGACCGTAAGACCCGGACAAACAAGGAACAGTGGCGTGGAACCATCGTTGAATTCTCCTTGGAAGGAGACTACCTCAGGGCCATGTCCAAGATTCTGGAATACTTGAAACAGACAGCCCTAGTGACACCCTATGCCAACATCACATTCATCGATCCTAAAGGCCGATTATACATGTTCAACCGAGCCACAAAGAAGATGCCGCCCCCACCGACAGAAACGTTGGCTCACCCCTATGGCGTGGATGTTGAAACGATTCAGCGTCTCATACGAGTCACCAATTGCCGAAACATGCTGGACTTCATGCAGAAACACTTTCACCGGGTTGGGAAAGGCACTTCCATCAGTTTTTTGGACTTTGCAGGATTCATCAAAACAGCTAATCCTCAGAGGCTGAAAGACGAAGATGTTGTTAGACTTGTGGAGACAATTAAGAAGTTTAAGATTTTTAGGAAGGTTTTTGGGAAAATTAGTGTAGAAGAAATTAAAGGTCTGTTAAAGAGGACCAAGTCTCAAGACATGTTTGATTTCATGAAAGGCCACTTTTCAGATGTTGACAAGAATATGATTCTTCGTCTGCTCTCAGCCGCTGGTTTTGTGAGAACAAAAAATCCGAGGAAATTGAGACCCAGCGAGATTGTGAGGCTTGTTCGAATGATGAAGAGATTCGATGGCTTCCTTCCTCCAGACGCAAGTTGTCTCTCTCCGTTGGGGGAAGAATTGTTGAGGGCTGGGATTCTTAAGGAGCTGAAGCCCGAGTTTATAGCGGTCTCTCAGAGGAAACCCTCCACCTACTCTGGTCACCCCTTCATCGTAGAGGCAGCTATTGCGTATGGAGGGGAAATCCCGCGGAAGGATGATTTCGTTGTTTATCGTTTCGCTAACAGGATTCCGCTGTTGTATGATGAAGCCAGTGATGTTTCGGTGAGGGTAATTCGGTCTATCAACTGGAGGCGATACAAGGTTTCTTCTGGTATGCCTCTGGCCATTCTTGTTCATGTTTGTAGCACGAAGGTTCCCTACAAAACCGTTGGTAAGGAGTTCATTGCGGACAGACCTGAAGTGAGGAGTGAGATATTGAATGGTATCCGGGAGGTGGCTCGTCGATTACAGACGTTTTTGACGAAGCGGGAATATGTCGCTAAGGAGAGGCGAAGACTGACGGTTTTCTCTAAGTATCTGCCTAAGATAGCCAGGTTTTCTACTGACTTGGCTGGAAAATCGGAAGAACCAGACATTGAATTGTTGTTGAAGAGTGTGAGGAAGTTTGAAGAGGAAGGAGACTGAGAGTTCAGCCAAAGAGAAGAGAAAAGAGATTTTGAAGGACCTGAAAGGGTTTGGTACAAAACTCTATCGGCAAATGGAGGGAGGCAAGTTTCCTTGGGTAGAGATGCCGAGTCGATCCACCGAAAACATCTTTTACAGCCCTGAAGTGCGGCAGTATATTTTAGGTGAGAGGAGTGTTAAGCGAAGCTCGCGGAACATACGGCACATCAGGCCCTTCACGCAGATGGTTTGGGCGGGTTTCTTCGCCAGTGAACTTGTAAAAAACAGGAAGACTTCGACTCTCCGTGATGTCTACTACTCGGCTCAAGCCTATGAAATGTCTTTTAAGGATCAGCCGGAGTCGAATAACATCATCACTGACTTAGAGACGACCACTGGTTTCGCTAGAGAAGATTTTAATGTTTTCCCTGAGGAGCGTTCAGCCATCTTCGGCGATCTCACAATCGAATACACAGTTCCTGGCTACGAGGGAAAAAAACTGAACCTGATGTCTCATCCTGACGGGGTGATGATTGGGCCATCTCTTGTTTCCGCAGAGTTTGCTAAAACTGGTGCTGACAAGGTTATTGCCATCGAGAAGGGTGGTTTGTTCACGAGGTTTGTTGAGGAGCGAGTACATGAGAAATTTAATTCTCTTCTGGTTCTGACGGCTGGTCAGGCGCCTCGGGCAACTAGGCACTTCATTCACAGGTTGAATAAGGAGTTGGATCTTCCTGTCTTTATCTTCACTGACGGAGATCCGTGGGGGATGCACATTGCCATGGTTATTATTTCGGGTTCGGCAAATGCGGCTCACCTTAGGGGATTAACCACCCCTGATGCTAAGTGGAGTGGTGTCTATGCTACAGATATTGTGGACTATAAATTGCCCAGCGACCCCCTGACGGATGTGGATATTAAGCGGTTGCATGAGTTGGAGAAGGATCCTAGGTACGAGGGGGAATTGTGGAAGAGGGAAATTAAGACGTTCCTGAAGGTGAGGAAGAAGGCAGAGCAGGAAGCCTTCAGCAGATACGGATTAACATACATCGTTGATGAGTATCTGCCGACAAAACTGGAAGAGTCAGCTTGAGAAGTCTTCATGTTAATAGTTTGAGATGTTTATGTCGATTTGGGTAGATTTGTAGCTGAACAGCTGTTCTTTAATAGCGCTCCTTAGCTTTTTTCTTGCTTGGAATTTCGTAAAATTTATAACCTTCCTATGCGCTTCTGGGAAAGATGTAGTACCCCAATCTAAAACTAGCTTTATCTCCCCCTGATGGCTATGTTTTATTTTGGTTGGGGTACTGCTTCTCCTTCACTCTATTCTTACAGAAACAAGTAATAGCGTGGCTAGCGGTAAGTGCGCTTGCGAGATGTTTGGTTAGATTTTCTTGAGAATTTTCTTGGCTTTTCGTGCAACAACCTTTATTGTGCTTTCAGCATGGGGCTCAACAAACTTTCTTATCTTAGGTTTCAGCTCCTCATAAGGTAAGAAATGTTCCATTGCCTCAATTATGAAACCCACTCGGTTGCCTGAAAATTGTTCCGCAGAATTTAGTAGTTTGTCCAGAATTCTGGGGGCTTCATCGGGAAAGGCTTCTGCGATTTTCGAGAGTGCTCGAACTGCATGACCTTGAAGTACGATGCTTTTGTCGCTTAGGAACGAAGCTATCTGATCGATGTATGCGGGTGTCAACTTGTTTTTGTCAATTGAGGCTAGATTTCCGAGGGTGCAGACGGCTTCCCAACGGAGTACAGGAGCTTTTGCTTCCAAGTTGCTTACGAAGAGTTCGATGTAGGGATAAAGTATTTCTGGTTTGTATTCTGAGAGAAGGGATGCAATCTCTGCGCATCCGCTCTGTACTTTCCGCTTTTCTGAATGTAACCCAGCAATGATGGTTTCAGTATAGTCTGTTGGATTCTTAGAGACGTAGAGTTCGTAAATATCCTTGGGTCTGGTTCCATCTGTCCATTTTCCATCCAGAAGTTCAAGAATGTTCTTTGCCATATACTCAAACCTCTACATATAGCAATATCAGTTTCTAGGAAATATCTTTTGTATGATGAATGACGGCATTTTTTAAAAAACGTTTACATCTTTGAAGTGAAAATATCTTGTTGTGGAGATTAAAAAGTTGTTCCTGAGAGGGAAGAGGAAGTTGAAAGTGGATTTGGGTGAATTAAAGGGTGAAAGCGAATCCTTGTCCAGTTTCTTGCATTCAAAACTCAAGGCTGATGTCACTTCAAGAGGCAATAAGCTGTTGGTAGATTCTGAAACTACGTCCTCGACAGAACTGAAGAGAATGGTAAACAAATTTGTTTACCACCAAAATCTAAATAACAAGTATTGGGTCGAGTTGAAGGGGGATGTTGTAAAAATCAACAAGTTTAAGCATTCCAAGAAAAAGGAAGAACAAGAGAAGAAAGGAACTATACCTTCAACGGTTAAGCACGGTTGGTAAGAAAGAAAAGGGAATATGCCTTGTCGAATATGTTAACCGCTGACTTAGCTTTCAAAACGAAGGTTGTTGCCTTGATTCTTTCTAGAGAGACTGAGGAAGCTCTTGAGTTGCTGAGCCGATGTTATGGGGTTGAGAAGCCGAAACTTACGGTTGGTATGCCGAAACGATACTCAAAGAACCCTGCTTGTTACGTGGGGAAGAAGCGGACGATTCATGTTTCGCGTCGGGAGATTCTCTGGAACCCACAGATAATTCTTCACGAATTTTATCATCATCTCAGGAACCTCACAGACGCGCAAGGAGGCATAGAAAAATACGCCGACAAATTTGCAAAAAACTACCTACAAGCCTACAGAAAGACAGCAACACATCAGACATAAAGGATTAGGCTGGTGCAAACTGGTGTGTTTATTCGTGCAAAACTCAAAAGTCTGAAGATAATGAATTGGGGTGGTCTCTGGTTTGGATAAAGCGATTTTCATCGAGCGGACGGTCGTAGAGAGCATTTTGAGCTATGCACAGAGTCTCCATCCCAGAGAATCTATACTTCTTCTAAAAGGAAAAGTGAACAAACACGGACTTACAGTCAATGATATTCAGATACCGCCTTTGGCAACTCATGGAACCACCTTTTCCGCTTTTCCCCTACATAAGCTTCCAATCGATTTCTCCATCATGGGAGTTGCCCATTCCCACCCATCAGGCGCCTTGCGTCCCTCAATCACAGACCTGAACAAATTTTACGGCAGGATAATGCTCATCACTACACATCCCTATCTCTCAGAGAAGAATATGGCAATTTTTAACCGGGAAGGAAAACCATTGAAGTATACGGTCGTTTGAACCAGAACGCCGTTCGTCTCGTTCTCCAATGCACCATTATATTAAAATAAGCCTTGAGTGTGTAAAGTTAGCCTTGAGTGTGATGGAATGAGTGAAGAGATGCCCGCAGGATTATTGGTCGTCGAGAAGGTATTCGGGTTGATACTTATCGTTATAGGAGCAGTAGTCGCCTACTTCACTTTCACTACCCCTCCAACAGGCGACGCAGGCACCTTTTCAAGCCTCTTCACAATCGCTGGCATCATAGTCTTAGGGATAGGCGTCTTCCTAGTTCTGGCCAAAAACGAATAACAAACCAGTCTATTTGTAGTCTATTAACAGCGTATTGTTGAAACCAGTCTTTCTCCAAAGCCCGTTGGTTGCTCTGCTAAGCTTTTCTTAGCCCAAAAAGGTTAAGTTCTGTTGAAATGAATGTGGATTAAGAATGGAGTGGTGAGATGGTTTTGCTTGCCTATATTCTGATTACAGTGAAGTCGGGTTCAGAGAGGGAATTCCTGAAAGAAGTTTCCGAATTTAAAGAGGTTGTAGAGGCAAATCTTGTCATTGGGGAAAATGATGCTGTAATAAAAGTCAAGGCTGAGGATATATCTCAACTGGACAAATTCTTAACGGACAAACTCAGGGTTCTGCCAGACGTCTTTCTCACAACAACCATGATAATAACCGAACAATTCAAACCATAATCCACCCTTAACTTCAATTAAACCTAAGTCTTGAAATAGTTAATTATGTGCGCGTGCAGTCTCGTCCATAAGACATATTTATGGATTTATTTCCATTATCTTGGGGGTAGATAGTTGAAGATTGTTCTTCAAGATCAAGTCAGTCTGCACAAGAAAGAAAAGCCGGGTGTTTTTGGCAGTAAAGGGGGCTGGCTCTTTCTCACTGAAGACAAGTTGGTTTTTGTGAAGACAGGGTGGCGTGGTGCAATCAGGGCTTGTTTCAGTGAAAAAGAACTGGAGAAGTTCTACAAAGAGGGAAAGGTCGGATTGGAGATTCCTCTGTCAAGCATAATTGAGATTGGGTCGGATATTCGATTGGGGAATCCTTATCTAACGGTTAGGTATCGCACGGAGCAAGGAGAAGAGATCTGCTCATTATTGCATAATTCAACAGCCGCACAAGTGGTTGTGGATTACACTCCTTGGGTTGAGGCTGTCTATAAGAGAATGAAGGAAATCCGAAAGTTAGAGGCACCCGGTGTAGGAGAACAAAAGCTTGAGAGAACTCTTGTAATCGTTGATCAATCCCATGACCAAGAAGGTCAAACAAGAAACAGGATGATAGTTGAAGCTGTGAATGGGATTTGTAGCGAACTAGGATTGGATGAGCCTTTTGCCATTCAAGGTCGCCCAAGTGATAAACTTTTCATAGCCAATCAGCATTTTCTTCCACGAACAGTTCTCATCATATTGTTTGGAATGAAGGCGGGCAAATTTGAACAGCAAGAACTCGACCTTATTCGCGATTATGTTAAAAATGGTGGTCGTCTTCTTCTGACAGCATATTCACCTTATGATCCCCCAAACTTGTTCACCGAGATGTTTGCCACGAAATTTCTTAAACCGGAGATTGTGGACGAAATCAACAATGACGGGAAGCATAAGGATCATATTATAGTGAAAGATTTTGCGGATCATCCTCTAAATGCGGGAGTTAACAGTATCTGTTTTGGAAATTACGGTTGCTACCCGCTTGATGTGCGCCAAAACGCTGTTGCCCTTGCTTGTAGCAGCGATGTTGCAAATCCGCCCATTGCGCCTGTTGCAGTGTTTATGCCGTATGGTAATGGGCATGTTCTCATTATTGGGCAAACAAGATTGTTCCAAGATGATTTCGTAGAGAAGTTGGATAACGAAAAATGGTTAAGAAACATAATCAATTTCTTAGTTACGGAGCAGATATAGCACACGCAGTGAAACAGTTAAAAGCCTTTTTCAATTCAAATGTTGAATTCCAAGAATAAAACACGGAAAAAGACAAACACTTGAAACACTGATTAACGAAGAGGCTCTACTATTAGCTAAGTTTCTGAGAAAAGAAAGGAAAGAATGGATTCCGAGAATTGTTACGGAGATTAATTGATTAAAAAATGACCAACTAGAACACTTCGTAATTAGCCGGGAGTTGTTTTGATATTCCTATTTACTCTAGCAAAAATGTAGATTTCGAGTATCAAAATAACAATTGAACCAAAGAAAGATACGATTACCCAATGAAAAAATAACCATGAAGGAATTAACCAACTCAAAATGGTTATGCTAAAAATGGAAAACGCAAAGAAACTTACTAATGCGATAAGCATATACCAATAGAAGAAAGTAGATTTGAGTAGCTCTTTAGAAGTTCTCGTTCTTGGTAATTGTTTTTCAAAACTGAATGAATCTTTTTCAGCGCATTTAGTCATGAACCAATTTCGAATCTCAGCATTTACGATTCTATAATTCTCATACCCTCTTTTTTGAAGAGATAAGAAAATGCAGAGAAATAATCCATATAGAAATAAAAAACCACTGCCAATCACTATCGGTATTCTATAATTAGTTATTATTTCATTAAGCATTTGTTGACCCAAAGTCGAATCTGGAATTTGAACTAGAAAAGATAAAACACTAATCACGGCACTTGTTATGACCAGAAAAATATTTGTGTGCTTAAGGCGGATTTCTTCTATGTGTCTAATATATGACCAATTTTGCTTTAATTCTTCAATTAAGAATGAGGATACTTGATTATCATCCGTCAAATTAAATGCTTCCCGCAGAAGATAATTGTAAGTTAATATTTTGGCACGACATATAAAAAATTAATGCGCGCTTGTGTACAGACGCACGGAGACAGAGACACACTGAGACTGACAGAGTGACTGACAGGGGGAATATACGGGCACACGCACGGGCACGGAGGGGCACAGATACACGCATACGAGAGAGAAAAAGATTAAATTTTAACCCTAAATGTGCATGCATCTCTATTGGCACTGAATCAAAAAAAGATGGGGGTTATTTGAGAAGCATTTTCTTTGCTTCTTCGTTTGGAACTGCAACTAAGGTCTGTGTGTCACAGAACTCCACCCATTCTGCGCCCATTTTGATGGCTGCTTTCTCGTTAGGTGCCTCATAGATTATGACGAAGTCATACTGCCCTAATGTCCAGAAGACATTATGAATCTTCATTCCAGGCGGCGGACTCTTCAAAGCTTTTTCCGTGGCTTCCATGAAGGCTGGCGAAATCTTTCCTTTCAACTTGGCGAGAACCACAAAAAACACGATTAACCCTCAAATTATCTTCTCCATGATAACTATATAAAACTCACGCACACCAAAACTAGTTCTTAAAAAGACTGATTGAGAATACTTCTAATGATAGAAAATGAGCGATGCCAAACCAGTAAGATGCCAAAAGTGCGGAAAACCTCTAGGTTTCATAACCGTGCTCACAAAAGGTCTGCTAGGCATTCAGCAACCACTCCAAAAAGTGAAGCTTATTGCCATTTGCATGGAATGTTTCCAGAAAAAATGAGACTTAGGGGTTTGTTTAACCGAGCCTTTCTCAGTTATACCAGAGTTTAACATATCGAGAGCTTTTTAATCTGTTCCAGAACGTATTGACGGATCTCCTTAGGTCTTGCTAGTTCTGCAACGATTTTACCCTGTTTTATAAGAGGTTTCAGCATCGGCTCTGTTTCGCCTCCACATTCTGGGCATTCAGGTTTAGGAGAGTTGAATGGAAACACTGTGTCAACTAAACACTCTTGGCATCTCCAAACCTGCTTCTTCCCACCCAGCTTACCTCGCTTAGCCACAAGCCGCCCCTCAAGCTCGATGATGTCCATGGCAAAGTCCACGGTGGGCGCATTGCTGACAGAGGTTCCTACGCCGAAAGCCTCTGCCCCAGCTTCGCGCAGAACCTTAACCTTCTCCTCGTCAAGACCTCCAGAAACAAAGATCTTGACATTTTTGTAGCCTCTCACATCCAGTTCCCAGCGAACCTCTCGGATAATAGCAACAAAGTCTCCTTTCCTCGACCTTGGAGTGTCTAGCCTCACCCCGTACAGCCGATTCTTCAAGGCTTCAGCAGCCATTATCGCCTCGATTTTTTCATCATAGTATGTGTCCACAAGGGCAACTCTGGGAACATCTGGAGATATAATCTCGTCAAATGCTCTCCAAGCCTTAACCTGATCTCCAAACATGATAATGAGAGCGTGAGGCATTGTTCCAACAGGCTTCTCCCCGATGATTTCGGCTCCCTTTAGGCTGGAGACACCGTCAAAACCACCTATGTATGCAGCTCGGTCAAGCATGGGAGACAGAGCCGGATGCATGCGGCGAATCCCAAAAGCCACAACAGCCTTTTCGCCTGCGACTTTCTTTATTCTAGCCGCGCGTGTAGCCGCTCCGGAAGCCTGACAGATGAGACCTAGCATGGGCGTCTCCAAGAGACAATAGTTTCCGTAAGGACCCTCAATGAACATAACTGGCTCTCTAACGCCCCTGTAATCTGCTGGGTAGAAGACGCTTCCCTCCGGCATAGAATAAACATCCACAGGCACGCCTTCAAACAAGTGAGCTATCTCCTCGATTCCACAGAGTACGCCCCAAGGCCATCCGCCCGGAAGCTTACCAGACGTAACCTCTGCCAGAGCATTGAGTTTGTCCAATTTTTTCGCTTCAATAATCTTTTTGGTCCTGGCGAAGTAAATGTCGGTGGTCAGACCATTCTTAATCTCTTCGTCGGTGGCATGATGAAAACGTCGCACTACACTTCCCTCCAAAAATCACTCTACACAACACATCAACCATTAAAGCTTAACGCTTAAATTTTTTCGGTAAAACATCGCCAGTTCATATGTATTGGACAAAAAAGGAATTTTTTCTTTTTAAACCATTGCCATCAGAAGATATACGTAGCCTACTTCTATGACCGCTGCTATGAAGAAAAGCAGGTAGATACCCGCCAGAGCTTTCAAAGTCATTTTCCTCTTCAAAGTTCTTTCAATTGTTTGGAATATTCCGAAGCCTTCAATGATTGCGTTTGGCGTACTTAAAAGAATGACAAAAACCAAGGTGTCTACGAAGACTTGACCGTAAACCAGCATGCTTGCCCTGAGAATGCTTAATAAAATGATCATTATGGTGAAGACAACGGCAAATATGCGGGGGTTCTGGAGAACCACGTATTCTATCTTCCTTTTAGGCATGAAGGTTAAGACAAGCCCAACATAGAAAGTCATTCCAAGCAGAATAAGAGAGACCACCAAGACGTTGTGAATGAAAATATACAGAACAGCCAAGGGCGGATTCGAAAAAACGTTTCCTGAACTTCCGAAAAAAGAACTGTTCTCTAAGTATGCAGGAACCAATAGCAAGAGAAAAACTAAACCGAGAATAATTGTTCTTTTCTTCTGATTCACAGCTTTCTCCTCACGATTAAAGAGAGAATCATTGCAATTTCCAGACTGAAAACCGAAAGGCAGACAATCAACACGAGGGTTCCAAGAACAGATATTGCGAAGGCATCCTTAAAGAGAGCTCTGCGTCCTCCAACCACAACATTGCCTGCTAGATAAAAGACGACGGACAGGACAATCAGGATTACGGCGAAAGAAATTATGGAAAAAAGAACCTCGGTCAGTCCAGATGGCTGAAGCAACATTCCCACCATGAGGGCGACAATGGAAGCTGCCAACATGTGATGTCACCAAATTATCCTACGATAACCACAGGCTTCCAAATAAAGGATTTGTCAACCTCTTATTGATTTTACACCGCTTAATCTCTAACCAAAAATAGCCTTTACGAAGATAATCCAGCGCTAAAAATAAACATAACGGGCTTTCCCTCTTTTCCCAGAGAATAGTAACTCTTTAAAGGAGGGTAATTGCAGAAATACAATTCCTGTTAAAAGGATGCTGAATTTATGAAATCACAAAATCCTGCCATAATCGGAGTTGGCAGGACAAAATTTGGAGAACATTACGAGAGAGATCCAGAAAAAATGATAGAGGAATCTGGACTTCAGGCACTGGATTCTGCTGGCGTAACCCGAAAAGATTTGGATGCCTGCTACTTCTCAGATTATTTCCTTCAAATCACAAACAAGATCGGGTTAGAAGAGGGCTTTCTTTCTGAGCTTCTGGAGCTTCATGTTCCTATGGAAAAAACGAGGTCCTTCAGTTCCGCACTCCTCAACGCCTGCCACGGAGTTCAATCAGGAAAATACAATCTTGTCCTCGTGGGCGGGGTGGAGAAGATGACCGACCGCTGGGACAAGATTAGAGACGACCTCATGCTCCTAGAGGACCCGTGGAGCTACTACGCGGGATGCACGCCAGAAGCAAACCATGAACTTCTTCTCAGAGGCTATATCAAGAAATACGGAATCTCAGGAGAGCAACTCGAAAAACTCAACCTAGCTCTAGCTCAGATATCTGTTAAAAACCACCAAAATGCTACGGAGAACCCCTACGCCCAATATACGCGTGCAATAACCTTAGATAATGTCCTTAATGCACGGACTAAAGCTTGCAAGTCATTGGGACTATTTGATTTTGCTCCCATCTCTGACGGAGCCTCAGCCTTGATTCTGGCAAGTTCAGAGACCGCAAGGATCTTCTCCGATATTCCTGTTCACGTGTTAGGCTCTACTTCAGCCACTGATTATATCACCTTCCCCGCACGAGAGGAAAGAACCGGGTTTGTAGCCAGCACTTTGGCTATGCAGACAGCCCTCAAACAGGCCAAAGTTGGCATAGGCGACATTCAATTAGCCGAGCTCTACGATCAGTCCACGCTCTTGGAAATGATATCTCTAGAAGACCTGGGTTTCTCCAAAAAAGGGAAGGCTTGGCTTGACGTCTACAACAGTTGCAAAGAATATCGCGGCTTCTACGAAATTGAGGGAAAGAGGCTCTTTGTAAACTTGAACGGGGGTCTCAAGGCTGACGGAAATCCCATGGGAGCCACGGGAGGAGCACAAATCTTTGAGGTTGTTAAACAGCTCAGGGGAGAGGCTGGGAGCCGACAGGTGGAAGTGAACGGAGACGCGCCTAAACTGGGTTGTGTCTCAGAGTTAGAAGGCTTTGGCACAAAAGCCTACATACATATTTTGGGGAGGAGTTGAGATGAGCAGCGAACCTATCGAAAGGAGAGTCTCCTACATAGGGGACAGGCTGAGAGGTAGCAAATGTACTCTCTGCGGAAAAGAATACTTCAGAGGCAAAGATTACTGTGGTAGCTGTGGAAGAAAGAGCTTCGGAAGGATGGAGGATATAGATTTCTTCTATGAAAAGGGTAAACTGGAAGTCTCCACCCTCGTTAGCCAACCCACAAACAAGTTCATCAAGATGGGGTCCTACGTTTACGGCGTTGTCTCATTTCACGACGGAAAAACGAGAGTTCCAGGAAGACTAACAGACCTGCTGCTTAAGGACGGAGAAGCGGGTATCGCATGTTTTGAGGATAACGATGTTGTTCCAAGGTTTCGAAGAAGATACGCCGTAGGGGAAAGCGACATTGTTCCAACTATCTCCCTTGCCTTCACGCTAGCGGACGGCTACTACCCTCATCAAGAATACAAAGTGGCGAAACCAAAGAAGGAGTATGAGACACCTGGAATAGTTGGGTATGGAGTTTACACCTCAAAATTCCGGATCAAAGAGGGAATGATGGAAAGGTCTGTACCCTTCATAGATGAAGACTCTGTTACGGCAGCAGTGGAGGCTGGAAAAATGGCTTTGATTCATTCCGGAGTAGACAAATCCCTTATCGGTAAGGTTTACGTCGGCTCAGAATCAAACCCCTACGCTGTTAAACCCATAGCCTCTAAAGTGGCACAAGTTCTGAAGCTGGGTAAAGAGGAGAAAGCTGATGGGGTCCAAGGTGTGGATGCCATCGACACGAGGTTTGCGTGCAAAGCAGCTACGAGCATGTTCAAGGATGCGGCGTCTTTGGTGTATTATCCCCAAGCTAACACAGCCTACGCCATGTCTATAGGGGCGGATAACTCTCAAGCCGCTCCAAGAAACGAACCTGGAGGAGAGCTGGATCTCTTCGTGGGTTTTGGCGGCTCTGCTTTCATCTTTGGCATGAACGACATCATAGCCGAACTGGAAGGATGGTACTCCTACACATCGGACACACCGGACTTTTGGAGAAGAGACCGAGAAGCTTACCCCAGACATGGAGGCCGATTCACCGGTGAGCCCGCCTACTTCAAACACGTCCTAAAGGCATGCAAGACGCTCATGGAACAACTGAATCTTCAAGTGGGAGATGTTGATTACTTTGTTTCTCACCAGCCGAACGTCGGGTTTCCAGTTAAGGTTGCGCGGAAACTGGGATTCAAGGAGGAGCAGTATGCGCCGGGTCTAAAAGTGGCCAAGTTCGGCAATACATATTCTGGTTCTTCCCCTATTGGTTTGGCGGCTGTCCTAGATGTTGCTAAACCGGATGAACGGGTTGTCATCGTCAGTTACGGTTCTGGGGCTGGAAGTGATGCTTACTCTCTTATGACTACTAGTCAGATAGTGGAGAAAAGGTCGCGGCAGAAGTTTACGGTTAGTCATCAGATTGAAAACGAGAACTTGGAATATGTGGATTATAATACTTACCGAAGGCTTAAGCACGGGCTCTGAAGTCAAGGGCTAGTTTCGTTGAGTTTGTTGCGAAGATGTTTGATCTTTACGTGCTATCAAAACAACATGCAGACCCAAAATGAGCCTAAAGAAACATCTGGCTTTTTCACTGCCAATTCCGCCTTCATAATACTTTCAAGCAGAAATCTCGGTCAAGCTCTCAAAAGCCTTATTTCATTATAATCACATATAACAGATGCGAGGTTTCCATGAATGGTTACAAAAAGAGAAATTACTATCTGGATATCTGCCTTCGCAACTTTTCTAGCTATCTTATTTTCAGTTGCTATGGCTGTTTTATTGATAAACGAGGGAGCGGGTTCCGCCGTAACACCTTACCTTATAGGAGACATATTTAGCAGCATAGGCGTTAACCTCAGCGCAGAGTCCTACTTATGGATATCAGTAATCATAACATTCATCCTTCTAGGCATCACCTGCATAATCGTATTCCGTAAGCAACCACCTGACCCTGAAATCCTTCGGATGCTATTAAAAGTAGGGGGAAATTTGGCTGCCCTAAGGAAAGCCCAGGAGGATACAATGACCGAAATGACTAGCCAGATTGAATACGTCCGAAAAGTGAATCAAAAGTTTTTCACAGATGTCAACTCGAAAGTTGAAGAAGCTAACAAGGAAATGCTTGCCCTTCTGGGAGGTCAAGATAAAGCGATAAAGAAAGTTCGGCAGGATTTAATCTCCATTATAGAGACTAAGGCGAATGAAACTGGAGAGAAGTTGTCCACTGCTTTGAAAGAACAAGAAAAAGTCATGATGGGTGTCATACAATCAAGCGAAAAGGGGGCTGCAGCTCTTAGGAAGCAGAGGGCGGAGCTGAACGAGATTAACCTTAGACTCGAAAAAATCGAAGAAAGAACCGTGCCAATTCAGGCGAAGTTGAAGAGTCTTGACAGTCCTGAGGAAATAAAAGGGATTGGACCCCGTTTCGGAGAAGAGTTAAGGAGCCTTGGAATAACATCTATTCGCGATTTCCTCACCGCAGACCCAGTGGTCATCGGAGAGAAGACACGATTGTCACAAGAGGTGGCGGAGAACCTTCAGGTAATGGCTCAGTTGCAGATGATCCCGGGCATAACTGATAGAGACGCTGAATTGCTTGCAGAAGCCGGAATAAAGTCGAGAAAGGAACTGGCGAATCAGGATTTGATTCAGCTCAGCAGAAAAGTGGGCGAAATCGCCAAAATCTATGTTGATCAGAGTAAAATTTCTAAGGATGAATATCCAACGATCGAAGAAATATCCTCTTGGATAAGAATGGCGTAATTATCGTCAGCTGTTACAAAACTTGTAGAGGAATAGTTAAATACGCGCGCTAAGACTATATGCTCGTCGTTCTAAGATGATACGAAGACTTGTCCTAGATGTCTTAAAACCTCATAAACCCAGTGTTGTTGAACTCTCTGAAGTTCTCAGCCATCTAGAGGGCGTGGAAGGGGTGAATATAATTATTTATGAGATAGACCAGCAAGTCGAGAATGCAAAGGTCATCATTGCTGGAAACTCCATTAGTTTTGAGGAGATTAAGAAGAAACTGGAGGAAATGGGATCTACCATCCACTCCGTTGACGAGGTTGCAGCTGGAAAAAGAATCGTTGAAGAAGTAAGAACACCCCAAGACAGGTCCGCCAGAATGTAGAAAGGAAAAAGACAGACTATTCTATCGAGACTTTCATTTATGAAGAGGCGGGGGTTTGCTGAGGTTCCTTCACGGGCAATCTTAGGAGATAAGAGAGAATGAAAAATATCCCAAACCACTATTGCTTTGGGTTAGTTTCATTCTTTCGTGATGGAACCTTTTCAGCCCCTTTTTCTTCCAATGCTTATCTCCCCATAAAAAAAGGGAGGGAAATTGGTTTATTTTCGTTTTTTGAGTATCCAGTAGGCTGCTATGCCGATGACTGCGACAACTGCGACTGCTGCTATGATGGCTACTTCAGTGGAGATCAAAGGTGCTTCTGGTTCAGGCGTTGGTTCAGGCTCGATTGGCCCTGCCGGTTCTGCTGCTGGACCAACACCTACCATGGTTTCTGCGTATGATGCATAGTATGATTCGGTGCCTGTCATGGTTGCGATGATGGAGTACGCGCCTTCCTCTGTCGGCGTCCACAGTCTACCAAAGTGTCCGTTCATGTCGCTTGTTACTGTGCCAAGGTCGGTTATTGTGCCGTCTGTATTCACAGCCATTAACATGACTGGAACTCCTTTTGCGTCGTATGGAGCTGGCTGTTGCTTGTGCAGGTATTCCATCCATGCGCTCATGGAACTATCGGCTATGGCGGGTGTATTCGGTTGAGCAGGTGACATGTCCATAACAGTGCCTTCAATCAGCATGGTGGAGCCTTTCGCTACGACTTTGTCTGATACTGAAACTGTTGTTTCGGTTGGGCCCTTGCCAATAGCCAAGCAAGCTTCATCGTAGTAGCTGTCGGTTGTGAATAGGGTGCCCTCTGCTATACAGTCTACATCGCCCGAATGCATCAGCTCCCATTTTACGGTTCCGTCGTAGGCGTCGAAGCAGGTTAGTCTTTGTCCTCTGAGTAATGGTCGTGTGGGACTGTGCTCACCTGTGGTAGCGTAGTACTTTCCGTCAGCCAGGGCGCCCCAACCATAATACGGCAAGTTACCATATGGAAGTTCATTGTACTCATCTTCCGCACGCGTGTGCCACACTATCGAACCGTCTGAAGCGTCAAAGCAGTATACTCCGTTGTAGCCATGTTTGTAAATATTGCCGTAACCTGCACAGTGCGCGTAAGCCCAGAAGGTACCCCATGGATAATCTGTCTCTTCAGTTGTCCAGTCAAGTATCCCTGTTGCTATATCCATAGAAGCGAGTCCACGGACGTGGTAGGGAAATATTACGCTTCCTTGATAGCATCCAGGACCGACGCCGGATGTCATCCAAACTTTTTCGGTTTGAGTCATGTTGAACCTGTAAAGTATTTCCCCTGTTGTCGTGTTCATACCCCAAGATTCACCGTAGATTGCGTAGGAGATCATAGCCAGCAGATCTCCGCCATCGTCGAACATAGTCCGGTAAAATGGATCAGCGTCAGGGTAGCTGAAAGCGGGGTATCTAGCAGGGTGTCCCGTGTTCCCGCGCGATACGGTGACGTTCCATACTATCCTAGAAGCGAAATCAGTGTAATCATTGCCATCATCATCTTCATCTCTTATATCCCACTTTATCATATTAGCTGTCATACTGGGGCCACTTCCAAACGTCTGCACGCTGTATGCGTATGGGTCTTGGAAACCTTGTTGTACAATCGACATGCTGTCCTCAATCTCTTCTTCTATTTCACCAGTGATGCCATTGATTAAATAGGTTGTACTGCCAAAGTCAATGAGCATTGGGTAACCATCAACCCTAGCCCAATCGATGCCATATCCCGGTAATTGCCATAGTTGTTCTCCAGTATGTATATCATAGCAAGTGATGGCGCCACCTGTGTCGGAATAAGCTCTTCCAGCCATGATTATGCTAATGGTTATACCGCTTCTATCGTAACCTGGACCAGTACCGTAGGGTCCTCCGACCAATCCTCCAATTCCATCGTATCCCTCGAGCTTCCAGCGTATGTGGGCTGTGTTTGGTGCTGTGCTATATGGATTGAAACTAGCTCTACTTGGGCCGTAATAGTCCTGATACCAGCCTCCAGAAATCTGGGTCCATTCTCTGTTCTCAAAGTTTATTGGATGTTCCCAATAGTCGGTTGGTAGATCAACTGCTGGCGCGCCTATTTGTACTGGATCCTGCTGTACTACGACTTCAAATGGATCGCTAGTAACGGCTTGGAACCATTCGTCTCCGTTGAAGTACATCTCGAAAGTCCATGTGCCGACTTGGTCAACAGTATAGGTTAGCCAAAATGTTCCAGGACCATCTGACTCTATTGGGTAATAATCTGTTTCAACGTTATTAGGATCGGTGATGATGACTCCATACTGACGAGGTACACCAGACGATAATGATTTACCAGCGGGCAGGTCTTCTTCTGGGATAAGGAAGTCCATGTATCTGTGAGGCGGAGGTGAAACCCACCCGTTCATCAGAACAGTCTGACCAACCCCCACAGGGTTAGGCCTAACGTACACGAAGGACCAAGTGTGGGCAGGTTTATCCACTGTCGCACCAGACGGCAACCTTCCTTCGGCGGCGAACACAATAGTTAGCAAGGAGAATACAAGTGCAAAGGCCATAATTAACACTAGAATTGAAGCGATAATAGATACTTGTGATTTATTTAGAATATTTTTCATCTTCTTCCTCCTATTTTACCTTAAATAGTCTCGCTAAACATGTAGTTAAAACATTGTGTGAAGGTGTATGACTGAAAAAACCAACGATTTCATATCACATAGCAACCTAATTATAAGTAGATTTTATTAAGGGAAGGATTTTCCAACTGTCAACGGAATTGAACTTTTGATTGGTTTGGGATTAAATTTTAACCCCTTAATTCCTGCTATATGGCTCCTAACAGGAGTGCAATTGCTACGGTTATTATGCCTGCCACTAATGTCTGGAGTCCGTAGAGTAATGCGTTCTCTTTAGCTATTTTTCCTAGATACATCCCAAGCACAAACAGAGTGACCAGCGTTAATATGAAGGAGGTTATGTAGGCGTTTTCAATCACAATCAAACCATATAAAGTAAGAATAAACGGAAACAGTGAAATTATTGCAGTCAAAATCGGTGAGCCTCCATCAACAATAGCAGCGTACAAAGAAACAAATGAAGATGCGTCAGTTATCACGGAATCATCAAGTTTCGTCATCATCGCACATTCAAGTTTCTTAAGATCTCTCTTCCTTTCCGCCTTTTCGGTCATATATGCTCCAAATAATCCTGAAATTCCCATGGCTAAACAAGCACCCAAACCAGCAGTTACAACTATCTCTGCTCGTGTAACGCTTACAACCCATGAGCCGACAATAATTCCCAACATAGTCATGGAACCGTCAAAACCGTTTTTCACGAAGTACCTTCTCGCTATTGGTCCCATCCCAGTGATTTTAAGGTACATTCGAAGGCGTTTAATTAGGGCTTTCAAGCGACTAAACAATATTCATCACAACAAAAGTTCTGCGAAACACTACATCAATAAGGCAAAAACTTACTGCACTTGATATCTGCATTAACCGACAGTCTTCCCATTTATTTTATCTACTTGCTAGAACTTAATGAACCTTTTCCCAAATATAATTTACGAACTCGAACGTAATCTCTAAACCCCTGTTCATGTTCACGCAAATGCCTACATAATTTCTCTACACAAGTTTGAGCAATTAAAAAGTGGATGTTAACAGTTATTAGGAAGTTAAGAAGACTACTCTAGCTAACTAGAAACGCATGGAAATAGGCATTAAATCTTGTGGAGACTGCTCTAAAGTGGGTGTTCGAGAAGTATTTGAGGTTCTATATTCTCCGGTTAACGCTTTTCGAAAAATCATTGAAAAACCAGACTTCAAAGGAGTCCTCCTAGTCTTAGTGCTCGTAATATCCTCCATGGTAGTTTCACAATATGTCCTCGCCTCGAAGCTTTTCCTCGAAAACAGAGCACCAGAAAACGATGACTGGACCGAATCATTAACCAATCAACACAACTGGCTCTCCAACGGGTCACCCTCATTAGATGCGACAGATTATAAAATGGGAAATACAGACGGCAACCACAGTATAATATCTTCAATCCCAAACGAAGCAAGCATCTGGATGAAACTAACAGACATAGGACCTCTCAACAGTTCCGAAGAGACCGGATACACGGAACTATTCTTCTGGATCAAATGGACTCACGAGGAAGGATCATCTCCAAATTCGGGAACCCTTAAATTATTCTCTGGCAGCGAGGACAGCTACTTTGAAACAGACATAACCAGTTTCTTAGCGTTAAACGGAGAATGGGGAAACGCAACCTTCAATATCGGTCCAGACCAAGATCGATGGACTTCAAACAATTCACCGGACTGGCAAAGTATAACAGGACTAGAATTTAGTATGGATTGGTCGACCTCGGCGAACCTGACCCTGAAAATTGACAGCTTGTTTTTCAGAAATTTCAGTTCCCCCATCATAACAGGGGAGTTTAGCGCACTATTATTACCTGTTATAATCCAGGCGGCGATAACCTTTGCCATCAATTGGATTCTATGGTCGGGAATTCTGATAATAGTCGGAAAACTTTTCCAGGAAGATCTTGGGCGATGGAATGTTTTCTTCGTCATAATCGGATATGCTTTCATAGCAACATTTGTTTATACTCTTGCAGGCGCGGTGCCCCTCTCAACCCTTACATCATTAAATGTACCCTTGGAGGCTGACGCCTTTAATGCGCTGCTCAACGAGGTTTGGAGTCCCCTTCCGGCTTATCAGGCGTGGCTATATCTCCCCTTAATAGGAGAAATTTGGATAGCCGCTCTAGGCGCCGTTGTTGTACGTCTCCGGAGAGAAACGACTTGGGGTAGAGCTGCAACCATAGCAGTAGTTGCCTTCGGGATAAGGTTCCTCCTGAGATTATTCTTGGGTTTCTAGAATAGCTTATTCCCGCCTTCTTGTCAGACCCGTAGCAATGAAGAGTGGAATACTTTAGGCAGCCGGAATTACCTTTTCTAAGGCTTAAAGAAACTTTCGAATGCTAAGCGGGTAAAGCTTATATCCCACATTAATCCTCCTTCATCTCACTAGCCAACAAAACGGAGCAAGCATAAAGTCAATCGATGACAAGCTGGTTCAATTTTGGCGGCTCTATACAAAACGAGAGGAAGAAAGATTTGAAAATCAATGAACTGAGAGATGGAATGAGAAAAGTAGACATTGAAGCAAAGGTTGTCCAAAAATCAGAAACCCGCGAGGTGAGTTCACGATACACAAACGAAACCTACAGAGTAGCCGATGCCACAATAGAAGACGAAACAGGCACCATTACGCTAACCCTGTGGAACGAACAGATTGACCAAGTCAACGTTGACGACAGAGTGAAAATCGAGAATGGATACATAAAATCCTTCAGAGGAGAGCTTCAACTTAACTCAGGAAAATATGGAACACTAACAGTCCTGTAGACTTTTTCTACATGATAAACAAGAGGTTAAAAGAATGCCCTATGAACGAATAGGGTTTAATCGAAGTGCTCCTCCAAAACCAGTTGAGACTGGAAAAGAATATGATGTGGAGATTCAGGAGACAAGCCGTCGAGGAGAAGGAATAGCAAGAATCGAAGGGCTGGTAATCTTTGTTCCAAATACCAAACCCGGAGATAAAGTGCGAATTAAAGTAACTAACATCAGTAGACGCTTCGCAGAAGCAGAAGTAATTGGAGAAACAACCGAACAAAGCGAAACATAGTAATCTCGATTACAGGCAGCTTGAATTTAGCTTTCTTTTACGCGATTTCCAAAATCCATAAATTAATGGACAATAGGCTAACTTGCTGCTTGATATAACCCAGAACAAATGCGAAATTTCCTCTTGTTCTCCTCCAAAGAATTATGTGTTGGAAGTTAAGGTTAATATTAAAGGGGAAAACATAACAGAGAACGTAACCCGGAGAAACCATTTAGCCCGGTGGTGTAGTGGACAATCATGGCGGGCTTTGGACCCGCCGACGGGAGTTCGAATCTCCCCCGGGCTACCATCCCCCTAGAGTCTAATTTATACGTTTTAGCCGAGGGAGGATTATTTAAAGCCTATTTGGCAATTAATAATTGGCAAAAACATTTTTGCATGAATCGCGTCCACACCAAACTAACGATCCATCCACCTCAGAGCTTATACAATACAAAACATAGATTGTTACGTACAATGAAAATTGCCCTGATTCAACCTCCATCCGGAACCCCCTTCTTAAAGGTCCCGCCACTCGGTTTAGGCTACATAACCGCTGTGCTAAAAAGAAACCACTTTGAAGCAAAAGTAATCGATTTGAATATAGAAAACATTTCCCTCAGCACATTCCTATCCAACGAAAAGCCAGAAATCATCGGAATCTCATCCATCGTTACAAACGCTCCCCAAGCACTCGAAATTGCCAGAAAAACAAAAAACATCCTTCCCCAAAGTTTGGTAGTTTTGGGGGGTCCTTACCCGAGCATGATGGGTCCCCGCCTTTTAACCCGACACAAAGAAGTTGGTGTGGCAGTCGTGGGCGAAGCAGAATTCACCTTCATTGAACTCGTCAAGCAGTTACGTAACGGAGAAAGTCTAGATGCTGTTGAGGGCTTGATTTATCGGGAAGAGAACAGAATCAAAAGTAATCCACGGGCAAAGCCCATTTACCCTCTGGATCAGATTCCATATCCTGCAAGAGAAGAACTGCAATTGCATTTATACGGCGAGAACGCTGGTTCCATATTCACTTCCAGAGGATGCCCACAGCAGTGCATTTTCTGCAGCCGCCCAGTTTTTGGAAATAAATGGCGCGGTCACAGTCCAGACTACGTTCTGGGAGAGATTCAACACCTAAGAGACAATTACTGCATATCTAACTTGAATGTTCTTGACGACAACTTCACCTTTGATTTAGCTAGAGCAGAAAAGATTCTTGACGGAATAATAGCAAAAAAATGGAAGCTTAACATCTATTTCTGGAATGGCATGCGAGTCGACCACATGACAAGAAATCTACTGTTGAAACTGAAGAAGGCTGGATGCACAGCAATCAACTATGGGGTCGAATCAGTTGACCCGGACGTAATATCCTTCATAAGAAAAGGCGTAAGCTTAGATCAGGTAGAGAAGGCAGTAAAGCTGGCTCGCGAAGTAGGAATCCGCGCCAACATTTTTCTGATGCTTGGAAACCCGGGAGATACCATCAAAGTTGTTGACAAGATCATGGAATTTGTCGGAAAAGTGAATGTTGACGGCGTGCATTTGAGCATGGCAACCCCCCTTTTAGGAACAAAGTTTTGGGATTGGGTTGAAAAGAATGGTTGTTGGCTAGACTACGATCGAGAAGAGCTCTTGGATTGGCCCATAGACGATGTTGAAGAAGCTTATCCTGTGTTTGAAACCCCGGACTTCACTGCCGACGAGAGAATCAAAGCCTATCGAAAGACCAGAAATCTTCTCAAAAAGAAGGGGCTTCTCGCCTAACAGAGCAGAGCGTCTCCATAGACTATATAGTTCTATAGGAAATACATGCGAAACAGATATGACCTATAGTGCTATTTCCCAAAACTGAGGATCCAATACGGAGTATTAGAAAAATATGGGAAAAATCGTCAAAATAGTTGTGTGCCCCAATTGCAAAAGTGAACTGAAGATTTTTGAAGCTACACGATTTGGTAACTTCCTTGAATGCTGCAACTGTAAGAACAGAGTATTCGTTCCAGCGGATAGAACGGGTACACGCCCCTTACTATATGCAAAATAAAGAACGTCGTTTCACGACGGATAGTTAGAATTCGCCTTAGTTATTGTTGCCCACTTTGCAGTCCAATCCCTTTACCCAATAATTTTCCAAATGGCGTGAAATCGATTAATATGCACATGCCATATAGTAAGTTTGAGGGGCTTTTATGAGTGTGCACATCGGAGACGAGTTTCAAAGAGCAACAAAATATGTTCGAGGAAAAATGGAAGGCGGATATTTAGATTGGTCGAAAAAACCAAGTGCCTACAAGCATTACCCTGATAGCACAAAAATCAAGCTTCCCCTTCCAAAACATGCAGAAATAATGTCTGTTGATGAGGCAATAAGAAGGCGCAGGAGCATTCGCACATTTTCGCAGAAGCCCCTGACTATGGAGCAATTGTCATATCTTTTGTGGGCTTCAACAGGCATTCAAAGGAAAGAGAACGGATATGAATTTCGCACGGTTCCTTCTGCTGGAGCGTTGTATCCTATCGAAACATATCTGATTGCAAATAATGTACAAGGCTTAAAGAAGGCACTCTACCATTACTTCATTAAATCGCATCTGTTAGAGGAACTGGAAAGGGGCGACTTCTCTACGCCAATAGCTATTGCAGCTTTGGGAGAAGAGATGTTTCTAAGTGCTGCCGCAATTTTTGTCTGGACTGCCATTTTTGATAGGTCAAAATGGAAGTATAGGCAAAGGGCGTATAGATACGTTTACTTGGATGCTGGTCACATCGCGCAAAACTTGGCGCTAACAGCAACGAGCCTTGGATTAGGGTCTTGTCAAGTAGGTGCCTTTTATGACGATGAAGTCAACAAAATTGTTGGCGTAGACGGCACAGACGAAAGCACAATATATCTTAGCGTAATCGGCTATCCAGAGTATCCGTAAAAGCTACAAATCCAACTTTTCATTTCTTGCATGTGTAGCATTTGCCGTCATGAACAGAAACAACATCACCACATTCAGGACATGCATACTTCTCTTCTTGGTTCTCCAAGAATTTTTTCTTGCCATTCTCCCTTATTTCCCTAATATTTTCAACCATGCTCATGTCATAACGGCTTCTGTAACGCCTATCCAAACGATCCAAGCTTTCACAGGGCACGTTATCACACTCACAACAGGATTTTATTTCATTTCTCCGTAGTTTTCGGCATCCCCTCTTAATGTAGCAGTTTTTGTTTCGAGGAAGACAGCCGGGGCAATGCGATACCTTGCCTTTTTTCTCTGGGACTCCCCGTGAATAAGCTAAATAATTTTTACAGATTCCACAGTTCATTCCGCATGGCGCTATGAGTTCAGGCGTAAATTTTCCTTTCTGCATAGGATATCCAATGACAGATAGCACCTTAACTATTTTATGTGCATGTGAAGAATTGGTTAGAAAGCAAGAATAGGGGCAATAAGCGATGGCACAAGATGAGAATCTGATTGCATATTGCGGTCTCTACTGCGGAGATTGCCATGGCTTTTCAGGGAAGATCCCAGATCTCGCAAGAGATTTAAGAAAAGAACTTAGGAAGTCCAGATACGAAAAATTTGCTGAATTCATCTCCACATTTTCGTTTGGCAAAGATTTCAAAAACTATGAAGAATGTTACAGGGTCCTTGGTGCAATGGTGAAATTTCGCTGCAGAAGAGGTTGTAGAAGCGGGGGAGGTTCTCCTTTCTGCAAGATCAGAAAATGCGCTCAAAAGAAAGGCATCGAAGGCTGCTGGTTGTGCGAAGGGTTTGAAAGCTGTGGAAAATTGGAATTCCTAGTTCCAGTTCATGGAGATGCTCACATAGAGAATCTTAGGGCAATAAAGCGAAAAGGTAAAGATGATTTTGTTAACGGTAAACGGTTGTGGTATAATAAGATCAAAGAGTGAGAGCGTCAAGAAACCAAGAAAGTGTTGTATTCGAGACCTCGGAGAATGCCTTAGTTCGTTACACCTGACATTTGGGGCATAAGTATACGTGTCCCCCTCCATGACTCAACTTTTCTATAGGAGTTCCACATTCTGGGCAAGCCTGTTGTTTCATGTTTGGACCCATGGCTGGTGCGTAGCCACCTTTATTCCCATAAAGATCATGGAACTGGTCTTTTCCGTTGAGTTGGATTCTCTCGTTTAGCATAAGCCTAATGGCATCGTAGAGTCCCCGCTTTTCTTCTGTTTTCAGTTCTGAGGCTTTTCTTTTTGGATGAAGCCTAGCCCGATATATTATGTCTTGGAAAGCACTGTTACTCAATCCCACAATGATAGCGTCTTTTCCAACGAGCACTGCCTTTAACATTTTGTTATTTTCTGCCAGATGTTTTGAGAACCGTTCAAGGGTGAATTCTTCATCTATTGGTGAAAGTTTTTCGGCATCGAAGTCTCGCTTGAAAACATAGGAGCTTTCTAATTCATTATCTTTCAATGCTTCGATGACTCCCATGCTAGTGAGCCTTACCGTCAACACTGTGCCATCACTGAAATCAACTTTCAAGTGAAACTTTTTCGGAATATTTTTCTCATCCTTGTGAAAGAAAATCTCGCCACCATACTCGGGACCAATAATCAAGTTCATTCCATTATCGAGCTTCACATGGATTACATTGCCCCTAGACCTAACGAACACAATTTTTCCGTTGACAAGCTGATCAAAGATAGACAAATCCTTGTTCATCATGCCTATTCTCTGTAGTCTCTCACAGTCCTTCGAACACCAAGATTTAACGCGCTTACCCCCAAGCTCTTCATTCATTTGTTCAGCGAGAATCTTGGCTTCTGGAAGCTCAATACTCATCAAACAGCCTCCAATACCTAATTCACCCAACTAACAACTCTTCAAAAAGGTTCTTCCGCTTAAAAACAATTAGTGCCATCAGAATACTCCCCATAATGACCTGCATCCACAAAGACCCAAGTGGTTCTCCAAAAGAGAAATAGAACGGACTGGATGTAGCGTTGGCTCCAAGGAACGGCCAAAAAACTGGGTTATACGGGTGGTTGGTAAAGTCTAATAGAACATGAGAGATGCTGCCGACAAAAACTGAGAAAGCCAGAGTGAAAGAGAGTTTACATTTATGTTCAACTTTTTTCTTTTCAACTCCAAAGAGATAACTCACTAAGGATGGATAAACCTGAATTGTGATTATCAGGGCAAGAAATGTTCCGATTGTGGCTGCGCCTAGAAGGCTGTGTAAGACCAAACGATTGGCATTCTGAGTTCCAAACAGCAGGATTGCTATCGGTATCTCAAGGTCGGGAATCATGCAGCCTACAGCCAGCCCGGGGAGACTAAGTTTTGTGTCAAGCTTGTAGAGGAAATAAGCGATAGGATAATGAAAAAGAGTTAAAGGCAAACACCATTCACTTCCCACTTCTGTAAGTGCATTCGCTCTTGAAACATATAACGTCTTCATTGACCGATTACGCTTTCACATCCAGACTTTAATGGGAGTATCTTCCATAAACGAAAGATACAGCTAAAAAACCGAAAAATTCCTTTTTTAAAAAAAAGAGGGGGGTGGTGGTTAAGGGAGTTACGGAATAGTTTCGGCTGTTGCTAGTTCTGGCTCAATTAGTGGAAATAACACGTATTTTCCGTGCGAGTAGTTCTCGCCAAAGAGACCCACAGCTTTCCAGTTGCCATTCCGATATCTGCCCCAGAAGAAATCTCCGTCGTAGAACCCTGCGAAGACGCCGTTACCGTAGATTCCCCAGCAACGCTTGCCGAGGTTATCTTGACCCACAAAGAAGCCGTTTCCAACGTAGCCCCACATTATGTGTTTGCCATCATGAGTATACAGCAGGAACCTGGTTCTTGTAGTAGATAGTTGGGCATCAGTCTCTTCGTAAGTTTTAGGCACAATCTCTTTTAGTTTTTCAACATCAATCACTTCTGATTCCTCAACGGTTATTTCTGGAGGTTCGCCAACTTGGTTAGTTACAGAGTTTTGAGATTGCTCCTGTAATTGTTCCCTTAATTGCTCCCTCATGGGATCGCATTGCTCAGCCGTCATAGGAACCGCATTCGCCTGCAATTGGTTTGAAACATTTGCCGTTTTTGCTAATGCGTTACTTGCCAACATTGCATCTGACGCGAACACTGAAGTTGCCATTATCCCTATGAGCAACAACGACACCACAGCTATTGAAATAGCGATTTTTTTCCTCATTTTTATCAACCGCCTCAGAAATAATCGCAGGATGTAACTTTAGGCAACCCATGAAAAGACCTGAAAAAGCAATTCCAAAGTGAGGCGGGTCTTTTCCAGAACGAAATTATTCTTTGATGTCGTATTTGTTTTTCACACGTACTAAATTCTGTCTTCTGAACTTGGAGGTTTTTATGATGCCCATTCCTTCCAGCCTCTTAACTAATCTCCAAGTGGTTGTTCTCGGCAGCTTAACGTAGTCATAGAGTTCCGCTTCGAAAGCCTCACCATTGTTTTCTACCAAGAATTGGATGGCTTGTTTTTCTTCCGGCATCAAATCCTTATGTTCTCTAAATATCCGCTCAATGTCTATCCGCCTTTTTTCCTTCCTGATTTCAGAATCTTTAGGTTTCTTTCTTGATCTGTAAACAAAGAAGCCAATAATGATGATAGTTGAAGCGAGAATGGCTCCTAAAATTCCGTAAAAAAGGAGCGGTTCGATTTCAGGTTGAATAATGCCGTCTTCTTCAGATGAAGTTACTGCTTCTTCAGCCTTGGTTTTCGCTTGGGTTGCCAAGTTTGCTGCTTGAGAATAATTTCCGGTATCATATGCGCTTTTGGCTTGGTAGAGCAGATCTTGGGCTTCAATTAGCCCTAGGGTTCTTCCTTCATTCTGGGCGTTGGCTATTGCATTTTCAGCCTCAGCTATTTGGGACTTGGCTTGGGTTGCTGTTTGGTTGATTTGAATTGCCAAGTTCTTCGCTTCATTTCCCAAAGTTTCAGCTTCCACATAATTTTCAAGGTTGAAAGCGTCCAGTGCCTCCGTAAGCTTTGTTTCAGCTTCTGTGATGTTGATGCCAAGGCTTATGATGCTGTTGATTGTTGTTTCAGCATCATCTAGCACTATTTGCGCGTGCTCTTTTGTTCCAACGACGCCTATAACATAGGTTATTTCGATTAAGCTAGCGTTCATTTGGAGTTCTACTCTGTTGTCGATGGTCTCTATCGTTTCTGGCACTTGATTCAGGCTTATGATTGTGGTTTCCTCCGGTAAAGTTATCACCGTAGTTATCGGGGTAGTTATGTTCAGAGTCCAATACCTGCCTTCTTTTGAGGTCAACTCTTGGGTGAGATACGTGATTTCGATCTCGTCTGTACCAAGGCTGTAAACGCTGATCACAGAGTCGAGTAGGGAGTAGTCTAGAGGCAATCCTTCCTTATTGACGACCAAGAGGTCTTCCAGAACCTGACCAAACACTGTGATGTTCTGGGTGGGATATGTGGGGTCCACCAGAAGCGCATAGTCAACTAACACGAAACCGTCTGGATAAATTGTTAAGAATAGGGTTTCGGGTGTTATCGTTTCGGAGACGGCTGGGTGAGAAGTTAGTGCCAAGAGAAAAAGCAAAGTGAATAGCAGATAGGCAGATACCTGTTTTTTCCTCAAGAGACTTCACTTCTCTTGCCAAAAGGTGTGAGTATATACCTAAAACTTTTGTGCACTATAGATTCAGGGCTAGAGTGGCCTTATTTGGATGTCATGTTTCCTGTGCTTGGGTGGCTTTCGTCTGCTGCTTCAACACCAGTTGAACTCGCGGTTTCTGAGGGCATGTACTTACGAGACTCATCTTCCCATTTTTTAGCCTTTTCAATTTCCTCAATTGCCTCGTCAACCTTATCGTCTACTATTAATTCTCTGGCGTTTGCTAAGTTTTTCTCAGAATTGTTCAGGGCATCGATTGCGGCTGTTTTGTTTTGCGGTGACAGCGCGGTTGATTGTGTTATGTTTTTTTTGCTTGTGGACAATCTTTCTTCAGCTGCTTCCAGATACTTCTCAGTGCTTGATATCTTCACAAGAATGACCAGCTCGTCATATTCTTCTTTCAATTCGTCAAGTAATGCTCTGGCTGCGCCGAGTTCTTCAGCAGCACCATCTAGGTTCAATCTATCTAGTTCTCTTGTGGCATTTTCCAAATGGTTTTTTGCTACTGAAAGTTTATTATCGATGGCTGTTGTGTTGTATCTATCGTCTCTTGCTTTTGCTGTTAGGTTTTCTAACCTTTCAACATGTTCGCAGGCTCGAGTTATGTTAGCCTTTAAACTGCTTGTCTTTTCAGCGGTTACCTCGGTTTCTGTCGGTTCTACGGGCGACGCTTCTTGGAGTATAATTAGGGTCTCTTTGAAGTTTTGCATTGCTTCAACTGCTTCGGAGCTCGCTTCACTATAATTTTCTGCGTTCATGAGGGCAACAGCTTCTTCAGCATGGGCGATTCCTTCATTATATTTTGTTTCAGCGTTTGGTGGGACTGGAATGCTCTGATCATCAAGCCTACTGAAAGCCTCAACTACGCTTGCGTTGACAGTGTCAAGAATGTTGAGAAGTGTTTCAGCTTTTAGTCTCTGCTCCTCACTGGTTAGAGCTAATGTTGGGTTGAGAATCAATAAAGTCATTGAGAGAACAAGTGCTAGAAGTGTTACTACCGCTACTTTTTTGAAGTTCAATACCTGATGTTGCCCTCCTAAGGAGATGTACATTAGGTTAGGTATTCGTTAGATTTTAGGAAACCCGTGAAAAGATATGAAAAAGACATTCCGAGTGTAGGATATGGAAAACTTATCTTCAAGAAAAGAAATAAATGCCCTAAGCTACCTTGAAACACTCCATGCGGTCGTAGTCTAGTTTGGAAGGACATCAGCCTGCCAACATAAAAGGCAGAACGCTGACGACCCGGGTTCAAATCCCGGCGACCGCACCAACCTTTATCCAAGGGACCAAAGTTTTGAAGGTTGCTTTAAAAGAGAAAAAAGTTCTTTATAGAGGCTTACAGCTATTAGATTCGGTATGTTGGATGTGCGGTCGTGGTCTAGTCTGGTTAGGACACAGACATCAGGTGTAAGCCTTCCAAGCCTGCAATCCCGGGTTCAATTCCCGGCGGCCGCACCACTTAATCAGAATTCTATTTTTGCCTGTTGGTGTGCATGGCTTTCAGGAAAAAGCTTGTTTTCAACAATGAAGTGTTATTAGGCTTCTACTATGCGGGTGTGGTTGGTTGTTGCTTTTTTCTTTGATAATTTATATAATAGTCTGACGTGAAGAAGTATCTGCGAGATTGTGGAGGGGTTGCTTGTGCATCTGCTTACTCTTAAGAACTGGTCCTCAAAAAAGATTGGAGAGATGATTGATGGTTCTCTGCTAGTCAAGAGGAGTCCGGGGGATTATCGGTTTGTCTTGGAGGATAAGTCTCTGGCTTTGATCTTTCAGAAGACCTCTACTCGGACTAGGCTCTCTTTTGAGGTTGCTATGGCTCAGTTGGGGGGACATGCTATTTACATGGATTGGATAGCCACGAATCTGGTTTTGGCAGACCTTAGAGATGAGACTCGGTCTATTTCTGGGTATGTTGATGGTATTATGGCTCGGTTGCTGAAGAATTCTGACTTGAAGGCTATGGCTGAGGCTTCTAGTGTTCCGGTGATTAATGGTTGTGATGAGAAATATCATCCTTGCCAAGTTATCGCTGATTTGATGACGGTTAAGGAGAAGAAGGGACGCCTGAAAGGGCTGAAGCTAGTCTACATTGGAGTTCATAATAATGTTTGTAATTCCCTGATTGAGGGCTGCACCAAGATGGGGATGAAGATAACAGCTGTTACACCATTGGTGAATGAGGCTTCGGTTGACGAGGAATTGCTGGAGAAAGCGAAGGGGACAGGTTTGTATGAGGTTTCCTTGGATGTTAAGGCGGCTGTTGAGGATTGTGATGTGGTCTACACGGACACGTGGGTGGACATGGAGTTTTTCTTGGATCCGAAGTTTAAGGTGGAGAAGGAGAGGAGAATCAAGCTGATGCTGCCCTACCAAATCAACAAGAAACTTTTGGGGAGCAGCGACGCGCTCATAATGCATGACATGCCCATCCACAGGGGCTACGAGATAGCCGACGATATGGTGGAAAGCCCTAACTCCATAATCTACGACCAAAGCGAAAACAGACTACACACAGCAAAAACAATACTCACAAAACTACTAAAATAAAACCACAGCCGAGAACTCAAGTTGGGATACTCAACATCCTCATGAAAAATTGAGCGTTAAACTTAAACCCCAAACCCAAACACACACGCCTAGTGACTGTGGAGCAATTAGCAACTTAGGTGGTTTCAATCTGTTTGCGTGCAACTAGGATATAATGGATTGAAGCGCGCTGGAAAAGAAATATTGTAATTAATCTTCTTTAGTTGGTTTTTCCATGGCTGTGATCCACAATACTTCATAGAAGTCATTAACAATTGCTAGAAGACTGGGGTTGTTTGACCACAAGGCAGGAGACTCTCCCAGACCCGTTAATGCAGAGGTGGTGACAAGCATTTCTTTCCTATCGTAAATCGTTACTACGGCTGAAGGAGAATTGAGAATATACCTGAGCTTAAAGGAAGGATTTTTCTTGAGATCTTGAATTATTTCTGGAATTTCATTTTCGTTTTCAGGTTTTTCTGTAATCACCCGAATTTTCACACCTCTCTCAAGAGCTTTTTTAAACACCTCATGGTACGTATACGCAGTAGGCCCCAGCCTCTTAAATGAAACAAGACTATCGATACTTATTTGAGCAGCCTCAATTTCCTTCTTTCTCCTATTGATAGCCGACTTTTTTCGGGGAATCAAAATGAATTGACTATCCTCTTCCCGAGATACCATTTCTAAGTTATTGTTTTTGCAACTCCTGATTATTTCCATTGTTTGTCCATGCAGTTCATGAGTTTTACTAGCTCTGCGCTGAAGCAAAAGGTGGAGCCCTTCTTGTATTGGTCGGGCTTGGAACTTAGAAGGTACACCTATTATTTTCTCAACCAGACCCAAGTCTTGGAGTTGTTGCAAAACTTCGTAAACGTGTTCTCGGGCAACCTGTGAAATCTTTGAAATTGTTTTTGCCTTGGACACCCCAGATCGAGATAGAGCGAAGTAGACTCTTGCTTGGGAAAGAGTAAGCCCCAAGTCGGTCAAGACTTGTGCTACTTCATCCATAGATGTCAAAATGATTCCCCCTGAGACGTCCATTAGTGTTTAAGGGCATAGTGCATAATATGCCTTTTGCATCTGTACATACAACTTGTGGTTACAAGAGTTTAACTGGCAAAAAACATATATTATCTTGAGAATTAGGAAGAAAAAAAATGAGAAACCTAAAAAATAAATCTGACATCTTTGCTATGGCTTTAGTTTCAATGTTAATCATTGTTGCTTCGATATCTTTCTTGCCGATTGTTGCTGCGAAAAAACATACTGTCGCCTCTCTTAGTGTAAATCCTAAAACTGTAGGGCTTGGTCAGAGCATATTGGTAAACGT
>CAZUQX010000012.1:0-60792 GCA_964623205.1 uncultured Candidatus Bathyarchaeia archaeon | reverse complement strand
GAAAATAACAAAATTTAAATGTTATCTAGATGAAAATTTAAATAAACAGTTAAACCCGTCACTTCAACTCTAGCTTTTTCTTCTTGTACAGAGCAACAATTTTTCCTGTAGCGGTTGCTTCACCGATTCGCTCTGCTTCAACCCCACTTTTCTCAAAGATCGAGACCACGTTATCTTCGTCGTTTTTATCCACGACCACAGCGAATCCCCATCCCATGTTGAAGGTTTTCAGCATCTCCTCATCCGTTATAATTCCTCTAACCTCAGGGGCTGTCTTCTGGATCAACTCGAAGACCGGTTGAGGCTTAAAATTGGTGAACTCGAAACCTATGCCTTTAGAAAATTTCATGAACCGGTCGAATTTCAAGTAAGCGTCTCCTGTAACGTGAACAGCGCCCTTTATCTTAACCTCTTTGGCGGCGTTCAGGAAAGGCTTGACGTATATTCGTGTGGGTTCCAAAACTTCGTAAATTATTTCTTTGTTGAATCCGTCTGGAACGTCGAAGGGCTCGTATTTGCCGCCCCATTCTTTGAAGAGAACTTTTCTCGCCAAGGATATTCCGTTGCTGTGGACGCCGGAGCTTCTTAAGCCCACAACGGTGTCGCCCGGTTTGATTTTGTTACCCGAGACAATATCCTTCTCTAGAACTTCGCCTACGCTGGCTATGATCAGGTCAAAGCCCTTTCCAGTTGTTATTCCTTTTATGATGTCCGCTACGTCTCCGATTTCTCCTCCGGGCACTGGACAGTCTGCTTCAGTAGCGCCTTTAGTTATGCCTTTCAGCCACTCCTTCACTAATTTGGGATCAGAGACCTGAGCGTGGATGTTGTCGACCAAGGCTAGGGGCGTGGCGCCGGACCTTATCACGTCATTGACTGCCATGGCAACTCCGTCTATTCCGATTGTGTCGTACTTGTCTGCTAGTTGCGCCAAGAGAACTTTGGTTCCAACTCCCTCGATAACAAGATCTAAGTATCGGTCGCCAGCAGAAAAGATGTTGCCGTAGGGCAGTTGAACAACCTTTCCGTATCTGCCTAAAGTATAGGTTTGTTTCAGAGTTGAGAGAGCCTCCTTAGATTTCGCTCTCGTCTCTCTATCCACCCCCGCTTCAGTGTACGTGAACTTCTTTGGCAACGCTTCCACAACTGTTCATTGTCTAATTTTTCTTATAAGTTACGCTGGTCCCCTACCGAAGCAGTCTAAACAGCTTCTATCGAACTAGACGCCTAAAACAAGTTTCAAACTGTAAAAGTTGTTACTCGTGCAAAGAACCCAAGTCATATTTGAAGCCTAATAACAGTGTATTGTTGAAAACAGTCTTTTTCCAAAATTCCTGCACACGCATTTGACACATCCTTCATAGGATGTTACTTTAAAGGAATTTGCCGAACAGCAATCTGTATAGCCTGTGTTCCAGAATCGTTAAGGTTTGGGCTCTTCCGAAAACACGAAAATAATTTTTTCCCATAGACTCAATCATGTCTCCTATATCATATCTGGGAAATAGACAAGATGAGATTATGAGCCTCCCCCACTCGCCTCTCTCGAGTTCATACAGCATCTTCAATCCCTTGCCAGTCTCAACCTCAAAATAATACGTGTCATAATTGGGGGAAATATAGGGCAGGTCATCGAGTTGTTGTGCAAACGCTCCCTCTGTGGCGCTGTACATCTCCACTATGGGAACCTCACCGAAATATTTCCTGAGAACCGGTCCGTATTTGAACTGTATCTTTCTGACGCTGGTGCAGACAAGGACTTTGAATTTCCACAGGTCTTTAGGTTTCTTTCCATGTCTCCGCTTAACATATCTGGCGAAGGCCAAGATTACTGGTGTTACACCAATTGTGGCTACTACCGGCTGGTTCAGGGCTCGTTGGTAGACCAGTTCGAATCTTTTCTCCCAGTCTGTTCTGGTGATACCGGGACCCAGCGCATCTATTTCTTCTTGTCGCGGAAGAAGACTGACCTGATTCAGCATGGGATTGAGTTTCGCGTAGGTTCCCGAACTGTATCCATAAGTAATCTCTTGTCCACCAACTTCTGTGGTAGTTACTGCTGATGGAAAGTTAAGATTCAATATTCTTCCTGTCAGAACCTCCAAAGCATTCTTTCGGATAGTGTAGTTTATTAGGGCTCGTGCTCCGCAACTAAAAATTTGTTCAATATGAGTCTTTGTGACTGGAAGAACCTTTGCAGTGCCTGTGGAGCCTCGAGTCATGACCCAGCATAAAGGGGGCTCAGACAGGATGGCGGAGTAGTTGCCGGCTTTGACTTGCTCAAAGTATGGTTGAAGACCAGTGTAGTTTATCTTTGGAACGTTAGTTCGGAATGTGGAGATATCCTTTACTTCGGTAAGTGAATGCTTTTTCCCGTAAAGTGTTTTTGCGTATCCTTCCAGTAAGACCTGCAAGGTTCGCTGCTGTGCCTCGGCGGGATTTTTTAAGGCTTCATACCAAGGATTTACAATTTGTTTCAGGATGTCTACGCCAATCATCGCTGCCCCATCAACTAACATGAGATAACGGCGCGGTTTCTTTTGAGGGAAATGTTGTTGGACTTCTAGGTTCTTGGGTGCCTTCCCTTCGCCATAAATGCTCCTATTATTACGCCCACTATCACAATTACTCCAACTATGACTAAGACGTAGGGGACGATTGATTCTAGAGTAATAACGTCAGTTGCTACGAGATAGAACATAAAGCCCACTAATATTAGGATTACACCGCCGATTAACGGACCTAAAACGCCGAACTCCCGCTTCTCATACTTCTCCGGCTCCCCCTTCTCTTCTTTTTCCCGTTTCTCGTGTTTCTCCTGTTTCTCAGCCTTCTCACTTCTGTAATGTACAATAGTAGGTTCTTTGACCGCTAAAGCGGCGCCGCACTTGGGACAAAAAGCCATCTCTTCACTAACTTCAGTGCCACACTTCTGGCAATATACCATAAAATTCACCTTTATACAATTCTGATCTTCTATTATCTAAATGACACGTATTTAAAATATACACTACGAATAATCGTAGAGAAATATTATAAGTCTATATTGCAAGAATCCAATTATCGAGGTGAATCGTTTGAACGAAAGCAAGAAATCTACTCCCATATTTGGAGAGAACATCTTCACCGCTATTTCTGTCGGATTTTCCCTCCTTCTTGTAGGAATCATTTTTGTCATCACCCCAAACCTGTTTGACAAGATTCTCGATTTCTTTAAAGACTTCACGCTAGTTGAAATTAAAAACTCCAACTGGGTACTTCCTGCACCAGCATCTGCGAGCAACCATTTACTAGTCTATCAGGCTGTAGCACAATTCAGCTTCGCTTTAGCTGTATTTGAGGTCGTCATCTTGGCATTACGATTTGTTTTTCCCTCGTCATGGGAAAAAAGAGCAGAAACCGTGGGAAACTTGGTTTTCTGGTTGGGAACAGGATTTCTAATTCAGGCCTTCCTTCTCGAAACCAGTCAATGGTTCGTATTCTGTTCCACAATAATAATGCTGATTGGTGTTTCTCTTATCGCAAGAGCCTGTGCCATGGCAGCTTCACGCATCTAACTATCCGTCACAATATGTAGTTAGCTCTGTATCAGAAGGGGCAGGAGCCTGCTGGGCAGCCGCCTGAATATTCGGATTCTGCGCTTACATGTTTCTCAGTAGCCATCTCTTTGGTTAAAAGTGGACCCACGTATAGAACCTGTTCCTTCTTGCTTCCATAGCGGTAAACTGTTATCCCTTTGCACTTCAACTTGTAAGCCAGCAGATATACTCTTCTAACGTCTTCCACGGTCGCATCGGGCGGAAGATTCACCGTCTTCGACACAGCATTGTCAACGTATTTCTGGAAAGCCGCCTGCATTCGCATGTGCCATTCCGGCTCGATATCCAAGGATGTTACGTAAATTCTTCGCACATCTTTTGGAATCTCCTCTATATTCTGTATGGAACCTGTCTTCGCGATCTGCAACATCAAGTCCCTACTGTGAAACCCTCTCTTCTCTGCAATCTGTTCGAATGTGGGCTGTATCTCCAGCAACCTTGTGCCCTCCATGACGTTTCGAACAAAAGCCACGGCAAAGAGCGGTTCTATTCCCCCTGAGCAACCAGCAATTATGCTTATTGTTCCCGTGGGCGCAACTGTAGTGACCGTGGAGTTGCGAATCGTCTTGTAGCCCCTCTTTTCCCAAAGGCTACCCTTAAAATTGGGAAAAGCTCCTCTCTTCTCACCTATCTCAACAGACTTCTTCGTAGCCTCATCACCGACGAATTTCATAACTTTTTCTGCCATGGCTAAGGCTTCTTCCGAATCGTAAGGTATACCCAAGAGGATGAGCGTGTCTGCGAAGCCCATGATTCCTAAGCCGATTTTTCGGTTAGCACGGGTGAGTTCGCCGATTTCTGGCACAGGATACTTGTTCACGTCGATCACATTGTCTAAGAAATGGACAGCGGTTCTGGTGACTCTTCTCAGTTTCTCCCAGTCCAGTTCTCTCTCCTTAACAATCTTAGCCAAGTTGATGGAACCCAGATTACATGATTCGTAGGGCAGCAATGGCTGTTCTCCACAAGGGTTGGTGCTCCGAATCTCTCCCAACTGTGGAGTTGGATTATGCCGATTTATTTCATTAATGAACACGAGACCAGGGTCTCCCGTTCTCCATGCGTTGGCAACTATCAGGTCAAAAATGTGGCGAGCCCGCAGCTTCGCTTCAGTCTTTCCGCTTCGAGGATTTATCAGGGCAACTTCACCATTTTCTTCTACAGCATCCATAAATTCGTCCGTAACTGCCACGGATATGTTGAAGTTTGTCAGAATTCCCTCTCTGGACTTCGCTTCAATGAACTTTAGGATGTCGGGGTGAGTAACATCCAATATTGCCATGTTGGCTCCCCGTCTTCGTCCTCCCTGTTTAATCACGTTGGTGGCGGCGTCATAGATTGTCATAAAAGAGACTGGCCCAGAGGCTACACCCTTCGTGGAGCCCACTATGTCTCCTGCTGGCCTTAACTTCGAGAACGAGAAGCCTGTTCCTCCACCTGACTGGTGAATCAGAGCCATGTGCTTTAATGTAGTGAATATCCCATCTATCGAATCCTCCACGGGCAGGACGAAACAGGCGGAGAGCTGACCAAGTCTGGTGCCAGCGTTCATAAGAGTCGGAGAGTTAGGTAGAAACTCCCTGTTTACCATGATCTGGTAAAATGTTTCCTCAGTCCCTACTACATCAGCTTTCTTGTCATAGAGAAGGTCGGCTTTAGCCACTGCCTTGGCAACTCTGCGAAACATCTGGCTGGGAGTCTCGATAACTTTTCCCTCATAATCTTTCATGAGATACCTGTTCTTCAGCACCTTTATGGCATTGACTCCCAGCTTTAAATCGTCAACAACACCAAAGAACTGTTTAAACTCTCTAATTTCTGTGCGCTTTTGACGGTACAAAATGTATGATTTAGCCACATCAACGTAGCCGTCTCTGACAAGAACCTCCTCAACGATATCCTGAACATTCTCGACACTAGGAATTCTATTTTCGAAGCGTTCGTTGAGGATCTTCACAACATCTTCTGAAAGCTTCTTGGCAATGTCTCCATCTCCCCTCTCGACAGCCTTCAACGCCTTAAGAATGGCGTTAGTTATCTTGGTTTCATCGAAGCTAACTATGCGTCCATCTCTTTTTGTAATCTTAGAAACTCGAACCAACTTCAGCCCCTAAAATACTAATGTTCACTATCACTTTAATCTGTAACCCTCAAGTTAAGAATGATGCTCGAATCGAACTTCATTACTTAATTCCTTAAGGCAAGAAAGAGGTTTCTTCTACGACCAGAAAGACTCGTGTAAAATAACTGAAAAGACAAAAAAGGGAAGGGGGGAGATTTTTAGGTTTTCAGTGTTATATGAGGACTTCTTGAGTTCGCCATTCAGCCGTGGTTAGTACGGAAGAGTTTTCAACCAGGGATAAAGCTCCCTTATCTTCGCCACTGCCTTTTGCACCTTTTCCTCTGGGTAATCGTATGGTAGTAGTTTGCCGTGGTTGTAGTCGTCATAAGCCTGCATGTCGAAGTAGCCGTGACCGCACAGCAGGAAGAGTATAGTCTTCTCCTCTCCAGTCTCCTTACATCTTAACGCTTCATCAATGACGCCCTTAATGGCGTGAGTTGGCTCAGGAGCAGGTATTATAGCCTCGCTTTCTATGAAGGTTTTCGCGGCGTCGAAGACCTCCACCTGATTATAGGCCTTGGTCTCCAACATGTTTGCCTCATGCAAGACGCTTAACGTGGGAGCTATACCGTGGTAGCGTAGACCTCCAGCATGAATTGGTGGTGGTATGAAATTATGACCTAGGGTATGCATTTTAACTAAGGGTGTAATCCTCGCTGTGTCACCGTGATCGTACATGTATTCCCCTTTAGTAATCGAGGGAGCCGCCGTGGCTTCAGTAGCTACAAACTTGATGTCTTTTGGGGCTTTTCCTGTAACTTTGTCGTAGTAGAAGGGCCAGAAGAGACCTGAAAAGCTGCTGCCGCCACCTATGCATCCGTAGATTACGTCTGGGTAGTCATCTACTAATTCGAACTGTTTCTTAGCTTCCTGACCTACCACTGTTTGATGCAAGAGAACATGGTTGAAGACGCTGCCTATGCCATAGTTTGCGTCTTGATTAGTCAGGGCGTCTTCTACAGCTTCGCTGATTGCAATTCCTAGGCTTCCGGTGCTGTTCGGGTCTTCCGCTAAAACGTCTCTGCCAGCCTTTGTTTCTTTGCTCGGACTGGCGTGAACCGTGGCGCCATAAGTTTCCATCAGAACTCGCCTGTAAGGCTTCTGGTCGTAGCTAATCCTAACCATGTATACTGTGCATCCGATTTTGAACGTATTGCAGCCGAAGGCCAGAGCTGAGCCCCATTGGCCGGCTCCGGTTTCGGTAGCCATGCGTTCTTTGCCTTCTTTCATGTTGTAGTAGGCTTGTGGAACGGCAGTGTTGGGTTTGTGGCTTCCTGATGGGCTAACTCCCTCATACTTGAAATATATTTTAGCTGGCGTCTTAAGGGCCTTTTCTAGTCGAGTAGCTCTGATAAGCGGGGTGGGTCTCCAGAGACGGTAGACGTCTCGCACTTCGTCAGGGATGTTTATCCATCTTTCCTTACTCATCTCTTGACCAATGATCTCTTTGGGGAATATTAGGGGAACGATTCCAGGTCCAGGTGCTTTCGTGTCTGTTTGTATAAAAGGAGGCATTGGTTTAGGCATGTCGGGCAGTATGCAGTACCATTGTTTGGGTATTTCTTCTTCATCTAGCAATATTTTTTTGGGTACCATTAGTTTTTCACTCTCTTTTTCGGATTTGAAGAATTAACCTTTTTTTATGCCATGAAGTGGTTATATAAGCTTTGCCGGATAACAGTTTACCTTGAGGAGGAGTAGATGTGTGGAGCCAAATTAAAATACTCTTCAAAGATTTACCCGCCCAAGAACGTGTTGCCCAGCTCCTGTTTGAGAGGGGCTTCCAAGTTAGAGAAGATGGTAAGGTCGTGAGCGGTGGAATAGAGATACCTCACACCCAGATTGCGAAGGAAGTAGGTGTTGAACGCCGAGCCGTCGACAGCACCGTTCAAACTATACTTTCGAAGACTGAGCTGAAGAGGATTTACCTGAATCTTCGGCAGGTGTGCTCGCTGCAGGAGGTTGCTCGCGAGTTCAACCTGAGCGTAATCGTTTTTGTTCCTGAGGACGCTAGCCAGACAGGCATTATAGCTAATGTTACGAAAAAGGTTTCAGAGAAGGGGCTCAGTGTAAGGCAGGCTCTTGCAGAAGATCCCAGTATAAGTGCACACCCTAAATTGACCCTGATCATCGAGGGAGAAATCCCTTCAGAACTTATTAGTGAGATAAGGAAACTGCCGGGAACCCGAAGCATCACTGTATATTAGCCGATTCAGCGTAGAATTAGCAAGTCGACTTGTTAGTGTAGATTTTGATGGCTGAGATCATGATCCACGAGACAACAATTTTTGATATGGCTTCTGGAACAGCTATGCCGATATTGAGTATGTTCAATCCATATAACGTCCATGAGCCGAGAACTATTACAAAGGTGATGAGGGCTACGGCTGACCTTTTTTCTATGGTATAAACGATGGAAGTGACGCTCAGCATCATAAAGTGGGGCACTGCCACCGCATAGTGGAGAGAACCATATACCTCGTTGAATGCTGCCAGCAACTGGACCAGAAAAGTTGAAACCAACAAGCAGACGCTACTATACTTGGCGTGTTCTTTGAAGACCGTTGCCGCGTAGATCATCAGAAGGAAACCCGCAAGCAACAGACCGAGATTAAATATGGAGGCGACATCGCTGTTAACTGCGTGTCCGAGGTCGCTTAAGGCGTTGTTTTCCCAGCTGAATCTGGGAGAAAGAACTAACGATGCTGCAATGGAAATGTAAACTAGCATGGGTCCAACAATGCCGAACAGCGCATAGACCCTTTCTTCCATAACTGGGCACCCGAGAGAATAAACTTGGTTAGATGCTTATAACAGAATGCCCTTTAGGTGTAACTTCTGAACTTCACTTCCTTTGCAGCGCCCTCCGCAACTATCTTCCTCTCAAGTTCTTCCAGTTCACATTTGCATCTGGAAACGTCGGCAACCACAACCCATTCAGCCGATTTTCCTCTACGAAGAGTCCTCGATTCGCTGGAAAGCAGATCAACCCCCTGCCTTGCCAGAATGTTTGCCGCTTTTGCGAGGGCGCCGGGGATGTCTGAGAACGTGATGCGTAATTCAACTAGTTTTGCCTCTGGGTCAGCGAAGGGGGTGATTCTGATTTCTTTCTCGTCTAAATCAGCTATCAACATGACATACATTCCTTCTGAGAGCCTAACGGCTTCACGAATTGAGGAAGGCATGGTGACTCTTCCTCTGGAGTCTATTCGAACTATCTCAGTCATTCGCATGTTCTTTGGTCTCCACTATTCCTTCCAGAAACCTTTATATAAGATGTGTGTAATATGGGTTCTAACCCACAAATTACCCACGGAGGACAAACGTTGACAGGGAGGAATAACGTTCACCAGACTACACACCCCAAAAGGAACGAGAGACTACCTACCTAACGAAGTTAAGCAGTATCGCTACATCGAAGACCAGCTAAAAGAAATTTTTGAACTATGGAGCTACAGAGAAGTCCGCTCCCCCACAATCGAATTCGTCGAAACACTATCCACAGGCGTCGGATCTGAACTGGTCGACACCATGTTCAAGTTCCAAGACTTCGATGGAAAAATTTTAGCGTTAAGAGCCGAAATGACTGCGCCAGTCGCTAGAATCGTGACAACTCGCATGCCATCTGTGCCCGAGCCGATTCGCCTGTTTTATGTCACCAACGTCTTCAGGTACAGCCAATCTTATCTCAAGAGAGAAAGAGAGTTCTGTCAGGCTGGGGTTGAACTTGTCGGCTGCAACACTCCTGAAACGGACGGAGAAATATTGGCTCTGCTTATTTCATCTCTCAAGAAAGTTGGCTTGAAAGAGGTGCGAATTGACCTAGGTCACGCCAGCCTCCTCAAAGACCTGTTGGATGCGGCAGGCTTGGATGAACAACAGAAAGGTTCTCTTCAGAATCTCCTATCCTGTCGAGACGCGGCGAATCTAAAAAAGTTCATGGAACAGAAAGATTTTCCCTCCAAACTAAGGGAAGCCTTCCTTCAGCTCTCTTGCTGCAGAAGATTGGATGAAGTTACGTCAATATCCCTTAACACATCAAAATACGGAAAGGCGAACAAACATCTAGAAAGCATCCTAGAACTTCAGGAAATCCTTGCAGATTATGAAATAGAAGACATGGTTTTCTTCGATTTTTCTTTAACAAAAAAGATCGGATATTACACTGGAATGGTGTTTGAGGCTTCTGTTCCAAACCTAGGTCTCCCACTAGGCGGCGGAGGCAGATACGACAACTTCATCGCAAAATTTGGAAAACTCAGGCTCCCAGCAACAGGCTTCGCTCTGGAAATTGGGAAACTCCTCCAAGCCCTCATGGCACAGGGTTTTGAAATTCCAGAAGAGACAAAAACCAAGGTTATTGTATCTTCCAAGTTCAGGAAAACTGCGGTAGAAGCGGTTAAACTTCTTCGTGAAGCCGGAGTCATTGCCTCTCTGGAAGTGACGAGGAGGAATCTTGAGAAGACACTGGAATACGGAAAGTTTGTTGGAACAGATTACGTGGTTTCTGTTGATTCATCCCTCAAAGCTCCTGTAACCGTTTACGACATAAAGTCAAAAATTTCAAGAAGCGTAATGCTCGAAATTTTCCTTCGAGATATCGGAGGCCAATCTTAATGAATAAAAAGATTCGCATCGCGATACCAAACAAGGGGCGCCTGAAGCAACCGGCGATTAAAGTGCTAGAACGAGCAGGAATAGAAATTCTGGAAGAGGCAAGAACCTACGTTTCCAGAACCTCTGATCCACGATTCGAGGCAATCTTCGCCAGAGCCTACGACATACCCGTCTACGTCCAATACGGCGCCGTAGACCTAGGAATCACCGGTCACGACCTGATTCTCGAAAGAGGAGCAGACATCCTAGAATTATTGGACCTAGAATTCGGAAAGTGCACTCTCGTCGTCGCAGTTCCAGAAACCTCAACAATAAACGCAGTCAACGAGATTCCTGCTCTGACAAGGGTGGCAACGGAATTTCCTAACATTACCAGAAAGTATTTCGAAGAATTAGGAAAGCAGGTGGAAGTTTTGGAGGTTAGCGGAACATCGGAGCTTGCCCCTAAACTGGGTTTGGCTCAGATAATCGTAGATATCTCCTCAAGCGGCGAAACCCTGCGGAAAAACAACCTCAAAGTAATCTCCGCCATCCTTGATTCAACTACCCTATTAGCCTGCAACAAGATCGCCTATAGAACCTTTGAGAAGGAAATCAATGAGCTTCTCACCAGACTGCGAGGAGGATTGGAAAAAATATGAGAATTGTGACAGCTCAAGAATTCAAAAAGAAAATGATTACTCAAGTGGTGAACAGAGGAAAATCTGACCTATCCACGATCTCCTCCTCTGTTAAAGAGATAATAAATGATGTCAGAAAAAAAGGTGACAAAGCCCTTTTACAGTATACCGAGAAGTTCGACAAAGTACGCCTTACCCCATCAAAGATCAAGGTTGAAGAGAGGCAGATCAAAGAAGCATACAAGAAGCTAGAAAAAAGTCAGATCAGCGCCTTAAAGAAAGCCGCCGCCAACATCGCAAGTTTCCACAAGGAACAGCTCAGAGACAAGTGGACTATGGAAATTGCAGAGGGAGTAACCGTTGGACAGGTCACTCGACCCCTAGAATCTGTTGGTGTCTACGCTCCCGGAGGAAGAGCATCCTATCCGTCTTCGGTGCTGATGTGTGCCATCCCAGCACGAGTGGCTGGAGTCAAAGAGATCATCGTGTGTTCGCCACCGGGAAAGAGTGGAGACGTTAATCCGGCTCTTTTGGTGGCTGCCGATATTGCGGGATTAAGTGAGATTTATCGTGTTGGAGGAGCCCAAGCCATAGCCGCAATGGCTTACGGCACAGAGACAGTGCCAAAAGTAGACAAGATTGTGGGTCCAGGAAACATTTTTGTGACAGCCGCAAAACTGGAAGTAAGCAAGAACGTGGCTATAGACGTTCCAGCTGGACCAAGTGAGATTCTGATAATCGCAGATGAGACCGGCAATGCTTCCTTCATTGCCTCAGACCTCCTTGCCCAAGCAGAACACGACCCTCAAGCTTGGGCGATTCTCCTAACCACATCGAAAGCTTTGGCGTTAGCAGTTAAAGAGGAGGTTTACAGGCAGATGAAGTCCCTCTCCCGAACGGAAGTCATTATGTCTTCCATCCAAAAAGGAGGATTAATAGTGATCGTTCGAGACATTGAAGAGGCAGTAGAATACACAAATTTGATGGCTCCTGAACACCTGCAAATCCAAACGAAGGCTCCCACCGAAGTTCTCAGCAAGATTCGAAACGCCGGAGCCGTCTTCCTAGGCGGCTACTCACCAGTCGCTTTTGGCGATTACTCGTCGGGATTGAATCACGTCCTTCCCACCGGAGGCTACGCACGATTTTACTCCGGTCTCTCAACCTTAGATTTCATTAAGACAATGAACTTTCTCCAGTGCAGTAAGGAAGGCTACCAGAACCTGAAAGAGACAACAGTTACCATCGCGGAAATGGAGGGCTTCGACGGACACGCAAAATCCGTCTCTATCAGAGGGGATGAAAAAAATGAAAATTGAAGAACTAGTGCAAAAGGAAGTTAGAGACCTTTCCTGCTACGAGGTTGAGACCATCCTTGGCAGAAAATGTGGAGAAAAGATCGTGAAGATGGACTTCAACGAGAATTTCGCCTTGTCAAGCGAAGCTATAGAAAGACTGCTGCTTGATGCCTGCAGAAGCATAGACGTTCGAGCGTACCCTCCACCTCGCGGATGCATGGCAGTCAAAGCAATCGCAAGTTTCCTCGGCTTCAGCGAGTCTGAAATCTCTGTGGCGAACGGTGCAGACGAGCTCATGGATTTACTTATGAAAGTGTTTGTCCGAAGGGGTTCGAAGGTCATGGTTGTTGAGCCCACGTTTCCCATGTATACTTTCTTCACGCAGTTGTATGGAGGCAAAACGGTCACAAGCATGCTTGAACCAGACTTCAGGTTAAATGTCGACGCTATATTGAAAAAAGCTGACAAGGATACTCGTTTGCTCTTCGTTTGTTCACCAAACAACCCCACAGGCAACCAATTCCGAGAAGCGGACATCAAAAGACTCTTGCAGGAATTCAACGGTGTTGTTGTTGTGGATGAAGCCTATGGAGACTTCGCCCGATATTCGGTCATAAACTGGGTAAGAGATTATGAGAACCTTGCCGTCTTGCGAAGCTTTTCGAAGGCTTTTGGTTTGGCTGGATTGCGCCTCGGTTATCTCGTTTCAAACAGCACCCTTGTAAAGTATGTCCAGAGAGTGATGGACCCCTTCAACATGAACGTAATAACTCAACAGCTCATAACGTTGGCTTTACAGAACTGGAATTACTTCGAAGAGCGAATCAAATTCGTGGTCAACGAACGAGAATGGCTAATGGACAACCTAAAACAAGTCGATGGAGTAACCCCATTTCCTTCAGACGCAAACTTCATTCTCTTCAAAGTAACCAAAGACAACCTCACCTCAGCCACCGTTAAAGAGAGGCTGGAAAGCAGAAATGTCTTGGTGAAGGATAGGGGGCACCTGCCTCTCCTAGAGAATTGCATACGCGTCACCGTTGGAACCCGAAAAATGAACGAAACCTTCCTTTCAGCCCTGAAGGAGTCTCTGGAGGAATAGGCAATATGGCTTACCAGTTATTGAACAAAGAAAGGCAGATATACCTGAGAGAAGACGCCGAGGAGACTCTTCGTAGAATCGATAGGATAATCTTTGATTTTGATGGTGTGCTTGTTCAAACTTCCCAATCATACCGCCAGACCATAAGGAAAGTTGTTGACTATTACTTCCTAGAGATTTTGGGTCTTGAAGGAGAAGAAGGAAAGCTAGCCACTTTACGGGATATTCAGAAGTTTAAGGACACGGGACTGTACAACAACGATTGGAACCTATCCTACGCCTTCATCACCTACTACCTCAACCTCATAATGAAAGAACTGGAACGAAAAAACACTCTTCTCAACTTCGCAAAACGATTCAACAACCTCCAGTTCTCAGATGTAGCGAACTTCATTCAAAAGCTCAGAGAAGTTGGTGCCTTTCTTAGACGGAATGATGTGAACGGAACTGACCTTGCCAATCTCAAGAATGACAATATTGTTGGCTTGGATTTGTTCTTGGCACAAGTCAAACTTGAAAAACCGAAACCGATTGAAACTTCTCTTGTGGGTGTTGATCCTGAAATTGTAGAGGACGAACGAAGGCTTGCTAGAAAGTTAGTTCCCTATGACCTTGAGAAGCCTGACCTGCTGAAGCGATTGTTTGAGGAAACATATCTAGGCAGAGGACTATTCAACAAAATTTATGGTATATCATCCTTCTTCGATTTTGGTGAAAGCTTTCTGGACAAAGAGACGTTCACTCCCACAAAGGAGACCCTTGACATGCTTCGCCAAGAGTTTGGCAAGTTTGGGATATATTCTGGAAGAGCAAGAACTCAAGGCATGTACATCCTAGAGAAATACAACTATATGGGGTATTTTGACGAAAAGGGATCAGTGTTCCTTGGGGACCTCCTCAAATCTGAACTTGAAATGGAAAAACTTGGAAAACCAGACCCCACTCTCTTCATCGAGTTGATAGAGAAGTTCTCTGGTAAGGCAACTGGGGTGGCATATGTGGGAGATGGCATAGCAGACGCCCTACTGGTTGAAAACGCAAGGTCTGAAGGTCTTGAGAACCTCTCCTTTCTGGGCGTCCTCTCCTCATCGGAGGATACAAATAAGCTTTTTACTGAATACGCCAAACATGGAGCTGACGTCATAATAACAGACGTGAATGACATTCCATACATAGTCACAAGTTTGGGAGGAAGTGTTTGAAATGAGGAAAGTGAAGGTTGAAAGAAAAACGAAAGAAGTTGACATAACTTTGGAGCTAGATGTCGACGGGAAAGGAAATGTTGAGGTGGAGACAGGAATCAAGTTTCTAGATCACCTTCTGGTCACTCTAGCAAAGCATGGTCTTTTCGACCTGAAAGTCAAAGCTACTGGAGACCTGAAGCACCACGTCAGCGAGGATGTAGCCTTGGTTCTAGGCGAGGCACTACGTAAAGTAATGGATAAAGGGAAGGGAATCAAACGGTTCGGGTCAGCCTACGTTCCCATGGACGAATCCCTTGCAAGAGCCACCGTCGACTTGGGCGGAAGAGCCTACATAATTAGAAACCTCAAACTAATGCAACCTCAGATTGAAGACTTAGAAACCGAGGACATAGAACACTTCTTCGACTCCCTAGCCCAAGCCTCGAAAGCCAACCTACACGTAACCGTTCTCTATGGCAGCAACGAACACCACAAAATAGAGGCAGCTGTAAAAGCCTTAGCTCTCGCATTAAGACAGGCTCTAGAGCTGGAGCCAAGAATCGGAGATCAGGTTCCAAGCGCAAAGGGGGTTCTGTAACGGCACCTCAAGTGGCAGTTGTGAATTATGGTGTGGGAAACCTGAGAAGCATCAAACGAGGACTCGAAAAATCGGGAGCCGAGGTCCAGATTACCCACAAACCCAAGGAACTGCACAGATCCGATGCCATAGTTCTTCCTGGTGTTGGCGCCTTTGCCCCGGCAGTCAGAAATCTGGTGCCTATAACTGATGTATTGAAGGAGGCAATGGAGGATGGAAAGCCCATTCTTGGAGTATGTTTGGGTCTGCAGCTTCTCTTCACACGGAGCAACGAAGGCGGATCAATTCCGGGACTGGACTTCATTTCAGGAGACATCATCAAATTGCCTGACAATGTAAAGATTCCCCAGATGGGATGGAACACCATTGACATAGTGCAGTCTCATCCATTGCTCGAGGGGGTTAAAGGCAACTCTTACGTCTATTTCGTTCACTCCTACTATCCGCAGCCCTCAGATCCGGAGGTAATCGTAGCAACTACAGAATATGGAGTCAGGTTTCCTTCAATGGTAGCAAAACAGAATCTCTTTGCAACACAATTTCACCCTGAAAAAAGCAGTAAAACCGGATTAATCATCCTGAAGAACTTCGTGAGGATTGTGAAGAGGTAGCCAAAATGCTAGTTATTCCTGCCGTTGACATTCTAGAAGGGAAATGCGTTCGACTGGTTAAAGGTGACCCTAGGAAAAGTAAGGTCTACTACGAGGATCCACTAGATGCGGCTCGACTGCTGGAGGATCAAGGGGCAGAAATCATCCATCTAATCGACTTGGATGCAGCATTAGGTTCCGGACAGAACATGGAAACAATCAAAAAACTAATGAACAATATTGATGTGAAGGTACAGATCGGCGGAGGAATCAGAACCCTAGAAAAAGCCGATGCACTGCTGAAACTAGGCGCCTATCGAATAATCTTCGGAACAGCTGCAGTTCAGAATCCCTCATTGGTCGAGGATGCCATCAGTCAACATGGATCAAAAAGCGTTGCCGTAGCCATAGACGAAAAGAAAGGAAAAGTGACCTATCACGGCTGGAAGAACAGGTCCGAAATAGATTATCTGGACCTCGCCCGCTCTTTCGAAGCCATGAGAGTTGGCGCCTTAATCTTCACCTCCGTCAGCGTGGATGGAACCTTGAAGGGACCAAGAATGGAAAAAATCGTGAAAGTAGTGGAAGCGGTGAAAGTTCCGGTCATAGCATCTGGTGGCGTAGCCAGCATCGAGGACTTGGTGGAGTTGGCTGGGACCGGAGTGGAGGGTGTGGTGGTTGGCGCCGCCCTTTACGAGAAAAAGTTTACTCTTAAAGAGGCTTTGGAGGCTGTGAAAAATGTTAGCTAAAAGAATAGTACCCTGCCTTGACGTTAAGGACGGAAAGGTTGTGAAGGGCGTTCAATTCGTGAACCTGAAGATCGAAGGAGACCCCGCGGAGCTCGCGGCATCCTATGAAGAACAGGGTGCTGACGAGCTGGTTTTCCTAGATATTACTGCTTCTCACGAGAAAAGGGATACAATGTTGGATGTTGTGAAAAAGACGTCGGACATGGTCTCTATTCCCTTCACCGTGGGCGGGGGCATAAGAAACATCACCGACATCCAGAATGCCCTTTCTGCTGGGGCAGACAAGGTTTCCATAAACACTGCGGCGGTGAGAGAGCCTGAACTTGTAAGGGCTTCGGCTGAGGTTTTTGGTAGTCAATGTATCGTTGTTGCCATAGATGCCAAGAGAGTTTACGTGGAAGGAAGCTTGCCTGACAAGACGGTTGTGGAGACTGCAAAGGGGCGATGTTGGTGGGAAATCTACGTCGAGGGGGGAAGAGTGCCTACGGGAATAGACGCCATAGCTTGGGCTAAGACCGTGAAAGAATTGGGTGCAGGGGAACTCTTGCCAACCAGCATGGACTGCGACGGAACCCAAGATGGCTACGACATTCCCTTGACGAGAACCATGAGTAAAGCAACGAACCTGCCGATAATCGCTAGCGGAGGCGCCGGAAACCTTGATCACATCTACGAGGTTTTGACGGCTGGAGACGCTGACGCCGCCTTAGCCGCCTCCATCTTCCATCGATCCCAGTATTCTGTGGGAGAGGTTAAGAAGTACCTCGCCTCGAGAGGAGTGCCGGTGCGGCTAGTCTAAAGGAGGAAGATAAGCTTGGTCTTGCAACTAAATGAAACCGAGATTAAGGAATTTGTCAAAAAGGTGAACTTTGAGAAGGGAAAGGGTCTTGTTCCCGCTGTTGTACAAGACGCGTCGAACGATCGGGTGCTGATGCAAGCCTTCATGAATGAAGAGGCATTACGGTTGACGCTGGCAAGTGGTAAGATGCATTTCTGGAGCAGAACCCGTGGAAGAATGTGGATGAAAGGCGAAGAGTCTGAACACTACTCACTAGTGCAGAATGCTGTCCTAGACTGTGACAATGACGCAGTTCTCTTCAAGGTTCAGCAGATAGGCCCGGTGTGTCATACGGGCGAAGAAACGTGCTTCCACAAGTCCCTGATCGCAGAAGAAGTGCAGGGGGTTGATGCAAAGATAGTTGAAAGGATTTTCGAGGTTATAAAAGAACGGATTCGAAATCCCACAGAGAAGTCCTATGTTTCACGCTTAACTGCTGAAGGAGAGGATGCTGTTCTTCAGAAGATAGGGGAGGAAACGGTGGAACTTGTCCTTGCAGTGAAAGAGGGCAGTCCCAAGGAGATCACACATGAAGCCACTGACGTGCTCTTTCACATCTTAGTGCTCTTTGCCCAAAGAGGCTTCAAGCTTAACAGCATCTTCGAAGAACTGGAGCGTCGCCACAAAAGAAAAACAGAAAATCCACAAAAATGAACAAAAATTTAGATTTTACACGATTAATTCTTCAGAGATGCCAAGCCCATCCACAAGTGTTTCGCGGAAGAAGCTTAGGGCTTCCTGCTTTTCTTTGAGTCCTTCTATGATCGTGACTCCGCTTTTGAGAATGCTGGCAGAGACTTGATCTTTATGAAAGGTTATGCCGAGGGAAGCGCTGATTTTTATTTTGAACCCCTTTTTTGTGAGGTAGGATTGTAATTCTGTTAGGTAAACTTGCAGATTTTTTCTTGGGATGATGACGAATACTTTTTTTCCGTTTCTTCCACAGATTTCTTCAACTAGCTCTTGTTTAAGGGGCATGGGAGACTGTGAGGGTTTTGATCCGCAGACTGGGCATTCGTCAACTTTTGAGAGGCGAATTTCGTTGAATTCTACGTGTTCTATGTCAACGTGGAAAAGTTTGTTTGCTAGCCGAGGCTGTTTTCCTGTAAGTATCCTGACGGCTTCACTGACTTCCAAGCTTGCTATTATACCCAACAATGATGGGTGGACTCCCACCACTCCGCATTTGGGCAGCTTGTCATCGTCGAGGTTGCCGTAGAAGCATTCGAGGCATGCTGTTTTTCCCGGAATTATTGTAGAGACGTTGCCTGCGGTTGTTATTGCGGCTCCAAAAATGTAGGGTATGCCAAGTTTGACGCAGGCTCGGTTGATGGCGTAGCGAGCTGTCATGCTGTCTAGGCAGTCAATCACAACGTCCATGCCTTTTACTATTTCTTCAGCGTTGTCTTCGGTTATGGAGAGGGGAAGAGGCTCTATTTTGATGTAAGGATTCAACCTATGCAGCTTCTTGGCGGCAACTTCAACCTTCGGATATCCTACATCATCAACTCCGTAGAGATGCTGTCTATGCAGATTAGCTAATTCCACGACATCCCGGTCAACGAGACGTAAATGTCCAACTCCAATTGCGGCTAATTGCGTAGCAGCGGGCGAACCTAAACCACCCAAACCCAGCAGGCAAGCTTTGGCATTTTTGAGTTTCAACTGGGCATTGTATCCCAGTTCAGCCAGAACAATCTGCCTTGAATAATACTCCAGTTCCTCGCGGGAAAGGTCTAACTGGTTTTGTTTGATGTTTTTTGCCTCACTGCTGTGAGTCATTTAGGTTTAGCCTCCAACTACTGCTGGAAGAATCAACACTTCGTCTCCATCGTTGAGCGGAGTGTCAAGCTCCTTGAGGAAGCGAATATCTTTACCGTTTATATAGATTCTTATATGCCTTTGAGGATTTCCCTCACTATCCAATATCCTTGTCTTGAACTCTTCTCCGTGTTCCCCATTCAAAGAATCAAGAGTCTCCTTCAACGAAGAACCATCTACTTCAACTTCCTTCTTCCCTAAGGCTGTTGCTAAAGTTGCGAAGACACGTAAAGTCACTTTCGTCATTTCTTCACCTCCAAGTTAAAGGTCTTTGCGAAGGATCCTAGATTGGGTTCAATTTCAACCGCTTTCGGGATATGGTGCAGAATCGCTTCGGTTGCTTTTAATCCATTACCTGTCACATAGCATACAACCTTTTCATCTGGTGAAATCTCTCCATTTTCAACTAGTTTCTTTAGAACCGCTACGGTTACACCGCCTGCTGGCTCGGTGAATATTCCTTCTGTCTTCGCTAAGAGTTTAATCGCATCTAGTATCTCTGTGTCTGTGGCGGTTTCTGCTTTTCCTCCTGATTGGCGTATAGTTTTAACCGCGTCAAGTCCGCTGCCTGGGTCCCCTACAGCTAGGCTTTTTGCGATTGTGTCTGGGTATTCTATTGGCGTGACATCGTTGGAGTTGGATTTGAAGGCGTTTACTACTGGTGCACATCCTGAAGGCTGAGCGCCAGACACTCTAGTTTTTGTGTCTTTGATCAGGTTGAGTTTTTTGAATTGGTTGAATCCTCGTTGGATGGCGCAGAGAAGGGCTCCGCTGCCTATGGGCACTACGACATGGTCTGGTGCTTCCCATCCCAGTTGCTCACACACTTCGAAGGCTAAGGTTTTTGAGCCTTCAACGTAGTAAGGGCGTATGTTGATGTTGGCGAAGGCCCAGTCATAGGTTTCTGCGGCTTGGGCTGCGAGTCTGTTGGCGTCGTCGTAGGTTCCTTTGACAGCCACTATTTTGGCTCCGTAGGTTGATGCTTGAACAATCTTGTTTGGTTCTATGTCAGCAGGAACGAATACGTAACATGGTAGGCCAGCTTTGGCTGCGTGGGCGGCTACGGCGGCGGCTAGGTTGCCTGTTGATGCGGCTCCGAAGGCTTTGGCGTCGAATTCGAGGGCTTTGGATGCTGCTACTGTGGCTGGCCGGTCCTTGAAGGAGTAGGTTGGGTTGACGCTGTCGTCTTTGGCGTATAAGGTTTTTAGTCCAAGGGCTTTCGCTAATCGGTTACATTTGTGTAAGATTGTGTAACCTGCGCCTAAGTCCACGATTTTCGTTTTGTCCTGCACTGGTAGCAGTTCGAAGTATCGCCAAACTGTGTTTGGTCTGTTCTGGAATGATTTTCTGTTCAGTTCTATGGAGTTGTAGTTGTATGTGACTTCTAAGGGTCCGAAACATTCTTCGCAGACATAGGTTTTGGTGGGAGGATATTCTCTGCCGCACTGTTTACATTTGAGGGATTTTATGTGGTTGAGTGTTGAGACCTCCTGCACCGTGTTAACGACTTGGATGTTATTCCATTATTAATACTTTCCTGATATTATTATTCTGATTAGAATACACGTCTTTAATACCACTGTGCGAGAGCGCTCGGCTCAGTCAACAAGTTTCCAACAGCAAAAACGGAAGGTTTATATTTTATGTTGGAAGGGGTAGGGTAACTATTACAGTGTTATGAGGGATATTGATGGCTGGTGAACGTTTTTGTTCAAGCAGAAAATCGGTCCTTTACCTCAGTAGACTCCTTTTCCCCTGATTCTATTAGCAAGAAAATACATCTTCTCCAACAGAAAATCGGAAAAACCCCACTGGTAAACATCGACAACGTCAACGGAAGCTCCATCTACGCAAAACTAGAATACTACAATCCTCTGAGCCACTCTGTTAAAGACAGACCAGCAGTCTACATGCTGGAGGGAGCAATAAAACAGGGTCTCGTAACATCCGAAAACGCCACATTCGTTGAAGCTTCCTCCGGAAATCTGGGAATCGCCTATGGAAGAGCCGGCAAGTTTCTGGGTCTAAAAACATTAATTGTGATACCGAGCGTCTCCGCTGGAAAAACCTACAGAAGAATCAGAGAGACTGGAGCAACAGTTGAAAAAACCCCGGACGGTTACTGCCCACGAAGAAACGAGAGAGATGGAGCCATAGCAAAAGTCAAAGACATGTATCTGGATGATCCGAACAAGATATGGCTGGACCAATACAGCAACCAAGACAACCTTAGAGCGCACATGGAAGGAACAGGACCTGAAATCTGGAACCAAACCCAAGAAAAAGTAACAAACATCGTTTTAGGAGTGGGCACAGGAGGATCGTTGATAGGCATCACCCGATACTTGAAAGCAGAAAATCCTGAAGTGAAAAGTATAGCAGTTCAACCCCAAGAAAACCATCACATTCAAGGATTAAGAAACTTCCAAGAATCCCTAGAACCAGCAATCATCAGAAGAAACAAAAATCTAATTGACGATTGGATTGAAGTCAGCGATGAAGAAAGCTTTGAAGCTCTAAAATATCTGTGGAGAAAGGGTTACCTCGTCGGAACATCATCAGGACTCAACTACGTTGCCGCAAGAAGAACCGCCAAGAAAAACAAAGGCTCAACCGTAGTAACTCTCTTTCCAGACACGTGCCTTAACTCTTTCAAACTGATACAAAAACACGTTCTGAACGGTGATATCAACAAAAAGTAATGGAAAGCAGTAACGCGTATTCTGGAAACAAAATTGCTTTAGGCAAAGCTTTTAGAAAAACCTAGAAGCTTCTATACCTGTCAACATTGCGGCTGGATGAAGAATGAGCTGGGAGAAAACACTAGATAATTATGGTGCAGTAATCGAAGAACGCCTCAAAAAATTTTTAGATGAAGCCGTGAAAGAAGCGGGAGATTATCACCCCTTCATTGCGAAAGTTTATTCTGATCTTGAAGAGTTTGTGCTTCGGAAGGGCAAGAGGTTGGCTTCATGCAGCACGCTCCTCACATACAAAGGCTACACAGGAAAGGTTGATGACAAAATCTTAGACGTATGCGTCGGAATCGAGCTATACCGCCACGCCATTCTGGTTCACGACGACCTAGTTGACATGGATAATCTCAGAAGAGGAGGAAGTACACTGCACAAAAAATTCATGAACAGCTACAACCCCTACACCCCCCGGTTTGGGGACGGAACTGCCGTCTTCGCCGGCAACATCGTATATTCCTTGGCGCTCAAGTCCATAATGGATTCTGGTTTTCCTGAAGAGAAAATTGGTAAAGTGCTGCTTCTCCTCTCTGAGGGTTACAGGGAGGTTAATGAGAGCCAAATCCTCGACTTACTGTTCGAATTCAAGGATGTGGATGTTAACGAATGGCGTGTTATGGCGGGCAAAAGAGCTGCTTCCCTCTTCAAAGTAACAATGCTTATTGGCGCTATTCTGGGCGACTCCCCGGAGAAGGATTATTCAATGTTGGGTGAAGCAGCTGAGAACATGGGCTACTCCTTCGACATTCAAGACGATATCATTGACAGTTTCGCTCCGGAAGATCAGTATGGTCGGCCTCCATGCGTAGACGTTGCCACAGGCAAGAAACCTCTTCACGTAATTTATGCTCTCAACTCGGCAGAGCAGGAGAAATCTGAAGCCTTAAACTGTCTTCTCGGAAAGAAAAATCTTAACCGGGGAGAAATCGAGCTGGTAAGAACTGTACTCAGGGAAAGTGGAGGATTAGACGCCGCAAAGAAGACATCAAAGAAACACGCTGAACAGGCGAGAGCACTCCTCACTCAAACAAGCCTAAGTGACGATGTTAAAGAATTCTTTGGAAGCTTCATCTCGTACATAGAGGAAAGCTTGGACTGGTACAAATAGAAACAAGAGCGATTAAAACTTTATATTTACCCATCAGCATTGAGGGGTTCAATCGGGTGTCGTGAATGAGTGGTGGCCACGAAATTCAAGTCTAATTCTAGACCTCTGCTGACCCAAAACTATCGTCCACTCGAGCTTGAACGTGAAGTTCGTGATTTCTGGGAAAAAAACCAAACACTCCAGAAACTGGCAGCATACCGCGAAAAAAACAACAAGGGACTTCTAGGTTACGTTGAGGGTCCACCGACCCTAAATGGCATTCAACATGTCGGTCATGCTCGAGGCCGAGTCATAAAGGACTTCCATTATCGCCTGAAAACCATGCAGAATTTTTATATTACCTTCTGGGCTGGCTGGGATAGTCAAGGCTTGCCCGTTGAACTGGAAGTGGAGAAGACTCTTGGTGCGAAGAACAAGAAGGAGCTGCTGGAGCGGGTAGGTGTAGAACGTTTTGTTGAGGAGTGCAAGAAGAGTATCCTGAAGTATCATCGTGAGTGGGTTGAGGCTGACAAGAATCTGGGCATGTTCATAGACCAAGACAAAGCCTACTATACCCACCAAGACCAGTATATCGAACGGGAGTGGCAATACCTCAAACGGGCATGGGAACAAAACCTACTAGGAGAGGGCTACTATGTTGTTGCCTACTGCCCCCACTGCCAAACATCCCTCAGCAACGCCGAAGTAGGACTCGGATACAAAGAAGTTGAGGACCCATCCATCCACTTCAAATTCAGGCTAAGCGAAACCGAGAACGAATTCTTCGTCATCTGGACCACCATGCCCTTCACCCTAATTACAGACATGATAATCGGAGTCAACCCGAAAGAGGAATATGCAAGAGTCAAGGTGGAAAACGAAATTTGGATTCTTGCTAGTGGACGCGTCGTACCAATCATGGAAGAAGTTGGAGTCGAAGATTACAAAGTTCTCGAAATTGTGAAGGGCAAGGAATTGGTGGGCATAAAATACAATTTTCCCTTCAAGGACATGATTCCCAAACAAGCAGAGCTGGACAAATCACCTCTTATTCACACCGTAGTAGGGGAAGATTTTGTGGACGTTTCCACCGCCACAGGCATAGTGCATTTGTCCCCAGCAAACGGGGAAGACGACTTTTTAGCATCCCAGAAACGCAAGTTACCCATGTACGCCCCCTTTGACGACCAAGCAATGTTCACGAAAGAAGCAGGCGAGTTTGCCGGCTTCTTTGTCAGGAAAACAGACAGTATGGTTGTGGAGGAGCTTCGCAAGAGGGGACTTTTACTTAAAGTGAAAACAATCACCCATGAATATCCGACCTGCTGGAGGTCCCACCACAAACTTGTGTGGCTGGCGCGGAGAGAATACTTCCTCTGGACAGACAAAATAAACGACAAGGTTGTTAAAGCCGCACAAAAGGTAAACTACTTCTACGAGAGTCCCAAGAACAGATTCTTTGCCTTCTTGAAAGAGGGAAAACGTTGGTGCATCTCCAGAGATAGAGTCTGGGGCTCACCTTTGCCCATCTGGGTCTGCGAAAAATGCGGCTCCAAAACTCTGGTAGCCAGCAAGGAAGAGTTGGTTGCGAAAGCCTTGGAGTTGCCCGGCAAAGACTTTGAACTCCACAAGCCGTGGATTGACCGTGTGATATTGAAGTGCGAGGAGTGTAGAGGCAGGATGTTGAGGGAACATTTTGTGTTGGATGTCTGGCACAACAGCGGTGCCTCACCCTACGCCAGATTCACAGATGAAGAATTCAGCAAGTTTGTTCCAGTGAACTTTCTGACTGAGGCTGTGGATCAGACTCGAGGTTGGGCAAACTCGCTTCTCCTTGAGCACGTGATATTAACTGGCAAACCCGTGGCTCCTTACGAAGAGTTTCTTTTTCAGGGTTTTGTGCTAGATGCGAAAGGAAGAAAGATGAGCAAGAGCCTCGGAAACGTGATAGAAATCAACAAGCTACTCAAAGAGCGCTCAGCCGATGTCTCCCGTTTCTACTTCTTATGGAAAACTTCACCCATCGATTCTATGAACTTTGACACCCAAGACCTTAAGGGACGCCCCTACCAAGTTCTCAGCACCCTCTACCACCTCCACAACTTCTTCCTGCAAAACGCCGAATACGACCGCTTCAACCCGAAAAAGCATACACTTCAATGGGCAAATAAGGAGGATTCCCTGAAAACTCCAGATCGATGGCTCCTATCTAAACTGCAAAGTCTCGTAAAGGATTTCACCGAAAGAGCCGAGGCATGTGAATTCAATTCTGCTCTGTCCAAACTGGAAGACTACGTTGTCAATATTCTGAGCCGTGAATACGTCCCCATGATTCGAAAAGACCTGTGGAGCGACGACCCAGAAACCCTGAACCGCCGCCTTGCCGTCTATGCAACCCTCTGGTATGTCCTGAAAACGTTGGTTCTCCTCTTTAACCCCACTACGCCATTTCTGAGCGAAACTTTGCATCAGAAAGTCTACCAAGAACTGGATAACTCTCTTCCAGAAACCGTGAATCTGGAAAGCTGGCCTGAACCGGATGCTAGCTTGGAGGATTCTACCTTAGAAGAGGAATTTGAGATTCTGCTACAGAGCCTTCCGCTGGTGTATTCTGCTCGGCAAGATGCTCAGCTGAAACGGCGATGGCCATTAGCAAAGGCAATTGTTGTTGCACCCAAAAAGGTTCAGGAAGCCCTAAAGAAATTGGAAACCCTGTTTCTCGAGCTCTCGAACATAAAATCGGTCGAGTATGCGGAGGAGCTTCCGAAGGTTGACCCGAAGAGGTGGACAATGGCCTCTGAAGGTGAACTGTATGTCATGCTTGATACGTATCGTGATAAGGCTCTTGAGGGAGAAGGTCTTATGCGGGACTTAGCCCGCCGAGTTCAGGCCCTCAGGAAGGAGCTTGGATTCTCACCCACTGATATAGTTGAGGCAGTTCACGTTGCGGAACTGGACCCGAAGGATATAGAGCTACTGAAGCCTTACGTTAATGAGATGGAGGAGCTTGTCCGCGCTAAAAAGGTTCATGTTCGCTGGGAGCGCGTTGAAGTCGATGCTGATTGGCACGAAAGCAAGTTGGATAGAAAGAAAGTATATGTTGCCGTCTTGTAGAGCTAAAAGCGAATTTCGTTGCTATAAAGCTTAAGTATATTAGTTTTTGATGCCAACACATTTCCTCAGAGAAAGGATATTCAACTCGAAAGGAGATGTGCCAGCGGTGGCTAAAATCAAGTTCGGCGTGTTCCTTCCCTTTTACGTTTTCAGGAATGAAAAAAGACGGTTCTCGCCGTCGTTTAATCTCCTTCAAGACGTCGTCTTGGAATGTGAACGGTTAGGATATTATTCGGTTTGGCTGGACGATCATCTGATGCTAGAAAAAATGCCGATTCTCGAGTGCTGGACAACCCTCTCAGCCCTAGCCTCGGTTACGGAAAGGATAAGGCTGGGCACCATGGTAACGTGCAACTCCTTCAGGAACCCTTCATTGCTCGCCAAAATGAGTGCGACCCTCGATAATATATCGCGGGGGAGGCTGGAGTTCGGCATTGGGGCTGGAGTCCAGAAGAAGGAGCACATAGCCTACGGCTTCCCTTTCCCCTCATCGAAGGCCCGGATAGAGCGATTGAACGAGGCTGTGGACATCATAAAAAAGATGTGGACAGAGGAGAAATCGAGCTACGAGGGAAAACATTACACGATACGGGACGCTGTTTGTGAGCCTAAGCCATTGCAGAAGCCCCGCCCTCCCATAACCATTGGAGGAGGGGGAGAAAAACTAACTTTGAGAGTAACCGCTCAGCATGCAGACAGGTACGACTGGGGCTATCTGCCCTCCTTGGAGGAGTATAAACGTAAACTAAAGGTTCTGGAAAAACACTGTAAAGCAGTGGGTAGAAGTCTTCAAGAAATCGAGAAGTCATGCTGGCCCGCAGGACAGATATTCATTGGAGAGGATCAAGAAGAACTCGACGAAAGAGTTCTGCAGTGGGTACCTGAAGGTGTTTCTCTGGAAGATTTTGCGCGAACAAACCTTGTGGGTACTCCTGAAGATTGTCTAAAGCAATTGCGGCAGTATGCAAATCTGGGTGTGACGCATTTTATGCTTTTTTTCGGTGATTTTCCTGACCTGAGAGGATTGAGGCTCTTCGCTGAAGAAGTGGTTCAAAAGATAGATCAAATCAACTGAAGAAATTTCTTGTTGGAAGTAAACCAGTTATTTGATATGCTCAATGTCGGAGCCTAAAAGAGGGGGCTTAATGGCACTACAGAGAGGACAAATATGGCTGCGAGTCCGACGGCACCCACCTTTCTTAGGACAGTAAGTTTCGAAACGTCATCCAAAGGTCCAGGATGATCAGCAACAGAAAAGAAGAGAGCCAAAAGAGCCATTGGCCACGCAATGAGCATTAACAGAGCGATACCGAGGTATGAAAGAATTTTGTGGGCTCTACGGCCAACCAAACTTCGAGCAACGTGACCACCATCAAACATACCTGAGGGAACCAGATTAAGCATGGTGACGACCATGCCAATCCAACCGGCAAAGACAAGAGGATGCGGTGTTATCGTAACGCCTGCGGGTACGCTGGGCGGAAACATCATAATAATAAACCGATATATTAGGGGGTACAATTCATTCATTGGTATGCCCGGTTGGATTGGGTCTTGCACAACTTGGAAGGGTAACTGAATTCCGATGAGCAAAATGATCACTGAGATTATGAAACCTGTTATAGGTCCTGTGAATCCGAGATCAAAGAGGGCATCCCTGTTTGGAGGAAGAGACTTCTGTCGAATGAGGGCTCCGAACGTGCCAATAGGTGGAAATCCTGGAATGAAGTAGGGGTAGGTGGCGTCAATGCCGTGCTTGTCTGCCAGTAACTTGTGCCCCATCTCATGGGTACCAAGTATAGCCATGATGGCTCCAGTAAATAATAGGGCATCTAAAATGTTCAGGGAGTAAAAGTATCCTGAGATGAAAACCGTTCCAAGCGTCGCAAAAAACAGTGCGATATTTATTATTTTTCTGCTTGGTTGCGTTGGGGGTTTCGACAAGACTTGGAGAACATTTTTTTCCCCTCTCCGTCTAAGAATTGGTAGAAGCTCCAGAGACTCTAGGCGTTGCATAAGCCTCAGGAATGCTTCTTTAGAGTCTTCTCGTAGCCTTACATAGAATGTTGGAACACCATGTTCAACAAATCCTTCTTCCACATAAAATTCTGCCTCGACCATGACCTGAACTTTTTCAAAAGGAGGCAAGTCAACGGGGTCAGCAAAGTATTCGTCTGAAGATGCGCTGCACATTATGACCTCGTATTGAACTTGCTTCGAAGTATTAGAATGTTATGCAAATCAGTCTACACCCCTCACTTTCACGAAGTTTTAACAAATATGCTGATGTGCACAAGCTTTATAACGGTGTTATAGAATCGTTATAAACAAAAGACCAAACGGTGAAACAAGTGATTGTGGATAACATCCTCGACTTCATCGGGAACACACCCATGGTACGAATTAACCACCTAAATCCAAACCCGAACCTTGAGCTGTTCCTGAAACTTGAAAAATTTAACCCAGGCGGTTCAGTTAAAGACCGCATAACTAAATACATGATTGAACACGCAGAGAAGACCGGAAAACTGAAAAAAGGAATGACCGTCATCGAACCCACCAGCGGAAACACAGGCATCGGACTCGCCTTGGTCTGCCGCGTTAAAGGATACGACCTATCTCTCATAATGCCCGACACCATGACACGAGAGAGACGCCAGATACTACTAGCCTTAGGCGCCAAAGTCATCCTCAGCGAAGGCTCAAAGGGAATGGATGGAGCCGAAGACCTAGCCCACGAAATTGCCAAACAGGACCCAGATAACTGTTTTATACCAAACCAATTCGCAAATCCAGCAAACGTTCTCGCTCACTACGAAACCACAGCCGAAGAAATATGGAGAGACACAAAAGGCAAAATCACACATTTCGTGGCTGGTTTAGGCACAAGCGGCACCCTAATGGGCGTATCATGCAGGCTCAGAGAACTCAAACCCGACATTCAAATAATCGCTGTCCAACCCGAAACCGGCACCGCTATTCAAGGGCTGAAGAATCTAGAAACCCAGTATGTTCCAGCCATCTGGAAACGTGAACTGGTAGATGAAATCTACACGGCTTCTCCAAAGGATGCTGAGGAGTCAGCGAGAATCTTGGCTCTGCAAGAAGGTCTATTTGTTGGACCGAGCTCAGGAGCCATTTTTCACATCGCCAAGAAGAAGGCTAGGGAGATCGATGGAGGAGTGATGGTAGCAATAGCTCCTGATGGAGGAGAAAAATATCTCAGCACGTCTCTATGTGATCCAGCTCTATGTGTGGAAGCCGTCAGAAAATTTGGAATCCAGTGTTCTTACAAAGATGGAAAACCAGTAACAGAAGCTACGACCACTGCCACCAAAGAGATTTCGCCCTAAAGAGCATAAAATCAATTATTTTCTGAACACCAATCTTTACATTCAATACCTGAACAGAAATGCTTGCTTTCAAGCTCGATTGTTGAATGCTCAATATGATGTTTTTTAAGTATTTCTTTAACGGCTTTTCTGGTTTGATCTGGAGTTTTAAGCCGCACTTCATCTACTACGATATGTGCTGTTAAGACGTCGGTTTCACCCTCTAAAGACCAAATATGCATGTCGTGCACTCCCATCACTCCTTCAATTGACAAAATATCTCGCTTAACTTCATTGAAGTTGATGTGCTGTGGCACCCCCTGAAGCAAAATATTTACAGCTTCCCTCAAATTCTTGGATACATTGTAAAGGATAAAAACTGTTAACCCTATTGTCATTAGGGGATCAAGCAGATAAACATCCCAGAAATGAATGATGACGCCACCAATTAGGATGATCGCCCATCCAAGAACATCCTCCAACAGATGCCATGACAAAACTTTCTCATTCAAGCTTTCTCCTTTCTTTAATAGAAAAAAACCCATACCATTGAATAAGATTCCAACAATTGCTATTCCAACCATGCCAGGCGCATTTACATTTTCTGGGTTAAGAACTCTAGGTATGGCTTGAGAGATTATCACTATGGAGCCCCCTACTAGAACCATCGCAGAAAAGAGAGCAGAAAACAGGGAGAGCCTTTGATACCCAAAGGTTCGACTGGTATCAGGTGATTTGCGCGCCCCTCGTTCAAAGAGCCAAGATGCCAGTAATGCGACGCTGTCGCCAAAGTCGTGTAGAGCATCTGACAGAATTGCCAAGCTGTTTGTCCAAAAGCCACCAACGATTTCCAGAATGGTGAAGCCAACGTTTAACATTGCTGCAATTTGCACTCTTTTCTCTCGCTTAGGCATATTTCATGCTACACTCTTAGTTAAATAAAAAGCTGACCTATAACTATACTTTGTTTATCTCCACATTTTTTTTGAACTAGTCATATTATAGACACCAGGGTTTCTCAGTTTGGTGTGCCAGAATTTTTAGCCTCAGCTGGACCGATTGCCTCGTGGATAAAGGTTATTAGTTGATGAACTGTAACTTTCTTTTGCGTCCCTAGAAGGGGATCATTTAGGGTGTAGTATATATTGTCGCGTGCTGTATGGCACGGTTGTTCCATTATTGAGGGAAGGTGGCAGAGATTAGCCGAAAAATTTCCGGAGTAGAATATGTTGAGCGAATCAGTGACAACCTTCTAAAGATGAAAGAGAAAAGCCTAGTTTCATTGTATGAAGACTTGAGGTCCGCTGATTGTATAGTTTGTGGCGGTTCGGGAAGATCCCTTCATTCTTTAAACATCGCAATGAGCCAAATAGCCATGATGAAGGAGCCTAAGGTGGTTATTACCCGAGAAGATGTGGGATTTCCGGGAAGAGGAATGTATGATGCTGCTTCAAAACTTGAAAAACGGTTCAAGAAGGTTGTTCTCCTCATCAATTCTGGGAGCGGCGAATCTGATGATCCGAAATATCTTGCTGAGAAATTGGAAAAATATTTGGAGGCGACTGGCAGCGAAAAGTTTTCTATGGGATTAATAACATCTAATGTTAATTCTTCCATCGCGAAGATAGTTAGGAAGCATGGTCATGTAGTTAAGGTGGAGGGTCGGGGAAGACAACAATTGCCTTCTGATGCTTACAGCGAGACAGGAATAATGGGAGACCTCTTTGAGCTTGGAAGCTTGTTTTTGCTTCAGATGATGACTGAAGCGATTTCTGAAGGCGGTTCTGTGGAGAGGATTCGTGAGCTGATAGCTGAGGAAGCACCGATCTTGAGAGAGATTACTGAAAGCGCTGTCAAGTCGGAAGCAACTGATGTTTCCCTTGATTTTTTGGAGAAGCGTAGTGGCGTGTTTTTGGGTGGAAGAGGAACCGCTGAGGAGGTAGCGAAGATGACTGCTGTGCGGCTGTTTCACATAAAAAGTTTTCTTGGAGATAATGTCTATGTTGCACGGGGCGTCAATACGCCTCATCCGAGGGCTGGAGACCTTGAGATTTTGATTTCTTATTCTGGTGAGACCAAGCCGGTGGTTGGTTGGGGAACTATGTTTAAGAGTTTGGGGGGAACTGTTCTCTCAATTATTGGGCGCAGGGGAGCGTCTCTTGAGAGGAATTCTGATTTGCAGATTATCCTCGAGGAGAAGGTTGAACCGGGTAAGCCGAGGAGATTTTACATGAGGGCAGCTTATGTGCTGAGTTGCCTGCCCATCTTGTTGACGGAAAGACTGAGTTTGAAAGGTCTCAGGCTACCAGAATACCTCCTTAATTGGTACCACAACATAATCGAATAATTCTGTTCTGTTCAAAGCAGAAATAGATGGAAGTTTAGGATTTTTCTAATACGCTTCCCTTATGTGCAGGTTGGACAAGCTGGGAATACCGTACTAAGTAGCCTTTTTTGACGTTCGGTTCTTTTGCAGTCCAAGACTTTGCTCGTTTGTTCATTTCTTCGTCGCTCAGTTTCACGTTCAGTTCTCTTTTCGGAACATTAATCTCTATTATGTCGCCGTTTTTCAGCATGGCTATGGGTCCGCCGACAGCAGCTTCAGGAGACACATGCCCTATACATGGTCCTCTGGTGGCTCCTGAAAATCTTCCATCAGTAATTAGGGCAACGGACTCGCTCAGCCCCATCCCCGCTATAGCAGCTGTGGGAGAAAGCATCTCCCGCATACCTGGTCCGCCTACTGGTCCTTCATAACGGATAACAACCACGTCTCCTTCATGAATTTCTTTGTTCAGTATAGCTTTCATGGCTTCCTCTTCAGTGTCGAAAATCTTAGCAGGACCTTTGTGAACCAGCATTTTTGGTGATATGGCAGTAGCTTTCACCACAGCCCCTTCAGGCGCCAAGTTTCCCTTCAAGACGGCTATACCGCCTTCTGGATGAACCGGATTATCCAGTGGACGAATAACATTGGCATTCAAGACGACAGCGCTCTCGATGTTTTCTTTGACAGTTTTCCCTGTTACAGCGACAGCATTCAGATGAAGCGAGTCTTTAAGTTCCTTCATTAGAGCTGGGATTCCACCTGCCTCATCCAAGTCTTCCAATGTGTAGGGTCCACTCGGAACCATGCTACTGAGGTGTGGAACTCGTCTACCCAACTTGTCAAAGAGGGATAACTGCAAGGCAACTTCTGCTTCCTTTGCGATAGCCGTAAGATGCAACACCGTGTTAGTTGAGCCACCGAGAGCCATATCCACCATTATAGCATTCTCAAAAGCATCCGAAGACAATATCTTCCGCGGTTTCAAATCTTCCTTTACCAAACCAACAGCTCTTTCTCCAGTGGCTTTGGCGATTCTTAGCCTCGTAGCGCTGAGAGCAGTTGGAGTGGCGCATCCGGGCAAGGACATGCCTAATGCTTCAGTTACACAGGACATGGTATTGGCTGTGAACATGCCGTTGCATGACCCGCAACTGGGGCACGCTACATCTTCTAGGGCTTTCAACTCCTCCTCACTCATCTTGCCTGCTGCAACTTTGCCTACAGCTTCGAACATTGAAGCTGTTCCCACTTTCTTTCCCTTGTAGACGCCTGAAAGCATGGGACCTCCGGTTACCATTATGGCGGGTATGTTGACTCTAGCCGCGGCCATCAACATGCCGGGAGTTATTTTGTCGCAGTTGGAGATCAGAACCATGCCGTCAAACCTGTGAGATTGAACCATAACCTCAACCGAATCGGCAATGATCTCTCGAGATGGTAAAGAATACCGCATTCCTTCATGTCCCATGGCTAAGCCGTCACAGATGCCTATGGTGTTGAATTCGAAAGGAACACCGCCAGCAGCCAAGACGCCGGCTTTCACAGCCTCAGCCACCTGATTCAGATGGGCATGCCCCGGAACCACAGTCGTGAAACTGTTCACCACGGCAATGAACGATTTATCCAAATCTCTGTCTGCGATTCCAAGAGCCTTTAACAAAGCACGGTGAGGAGCCCTCTCAACTCCAAATTTTATTGCATCGCTTCTCAATTTTAACCCTCTACAATTTTTCAGTTAATTTGTTAGGCAAATAAAGGATATATGGGATTCTGTTAAGTCTTTTGACTTGGATGTAAATTTGAAGAATGTAGCAGAAAAGTGGCTTATTCTAATTTTTAGTCAAACCAAAATCGAAGCCATAGGATTTATTCGACTTGCATGATGTAGAAAACGTAGCCGAAATAATCGGAGTATTTGCGGTACACCTCGATTTCTAGCTCGTGGAAAGAGAGAACATTCATCGCTTCTTTATCATCTTTGTATTTGGACTTCAAGGAGGCGATTTTTGCTTCTAGGGGCGTGTAGTAATTGGTCCACCAACTTTTTTCTGGGAGAATAAAATAGCTGACTACGCGATACCCACATTTTCGGGCAATCTCCAGATTCTCTTTGATTGTTTTAATAGCTGGATATCCTTCCTCCATGAATCTTCTAATCTTCTCCGGCGGATTGGGTCTTAGCCAAGGGAGTTCCGAGACAACGAGGTATCCATTATCGGTCAGCAATTTTTTCCATTCGCGTAAGCCCTTTTCAAACCCAATTATGTAGATTGCTCCTTCGCACCAGATTAGGTCAAAGCTGTTTTCCTCGTAATTCAGAGCGAACATATCACCATTGACAACATTAATTCTCTTGCTCACGCCCTCTTCTTCAGTTCTCCGCTTCAAATCCTCTAAAAACGGTTGATGATTATCCAACGCGTCTATTCGTCCATTGCTTATTTTAGCCAGCTCGATTGTCTGCATACCTGGACCGCAACCGATATCAAGTATGCGTGGATTTTCTGGCAGCTCTTCCAACATCAGGTATGCTTTCCTAGTTGACGCATTATCGCCTGGTCCTTCTCTTGGAAGACCGCTGTGCAATTCCCAGAAGATTTTAGGCATTTTTTCTGACATTAATGAAACACTCAGACTAATGGAGAAATGGGAGGACACAGAAAAACTTTTATATTAACGCTTAATTTGTTGTGGTGAAACGAGGAATGGATCATGAGGGATCATTGGGTTTCCGAGGGACATGAAATGGGGGATCGCTTTATCCACTAGCTTCCCCAAAAAGATAAGAATTTTTGACACCACCCTCAGAGACGGCGAACAAACCCCTGGAGTTTCTTTAACTCCCGAAAAAAAACTTAGAATCGCCGAAAGTTTAGACAAGATTGGTGTCGATGCTTTAGAGGCTGGTTTCGCTGCGGCTTCTGAGGGTGAACTAGAAGCAATAAACCTCATTGCCAATGCAGGACTCAGGGCAGAGGTCTACAGCATGGCTAGAGGCGTAATAAGCGACATAGATGCTGTGCTGAAAACCAGTGCCGCTGGAGTACACCTAGTTATTCCATCGTCAGATTTACACCTCGAATACAAATTGAAGAAAACCCGAAAAGAAGTTCTTAAAATCACAGCGGACACCACCAAGTATGCAAAGGATCACGGACTCACAGTTGAACTTTCAGCTGAAGACGCAACAAGAAGCGACCTAGAATTCCTCACCAAAATGTTTAAAGCAGGAGTCTCTGGGGGCGCAGATAGATTATGTCCATGTGACACCGTTGGAGTTCTGATACCAGAAAGAACCAGCGAACTGTTCTCTGAGCTGAAGAAAAGATTCAACAAGGTGCCGCTGAGTGTCCACTGCCACGATGACTTCGGGTTAGCTGTAGCGAACTCTATAATTGCCTTGAAATCTGGGGCTGATCAAGCACACGTAACCATGAACGGGCTAGGCGAGAGGGCTGGAAATGCTTCCTTGGAAGAGATAGCTGTCGCCCTCAAGGTAAACTACAAAGTGAACTTGGCAATAAAAACCGAGTTATTGTACGAGACATCAAGACTTGTTTCACGGATAACAGACTTTCCTCTCCAGCCAAACAAAGCAATCGTAGGCGAGAACGCCTTTATCCACGAGTCAGGAATGCACACTCACGGAATACTAGCTCATCCCCTAACATACGAACCTTTCCCACCTGAGCTGATTGGACGCACAAGAAGAATCACATCAGGAAAGCACTCTGGTTCCCATGGAATCAGAGCATCCCTTAAAGAAATGGGGCTCAATCCCAACGATGAACAGCTGAAAGGAATTTTTCTGCGAGTGAAAAGCATAGGTGACAAAGGCAAACGGGTTTCTGACGCTGATTTGCAAGCAATCGCCGAAGCTTTTATGGGATTACCGGAGACTCGCCCAATAAAACTTGAGGAAATAACAGTTGTAACAGGCGACAAAGTTACTTCAACGGCTTCTGTGAGGCTGAACCTCAACGGTAAGATGCTCACGGAAGCAGCTACAGGAGTGGGTCCGGTGGACGCTGCCATTAACGCCATAAAAAAGGCAGTTGGGATCGTTGAACCGATACAGTTAGAAAATTACTCTGTCAAAGCTATCACGGGAGGCACCAACGCCGTAACCGAGGTAGCTGTAAGCCTCAGCAAGGGAGACCGCAAGGCTACAGCCGTCGGAGTCAACGAGGATATAGTTATAGCTAGCGTTGAAGCAATGCTTAGCGGCATGAACGTGTTAATGACCAAATATAACAATCAAAAATTAAAGGAGGGAACATGAAAATGGCAAAAATGTCGGGCGCCAAAGCCCTCATAGAAGCTTGGAAACGAGAAAAAGTAGAGGTGATCTTCGGCATCTCAGGAGGAGCACTCCTACCTATTCACGACGTTCTTTACGACTCTGGAATTAGACATGTTCTTGCTCGACATGAACAAGGCGCTGCACATGCAGCAGACGGCTACGCTCGCGTCAGTGGACGGGCAGGCGTTTGCATGGCTACTTCAGGTCCCGGAGCCACTAACCTTGTCACGGGTATAGCCAACGCCTACTTGGATTCTTCACCGGTCATTGCGTTCACTGGGCAGGTCAACACATCTTCAACCACATCGTCCTATATGATAGGGCGGGACGCGTTTCAGGAAGCCGATATAATGGGAATAACCACGCCCATCACAAAGTATAACTACCAAGTGAAAAGTGCTTCAGAAATCCCTAAAGCAGTGCGGATGACCTTTCACATTGCCACAACCGGCAGACCCGGACCATGCTTGATTGATATTCCGAAGAATACGCAGACGGAAATCGGCGAAATGGACTTTTCAGATAATGTACAGATTCGAGGTTACAAGCCCAATGTTGAACCCCATCCGATTCAGGTGAAAAAGGCTGTTAAACTACTCCTCGGAGCAGAGCGTCCCATCGTCCTAGCAGGCGGAGGAACAATCTCCTCGAACGCCTCTCCCGAACTCCTACAAATTGCCGAACTTCTAATGATGCCAGTGGCAACCACATTTATGGGAAAAGGCTGTTTCCCCGAAAATCATCCTCTATCCATGGGAAACATAGGCATGCACGGGACCCGCGTGGCCAACAAAGTGATTTTAGAAGCCGATGTCTTACTGGCGGTTGGAACAAGATTTCAAGACAGAAGCACTGGAACGCTGGACGATTTTTGCCCCGACGCCAAAATAATTCACATCGACATAGACGCGGGGGAAATAGGGAAGAATGTTGATGTTGAAGTACCGATTGTTGCTGACGCAAAAGCGACTCTGAGGCTGATTCACCAGCAGTTAGTTGCTAGGTTAAGGCAGAGAGAGAACTCTCCATGGTTCGAGAGGGTCAAAGAGCTCAAGGACAAGTTTCTAAGCGAGATGGAATCTAGCAAAGGTGACTTGAAACCTGCAAATTTGCTGAAAGAGCTCCGAAAAATACTTCCAGAGAACGCAATCATTGCTACCGAGGTTGGACAGAACCAGATGTGGGCAGCCCTCCACTTTCAGGCACTCAAACCTAGGACCTTCATCAGCTCAGGGGGATTAGGAACCATGGGCTTCGGTTTCCCTGCATCCCTAGGAGCCAAAGTAGCCTGTCCCTCATGTCCAGTTGTGGACATAGCTGGAGATGGAAGTTTCAGAATGACCGAACAAGAGCTCGGAACCTCAGTTACTGAAGATATACCCGTAATAGTGGTTGTGCTGAACAATTCGATGCTGGGTATGGTAGCCCAGTGGCAACGCCTCTTCTATAAAAGAAAATACGCTGCCGTGAAACTGGGAAGCGTTCCCGACTTTGTGAAACTGGCCCAAGCTTACGGAGCTCAAGGTCTTCGAGCAAAATCACTAGAAGAATTTTCTGCAGCAATGAAGAAAGCTTTAAAGAATGAGGTGACCACGGTCATCGATATTCCAATTTCCCCTGAGGATAATGTGTTTCCGATGGTTCCACCTGGCAAGGGTCTAAAAGATACAGTATGGAAGTTGATGTCATGATGTCAAAAGAACACAATCACATAATCTCCACAATAGTTGAACACAAACCCGGCGTACTTTATACTGTTTCGAATCTTTTCAGGCGCAGAGGATTCAACATAGAAAACATCTCAGTTGGACCCGCAGAAGAAGTTGGTCTAGCTAGGATGACAATAACTGTTAGGGGCGACGACAGAACTATCGAGCAGGTGGTTAAGCAGCTGAACAAGTTGATAGATGTCATCAAAGTGACTCGACTGGACCCAGACAACATTGTAACAAGGGAGCTGGCACTCATCAAAGTAAATGCGCTAAACACTAAGGTTCGTTCCGATCTCATCAATTACGCTGAAATCTTCAGGGCCCGTGTGGTCGATGTTTCCTCCGAGTCGTTGATGGTGGAGATCACAGGAACTTCGGACAAGGTAGATGCCTTTATCGATATAATGAAACCTTTTGGAGTAAAAGAGGTGGCTAGAACTGGGATAACAGCTCTTCCCAGAGGAGCTAAATCCGTTAGAATGGAAGAATAAAAGTTAGGTGAAAAAGAATTTATTATTAACTCCAATCTACGTATTAGAACTGTGTGAGGGGTCATTATGGTTGAATTAGACTTTGGCGGCATAAAAGAAACTGTAATAACAAGAAACGAATTTCCTGTAGATAAAGCAAGAAAAATTCTGAAGAACGAAACAATTGCCACCCTAGGATATGGTATTCAAGGGCGGGCTCAATCCTTAAACATGAGAGATAATGGGATTAATGTTATCATAGGACAAAGTAAAAAATTCCCAAAGAATTACGAAATGGCACTAGAAGATGGATGGATTCCTGGGAAGTCATTATTTCCCCTGAAGGAAGCTGCGGAAAGAGGAACCATCAAACAATATCTACTGACTGATGCTGCGCAGAAAGAACTGTGGCCAATAATCAAAACCACTTTTAAAGAGGGTGATGCATTATATTTTTCACATGGGTTCTCAATAGTTTACAGAAAACTTACAGGGGTTATTCCTCAACAAAACATTGACGTTATTTTGGTTGCACCAAAAGGATCTGGAACATCAGTGAGAACGAATTTTCTGGCAGGTAGTGGAATAAACAGTAGTTTTGCAGTCCATCAAGATTTCACAGGTAGCGCTGAAAATAGAGTAAAAGCCATTGGAATTGCTATTGGCTCAGGTTACTTATTTCCAACCACGTTTGAAAAAGAAGTATATAGTGATCTAACGGGAGAAAGAGGAGTTCTAATGGGGGCACTTGCAGGAATAATGGAAGCACAATATAACTGTTTAAGGGAAAACGGTCACAGTCCCAGTGAAGCCTTCAATGAAACTGTAGAGGAATTAACTCAAAGTTTAATCAGGTTAGTAGATCAGAATGGGATGGATTGGATGTACAACAACTGCAGTGAGACTGCAAGAATAGGAGCACTTAGATGGAAAGGAAGATTCAGGGATACTGTGAAACCTCTATTTGATTCCCTTTATGAATTGGTGGCTTCAGGAGAAGAAGTGAAAATTGTTCTTGAAAAAAGTGCAGAATCCGATTATGGAAAGAAATTGGCTGAGGAATTAGAAGCCATGGGAAACTCTGAGATGTGGAGAGCTGGCAAAACAGTGAGGTCATTAAGACCTGATAGACAATCTTGAGAAAACTGAAGGCTTTGATTAGAGAGCTTACACAGCACCAGATTGGGAAGGTTGGCAGATTCATAAGGAAGACTGCGGGAATCGAAAAGTGACCCGTTACAAGTTTATTTCTTCGCAGTAGGCAGTTTGACCCTTAGTTCCGCATTATATTCGCGATATATCATGTATCGTAATATGTCTTCCAGTAGAAGATTCTATTTATAGAAAAATGCCAATTCTCCTCTAGTGATAAAAATGCAATCCATAATACTCCCCAATTTTCCACGATTGAAAGGTGAAGAAGCCATAACGGCTCTCAATAACTTCATAAAAGAACTTGAAGAAAAAAGAAACAAAAAGTTGACAAAGAAACAAACCAAGACTCTGAAGAAGTTCGCTAAAGGAATAATCTCCTCTATTGAAGCAGAACAGAGCAGAGAGTCACCAAAGAAAATGGGGTTTGCTTCAAGGCTTAGAGCGTCAATTTTGGGACGTTCTCAGAAGTCAGGTGGAACCTGAAAGCCGTAGTTTTATGGAAGGTGGCTGGATGAGGAGTTCCTTCGAGATAATCGCTGAAATTCTAGATACGGCGAAGGACGGCGCGAAAAAGACGCGGATTATGTATTCGTGTGGACTCAGTTACAAGTTTGTTCATAAATACTTGGCGCTATTGCTGGAAACTGGTCTTCTAAAACTTGGAAATTCTTTTCACACAACCGATAAAGGCATGGGATTTCTTCGTAACTATCAAACCTTAGATCTACTGCTGAACACAAGATGTTGACTGCGATAACCCCTCTTTTTTGTTAGTTCCCAAATTTATTTCGTGGTCCACAAGGTTTCTTCCATTTCCGGAAAAAAGTTTTATGTGTTCCCAGAGAAAAGGGGATTATGAGAAGTCATATCTTTACTGATCGTGAGCGCCACCTCTTGGAAGCCTATCTCACCAAAGCCGATGTTGACAAAACTGCCATATCTAAACTTCTTCATCGAATCAAAACACAAAAGATTCTGTTTGAAGACGTTTTCCTTTACCTTCAGGTCAGGAAGGCAATTACTTCCTGAAAAAGCTTGTTTTCAACATACTGCTGTTGATTAGGCTCCAAATAGATTACGGAAAAAGAGGATTTGTTAGTTCTTTATGAGAAAGCAATAAATTTGTTTTGACTGAAAGGGTAGTTATATTCGTTTCAACGGTGGTCTACAACGAAACATAAGAGAACTCTGCTGCTCTTTATCATATTCAGCTTTGCATTTATATTTCGAGTAACTATTCTCTTTTACAACGAGTATCCCCCGAGTTCAGATATTGGACTACACGGCAGCATCATAAACTTGATTCTCGATGAGGGAACACTGCCCCAGCAGAATCCGTATCACATGGGAGGAGAACCTCTTGCAACTCCTCCGGGATTTCACTTCTTTGTATCAACTTTGATTCTCCTCACAGGAATGCCGTTGCTTATTGCACAACTTGTCACAGCCGCTTTTTTCAGTTCATTAATTGTTTTTCCCGCTTATCTTATTTCAAAAAAGCTATGGAGGAGCCACAGCGCAGGAGTCTTGGCAGCATTTTTTGCAACGATTTCAGCCTTAAGCCTTGAAATGATAAGTTGGGGAGGCTACACCAATATAATATCCATCGCCCTAATTGTAATACTCTTCTATCTGTTTCTCAGGGACATGTATCAGCCAAGCCGCTTGAACCTGCTGATGGGAGCCCTGCTTTTTGGCAGTATTATCCTCACTCACACATTTAGTCTATTTGTGTTTTTTCCAATCCTGATAGTCTACTTCGTTTTCCTGCTCATAGGGAAAGCTCCAAAGCTCAAGGAGATAAAGCTCCTAAAACCGCTACGTTTCTTCACTGTTTCAGTAGTGTTAGGAATCCTAGTTGTATCACCGTGGCTACTGAGGGTCTTCAACTTTTACTTGGGTGCTTCATCGGAAGGAGTCCTCTTGGGAGGACTGGAAGAGAACAAAAATCTGATCCTTGCCAACCGTTCCATCGACAGCATAATTCTGATTCTAGTAATCGTTCTAATCCCAACATTTTTCATGCTCAAAGCATCCAGAAAAAGATATGTCGATAATGGGAGCCTGCTGCTGATAGCGTGGTTTCTCGTGCCACTAGTTATGACTCAATCCCACATTTTTGGTGTATTCACTGATTACTCAAGGTTCCTGTATTTCATAGATTTTCCTGGAATCCTGATAATATCAGCAGGCTTATTCTATCTTTTTCACCTCATATCAATTGCCATCAGTAAAATCCAAAGAATCAAAGGGAGCAGGGTTAAGAAATTAGTTCCTGCAGTTTTCACTGCAAGTCTCTTTGTCTTTATTGTTCTTTCGCCTTGGTCTATTTTTCCAAGCGAGGCAATGGAACGAGTGGACTTTTACACAACAATACAGAGGCCTGAAGCCACTGTCATGGAGTGGATTCAGAGCAGAACCCCAGAATCGTCTGTTCTCGTCGCCGATCACCTTTATGGGTGGTGGCTTTCTGGAGTTGGTGAAAGAGCAACCCTTAGTGCAGCTAGTTTGGAGTTCCTCTTATATTTGCATGAAATTGAGGTTGCCAGATCAGCGCAGCTTCTCTTTGACACTAACTATTACATCGAAAATGGCTTGATCCAAGTTAGAGAGGATGACTTATACTTTCCGCATCGCAATCCTGAGTTCAGCATCGAACTCTGGGGTGGAGAATCTTGTTCACTGTTTAATCTCCTAGACAGTGAGATAAAATTTCGTTACGAGATTGAACGGGACAAAACTGACTATCCATTCTCGACATTGGCAGACATGGAAATTATTGAAAAGCCTATACTGATGAACGACGAAAACTCGGCAAACTTGACAGTGACATTTGAAGACGATTTATTCACGGTTAAGAAAACATTGATAGTTCAGCGGGGAGTAAGATTCGCTGAATTGTCATATGACATAGAGGTCAAAGATTCTAGAACCAACCTCTTCGATATTTGGCTCAGAATTTTCACCAGAGAAGGCAACGTGACAAAAGATCTCTCTATACCAATGTTTGGATTTTACGACCCAGATCAGAGAGTGTGTGGACAGGTAATCTTCAAAGAGGATACACCCGCACAGATCGATTGCAAAGAAGAACCAATTCGGGTCGAAATGCTGTATAGATACCCATGGAAAAGGAACATAAACATCAAAATGCTAATCGGAGTTTTTGACGCTAAAGACATGATCTACCCCAACGAAGTTGAGGAAACATATTATGAACTCGCAGCTTCTCCCCTAGAAACCGTAACTCTCGATCCGCTTTTCACATGGAATTACATTGAAATGCTAGAAGAATATGATGTTTCGTATGTGGTGTGCAGGGAACCGAAGATCTATTTGAAATTCGCGGAAGACCACAACTTTCGGTTCGTGTTCAACAGCGGAAACGTCGCAATTTTTCAGGCAGTAAAATGAAACTCGAACCTGGAGGTCGTTTCTATTAACGGCAGGATTTCGAATTCACACGTGCAATGGTCTCCACCAGCTCATTTAACTCATTAACAGTTACATGCTTTATTGAAGACAGCACCTCTTACACCCCGCTAGAATGTACCTTTATTGCAGAGCGCAATTTAGTTCCATGGATTAGAACATAGTGTTCTAATTCCTGAACATTCCCTGCGCATGTACAATTCTTTATGAAAGTTGCCGTTTCTTTGATGACTTGAGAAGAATTTCAGAAACCAATCTCTTTCGTTTGAGGTTTATTTTCAGAGTTTCAGTTTCCATGCAATCTAAGCAAATATTTAAATTGCAGGTTAAGCCGTCATGAAAAACAAATTTGCATGTATATACTGCAGTAACTGCATCGCCGCAGCAATCACAAAACAGATGCTTCATGACTTCAACCTTAAGAAGCAAGAGATGACAAACCTTAAAAGGAAAGTTTCTTGCACAAAAATGCTGGGAAAACTGATGTATTTACGAATCCGGATATATTGCGGTAAGAGTACAAGCAAGGTAGAGCAGGTTTATTTGAGGGTATGCAGAATCTCCCTAGGCAAAATCTTCACAATTCTAAGCTCAGTTCCCCCATGGGATTCTTGATTTACAGTATCACATCCCGAAGTAAAAGTAGAGCCCTCAATCTTTTCAACTCCCTCTTTCTAAAAGGAATCTCTCCCTAAAAGAACATAAATAACAACACGGTTTCAGGAGAGGTCTCTAATCCACATAAACTGATATTTTAATTAGTGTAATCTCATTAATCATGTACTCTCGACTACCAGTAGCGTTGGAGGACAAATGGTGCAAAAGACAAAACTATCCACTATTGAACTGTTTTTCGTCCTAATCGCCGCATCCACTCTCTTCATTGTTACAGTCCACCAGATGTCAACAGACGGGGTTCTTCCAGGAAACGACCCGGCGGTACACCTAGGAAAAGCAGAAAAAATCGTAATAGACGAAGGGGTCACCTATAGCACATCCCCATGGTATCCACCCCTATTTCACACTGTCCTAGCAACGCTCCAAATTTTTGCAGGAACCCTCGACGTCATGGTCTCAGCTTTCATCCTAAAAATGCTGATTGCAACCCTCAACGTGCTAATGCTGTTGTCAACGTACTTGCTGACCCGAAAACTGTTCGGGACCGGTGTTGCTGTCGCTTCTGCAGTCTTCATGATTCTGTCAGTTCCGCTTTTGGAGATGGTTTTCTGGGGAGGCTACGCAAACTTTCTGGGTTTGGCTTACATCGCCTTTATCTTTTACATAATGAACAAGGACTTACCAGTTTTGGTCAAAACATTCCTCTTATCTTTTGGAGCCTTCACCATTGTAATGTCCCATCAACTCACCACTTTCGTTTTCGCTCTGATGTTTGTTCCCGCCTTTTTAGTCAGCACCAGCGGCTCAAAGAGAAAACTCCTAGCTCTTCTCGGGGTGATTGTGGGGGGTGGCTTAGCATTGCTGGCTTGGTACGCAAAGATGCTTATTCAGTATGCAAACATCATTATAGAACACCTCTTTTTCATGATGAAAGAGAATGTCTACAACATTCCGGCAGTTGGATTTGATGCTCTAAGTAAAAACCTTGGAGCATCCCTCTTCTTAGCTTTAGCAGGTATCCCCATCACTTTCATCATACTAAAGAAGAAAAAAACTTTGAAAGCCTCAATATTAATTATCTTCTGGGCCGCAATTCCTTTCCTTTTGTCTCAATCATACCTCTTCGGACTCTACTTACACTACCACCGTTTCATCTACTTTTTTGCCACGCCAATAGCCATTCTTTCCGGTGTAACAGTATACAGCCTCGCAAAGTTACCCCATTTCATAGAATCAAAAATAATTTCAAAAATCACGAAAAAACGTAAACAGTTGAAAGTTTCCATGATTTTTACCCTAATCATATGCCTTTCATTATTCTTTATCCAAGCTTCAGTTTTTCTTCAGAGAATTGAAACTTATCCACAATTCTATGAAGTGGCGCCAATCACCAGTTACAACTCTGGTCTTTGGGTGAAGCAGCATTCAATTCCAGACGGAACTGTGGTTGTCTCGAAAAGCCCGGGATCTTGGTTTTCCATCTTTTCTGACCATGACATCATGGAAGAGACGGATCCTCTTTACTCAAGAAACGAGGTGGCTGAAGCAGTCTTGTACAGCTTTTATGAGATAGAAAGCACTCGCACACTCACGCGAGAGTATACGCAAACAAGTCCAAGCGCGGGACAGGAAATTTACGCCTCAGTTTATAACATTTGGAGGAGAGGCGTTAGCATTCCAAACAACTATGTGAACCTAATTTACGATGATTCTCTCGGCGAGGTTTCGATTCCCTTCTCCGAAACTGCTGAACGCATTCACTGGACGCGACGAACCGCTGACGAAGCACAACTGGTTTCTGAATATACCCACGAACTTTTTACTGTCGAAAAGGTTGTCACATTTTTGAGTAACAGCTCTTTAATCAACATCAGGTGGAAAGTTGAGGCGCATCGAAACCTAGCAAGTGCCAAACTGGCAGTCATCAATTATCTGGATTCTGATTTCTACTTTGAAGAAGCGTTTGTTTCCGGAGTTCTTGAATGGCAGAACCCATGGGATAATCCTTCAGTAAAGCGGGAAGGTGAATGGGCTTTAACAGAAGCCTATGCAGACATGCTAGACGAAAATGTTGTAGCAATATACGATGTAGAAGAAGGGATATTAGCGGTTTTCGAATTTCAAGACCTCCCAGATTGGCTTAACCTCGGTGCTTTAGATAATCGTAAAATAGACGCCTTGCGGCTACGATATGAATTCGGTGATTTAGCTGAGGGCGAGAACCGAGAAATCTCTTATTCAGTACTTCTTTACGATTCCGACATTGAAGAGATTGAACAATGGACAGTATCAAATTTGAAGCAACTCCTAGATTCAAGAACGGAGATGGAAATTCAAGAAAGGGATTTTCGCACTTACATTGAAGAATATAACATTAAATTTGTAGTCGTTGACACGCAACAAGTTCTCCCAGAAAACGAGGCTTCTCCTGACCTAGATAGAGTTTATGACAACGGCAGAGCTACCGTGTATACAACAAAAAGATAAAGCCCAGCATTGGATGATTCGCACATTATAACTGCAGAGCTTATTTGATTTTCAGCGCTTTGTTCATAATGTTAGTGAGCCTTCTCTTACTGATTGGATTAACAGCAACAACTTTCCCGTTATACACTACACAAAAGACACCGAATGCACAAGGGCTATTTTGTGCATCCTCCCAACTTTTCAGTTCAATTACTCTTGGTCTAATATTGAACATGTTTTCAGCGGTCTCGACTAATTCTTCTATGAATTTTGCTGGGTATGGACACTGACCTGACCAAAATATTGTTAGACCTTTACTGTATTGACTTAGTTTCTCTTCCCAGTTTCCCTTGAATTTCGGCGTAGGTGCACTTTCACTGAATTTTTTCACAAGCAACTCAAAATCAGGGGGAGCAGAATCAACAACTTCGAAACCTTTTTTCACAAATAACCTTTCATCAGCCATCCATCCACCTTTGCGAGTTACCACAGCAACCCCGTGCATTTTCGCGCTTCTAGCATCTTTCAAGCATTCATCGACTAGAAGCGAACCATAGCCTTTTCCTTTGTAAGCGCGTTTGAAACCAGAAAAAATGCAGTGAATAAACATGTATCCGCTTGCTTCAACGGGTCTCCAGCAGTATTCGCCTGGAAGATATTCGATTAAGCCCTGAGGTCCAGCCTTGTCTGAGACCAATGTTTTGATTTTCATACCTTCTGAAAACCGATCTTTTAGTCACTCGATTTTTCGTTTTAATCCCTCGTTTTTGATGTTTTTGTAGCCACAGACTCCGTACTCAAGAATGTTATCTAAATTTGTATCAACTATCTTTACGCTCATTGTCTCGTTGCCCAACTTCAAATGATGGTGCATTACATTTAAATATTCCTATTAATATAGGATTTATTCCTAAAATTAATGAATAACGGCGATTTCATGCTTGAACCTCAGGTTACACAAAAAATCAGTTTTCAATTGTTGGGATGCGTGTATTACGGCAACCCCTTTCATTCCGCGGAAGAGTGGACTATCGAGAATGAAGTGGGAAAGCTTTGGCAGCGATTCATGACTCTGGCTGGCAAATATGCAAGTATACTTTCAAGCATAAGCATCAACAGCAGCATAGGTTATGAAATCCATATCGAACCTGAAGAATACAAAACAACAAAGAAGTATTACGTGTTTGTAGGAGTCGAAGTTACAAACATAAAAGAAGTACCATTAGAAATGTTTGTGAAAATCCTCCCCGAAACACGATATGCAAAATTTACAACAAGAGTACATGACAAAGATTCAGGAGCCTATATTATTAAAGAATGGATGCCCAAAAAAGGCTACGAGCAAGCATATCCCTACGTCATCGAAGCATACGATAGTAGACGGTTCAAAGGTATTAATGACAGCGAGTCTGAGGTTGACTGGTTTATTCCCGTAAAAAAGGTGTAATTGATGCCAAGCGAAAAACCGTTAATGGAGTTAATAGAATCCCTTGGGCACTCATTTGATGACATATTGAATATAGTAAAAGCCATCGGAAACGAAAAACGATTACAAATTCTCATATCACTATTAACTGGAGCAAAATCGTTCGATACGCTGAAGAAAGAAACAGCATTGAAAAAAACCGCATTATCTAACCACTTGAAAATCTTGCTTCAACAAGGTCTTGTCGAAAAACCAGAGCACGGTAAATACCAACCGACTCAAGACGGGTATCTTTTCATTCGAACTATCGAGTATGCCTACACAAAATCCAGTAGTTGGAAGAAGAAACAAACCAAATCCCTGCAGACACGCCAATTTTCGGACTCATTTATCGAAGCGGTTTTTGCAGGGAAAGGCTCGTTTACTTGAAACCATACCAAAAAATGTGAATTTTATTGCTCGCGTAAAATTTTAGGGACGTATGCACATGCAGGATCAGAGGCAAAGAGGTCTCCAGTGTACATTTCTGCTCTGGTTCGGCATCCACCGCATAATTCACGGTATTCGCAGACACCACATTTGCCCTTCAAGTTGTTGCGGTCTCTTAGCTTGAGGGTGAATTCTGATGTTTGCAGTTTATCCCAAATTTGCTTCAGCGGCTTATCCTGAACGTTTCCCAGTCGGATGCGATCATTGAAGCTGCAGGGGATGACGTCTCCGTTTTCGATTACGCTCATGTATTTGCCGGCGATGGCGCACTTGCCAAGGAAGAAGTTCGTGAACCAGTCGTCAAAGTTCGGCGTTCCCCGCTGTTTAGCAATTCGTGCGTAGAAGGGACAATAAACGTTGACTTCAGGTTTTCCTTTATACTTCAGGCTCAGATCATAGATTTCGTTCCAAATCTTTTCGTATTGTTGGGGGGAGGGAGCCTTGGCGAGGTGTTCTTTTGTTCGGTTGAAGGGGATGAATCCGTGAATCACCACCCACCTAGCACCATACTTTTCAGCCAATTTGATGACGTGCTCCATATCTTCGGAGGTAACATTACTACGGGTTGCGTCAACATTAGCAAGGGTTGCCACAAGGCAGTCCAGCAGTCCCGCTTTGGAAGTCTTCTCCATTGCTGAAATGGCCTTTGCATATGCGCCCTTTCCCCGGATAGCATCGTTGATCGTTTCGGTTCCGTCAACACTTACTGAGATGCGAACCCCATGTCTAACCAGATTATCGAAGGTTTTGCCTTCAACAAAATAGCCGTTGGTTAGTAGACTCAAATTAAGACCAGTCTTTTTGGCGTAGCCTAGTATTTCGGGAAGGTCTTTTCGCAGAAGGGGTTCCCCACCACTTAGCCCGAGATAACTTGCCCCAAAATCATATATTTCATCAACAATATGCATGGTCTCTTTGGTTCCAAGGGCGTCGGCGGCTGGAGGATTTGATGCGAAGCCACAGTGGAGGCAACTGCTGACACATGCTTGTGTGCATCTCCAAGGCAGAATGAATAGGGGTCCCTTGCGACTCAAAGTATCACCATAATCAGTAATCTAAGAAGCTAACCAGTAAGTAAAACATATTTAAGGTTTCTTTTTTTGATGGGATTCTTTGTTGTTATTATTTTCTAGTGTGTCGAGAAACTTTAGGAGCTCGCTGGTGCTCTTCACGATTATAGCACCATTGTTTTTGAGTTCCGTCATGTAGTTGGTGGCTTTGCCTTTGGTGAAGTCTCTCTCTTCGATGGGTCCATCTTCCACAATGATGGCTGGTATTCCCATTTCCAGAGCCTTCTCTGCCGCCTCAAGGTTTCGCAGGTTGCCTTTACCAAATTGAGTTGGTGCTATTACGAGGACGTTGGTTTTGCTTATCATCTGCAGGTTTGTTGTGTGAGCTTCGTCAGTTATGGGGGAGAATGGAGCTTCATTAGCTGTTGGAATCTTTAGCAGCTGGGCGGTCTCATGATCCGTATCTAACAGGTTGAGGACTCCAGCGGTTAATTTGTAGCCTTCATCAGTCAGAATTTTCATCAGGGGACTACCTGTGCCGCCTCCACATATCAGGTGGATAATGAGGCTCTTCTGCTGCTGATTTTGGGGTCTTGAGATGGGAATAACATGGAGCGAGCCTGTAACAGGATGTTTCTTCACGATAGTGTCAACATTAAAAACTTTTTTGACGTTTTCGCTTGTGAGGGTCTTGTTTGATTCTCCAACGGCAACAATTTTTCCTTCCTTCAAGAGAATGAGGGAGTCACAGTAGCGGGCGGCTAGGTTGAAATCGTGGAAAACTGCGATTATCATTATCTTCTTAGTTTTGCATAGCTGTTTAAGGAGGTCCATTATTTCCAGTTGATTACTGATATCCAAGTGGGTTGTTGGTTCGTCAAGCAAAAGAATTTTTGGCTCTTGGGTTAGTGCGCGTGCTATGATCACGCGTTGCCTCTCTCCACCGCTAAGTTCGGTTACTGGTCTGTTGGCTAAATTCCAAATACCTGTTAGCTCCATAGATTTTTTTGCTATATCTAGGTCTTCTTTGCTCTCCATCTTGAATCGGGGCATATGGGGGTTGCGCCCCATGAGAACCACTTCCAGAGAAGAGAAGTCAAATGTTACGGGGGTGTCCTGCGGGACTACTGCCATCTGTTTAGCAACTTCCAAAGTTTTTAGTTGGTATATGTCCTTGTCGCCTATGAGGATAATTCCTTTCTGTGGTTTGAGTACTCTGCTGATACTTTTAAGCAATGTAGTTTTTCCCGAGCCGTTGGGACCAAGAATGCCCAAGAACTCGCCGCTGTTAACTGCGAATTTGATATCTTTCAGAATCTTAATGGACCCATATGAACAGTCAATGCCATCGATTGTTAAGACCACCATCGTTCTCACCGTTTCACATTGTGTATCCTTTTTTCTTCCTGCGGAGGAGGTATATGAAGAATGGTCCTCCTGAGATTGATGTTACCACACCGACAGGCAGCTCTGCAGGAGCTACAACTACCCTTGCTAAGGCATCGCATATCATTAGGAAGGAAGCGCCGAGGATAGCTGAGGTGGGGAGGAGAATTCGGTGATCTGGACCTATCAAGATTCTTGTTAAATGAGGGATTATCAATCCTATAAAGCCTATTAGACCGCTTACATAGACGGCGGCAGCGGTTATTAGGGCGCCGGATGCCAGCAATATTGTCTTCACCTTCTCTAATTCAACGCCTAAGTGCTGGGCTTGTTCTTCTCCTAAGACAAGGATGTTTAGGTCGCGTGCATACAGATAAGCGACTGCTGAGCCAATGATGATGAGGGGTAAGACGCTCAATATGTCACTCCACTTAGTGTACGACAACCCGCCCATGATCCAGAATGTTAATGCGTGAAGTCTGTCGCCAGCGATTGTCTGCAGGTACGTTACTATTGCAGAGAGAAAAATGGTTACTGCTAATCCTGTTAGGAGTAATGTTGTGACGGGAACTCTCGAACCAACTCGTGAGATGTTATAAACTAGGAAGACAGCCAACAACGAGCCCATGAAGGCGAATATGGGTACTGTATTTAAACCAAATACGGCCACTCCTACGCCTAGGACTATTGCCAATGCTGCTCCTAAGGATGCGCCGCCCATAGCTCCTATGGTGTAGGGGTCTGCCATGGGGTTTCTGAAGATTCCTTGATATGCCACACCCGCAACAGATAAGGCTACACCTACCAGAGCTCCACCTAAAACTCGGGGTAGCCTAAGCTGGATTATTATTGTTTCCTGAACCTCTGGAATGCCTGAGGTTTCGATCATGTTGCCTAGGATTGGAATGTTTTTCGCCAGTATTTTCAGGATGTTGACGAAAGGAATTTGGGAGAATCCTATGTTGAGGCAAAAAATGAAAACGACAATTAATACGGCTACAAATAAGACGAAATATAACTTCCAGTGTGAGACACGCTTTAAATGAGATTCTTCTGCGTCGGTTTTCATTGATGTTTCACAGATTTTTTAGGTTATAAAAAAGGGGGGGTATTTTAGGGTTACCCAAAGAGATCTGGATGAATCATTTCTGCTATGAGTTCTAGTGCGTCAGCGAGTCTTGGACCTGATCTGGAGATTATGCTTGCATCGATTTGATAGAGTTTGTCGTTCTGAATAGCGCTTATCGAGCTCCATCCTGGTCGATCCTTCACATCTTCAAAGGTTCCCCAAAATTGAGTGCCCATATACTCTTGGGGCATTATGATTACTTCAGGGTTCCTAGTGATTATTGTTTCTGCATTGACATAGGGCCATGAGGAATCTGCGTCATGGAAAATGTTTTCTCCGCCAGCCAAAGTTATCATCTCATCAATGAATGTTCCTGGACCTGCACTCATGAGGTCTTCGGGTCCCCAAACTTCGTGGTATACTGTCGGAGTTGAAGTTGCAGTCGATGCTGTGTTGGTTACGCTGTCAATTGTCTGCCTCATTTCACTCACGAGATCGCCAGCTTCACGATGCTTGCCAGTTGCATTTCCTATCAAGAGGATGTCCTGAAGAACACCATCAATGGTTTTTCCTTCTATTATCAAGACGTTGTATCCGAGGTTTCGTAGGCTTTCGGCGGCTTCTTCACTCGCGCTAGTGGCAAAGACGAGGTCAGGGTCCAGAGCAATTATGGGTTCTACCGCTGGCTGCCAATAACTTCCTATGCTAGTTATGTTGCCTGCTTCGACCCATTCCATGAAATTGTAAGGATAGTCACAGACGTTTGTTATTCCCACAACATTGTCGCCTGCCCCAATCGCGAACAGTATTTCTGTGTTGCTAGGTGCCAAAGACACGATTCGTTCTGGAGGCGAAGTCAAAGTCACCGAGTAGCCATAATCATCGACCAGATTTCCTCCTTGGAATTCCTCGGGTTCTTCCCGATACGTGACATAAACGGTAACCGAGACAGCTAACGCAGCGATAATTACTATTGCTAGGATATATGTAGTGGTTCTTTCCATCAGTTCTACACCTTTTGTGGATGGATAATCCATCCTCACACCTATATAAAACTTCCGACAAAACAAAAAACTAACCGAGAGACAAAGAATTCACAAATATTCTGCCTAATTCCACAAAAGTTTAAGCAATTGACACACTAAGATAAAGCATACCTTTTGCAGACTTCCTCTCTGCAGACTTCACCTTGAAGGATTTTGCGTAAAAGGGACATTCAAGAACCAGCGTATGAAACTCTCCATTCTCACCCAATGGGTCGACACTTCCAATCTTCGACAGAAAGATGGCGCCCGTCTCCTCGCTAATGACGAATCCCAGCCACTCCTCCCCCAAAAATTTTAGGTTAACACCCGTAATCAAGGCCTTGAATCCTGAACCGAATATTTCATGGAAAAGCTCTGATGTATCTCGCCCATAGAGGGGTTCAAGCAACTTCAAACCAACTTCACGGCAGACATTTTGAAGGCCTGTCAGATGTGCCGCAACATGGATGTCACCCGCCACCAAGGCATCGATCTCTAAGCTCTTGAGGACTTCGACAAATGCTCCCTCTCTTTTGAAATCTACGATTGTGAGATTCTTCCCCATTGACCTCGCTAATATCTTTAAGGCTTCCATGTTCTCTGCATGAGGGGAAGGCCAAGGAAGACTCGGAATTAGACTTATCAGATGCTCAACCTTGACACCTTGTTTTTCAGTTTGATATATGGCGTAAAGAGAATCTTTGCCACCAGAAAAGAGACCAGCAGCCTTCAAATATCAAACATCCTCCACATTCTCATCAATCCTGATTCAGAAAAGCGCAAGTCTGGATTATTTCTGCCAGCATCTCTAAACCCTCCACAAGCCTAGGTCCAGGTCTGGAGATTAAGTCCCGAGGAATCTCATAGAGACACCCGTTTTTAACAGCGTTTATGTCCTTCCACCCACGTCTTTTTTTCACATCCTTGAAGCTTCCCCAAAATCGGGGAACACCTGCAATAACTGGAAACACGAGTATGTCAGGACTCCGCTGAATGATGTCTTCTGAACGAAATATGGGCCATTCTGAAACTGCTTCACCGAAAATGTTAGTTCCGCCAGCCAAGTTGATCATATTGCCAATCCAGTTTCCTTTATTCACGCTAATGTACGGCTTATTCCAGACCTCAAAATACACTTTCGGTCGATTAGACACCACCTTAGACTCCTCAACCACTCGGTTAATTCTCTGTTTCAGCTTTTCCACAAGGTTATTTGCTTCGGCAACGTTTCCGATGGTTCTCCCCACTAACAAAATGTTGTCGAGAACATCATTCATACTATGGGGAGCCAAAATCAAAACGTTTAGACCTAGATTTCTGAGTTGGTTGGCAACTTCAATTGTTATTTCACATCTGCGTCTGCAATTTACCTTACAATCATTTTCTTTTATTGTGCATTTGGCTGTTGATACTAAAACTAGATCCGACTTCAAAGCCATAATTGTCTCCACTGAGGGATTCCAGTAACCTCCCACCCTCGTTAGTTCGCCAGCTTCAATCAGCGCTTCGAGGTCGTCTGGATAGTTGCAGTAGGAAGTTACTCCCACAACCTTGTCACCTGCCCCAACAGCAAACAAGATTTCTGTGTTGCTGGGAGATAGGGATACTATCCTTTTCGGATGAGACGTGGGGTTCGTTACAAGTTTGTAATCATCTACCATCTGTAATGCCTTTCCGCGTGACCTTAAGTTCCTAGAAGCTAATTCAACTGGTGACTTTAGAATCTTTTTCTTCACCGATTCTGACATGTATTATGTTTTACTTTACAGTAACGGATTTTGCTAGGTTTCGGGGCTTGTCTGGATCGCAATCTCGCTCGATTGCCATGTAGTAGGCGAAGAGCTGCAATGGAATGACAAACGGTATCGGAGACAGGACTTCAGGCAAGCCGGTCACTATCTCTATGTAATCGTCAGCCAACGATTTTATCTCCTCATCCCCCTTCTCAATTACGACGATTATGGAGGCGCCGCGAGCCTTCATCTCCATAATGTTGCTGATTATCGTTTTATGTGTGCCGTCCTTGGGACATACGAAAATCACAGGAAACCCCGGCTCAATCAAACTGATGGGACCGTGCTTGCTTTCTCCTGCAGGATAAGCTATTGAAGGAAGATAAGCGATCTCCATGAGTTTTAGTTTACCCTCCATGGCGACAGCCGAGCTTATTCCCCTTCCTAGAAAGAAGAAGCACTGTTTACCTCGATATTTCTTAGCTAATTGTTTTACCTTTTCTTCTTGACTTAGGATAACTTTCTCTACGATATCTGGTATCTGCTCAAGCTTCTCCTCGAGATTCTCAATCTCTACATGGGAAATCTTTCCCCTCTTCTTAGCAAGCCTCAAGGCGAGTTGTGAGAGCACAGATAGCTGAGAGGTGAAGGTTTTCGTGGCTGCGACACCTATCTCTGGACCCGACTGCTGAGATATATAGACTCGTGCAACACGGGTCAAAGTGGAGCCAACTATGTTTGCGAGTCCCATAACTGTAGCGGCGCGAAGCCTAGCGCTTTCAACAGCTGCTAAGGTGTCAGCGGTCTCTCCGGACTGGCTTACAACCAGAAGGGTGCTGTCAATATTCACTGATTTTCCATGTTGCTCAACGAACTCTGAAGCTACGACAGGATGAGTTGCTAGAAGAGCCAGTTTGGAGAACATGTAGGATGCTGCCAGACAAGCGTGATAGGAGGTTCCGCAAGCCACCAGGAAAACTTCTCCTGCTCTGTCTAGGAAGGTGGTCATCAACTCTAAGTATTGGTCCTGTAATCTGAGGGTGTTTCTTAAGCGCAGAGGCTGTTCGTGAATCTCCTTCAGCATGAAATGTGGATAACCCTGTTTCTCAGCCATCTCTGGAGCCCAATCTATAACCTCAGGCTCTCTAGTGACCAGTTCCCAATCAAGGGTCTTCCGAATCTCGTATCCTTCATCACTTAGAACAACAATCTCTCCGTCCTGAACGATGACAGATTTGTTTGTCTTCTGGAGAAAAGCGGGAATGTCAGATGCAACGTATAGGCTGTCTTCGGCTACTCCAAGAACCAAGGGGCTCTCTTTTCGGGCACAAACAAGCTTGTCAGGTTCTTTAACAGAGATGACAGCGATGGCGTAAGAACCCTCTAATCGTTTCACGATCTCACGAACCGCCTCGACTAGAGACAAGCCTTCCTTCAACTTTTCTTCGATGAGGTGTGGAATGACTTCGGTGTCAGTTTTTGATCTAAAAGTATGTCCAAGCTCTTGAAGTTCAGTCTTGAGTTCTGCAAAATTTTCGATGATTCCATTGTGAACCACAGCAATCTGGTTTTTACAATCGGTATGTGGATGGGCATTCTCTTGGTAAGGTGCACCGTGCGTTGCCCATCGCGTGTGACCTATCCCCAGTCGTCCGGGAAGAGCATCAAGGTTGTGTAATGCGTGAACATCATCAATTTTTCCGCTATCCTTTTTTATAAACAGCTGGCTTCCTTGCAGGGTTGCAATTCCGACGGAATCGTATCCTCGATACTCAAGTTTCTTTAAGCCATCATGAATTGTCGATGCAGCCTCACCCGTTCGCAGGATGCATCCGAATATGCCGCACATAATTCATTCCTCATATTTCTTAGATTCTAAGTTGACAGGGCAGACTGTAAGTCAGTCTTGGAGGCTTATGTAAACTAGCAAGGCGTCTATAAGCATTTTTAGGAAACTTGTTTTAGAATTAAAAGAGAAATCGGAATGGTTTTTGAGGAATGTTGGTTGTGTTGAAGGTGGACCGTTAAAGTTTTTATTATAGAGGTTTATATTATTTCGTAAGACTTAAGCTACAACATCTTTTCCACCACAAAAAATATGAATCCAGAAACTCAACAAGAAGGTGGAGAACACTTTGGTCCTTACAGACTTCCTTTACCCCGGCGAATCAGTAGTATTTCAGAGCGGCAAAATTAAAACTCTCAACGATCAATTCTTCTTTTACATAACTGATCAGAGGATACTTCTTCATAGACGACGGGGGGTTCTATTCAAAAAGGACCGGGTCGTCGCAGAGAGAATAGAGGACATTCGAACAATGCAATATAGCGAAAAAGGAGTTCTGAAAAAGAGGGGAGTCCTACGCATCGAAACTTTAAGCAAGAAAATGGAGCCCATAGTAGGCAAAGTGTCAGATATAAAAGCCATATGGCAAGAGATGCAACAATACATCAGAAAAGACCCACCAATTTAGAGGCAACTAAACGGAATTGGACTCTAGGCTAGCGCATCGAATGGTGATTAGAGATCATTCCCTTCTGAACCCAATAATCAAGCCGAGGATAAGACTGACTATGAAGGGAATGTGAACCAAGAGGGGAGTAAACACGCCTAGCGCCGGATTAACGGCGTTAACAAATCCTGACGTCATTTCAGATAGCCCGCCGTAGTTTACGTTGATCACGTTTGAGTAAGCCAAAAATATCAGAGAAAAGACAACTACCCCAAGAATCAAGGCAATCTTAAAAAATTTTCTCACGGCGTAACCTATAAAAAATCCGCCGATTCCACCTATGCCCAGCTGAAAAAGGATAGGGGCTAATGACTCGTTAAGTGCCAGATGTATCCTTCCATTTTTCTCTACGTTCTACGTATCTAATAAAATTAACCATCATTCGAATTTGGTCAAGTTGTTTGAGGTACAAACTCGTAAATTTAGAATACAAACAGTTTTTTCAAAAGCAACAACCGAAAAAATACGACGTTCTTATTTGGATCTCTATTTCAAAAATTGAATCTAACTGAAAGCTGGTTTGGGAATGTCTTCGTTGCTGAAACTCGGGGACACATGATTGAATATAACGTTGATTAACTCAACCACATCATCTCAACATCACATGAGTGGTGGAGTTTCTCATGAGGGGAGGAGTTGCAGTCGCCAACCATTAAAATAATATTTATAAGAGAACTAGTCATAGTTGCAAGCATGAAGAAAAAGCGTTTGCTCAGCGATGAAAGAAGCCAGTTAATGGCTAAGGACATAGCTGTCTTCGAAGACCCAGAGAGGCTCAAAGCTGCATTACACAAACTCAGCTGGAAGATTCTCCAACTCCTAAGCAAAAAAGAGATGTATCCCATGGAGGTCGCTAAGGAACTGGGTGTGCACGAGCAGAAGGTCTATTATCACATCAGAAAGCTGGCGAAAGCTGGTGTGGTTAAGGTCGTTAGAGAAGAGGAAAAGAAGGGAGCTGTTGCAAAATACTACAAAGCCTCTTTTCCAGCCATGGGAGTAGAACTCCCCTTTGGCTACCAAAAAGTCAACAGGTTCCCAGCTACCAACATAGATGAAAAAATGAAACAGTTCCTAACCCCCTTCATTAGAGACAGTGCTTTTGACGGAAAAATCGTGATAGGAAGCCCTGACCCTCACGGCCCCTTCAAGGCCAAAGCCAGAGACGGCCACTATGTCGCATATTTAACCCTCTTTCTGGGTCAGTTCGTGGATTTGCCGGAGGACTTTCTGATAAAGCTGGATGTTGACGTGAAGGCTGAGAAGGAGGAAAGCAACAGCCTAATCTTGGTGGGTGGACCTGGAACTAATCTAATCACCCAAGAGTTAAACGAATTTTTGCCCATACGCTTTAACATGATGCCCTCTGAACACGGATTCCTTTTGGGAGGGCTGGTCTCAGAAAGAACCAAAAAGGTCTACACTGCTGACAACATAGGATTAATAGCGAGAATACCTAACCCCTCGAACAGGGAAAAGATCGTAATCGTTCTCGCCGGCAACAAGGCGATTGGAACAAAAGCCTGTGTACTGGCTCTCACGAAATTCTGGAAGAAGACCTTAAAGAACTTTAGTGGTGAGCAAAATTTTGCTGTTGTGATTCAGGGATTCGACTTGGACGGCGATGGAAAGGTTGACTCCATAGAAGTTCTTGAATAACCTTCTGTTACTGAACACAAATTCCTTTTCTAGCTTGGAGGCTAAAGGAATATCTGAAGGTCACGCTATTTTGTCATAGCATGGAATCTGTAACTGTTGTCTTTTCTGCGCGTGGGCATGAGAACATAGTGGCAACTCACAGAACGACCTTCGAAATCACGAAGGAGACGACTCTTACGAAGCGGGGCGACTGTGTAATAGCTGTAGAGGCAACTAGAGCCGCAGTTGACTTGCCTCTCGAATTCAAACAAGCTGCAAGAAGAGAGGGGGCACGAATAACAATTACGATTGAGGCAAACGAACTGGAGGAGGTAGTGAAGGCTAAAGGAAGCCCTCAGTTAACGTTTACTCACCCCACGGATTTAGTGGTCAGGAAGAGCAGTTATGTATGCAGTCGAACGTTGGCGATAGGGGCGGACAAGGCTGCCAGCGACTTTTCAAGAAAGCTTGTTGAAAAAATGAAAGACCCCCATCAAGAAATCACAGTCACGCTAACTGTAGAAGATTATTGAATTTCAGCGTCCACAACCACCTGCCAAGTGTAAGGGGCAACCTCTCGAACGGTCTTCGCCAAGAGGATTTTCTTTACTTTTCGGTTGCTACGGCTCACGGCTTCGGTCAACCGAACTCTGGCTGTTTCTAGCGGCTTTGACTCTTTCGTGAACTCGTAATAATGCATAATACCACCCTCTATCCTGAGGGCGTCGCAAGCTACATCCACATATTCTATAGCTGTTTCCGGCAGATTCATGATTACACGATCTGCAATCCCCATCAGCTCTTCTCTGATCACTTGCCTAGCGTCGCCAAGAATCGGCACAACCTGCTTTTCAACACGGTTCACAGCGACGTTTCTCTTCAGTAATGTTATGGCGTCTGGGTTCACGTCAATGGCGTATACCTTCACGTTTTCGTGCTGCTTTGCGACCTGAATAGAGAAGGGACCAACTCCGGAGAAGAGGTCAACAACTGTTTCTCCATCTTTCACCTGTGAAGCAACCCTGTTATGTTCACTGGAGAGTCTGGGGGAGAAGTAGGCTTCGGCAACGTCAACATGATACGTGCAACCATATTCCCTGTGGACTGTAGCCGTCTTTTCGACGCCTGCTATGACCTCAAAATCTCTCAGGCGGTAAACTCCTTCAACAGCTCCGGACTTGGCTAAGACCGTGCGCGTCTGCTTATGTGATTTCAATATGGCTTCCCCAATGGTCTCTTTTTGGTCTACAAGCTCTGGAGGAATCTCGATGATGGCTATGTCGCCTACAAAATCGATGGCTCGGGGGACGGTTGCTAAGAGATGGGGAGGCAGTTTGTCAGCGAGAAAATCAAGGAGTTTGACATGCCGTTTATCCCGCTCAGGAAAGTTATGGACGGAGACCTCAAAATCTTGCAGTTTCCTCTCGAATTCCTTGAGGACGGAGGGAAGTGGCTCATGAATTAAAGGTATGAATAGGTAGTTGTCAACTTGCTGAACCTTTAATTCTCGGTTAAAAAGATTAAGCTCTCCGACTAGACGAATGGCTCTTTCACCCAAGTTTTTTGGAACCTTTAAGCAGGGTGTTTCTGGCACTGTTGCCCCCCAAAGTAATGAGTGGAAAGGACATTTAAATTCGTAGAGTTACGATAGACCTCTTAAACGATAATCTTGTTACGCGCAAGCAAACAAATTCTGCCTGTGGAAGCACGTGTATAACTATTTTGAGCGGTTGCATAGCAGGTAAAACTTAAATTTTCTCCACTGTACTATAAATTATGAATTCTGAAGAAAGAAAAAGAATCATTGCTAATTCACCCATCTCCTTCAACTACTTGAAGCGGTTTAACACTGCTGCTGGCATCCTGCATTTAGTGCAAGGAATAATAATGTTAGTTCTAGGTCTTCAACTTGAGTGGACAAGGGACATTTACACCTTCTACATGAAAATAAACATAATCAATTCAGGTCCATCCCCAGTTTTTGAAACGCTGCCAAATCCTCAAATTTTCTTCAGTATCGGGTACATAGGAGCTATTCTCGCCTCTTTTCCTCTGATTTCTGCCATAGCACACTTCGTAATTGCATATCCAAAGAATAAAAGCTACAACGGAAATCTGAAGAATGGGATGAATCCCTACCGATGGTATGAGTATGCTTTCTCAAGTTCGATAATGATTGTGTTGATTGCCCTGTTTTTGGGCGTCTGGGATTTCTGGTCGTTGGTTATGATTTTCATCCTGAATGCGATGATGATAATGTTTGGTTATCTCATGGAATTAGTGAACCAAAAAACCGAAAAAACGAAATGGTCACCCTTCATTCTAGGCACCATTTCCGGCGGAACACCTTGGGTCGTACTGTATGCCTATTTCATCGCTGCCGTCAGGTCCACTGACACGAATCCTCCAACATTCGTTTACATGATTCTCTTCATCTACTTCATCTTGTTCAATATTTTCGCCATCAACATGGTTCTGCAATACAAAGGCGTTGGACGCTGGAAAGACTACCTATACGGCGAAAGATTCTACATCATACTCAGCTTCGTAGCAAAAACAATCCTATCATGGCTAGTATTCATCGGAATCTTCGCACC
>CAZUQX010000011.1:0-75969 GCA_964623205.1 uncultured Candidatus Bathyarchaeia archaeon | reverse complement strand
GTTTGTAGCGGGCTAGGGCGTCTATGTAGGTCCAGTTGAGGACGTTTCCCATGTGGAAGTTGCCTGAAGGGTATGGGGGAGGAGTGTCTATGGTGAAGACTGGGCGGGTCCTGTCTTTTCTGTCGAAACGGTGGATGCCCATCTCTTCCCATTTCTGTTGCCACTTCTCTTCGATCTCAAGTAAATTGAATTTTTTGGGGAAGGATTTCATCTGTTAGCCTCGGCGAGACGCTGTTTTAAGGTTAGGAATTACATTAGAGTAAATTAGCTTTTAGGTGTCTCGTCACTTTTTAGTGTGAGCAGATTTGCAGAAAAGCTTGTTTTCAACATACTGCTGTGATTAGGCTCCTAATATGCTGTTTTTTCTCGATATTGTCGAATGGGCGGTCCCCTTTTTTCCGAGAGGGACGGTAATGGGTGAGTTAATGGGGGTTAAAACGGGCTAAGAGCTCCAGAATTATCAAGATTGCTGTACCGATTACCAAGACAATTGTCAGATAGTTTATGGAGCTTTCAACTTTATGAATCGAGGCTAAATCCTGTAGGGTCAGAATGCTGTCAAAAGTTCTGTTGTAGGAATCCATGAAGTCAAGTTCCCGGTCGATAATGCTGATTGCCTCATCTACAATTGATTTCGACTTTTCATCAAGCTTGATGCGGGGTATTACCGATTTGTCCACATCGAGCATGAAATCCTTTTCAGCGATCATAAGTCGGTAGAGAGCAGAAATCATCTTTTTTAGAGAAAAGACGGAGCGAATAAGTTGTTTCCCACCGTTCTCTAAAACTTGCTCCTCCATTCGGTCTATTCTTTCTCTGATGAAGTGGTGTTAAAACCGTTGATGATTGAATCTTTTTGGATAACACCTTTGAAGCAATACTTAAACGACGAGAAAGAGAACTAAGATTAAAGATAGCACGAATTTTATTCAGCAGTTAATAAAACCAATTCGTGTGTTACACGTAATTGTAGTTTAGTCGAAGGTGAAGGCTGAAGGGCAAAGCCTGTTCAAAACACATAAACTACACTTTGGTTTTCTCGCCACGCAGATATTTCTTCCATGAAATATCAGTAGGTCCGCGATTCTTTTCCACTGAGTCTTGGGCACTATCTTCATTAGGTCCTTCTCGATTTTGTCCGGATTCTTGTTTTCCGTCAGTCCAAGTCTCTTGGAGAGCCTGCGCACATGAGTGTCCACAGCTATTCCCTCAATGATACTGTAAGCGTTTGACAACACTATATTAGCGGTCTTTCTAGCGACACCCGGCAGCTCAAGCAGTTCATCCATTGTCTCTGGAACCTGCGAATTGAACTTTTCAACCAGCAACCGACAACTCTTCTTGATGTTTCCAGCCTTGTTTCTGTAGAAGCCTGTAGATCTTACGTCCTCTTCAAGCTCCCCTAAATCGGCATTTGCATAGTCTATTGCAGTTTTGTACTTTTTGAATAGGGATTTTGTGACAGTATTCACTCTTTTGTCTGTGCATTGAGCTGAAAGCATGGTGGCTACCAGAAGCTCCAGAGGGTTACTGTATTTCAAAGCTGTCTTCGCATCTGGATATTCCTTCTCCAACAGCTCAATAATCTTCATAACACTCGCTCTTTCGTCAAGGTTCTTCTCGGCGTCCCTCGATTTTTCTTTCACAAACATCAACCTCCAATCTTTTTCCCAATCTCTTCTGGATCTTCAACAGAATTGCATGTTCCCTCGAAGCAGATATATGCAGTCGTCTTCTCGGTGGCGGGGTACCCGAGCTTCCTCAATCTATCAGTGTCGACACTGGGATCTATGACCTCTACTACCTTCAGGGGATTGTAAGTCCTTAGGCTCTCGCTTCGGAATTGACGCGTTACAAGATCGTTTCTGGGACCCACTATGTGTACCTGCATGGGATGGAGATAATACTCGACGGCTAAGCCGTAAACGGCTGCTATAATGCCGTACCTCTGGTAGTTCGGAGCAAAATACTCAAGGGTTTTTCTGGCGGTTTCCAAGTATTTTTTCTTACCCGTTAAGTGGTGGAGCCTCAGGAAAGCGTCGGCGGTTACGCTGTTTTCGTCAAACGGTATGTCCAGGGTCTTCAAAGCCCCAAAGGCGCTGGTTTCCTCTGGCTTGTCGTAGAAGCCTCCAGTGTTGTTCCAGAGCTTGCGGAGCATGTAGTTGGCAAGGCTTTCTGCATGGTCCAAGAACTTCCTCTCTGAGGTAATCTGGTAACTGTTTACAAGACACTTTATCATGTGAACTTGATCGGTGAGTAACCCGGGGAGATAACTCTTGCCTTTTACGTGGTAATGATGCATTCCTTTGTTGGGATTGAAGCTTTTCTCTAGGAGGAGGTTCACCGTCCGGAGAGCGAATTCCTGATAAGATGGTTCCTCAAGGACCACAGAGGCTAAGAGGTATGCTGAGATCATCATGCCATTCCAGTTCGTGAATATGGTCCGGTCTATTCTGGGGGCGGTTCGTTTCTGGCGCTCGGGAAGATTTTGTTTGTAGTATTCTTCGTCAGCGTCTTGGCTACCGTAGAATCCGCCCTGTTCTTGGTTGCTAAGTTTAGCGTTGACGTATGCCAGTATGCCCTTGGCGGTGTCTCTGAAGGTCTCTTCTCCTGTGATCTGATAAGCTTCCAAGTAGTTGATGAGAAGTTTAGCGTTGTCTTCGCACATCTTTTCGTAATGGGGTATACTCCAGTCCCTGGTGGTGGAGTAGCGAAAGAAGCCTCCTTCCTGCTGATCGTAGATGCCGCCAGCTCTCATCTCCATCAAGGTCTTTTTCACGATGTTCAGGGCTGCCTTATGTCCTTGAATTTGATGTTCCAGAAGCGCCAACCTCAATGCCCCGCTGTGAGGAAACTTTGGTGCACCCCCAAAGCCTCCATGTAAAGGGTCAAAGCGTGAAGCGATTTCCAGCGTCAAACCGTCGACGATGGACTGTAAAACTTCACGTTCCAAACCATAATCTATGGAAGGCGTTTCTCTCCTTTCTTTTTCCAGCTCCTTCACTCTGGATTTTAGGCGAGATTTGTTTTCCTTGTAGAGGCGACTTATACGGTTAAGCAAAGCCTTCATCTGTTGCGGAGGAATGTAGGTGCCGCCCGTTAGAATCTCGCCATCCGGGGTCAGGAAGGCGGTGCTTGGCCAGCCTCCCATGTTGTATCTCTTGTCTATGTCCGGTCGCTGGTCTCGATCCACTCTTATGGGCACGAACTTTTCTTCGATGAGCTTCGCGACTTCGCTGTCGGAGTATGTGGTCTGGTCCATGACATGGCACCAGTGACACCAAACAGCGCTGATGCCTAATAGAACTGGTTTATCAAGTTCTTTTGCTTTCTTGAAGGTCTTTTTACTCCAAGGTAGCCACGGGACTTTAGTTTTAGTCATGAAATGCCTCATTAAGCACCTTAACATGGTGTCTTGGTTGCTAAATAGTTTGTAGCAACTCTGGCTTTTTCTAGCGGGTAGTATGTGAGTTGAGAATGAAAAAAGAGGGGGAGGAAGAGGTGTTTCTTTGGAGAGGGTTAGACGAGTAGGGTTATGTCTGCGTCTGCGGCTATGTCTAGGAAGGCTGCGGCTCCTGCGATTTGATCCACCTCAGGGATTAACGTATCCTTTGTTATTCCGAACATCTCCATGGTGGGGCTGCAGGCGTAGATTTTCACGTTTCCGGACGCTTTCATTCTTTTTAGCATCTCGTAGGGTGTGGGATAGTTCATTTCTTTCAACTTTGCTTTCAGCATTTCCTCATATTGCTTGTAGGTTGCGGGGAGTGGTGCTTTCTCCATGGCTCCTTTCTTGAGCATGTTGAGACCCCAGAAGGTGAAGTAGAGGTGGGTCTCTATATCCATGGCTGCTGCAGTGGAACCGAGTGTGAAGGCGCAGAGGAGGCGGTCTATGGTGCCGCTGTGAACAATTAGTGCAAGTTTCTTTTTTTCAGACAAGAAATTTTCCAACCTTTCTGCTGGTAAGATAAAATTGTTATAACGCTGTTATAAATCTTTTTGTTAACTCGATCATTCAGTGCCCAAGCTGGTCATTACTTTTTTGCGCCTAGAAGTCATATTCTGGTTAGAGGTCGTTTTTGGGTAAATTCAATCTTGTGACGGTGGGGGGTTGTTTTGTTTACAGTAAAGCTTATAAACTGATATGAAATATAGTTCATATGAAGTTTATTTCAAATAGGATTGGGTGAGCCACATGAAAAGAAACACGAGTGAAACATGTTACCAGTTCTTCTCAACATTGGCAAACCCCACACGCATAGCAATTCTAGAACTCCTCCGGGAAGGAGCAAAAAACGTGACAGAGATTTCTGAGGCTCTGAACCAAGAGCAGAGCATGATCTCCCACAATCTTAAACTCTTAGAAAGATGCCGGTTTGTCTTTTCAGAAAGAAAAAAGAGGAAACGCTTCTACTCCCTGAACAAAGAACTGATGGAGCAGCTATTCAAAGCCTTCAATTTCCACGCCAAGAAATACTGCCCCACAGAAGGGCAATGCCTAACTAAACAGGGACTACATGAACGAAAAAAGCAGGAAGCATCACGCTCGATATATTTGACGCGCCAATAAGAGGAGAAAAAGATGGTTAAGAGAAACATCGTCAGAATCGATGAAGAAAAATGCACGGGTTGTGGATTATGCATACCCGCCTGTGCCGAAGGAGCCCTCCAAATAGTAGATGGAAAAGCCAGACTAGTCAAGGACATCTATTGCGACGGTTTAGGAGCCTGCCTCGGAGAATGCCCCCAAGGCGCCATAACCATCATACAGAGAGAAGCAGAGGAATTTGATGAAAAAGCAGCAGAAGAACATGTAAAAAGGAGTCAAGCAGTTCCCACAGTTTCCCCTGTCCGCCCCGCCACCATGTTATGTCCATCAGCAAAAGCGATGCAACTCGAAAAAGAACCCGAAGAAAAACCAACCGCAAAACTTACAGAAAAAAGGGAGTCAAGAATTTCCAACTGGCCATACCAACTAAAACTGTTACCACCCAACGCGCCCTTCTTCAAAAACGCGGACCTGCTAATAGCCGCTGATTGTGTACCCTTCGCGTACGCGGAATTTCACGAGGACTTGCTTAAAGGCAAAACCCTTGCGATTGGATGCCCCAAACTTGATGATGCAGCTCTTTACAGAGATAAGCTGGCTGAAATATTCAGGATGTCCAACATAAGAAGCGTCACCGTAGTCAACATGGAGGTTCCATGCTGTTTCGGCTTATACCGCCTCGTCAAAGAAGCCTTAGCTTCATCGGGAAAAACTATTCCCATAAGGCAAGAGACAATCAGCATAAAAGGAAGAAAAATATCGTAAACAGATGTAAATAATTAAGTTATTATGGGGAGATGAAGAGGCATTGACAAGTTCCAACGCAGAAGCCTGTCCGGGCATAAAGAAGTTCCTTCGCCCCGCCCCAGAATATTTCCCGTGTCCCAGCTGCGGTGGAAGCGTGGAGATTTGGAGCGACGAGGATATTGGCGTATGTGACACCTGTGAAAAGGAATTCGGCAGACCTGAAAAGGAGGCGTCCTGTCTAGACTGGTGTGAATTCGCAGATAAATGCAGAGAAATAATCAAAAACAAGAAGCATTGACAAATACAACATAGCAGAATCTGCTACAGGATATTGGGGGTAATAAGACGGAAGCGGAAATCCGGAAAAAGCTGTTTTTGAATGGTTAACTACCGCAAAAAAATTATCTTTGGCATTAAATTGCGTTTTAGCCTGAATTCAGTTTTTCTCCGAAGTTAATCGTAGAAAAGCTGTTTTTCAACAATGAAGTATTATTAGTCTCCAAATCCGTGGTTTTTTCGCGATATTATTAAATAGGCAATCCCTATTATGTGGAAGGGGGATTGCGATGGGAAAATTTGATTTGGAATTGGAACAGTCTCTTTATGTTAAAGAGGTTTTGGATGGCTTATCTACGAACACGCAGCATAATTACAAAGCCTCGTTACGACAGTTCCTTAGTTTTGTTAACAGCAAAAAAGGTCTGAATAGAGAGGTCTCTATTGACGAGCTTGTTAATGAAGCAAAAGCTGATGTCAGCAAGATAGAGGAACTGCTGGATCTCTTCTACGAATGGCTCCAGAACAAAGAGGTTAAAGGTTATCGCCAACGTGGAAAGAAAATGAGAGAAAGCTCAGCCAATCAACGCGCTTACGGCTATCTCAGAGGATTCTTTGCAAACCTCGACATAGCTTTCGAAAGAAAATGGACCCGAAGAATCCCCAAAGTCGCGCGACCAAAACAGGCAATAAAGAAAGACAGAGTTTACACCTTCTATGATGTTGACGAGAAAACCAAGACAATTCGCTTCAACAGGGAGCTGATGCAACAGTTCCTAGCCAACCTCAAGCTCCGCGACATGGCAATAACCTTAGCATTATTATCCAGCTCTCAGGACTCCGGTGACTTTTTCAAGCTCAACATAGGTGACATACGCGAACAAAAAGGAAAGAGCAGAGTTTTCTGGGAGGGCACCCGCGATAAAACTGGAGTTCTCTTCCGAACCTTCCTATCTAAAGAGGCGACAAGGTTCATCCGCAAATATCTGGACCAGGAACGGAGGCATGCAGAAGATAAAGATCCTCTATTCATTTACACCCGATATTGGAAGAAGAAGCAGCCCAATGGAAAAATGAAACCCGTTAAAGTAGAGAAGCGCATGACACCAACCAATCTTGCCTCAATATACCGTGACGCTGCCCGGAAAATGGGGATCAAATGGGAAAATGGGGAACATAATCCTCTTCGACCTAAACGAATGCGGCATCTCTTCAGAACAGCCTGCGACACTGCTGGAATTCCAGAGCTTTATACGAATGCGTTTATGGGTCACAGAAACCACATGGGTCAAGAATATAGTGAGTTGAGCAAGGCGAAGCTTGAGTTGGAGTATCTCCGGGTTGAACCTTTTCTCACAGTTTATGGTCAAACCGAAGAGAGCTTAGAGATCCACGAGGATGTGCGGAAGTTGGAGGCTAGGATCGTTGATTTGAACAAGGAGATCGCTGACCATAATAGGACTATAGAGAAATTTCAAAGAGAGAATTTGATGATTCAGAGAGAGCTACAGTTTTTGAAGGATATTTTGAATCCGCTTCAACCTATGCTCGAATTTGCTAACTCCTTTGAAAGCCCAAGTGCTATGATGGAGTTTCTTAAGGCAATAAAGGAAAGATCAGATATTGCCAAGCAAAGGGCTGAGAGTATGCCTCAGCTCTCCAGAAAAGCAAAGGAACTGTTGCAGGAGGCAATCTCCGATATTATCCAAAAAGAATCTAAACGGGTTAAACGGCTATTGGCCAAAAAAACCGGCATAACGGATGAAGATATTCTACAGGCAGCCATTCAGGCAGCCAAAGAATCTATTGAAGAAGAGTACGGAGTAAACGTTGGATAACATCGATAGATCCGCAGAAATGCGCGTGCAATCGTCTTCGAGTGAACAAATAGTGATTGTTATTATACATTTCTGGTTCATAATCATTATTACTCGACAATCCACCCTTAGTTATATACGAGATTGAACTAGGAGATTGCCAATTGGCAAAATCTGAGTGGATTAGTAGATTAAATTCTCAAGTATCGATAGATTCTAAAACAGAGAGCATTTTGATCAGAAATCTATTGATTCAAGATCGTGAAGTTTTCGATGTTCTTTCAGATCAGGAAAGCTCGGAGCGAGTTCAGTTTGTGAAAAAGGCACTAAAAGTAGGTGTTATTGCTCTAAAAGATGTGGTTGTGAAAGAAAAGATTGATTATGTAAAGAGAGAATTTGATAATTTATGTTTTCACCTAGAAAAGGTCTTCAAGCAGGAGTTAGGAAAAGAAGGAATGAAAGGGGAGCTTGAGAATGTATTTGGCGATACAGGTAAACTTCAAAGTACGCTAGAAAGATTGTTTGGGACTGATGGAAAACTAGTTCGTGATATTTTAGATATGAATAATGTCAACAGTCCAGTGGGTCAACTTCGAAAAACTATCGAGTCGTATTTTGTTGGGAAGGATAGCGAAATGTATAATATGTTAGACCCAAATTCCAAAGATTCCCCAATTTCACGTCTTAGACAGGAAATTCTTGACAAACTTCAAAATATTGAGAATACAATAACAGTTTATTTGGCAAAAAAAGAAGTGATTGAAAAAACACCTAAGAAAGGTTTCGACTTCGAAGACGACCTTGAAGATAGTTTGTTGCGTTTGTCAAAGCCTTTTGGAGACCTTATTGAAAGAACAGGAAAGAAAAAGGGTAAACTGGGTAATTTGAAGGGAGATTTCGTAATAACTTTGCATGATTCAATGATTGAAGGGCAGCAACCAAAAATTGTTGTTGAGGCAAAGACAAATACAAGTGTCAGATTGACTGTGAAAAGTTTGGTGGGAGAACTTAGAGATGCCATTCAAAATAGAGAAGCAAATCTTGCAATTGCAGTTACAGACAAGCCCCTTTCGGATTCAATAGGATGTTTCCATGAATTTGAAGGAGACAAGATTATTTGTGCTATTGGAGAAAGCCAATTGCCGCTTGAGGTGGCATATAGAATAGCTAGAACTTATAGCCTTATGAAAAATCGAGAAACACCTACAAAAACTATTGACACTACAAAAGTATGTGGACTAATAAGCAAGATAAGCAATGATCTCAACACCATTAGAGGTATAAAAGCAAATCTGACTAAAATTGGCAATACTGCCGACACAATAACTAATAGCCTAAAAACTTTAGAGAAAAACATACGTGGCAGTCTAATTGACCTTCAAGACATTCTCAATCAAAATACTAGTGTTCCGAGCTAAACTACAATTTGAGAGAATTTTTGCTGATTTACTACTGGATTTTCATAGTCAAGGAGGCTAAAATTGGAAAAAAAGAGGGAAGGAATTGAGAAATAGCATAAGTAAAAATTATTCAATATTACCATGTCTCTAATATCATAGCTATTTTTTGAAAAAATTACATGTTAGAAAAACCGTGATTAAGAAATGATCGACGAAATACTGAGGCTTGAAGCTGAAGCTTATGCTTTAGAAAAAGATGGAAAATTTGGCAAAGCCAAAGACCTCTATTGGCAGGTTATAAAAAAAGGATTTGATGGTTCATTTCCATATGAACGTTTGCGAATGATATATGCTAAAGAAAAGAAGTGGGAAGACGCTATAAATGTCTGCACTAAATATGTTGAATTGCATGTAGGCTATGGAGGATACGAATTAAAAAGCAAAAGAATGCAACATTGGATAAAGAAATATAAAGCCAAAGTGGGAAAAGTGGAAATCCCAAGTGCAAAAAAGATATTAAAGAAATGTGTTAGTAACTCATCAAGATTTGTCAAAACTAGACGGAGTATGGTTATCCCTGAATATACAGAAAATATAGTTTTTCCGCTGTGGGCTCGAGGAGAAATTAATCAAAAATCAATACCAGTACCAGAATTTCAACAACACTATTCAAATGAATTATTTATGAACAAAAAACAAAAAAAATTCTACAATACTTGGAAACATAATTGGATACATGGAATTCCAATAGATGTGAAAGGAAATATCAGCTATCTGTTTACTTATACTTATGATTTAATCCGCTCTGTAAAAAACCAGCCAAGAGAAACTATTTTACAACTGCGTCTTCTCCAAAAAGCCTACAAATCCGAACCCTATTTTGTTCAATATTTATCCCGTTGGATTTTTGACGTCTATTTATTGCAATCCGATTATCTGAATGCAATGGCTTACATTGAATCCAGATCTGGCCCAGAAAAAATCAATCATATTGATAACGTTATTCTGTCATTAAAGCATAAACTTGGACTTCCCTTACGAGGAACTGACCTTGTGAGTATGTACCGTGTTACACCTCGGAAACTTGTTTTAGACAATTTAGAATATATAATTGAGTGGTTTAATGGATTAATTGAAGAATTTGAAGAAAAAAACGATGTTGATTTGCTATCGTTGGTAACTGAATTCGCCTTTAAAGAAAACTCTTATACTTATTTATTTAGTGGAGCTCCTTTCCATGAAAAAATAAATTTAGACAGTTTTAACTATTTAGAATTAGGAGATTTCAAAATTGTTCTAAATGAATGGTTTAAAGATGCAGAAAATCAACTTCGAAAAGAAAAAGGGTTACCTAAAATTGGTGAAGGTTGGATAAGTGAGACCATTCTATACAATATCATCTCTAAAATCTTTTCCGAAATGGGATATGATGTGATACATCACTCTTATCCAGCATTTTTAGACCGTCAAGAACTCGATATTCATGTTCCACATTTGAAACTTGGAATCGAATACATGGGTATTCAACATTATGAACCCATCGAGTTTTTCGGAGGTCAGGCTGGATTTAAAAAAACAAAAGCTCGAGATGAAAAAAAGCGGAAGATCTGTAAGAAATTTGGTGTAGAAGTTATTGATTTTAAGTATGATGAACCTATTGATGAGGATTATGTTCGCTCAAAACTCGAGAAATTCATTCCGATGGCATCTTGAAATTATGGTTTCGTGCGTGTGAAGTTGGTCATGTGACAGCATTAGAAAACATGGGATTGCAGATATGATATAATCATTGTAAAAATACCAGAATTGCTCACGCGATTGATTTTTACTTTAAGCAAAAATTTGCGGGTCTGTCAACGGAATTATCGGGTTGAATTTTAGCTGTAAGATTTTTTTATGTAACAATATAAGAAACATAAAACACCTAAAACGACTTCGCGCGCATAAGTGCTTAATCTAAAACTTGATTTCGCCTTTTTCCATGAGCTTTTGGACTTTGAGCAAGGAATATTGGACTGCGTGGCTTCTATCTGCAAAATGTCCTTTCTTAACCTCTTCATCTATCCAATGAACCAGTTCAGGCTGAATGCTTACCGTTAACTTAACTTTCACCATTCGGAATCCTACTTACTGTAACCTCCACTATGTTTAGCACTTATCTGTAATCATAAGCAAATGTAAGTAAATGTTATATCAGCAATATGATTACCAATGACTTATGAACAAAACTCTTGTTGCATCTGCCATCACCATCATTGGAATCGCATTAGTTGCTGCTCTGGTTTATTTTTATCCAAACCTTATTTTCGGTGCTGGCAAGCGTGTTGTTGTTCCTGATATGGAACCAACCCAAATAACAATAAACGATGTGGCATATACCTTCATCAAAGACCAAAATGGCTTCCTTGTACATACAGGAGTAGGCCCTTTAAGTTATAACAGCAAACACTTCAGTTTCCCCAAGCAAGGCGAAACCTATCCGTGGCTTGGCATAAGCCTCAAAATTCTTGAAGTTCATGCGGATAGGTATGTTATCCGCGTTACGTCAAGAGACTAGCCCACGCACATCAAAGCAGTATTTCCTGTTGATTTCCCCTATAGATACGCTGTAGCTTACCTGGCTTCCAGAAATCAATCCTCGAGGCATGTATCTCTCCCATTATAAGTACTTAGTTAGTATACACGAGATCTCGCTATTTTTGCGAGTTTTCCTTAGATTCTTTCCAGTGGGAGAATAACTGGAAAACCTCCAAATAGTTCAATCAAGTTATATGTTTTGGTATGGTTCTGGATGTTCCGGAGTTCAGAAAGTTTCGCAAAGCTGTAGATAACATCAGGAATGTGAGGAATAAGACCCTAATTATAATGTTGTACTTGACTGCAGCACGGGTTAGTGACGTCATTACAAAGACTTCACCTTGGGAAAGAGAGCATCATCAAACAAGGCCTTTTGGAACGAATTTGAGTTTTGGAACGGGACGATTTACGGGACGCAAAAAATTTGACATACTTCTAATTAATGTTCCTTTAGCCAAAAGACGAGGGTCTCCGAAGCGGGAAAATTTCAGGGTGGTGGCTTTGCCATGCAAATTAGACTACGAGCCATGGACTTTAAATCTTGCGAAGCATATCCGCGAGAATGGCAGGCTCAGTTTCGATCTGACACGCCAAAGGGTAGCCCAGATAGTGAAAAAAGAATTAGGAACGTTTGGTTTAACAGTCAGCCCAGACAAGTTGAGGACGTACAGAATTAGTCACCTCGTCAAAGAATATGGTTTTGACCAAATAGACCTGATGGCATATCTTGGAATACCAATGAAACCAAGTCGAGAACTAGCAAACCTAGATATGCCTGATACTTCTCTCGATTTGTCCTGGAAGAGATACTTCCAGAAGCTTCTGAAACCGTTTTTCCAAAACCCGAAGTAGAGGGAGTTTGAACCCACGACAAGTGGAGTTATCTCCCTACCCACTTCCCGCAAACTCCTCCTTTTTTGATTGAGAATAGCTAATCCCTAAACCGAAATCTTATATTTTTATAAAACAGAAGTTAAACATTCAAATCCTTCCTATAAAAAGTGACACATATTGTCGGAAATAAAAAAAGACGATTTTCCAAAACTCTATAAGGAAGGCAGTAATTGCTCTATTAGAAACCAAAAGAAACATTTTCAACTCATCGAAAGTCAAATAATTTTATTGATAATAATTGCAATGGTTAGCGCTATTCCTTCAAGTCAGGATTGGATTACAAATGTTGAAATAATTGTAATCTTAGCTATATTACTTTTTATTGTGTTATTCACAAGGATTTGGACTTTAATTAAGAAATATGATCATGTTTGGTTCGCTGCTCGAGCAATAGCTGAATCAGTAAAAGCTGAAACTTGGCGTTTTATGATGAAGGTGGAACCTTATGAGGAGGATTTAAAAGCTGATGGTAATTTTCTGAAAAGATTACAAGAAATTCTACATTACAATAGATCTTGCATAAGTGAATTAACCACAAATTCAATTGAGCGTAGTGAAATTTCTGAAACTATGAAACAAATTAGGAAAAAATCAATCCAAGAACGTAAAGATTGCTATACTAAGAACCGTATTATTAAACAAAAAAATTGGTATACTAAAAAAGCAAATTGGAATTCACAAAGGGAAACGATTTGGCAATTCATCTCCTGGATTCTTCAAATCGGAGCTATAACCATTGCAATTGTTATAATTGCTTTTACGGATTCAAACTTTATCCCTATTGGAATAATTACAACAGCAGGAGCGGGCACACTTACATGGATGAATTCAAAACGTTTTCGTGAACTTGGTCAATCTTACTCCATTATCTCTCATGACTTAGCTATCATTTTAACAAAAGCAAAGGAAATAACCAGAGACGAAGAACTATCAGAACTTGTTTTAGAAACTGAAAGGACGATTAGTAGAGAACATGCGATGTGGCTTGCAAAACGAATAGAACCCCATTCTCTTTAAAAAACAGATATAATCACAAGAATATACTAAATCGATAATTACCTGCCCGTCTGATTAATAATCTTTATAATACTTTAGGACAGAATGGATCAGGGCTTTGATAAATGTCCCCATATTCTAAAATTCGTTGAGCGGGGCACCGGCCCTTACACAAATCAAAATGTTGACATGTTTTGCATATGCCAGTAATTTCTCTGTATTCGAAGTTTCTAATACGACTAAACACTTCTGAGTTATTCCATATTTTTTTAATGGATAATCTAAATATGTTCCCAGCCACGTATTCTTCCAAATCAGTGAAAGCAGGACAGGGAATAACATCTCCGTTTAGTTTTATGACACATTGGTTCAGACCAGCTCCACATTGTTTAGGATTGTATGATGGATTAAAAAGAAAGCAGAAATCAAAAGGAGTCCCTATGTTGACTCTTATGTCATTCCGTTCTCGTTGTTTTGTAACAAATTCAACCAGAGCACAAAACTCGTCTTTGGTTAATGTTAGGCTTTTTCGATTAATAATCCCTCTTCCTCGAGGGACAAATCTTAGTACATTAATTTCATTTACGCCCAACTTAACAGCATACTCTACTAAATCATCAATTTCTTCAAAATTGAGTTTCATAGGAACAAAATTTATTTTCGTGTACAAGTTCTGTTTGATAAGAGCTTCAATAAATTGAATGGTTTTTTTGAAGCTTCCTTTTTTTCTTGTAATCGTTTCATGAGTATTGGAGTTAGATCCATAAAGACTGACACTAATTTTGTCAACTCCCGCATCCACCAGTCTATTAGCAATGTTCTCAGGAGATATATCATAAATTATTCCGCATGAAAATAATCTGACTTCAAGACCACTATCTTTAGCATATTTTATCATTTTTAGCAGGGAGGGGTGACCTAAAGGTTCACCTCCAGAAATGTGTAAAGTCTCTGGGTTCAAAGAAGTATAGCTATCAATAACTTTCTTGAAATCTTTAAACTTCATTTCTCTATCTTCGAGCGTAGCATCATAAATTGAACAATGAAGACAACTAAGTGGACATTTGTTCGTTATTTCGATCAGAATATCTCTTAGCGGAAACACCTAAATTCTGTCCGCTCCCTCTGAAAGCCAATTCCCATCAAGTTCTTTCCATATGTTTTAAGAACATTTGATTTGTGAATTTCACCAGCTCAAAAAGATTCATTTGGTTGTATTGTTTCTTAACCTGCTCGACTATTTTGATAATCTTTTGTGTAATAGGGTCTTTCGTTATATTGATGACCTCTTGATTCCCTTCCCTCGTTAGTTTAAAAATGCGATACACACCTCGATCTTTGAAATATTCCCTTTTTTCTTCTATAATATTTTCAGATTTTAACCGTTCTATTTCTCCATATACTTCTTTACTGTATGGACCCATCAAATATTTTCTAAAAGTGGATTCAACCCTTTCTTCTTCAAGTTTTTTCTGGATAAGAAACAGTTCCTTTTGAAGTCTTGTCATTCCAAATATTGGCTCATTAGAGTGACCTGAATTACCTGGTGCATGCAAAAGTAATACCAATAAATTTTTGCCATTCTGTACCTCTCTATGAGAATTATTCATAAAGCATACCATTGACAAAGTTGAACATTTTCATATATTAAGTTTTTTAAGCAATGTTTGAATTCTTGCTATTGGTGATGACATAATGCAAGAGAACGATTTCCCAAAAGTGTATTCAAAGGTGACCAATTGGTGGTATCATTATTATTCAGTTGGACTCGATGAGGAAATAAAAGAAGTATCAAAAGAACAGTTTCTTCTACATCCGTGCAAATTTACTCCTGATTTTAGTAATTATACGTATAATTATGGAATTTGCCATTTTCAGATAGGATATGACGTTGTACCTGGGAAATCAATTATCTTCCTGAAAACGACAATAGGGAAAAAGAATGCCCCCTCAGGTTTTATCGAGAAATCACAATATGTTACTGGATATTTTCGGGTTTATGCCATAAATCGTGACGAAGAGTATATTGTCATGGATAAAGAGGATTCCCTTCTTCTGTTAGATGATCCCATAAAAATTGACGTTAATTGGGCAAAAAAATTGTTTCCAGAAAAGGATAAGGATTACTGGGAGGCTTCGAACTTAGTTCAGAAAATTGGTTCAATGACAAGAAATCGGCATATAAAAGGAAGAGAAGCTAAAATGCTTCTTGAAGAATTGATTAAGAGAAAAAGGAAGGGCTCAAAAAACTATTTGGGTCCAAAATATAATGATGTATGTTTCAAAAGTACAGGTCGAATAACCGACTAATTCCTGAAAGGAGCCAACCCTTCAAAATCATAGAAGGCTTTTTGAACGTTAGAGTGGTCACAAAGAGAAACTGAGAAAACAATAAGTAGGGGTTATTACGTATTATTGTTTACTTAAACATGTAAGGGGGAGTGGATGTTGCCGCTCAAGAATTATCGAGTCTTCATTAGTCACGCTTGGACGCATAATGATGAATATTATAGACTCATTGACATGTTTGATGCTGCAAAAAGATTTTCATGGACAAACTACAGCGTTCCTGAACATGATCCGAAAGACGCAGAAAATAAAGAGAAATTGGTGCAAGCCCTTTATAACCAAATAAAACCAACCCATGCAGTAATTATTTTATCTGGAATGTATGTTCCACACAGCTATTGGATTCAAAAAGAAATTGAAATTGCACAAGAATTGAAGAAACCAATAATCGGCGTAACCCCCTGGGGGCATCAAAAAACACCGAAAGCAGTTCAAGATGCAGCTGATGAAATGGTCGGTTGGAGCACCAATTCTGTTGTTGGCTCGATTAGGCGATATTGTTCAAGCTGTTGCTCAAGATCTTAAGGCGGATCTATGTTCAAAAATCCAAAGATGAACAGTGACACCAAGAAGAACAGACCATCTCATGTAGTATTTCTTATAATGGGCTTATGAAATTATTTCAATCAATTTATTGGGATTTTCACTCCGTAGTACCCATCTGAACCAAGGAGTCCCATTTTTAATCTTTTTTCCAGTTAGTGTTAAAATATCATCTCTAAATATGTTCCTTAGTTCTCGCTGATTATTATCCTCCGCTAAAGGAAATGCTCTTTTTAGAAGACAAGAACCATTCCCACCTTTAATTAACAAATCAACAGAAGGATTTAGCCTTCTAAAATGTGCGTTGTCTCCAAATCCCCTCAATTTCAGACTGAAAAGCTCCTTTGTTGATAACCTTCTGCAGTCATGGATCTTAAGATTTCTGAAATATCCTATGATAAACGGAAACCATGTTTTTCCTCTTTGTAAAGTAGCAAAGAAAAAAATCACATCGTCTTCAGTCAGTCTCAATATGTTGCCAATGTCGCCGAATCCTCTTCTGACATGACCATAAGTGAAATTTTCAAATGACGGGTCGATATGGACTGGCAAATCTGGAAATTCTACATTCACAAAACCGAGTTGATGATAGGTTGGCACTTTTTGCCTCGTTTTTTCACTTTCAGGTATAGGTAAATATTCAAAGGTCTGATCTTCAAAAATTCTTCCTCTACCGTTAGGATTTGTACTATTAGAACCAACGTTAATAAGTATTCCAAACAATTTTCCACTTGTATAAATGAATTTTTTAGTTTTAAAATTCTTTTGAAGATTTAGAAATATATCTAAATGTTAATTGGCGCGTGCGCGCTTCTAAAATTGCGCTTGCTAAACAGGGTCATAAGTAAGGCTTCAAATTGACCATAGTGTCAACTTTGGTCAATTTTTGAGATGTGCGCTATGCGTGCGTGCGACCGATATAATTTCTAAGTATGCGCGCGCGCAAAAAAAATCCCGCAAACTCCCACTTTTTTTAAAGATTAAAGTAATTTCCGAATCTGTTTATGGAGTCTTAGCTTGTGAAAGAAACGGGGTTTGCTGAGGTTCCTTCACGGTCAAATTAGGAGATAAGAGAGAATGAAAAATATCCAAAACTGCTATTGCTTTGGGTTAGTTTCATTCTTTCGTGATGGAACCTTTTCAGCCCCTCTCTTCCAATGCATTACTCCCCATAAAAAAAGGGAGGAAAATTGGTTTATTTTCGTTTTTTGAGTGCCCAGTAGGCTGCTATGCCGATGACTGCGACAACCGCAACGGCTGCTATGATGGCTACTTCAGTAGTGATCACGGGTGCTTCTGGTTCAGGCGTTGGTTCAGGCTCTATTTGTTCTGTTGGTGCTGCTGGTCCCACTCCTAAGTATGTCGTAACATGTGACGAGTAGTAGGATTCTGAGCCTTCGAAAGTAGCGATGATTTCATATGTGCCTTCAAGGGTGGGAGTGAACAAAAGGGCGTACTTACCGTCAGTGTTGCTTGTCGCCGTTCCAATATTGATATACTGTCCGTCCGGAGCAACCGCATTTATGCTCACTGCAACACCTGTAGTATCCATTGGCAATGGCTGCTGCATGTGCAGGTACTCCATCCAATCGCTCATGCTAGCATCCGATATTGCTGCAGTGCCCTCCTGAGCTGGAGACATATCCAAAACAGTTCCTTCGATGAGGATACTTTCTCCCTTCGCGACGAGATTATTTTGCACTGAGACTGTTGTGGCAGTTTCACCCTTACCAAAACAGTAGCTGCATCCGTCATATGCATTGGTTCCGAAGACTTTGCCTTCCGCGACAGCGCTCATTGCGTAATAGCCCATTATGCTCCATACTTTAGTTCCCGAGTAAGCGTCGATACAATGTAACTGTTGACCACGGTAGTAAAGTGTTGGACTATGCTCGGTTGTGGGTGCGTAGACTTTTCCGTCAGCAACAACAGGGCCAGCGGAACCGAACGGCCACGTGCCATAGGGAGTTTCCATTCCAGAGTCGCCTGTGCTATAATGCCAATTGATTTTTCCTGTGGATGCGTTGAAGGCGTATACCCCAGCATAGCTCATACCGTAAACTTGATCATAACCAATGCCTACACCGTAAGCCCAGAAGTTACCCCAAGGATAATCCGTTAGTTCGCTGAGCCACGCATTGTCTCCTGTCGTCAAATTGACTGCTCGGTATTGCCGACCCACCTGTGGCATGTACACATTTCCATATGCAGCTCCCAACATCATAGGATTACCTTCGAACATTAACACTTCATCCCCAACTTCCGGGTCCCAAATAATAGGTTTGCTCCATAATACTTCCCCAGTTGTCGTGTTAAAAGCAGCAGCGTCGCTGTACCTTGAGAGTCCGTAAAATAACACGTCTCCATCAATGACAATCCCAAACCCAAAATACACAGTTTTGCCCCAATCTGCGGGGTCGAAGACGCCTATTGGAATGCTGGCGTTCCACACTATTCTGCTTTCAATGTCGGGTGAAGTTCCTGATGTATCCAACTTTAGAAGATAGAAGTTGGTACCCGCCGACTGCCTGATGTACACGTATGGATTAACGAACCCACAGTATTCCGTTCCCGAGATAAAGGGATTATCACAGAAACCAGAGACGCCTGTGATGTTGAGGAGTACTGCCCCGGTGAGGGCATCATACTTGATAAACTTGTCGCCACTGCCAAAGTCAAACAGTACCGGATTGAATGCTCCATCTGTGTAGTCAATAGTACCTACGCTGTAACTACCAGGCGTAGCCCACAGTTCTTCTCCAGCATTTATGTCAATACAGTGTATCATGCCGCCTGTTTTGTAATAGCCTCTTCCACACATAACCACGCTAACCAAAGCAGCGTTTGCGCTGTAGGTGGTAGTTTGGCCATATGGTTCTCCGACGAGGCCTGCCTCACCGCTGACCGCTGGTAACTTCCATAGTATGTGAGAGGATTCTGGCGCTTGGGTATAGGGATTCCAACGGGTTCCGCTGGAATCGTATCCCCGCGGCAGTAAATTTCCCCCTATGGGCTCCCACCAACCGCCCATAATCGAGGCCCACTCTCTGTTCTCAGGATTTACCGGAAAGTCCCAAGGTTCAGTTGGAAGTTCTGCTGGTGGCCACGAAGGTATCGGATCCTGCTGTACAACAAGTGTATGTTGGATATCGGTAGCTGTGTATAAATCATCTCCGTCCCAGGTGAACCTGATAGTCCATTCGCCGACTTGGTCAGGCATATACGTGAACCAGCATGTTCCTTCACCATAAGACGTGATCGGCCCAATAGTGTCAACGTTTTCATCAGGGTCCGTGATGTAAAACATGTAGCCAGTACGAGGAGTACCCGGCTTTATGGGACCTGGAACCGAAAAATTTTCTGGGGGTGCTGGTGAGGTCCATGCGTTAACCAGCAATTGCTGGTTAAGTCCTATAGGGTTAGGTCTGAGAGACATGAAGGCAATTGTTTCTGCCTTTTTAGCAGTAGCAATGGGCAGATTTGTAATCAGTATAGCGATTGTCAGCATCAGAGTAAAAGCAGTTGCAATTAATGCTTTTTTTGTTTGCCATTTCACTGTTCTTTCAATTAATTTTTGATGCATTTTCCATTTTTCTCCAATTTTTTTTGGCAAAGTTGTTTATCTAGTATCCACATATTTAACTTTTTCCACAATATGTGTTTCAGTGAACTTGTTAGCTGCATGTTCGCCTAAAAAGGGATGCATAACGACAAACGTTAGAAACACTTCCCATAAGCAAAACTTATCAGTAGACGGGAATGCACAATCAGAATAGAAAAACACGCGTCAAAAATTTTGATAGACTACCAAAAGATCAGCAATAATCTATAAACATCTTCACGTTACCATCGAACATCAGTACTTTTTCTAAAGTCCTCTAGCCTTTTTGTTGTCGCTAACTCTTTTTCTGGTGTTGTAGCTACCGAAAAGAGGGGTTTGCTGAGGTTCCTTCACGGGAATTTCAGGAGAGAGAAAAATGGAAACTCAACCAAACAGCTATCGCTTTGGGTTAGTTTCATTTTCCCGTGCTGGAGCCTTTTCAGCCCCCATTTTCTTTCCGATGCTTGTCTCCCAATAAAAAAAGGGAGGGAAAATTGGTTTATTTTCGCTTTTTGAGTATCCAGTAGGCTGCTACGCCGATGACTGTGGCAACTGCGACTGCTGCGATGATGGCTACTTCTGTGCTGATTAGAGGTGCCTCTGTAGGTTCAGCCGTTGGTGGCGCGGTTGGTGGTTCTGTTGGTGGTGTAGTTGGAGGTGCAGTGGGTGGTGCTGTCGGGGGTGCTGTGGGTGGTGCAGTTGGTTCAGGCTCGATCGGCCCTCCCGGTTCTACTGCTGGTCCCACTCCTACTGCTGTTTCTGCGTATGATGCATAGTATGATTCGGTGCCTGCGAAGGATGCGATGATGGCGTACGCGCCCTCCTCTGTTGGTGTCCATAGTGCGCTGTATAAGCCGCTCATGTCGCTTGTTACTGTGCCAAGGTCGAACCATGTGCCGTCTGTACGCACAGCCGTCAATGTGACTGGAACTCCTGTTGCGTCGCCTGGACATGGTTGGTCCATGTGCATGTACTCCATCCAATCGCTCATGCTGGCATCAGATATTGCTGCAGTGCCCTCCTGTGCTGGTGACATGTCCAAAACAGTGCCTTCAATCAGCAGGGTGGAGCCTTTCGCTACGACTTTGTCTGAAACTGAGACTGTTGTGGCGGTTTCGCCTTTGCCGAAAGCGTATGTGTACCCGCTTGGAGTTTCTGTTGCGAGGAGTATGCCATAAGCGACCGCGCTTGGATCATAGTAGCCCATTATGCTCCATACTTTCTCGCCGTTGAAAGCGTCAATAGCATGTAGCTCTGTCCCTCTGTAATATAGTGTTGGAGTGTGCTCGGTGCTAGGTGCAAAGACGATACCGCCGCCAATAACAGGACCAACAGAACCGAACGGCCACTGGTTGTAAGGCGTTTCCATCCCAGAGCCGAGTGCTTGGTAATGCCACTCGATGTCTCCGTTGGTGACGTTGAAGGCGTACACTCCAGAATAGCCAAGTCCGTAAATCATCCCGTAGCCGTTACCGTGGCCATAAGCCCAGAAGTTACCCCACGGATAGTCAGTTTGCTCGCTGACCCAAGCCAGTTCTCCTGTTGAAGCATTGAAAGCGACATATCCACGACCTTCATTCACTATGGGAACGGCGGCTCGATAGAATAAGCCGTATCCACTGGCCTGAGCTGGACCTTGTTGAGTATACCATGTGCTAGTATCGCTTCTATCAAGTACGGGGTATTCATAGAGTAACTCACCAGTCGCTGCGTCAACACCCGTAAGAACTTCAATTAACTGTGCATCACCATCAAACTGTCCGATAAGCACGCCGTCTTGGATCAGCAAGGGACCAGCAAGGGGACCTGTGCCGTGGAAAGGCGAGGTTACGTTCCACACCACTCTGTCAGTGAAGTTCTCTGCATTCCCTTCTGTGGTCCAACATATCAGGCGGGTACCTATTTGGGCGTAAACATAGGGATCTTCGAAGAGTGTCTGCTGTCCCACAAGGGCCATAATCATGGCAAAGAAGGGATCCATGCCAGGGGGAGGAGGCGGGGGCATGCCTTCCACATCAAGAATCGTTGCTCCAGTCAAACCGTCGTACACTACGAACCTATCGCCAAAAGAGTATAGCACAGGCTCCGGTGATCCTTCGCCGAGCCCAAACAGGCCTGCACTGCTTCTTGCTGCGCCGGTATCGAAACTTCCGGGCACGCTCCACAGCTCTTCTCCAGTCTGCATATCTAAGCAATGAATCATGCCTTCAGCATTGTAATATCCTCGTCCAGCCATAACTGTGCCAATGCCACTTCCACCAAATATTCCACCCGCAGATGCCGGAGCAGTACTGCTGTAAATGTTGCCGGTTGTTATTCCAGGCGACGCGTCTGTAGCTCCGACGAAGCCGCCCACACCGCTTAACGGCGGGAGCTTCCATAATATGTGGGAACTCCTCGGCGCTTGAGTATACGGATTCCAATTGCCGCCAGAAGCATTGTAGCCATCCGCGTACCATGGTCCTGCAATGTTGCGCCATTCTCTGTTGAAGACATTTATGGGGAAGGTTAATGGTTCGGTTGTTGGAAGCGGAGTCTCATCAATTGGGTAGGGTATCGCGTCCTCCTGTACCGTGATTGTTCGTGTTACGCTGCAAGGTTTACTACGGTGATCACCAGCAAACTTGAACTCGACAGTCCAATCTCCGAGTTGGTCAAATATATAGATGAACCAAACGGATCCTGTGTGCTCAGAATCCATCGAAAAAGTGTATGCGACTTGTCCATTGGGGTCTCTGAAAGTAAACGTGTAATCTCTGTAATATGCTTTGTCGGTTTCCGGTGGAGGTGTAACCCATGCGTTAATTAGCACTTCTTGAAGAAGCCCTACAGCAGGGTAAGGCCTAATGGAAAGCATGGCAAAAAGGTCTCGCATAGGCAAGTGTTCGCCTACGATAAATGTGTCCACTTGAGTAACAGGTGGATATGTACCGTCCCCAGGCCAAGTGAAATTGACAGTCCACATACCCGTCATGTCGGGCGTGTAAACCAATTCCAAGTCTCTATCGGTTCTTCCGTACCCTGGAGTGGTAACAGTGAAGGGGCCGTTTACAACATCGGTTGTTGCGTCAGGTCTTGTGAAAGTAACTGTTGCATTAGCCCAAGCTGAAGTCACGGTGTCGTATGGAGGAAGCTTGAACACGTCAGGCATAGGGCGCCAATTTATCAGCGTAGGCGTATTCTCCCCTATGATCGTCTCAAACGTCGTTAACAACATGAGACCCGGTGGCTGAGCAGTAGCGAATGGCAAACAGGTTACTAACATAGCAACGGTCAAAGTTAGAACGAAAGCAATAGAAACCAATTTGTTTCTTTGAATTTTCGGTTTGCTTGTACCGAGGTTTTTTAGTGATTTCAATTTTTCTTTTTTCTCCTTTTACTTCTTTACACAGCCCAGTTCACTGATTAACTATTTATTATTTTCCATAATTCCTGATAAGATATGGAAAAAACAAACCGTAAACGTGTTTGGGGTTATCTTTTCGTAATGAATTGAAACAAAAAATTCGGCAGATTTAGAGAAGTTAGTGAAAAAATATTTGGATTTAGGAATAAAATTTTAATCCTCAAACGTAAGTTGGAGATGCCCCAAGTAAAAGCTATAGACCTCTCGCATCTTCCACTTTTTAAAGAAAAAAGCTATTATCGAATCTATTTATGTAGTCTTGGATTGTGAAAGAATGGGGTTTGCTGAGGTTCCTTCACGGGCAATCTAGGAGATAAAAGAGAATGAAAAACATCCCAAACTATTGCTTTGGATTAGTTTCATTCTTTCGTGATGGAACCTTTTCAGCCCCTTTTCTTCCGATGCTTGTCTCCCCATAAAAAAGGGAGGGAAAATGGTTTATTTTCGTTTTTTGAGTGCCCAGTAGGCTGCTATGCCGATGACTGCGACAACCGCAACAGCTGCTATGATAGCTACTTCAGTGCTGATCAAAGGTGCTCCTGGTTCAGCCGTTGGTTCAGGCTCGAACGTCGCTCCAGCGGCTGCTGCCGGTCCTACTCCCACAGCGGTTTCTGCATATGAGCTCCAGTAAGAATTGGATCCTTCGAACGTGGCTATTATGGTGTACTTGCCTTCATCTTCTGGCTCCCACATGTAACTGTAAAAGCCGCTCATGTCGCTTGTAACTGTGTCAATGTGTATGCAGGTGCCGTTCGGATCAATAGCATCTAATGACACATCAACTCCAAGTATTTCTTCTGGAATTGGCTTCTGCATATGTAGGTACTCCATCCACTCGCTCATGTCTTCATCAGATATAGCTGGAGTGTTAGGCTGCGCAGGTGACAGGTCCATGACTGTGCCCTCAATTAACACACTTGATCCGTCTGCGATAATTTTCGGTGAAGCCGTGACTGTTGTTACCGTTTTGCCCTTGTCGAAAGCGTATAGAATCCCATTGTAATCGTTGAGTCCTAAAAGCGTGCCTTCAGCGATATTGACCGTTGAAAAAGACCCCGCTATACTCCATATATAATCTCCATTATAGGCATCGAGGGCGTACAGTCTAAACCCTCTGGGGAAACCTGGGTTAGTGGGAGAGTGCTCAGTCGTGCTGTCGTATATCTTTCCGTCGGCAACAACCGGGTGACCCCACATAGGCCACGTACCATAGGGGGTTTCAGGTGTGTCTCCACTGTAGTATTTCCACACTGTATGCCCATCATCAGCGTCATAACAGTACAAGTATCCGTCGTAGGCTCCTGCGTAGATGTTGCCGTAAGCTGTTACTGATTCATAGGCCCAAAAAGCGCCCCACGGATATTCTGCAGGTTCACTTGTCCACATCTCTTCCCCTGTATCGACATCGTAGGCTCGCCAACTCCGATCCACACTGCAATAATAAATTTGTCCATACCCTGAGGTACGACCATCTATCTGCTGATAGATTGTTGTTGCGTTCCACATCTCTTCCCCTGTTTCCTTGTCAAAACCAAACTTCAATGTATATCCACTTGCAACAACAGTATCTTCCACAACGTTTATGAAAACCACGTGGTCGGGTGCAACTGTCGTGAAATTTATGTTCCATACTATGTTGTCTTCAAAGCTCCCTCCTAGAGTGGCCGCTCTGGTTGCATCCCACTTCAGAATTTGGTTGAAAAAAGGGTCGTCAATATGACCCTCTCCTGGAATAAGGTAGAGGTACATTTGTCCCGTACCTGGGATGTTTTCTATCGCAGTCGTGTATGCGGGAGCAGTGCTAGGAATTACTGTGCCTGGTTCCTGTGTGAAGGTCTGCTTGACAGCACCGGTATAGGCATCATACAGGGTTATACCAAAATAGCTGACAATCCATATGCCTCCCTGTGACCAACCTGTTACACCATTTACCATTGGCATACCGACATAATTTGAAAATTGTCCTCCAGGAGGCAACTCAACCTTCCACAACTCTTGTCCGGTTCGCAGATCTACACAACATAGATTATTACCTAATACACAGTAGATTCTCCCTAACATGATAACTGGTGTGCTCACGCCGGAACTGCTAAACACACTGCCATAGTCCCCTCCGACGAGGCCTGCTATGCCAGTATCTTTTTTCCATAGTATATGGCTAGATTCTGGCCCTGTGGTATAGGGATTGAAATTACTACCGGAGCCATTGTACCCAGTTCCTTGCGAGAAACCACCCATTAGCCAACCTCCTGATATCTGGTCCCATTCTCTGTTCTCTGCTGATATTGGACGCTCCCAATACTCTGTCGGAAGTTCAGCTGCAGGGTATGTAGGCACTGGGTCCTGCTGTACGGTGAACGTTACGCTTTGGGATTCGATGCCTTCAAAGTTGTCGTCTCCAGCCCAAGAAAATTTAGCACTGTATGTGCCGATTGAATCTGCCATGTATAATGTCCACATTGTTCCGGGGCCGTCGGACGTGAACGGCCCTAGGGTTTCCGTGCTATCGTCGGGCTTAGTGATGGTGATCATGTATCCAGTACGGGGTTCACCCGCCATTGTTCCTGGAATCATTAGCGGTGGAGGTGAAACCCATGCGTTAATCAAAACGGACTTGCCAAACTCTTGAGTTTCCGGAATTATACTAAGGTAGGCGTAGGTTGTTATCTTCTGAGCAGTAGCGGATGGCACGATACTGACGAGTGCAGTAAAAATAGTTAATGTTAGAATCAAAGCAATAGCGATATTTTTGTGTTTGTTCATAACAGAATTTTTTGACATTTTTTCTTTTTTCTCCTTTTACTTCTTTACACAGCCCAGTTCATTGATTGGCTATTTAATATTTTCCATAATTCCTGATAAACTATGGAAAAAACAAACCGTAAACGTGTTTGAGGTTATCTTTTTGTAATGAATTGAATCAAAAGATTATAGCGGTTGAGTGAGAGAAAAGCATTTATTGTTACGAAGAACAACTAAGGAAATGTGTGACTGATATTTTGATTGATGAAATTGATGTGAAAATTTTAAGAGCGTTGATAAGAGATGCGCGCACAAGCCTCAAAGAAATTGCAAAAGACTGTGAGGTATCGGCTGTTGCAATATCCAAGCGCATTAAACGCCTCAAAAACGAGGGCATAATAACGGGAACAGCATCTTTTATCAACTTGAAAGTAAGAGCTATTTTGTTTTTTGCACTCATAGGAGTAAAAGTGAGACCGCTGTACAAATCCGAAATTTGTCAATCTATTCAACTGCAGAGCCAATACGGGTGTTTTCGAAGTATCGGGTATTATGATTTAATTACTGGTATTTTTGCTAAAAGCATGAACGATTTAGATAAAAAAATTCAATTTATAAAAGACTTGAGGGGAGTAGAGAGCGTTGAGGTCAATATTTGGCTTGACGATCCACACTTCACTTTGGAAAACCTCGTTTTGCAGCCAACAGGAGTTTGACATAAATGAAAAAAATCGATTCTTACATCCTGAACGAATTAAAAAAAGACGCCCAAATGCCTTTTTCAAAAATTGCAAAGAAACTGGGTATTTCACCTACAACAGTCAAGAAGAGATATAGAAAATTGAAAGATGAAGGGGTAATTTTACGATCTTCAATATCAGTCGACATCTCAAAACTCGGATATCATTCAATAGCTTTTTTAATGATAAAGTGTTCAAAAAACGTTGATAAGCAAGAACTGATAAACTCTTTGAAAAAGTTTCGAAACATATTCGCGATTACTGAAATAACCGGAGAGTTTAATGTGTTTACCCAAGCAGCAGTTAGGAATCTGAAAGATTTTACTGCATTAGTGAATGACATCAACAGCCTACCAGGTGTTGACCGAACAGAATTCTCCCTAATAGATGATGTTTGGTTCCCTCAACCACCTCGCATCCATTCTACAACTTCCTGAACCGCCAATGCAAAGCTCTAAGGGAATACCACAGAACCAAAGACATCCTACACGTTAAAACTTTGATGGAACACAAAAATTTACTTACAACTCAACGCTACGTAGAACTCTGCAATCAGGTTTACGGCAACAACAAACCAAAACAGTTCATAACCTAAAATTGCGGACAACAAAGATGAAGAGGATTGGTATTTCAGAAAGCCTAAGTGAAGCGCATGTCAAAAGTGGAACAAACAGTGAAAACGTTATGGAAATGGTTGTTCCTTAAACGTTGGAGACATCTCCACAATCTCCCGCAAATCCCCTCTTTTTTTGAAGATGAAAGTTAATTTTTGAATCTATTTGTAAAGTCTTAGATTGTGAAAGAAACGGGGTTTGCTGAGGCTCCTTCACGGGAATTTCAGGAGAGAGAAAATGAAAACTCAACCAAACAGCTATCGCTTTGGGTTAGTTTCATTTTCCCGTGATGGAGCCTTTTCAGCCCCTCTCTTCCAATGCTTATCTCCCCATAAAAAAGGGAGGGAAATTGGTTTATTTTCGTTTTTTGAGTATCCAGTATGCTGCTATGCCGATGATTGTGGCAACTACAACGGCTGCTATGATGGCTACTTCTGTGCTGATCAAAGGTGCTTCGGTAGGTTCAGCTGTTGGCCCTTCAGTTGGCTGTTCTGTGGGTTGTTCTGTTGGCTGCTCAGTTGGTTGTTCGGTCGGTTGCTCAGTTGGAGCTTCAGTCGGCTCCTCGGGTTCTATTGGTCCTCCAGTTGCTGCTGCTGGTCCCACTCCTAAGTATGCTGTATCATGTGACGAGTAGTAGGATTCTGAGCCTTCGAAGGTAGCGATGATTCTATATGCGCCTTCAAGGGTGGGAGTGAACAAAAGGGCGTACTTACCATCAGTGTCGCTTGTCGCCGTTCCAATATGGACATAGGCTCCGGTCGGATCAACCGCATTCACACTCACTGCAACACCTGTAGCGTCCATAGGCAATGGCTGCTGCATGTGCAGGTACTCCATCCAATCGCTCATGCTAGCATCAGATACTGCTGCAGTGCCCTCCTGCGCAGGAGACATATCCAAAACAGTTCCTTCGATGAGGATACTTTCTCCTTTCGCGACGAGATTATCTTGCACTGAGACTGTTGTGGCAGTTTCACCTTTTGCGAAGGCGTAGCTGCATCCGTCATATGTGTTGGTTGCGAAGAGGGTGTCGTGTGCGACAGCGGTCATTGTGTAATAGCCCATTATGCTCCATAGGGGATTTCCGTTGTAAGCGTCGATGACGTGGAGCCTTTCCCCCCTATAGTATAATGTTGGAGTGTGCTCGCTGTTAGGCGCGAAGACTTTTCCGTCAGCAACAATAGGATCATTAGAGCCGAATACATACTGATTATATGGAGTTTCCAATTTACCATATTCTGGCGGCAGTGCTTGGTAATGCCAGACGATTGAGCCGTCCGTTTGGTTAAAAGCGTATACTCCATCGTAGCCTATCCCGTAAACCATGTTGTAAGCAGCGGCATGACCGTAAGCCCAGAAGTCACCCCAAGGAAAATCTGCTTGCTCACTTATCCATACCTGATTCCCAGTTTTCATATCGAGTGCCCTCCAGACTCTGTTTAATGAGGCAATGTACATTATTCCATTTACGGATACAACGTGCTCTGGTTTTGCTTCTATACCTTCTACTGGTTCCCTCCACAGCACTTCTCCTGTTGTCGTGTTAATAGCTCCAGAGAAGACGCCGTAGCCGGGGAAGTGAATAACGACGAGAATGTCATTATAGAGGCAAACTCCGCAATCTACAGCGCCACCAAATGTATAAGGTACGTTATAGGCTACTCTGTCACCAGTATCGGTTCCAGTGATTCGCACCTTAAGCCAATTGCCCGGACCTGTTGTCCAATTTGCAGCTGGAACTTCTACAACGTAAGCATATTGGTAATCGTGACCGCATAGCAAACAAAGGGATCCCGGTGTATCGTCAATCGTCATGTCGAGTAACTTGTTTCCAGTTAACGCATCATACTTGACAAGCTTAAGTGGACTGGGAGATCCAAAAGTGTCAGCCAATCCACAACTCACCAATACTGGCTGTTGGTTTGTTGTCGATGTGCCTTCAATCAAGCCGAATGAATATGCGCCAGGAGTTGTCCATAGTTGTTCTCCAGTATGTACATCCACGCAATAGATCATACCGCCTGCTTGGTAATATGCTCTTCCAGCCATGACAACGTTAATCGATGGGCCGCTGCCGCTGTATGTTACCGTTTCACCCCACATTCCTCCGACTAGACCGGTAACACCACTGGTCGACGGGAGCTTCCAATTTACGTGGGCAGAGTTTGGTGCTCTGGTATATGGATTAAAGCGAGACCCAGTGGAATCGTATCCCATCCCATTACCTCCAGTGGGCATAAGGTAAGGCCCCGTAATCGAGGCCCATTCTCTGTTCTCTGGGTTTACCGGAAAGTCCCAAGGTTCAGTTGGAAGTGGAGCTGCGGGCCACGAAGGTATCGGATCCTGCTGTACAACAAACTCTACTTCGACATCGCTTGGTAAAAAGGACGCGTCATCCAACAAGTCTCCTGAGTATTCCGTTCCCGGGAAGTCAAACTTGCAGGTCCAAGTGCCAACTTGGTCGGGTATATAAGTAATCCAACAAGTTCCAGGACCATCGGACGTGATTGGACCAATCGTGTCAACGTTTCCATCAGGGTCAGTGAAGTTGAACATGAAATTTGTATGTTGTATACCATTCATCCAAGTTTGGCCAGGGGGAATTGATCCCATTGTGTAGATATCAGAATATCTTGGCGGTGCTGGTACAACCCATGCGTTAACCAGCAATTGCTGGTAAACTCCTACAGGGTCAGGTCTAAGGGACAAGTAGGCAGTGCTTTCAATGTCTGGTCCATAAATCACAGTAGCAGTAACGGGCAACAAATTTGTTAATGCAATAGCAATAATTAACACAAGAACCAAAGAGATAGCGACTGTTTTAGATTTGCTTTTTACTGTTTTTTCAATCAAATCTTGATACATTTTCCATTTTTCTCCAATTTTTTTTGTCAAAGTTGTTTATCCTCCATTCACATATTTAACTTTTTCCACAATATGTGTTTCAATGAATTTGTTAGCTGCATGTTCGCCTAAAAAAGAGATGCATAACAACAAATGTTAGAAACACTTCCCATAAGCAAAACTTATTAGTAGATAGGAATGCACAATCAGAACAGAAAAAACATGAACTCCGAAACAAAAATCGACGAAATTGACGTCAAGATTATAAAAATTTTATTGGAAGATGCACGCACAAATATGAAAACTATTGCAAAAAACTGCGGAATATCATATAATACTGCAATCAAACGAATTGAACGACTGAAAACAACTGGAGTGATCTTGGGAACAACATTAACTGTTAAACTAGAAACTCTGGGCTACAAGCAATCAGCAGGTCTTGGAATCATTACTGATGCTTCACAAGAGTCCAAAATCTACAATTTCATCAAAGAACAACCCAGTGTAATTCATGTTGTTCACTCCTTTGGGAAGTTTGATTTAGTTGTCAGAATGTGTGGAAGAAATCTGAAGGAGATAGACACATTAGTACAAAATATAAAGAAACTCCAAGGAGTACAAAGTGTCAGCTTAGACGTTTTTATAGGTGAGCAGCAATGCTTTCCAGAAAATCTTGACATCCAACCGACACAGGCCTGATAAAAATGGATGAAAAAGAGATGTGTATAATAAGAGAATTAATGGAGGATTCTCAAAAATCTTTCAGGAAGATTGCGAAGAAAATGGGTATTTCACCCGAGACAGTTAGGATAAAATATGGAAAAATGAAAAAAGAAGGAACAATCATTCGCTGTTCAATAGCAATCGACCTTTCAAAAGTAGGGTACGAAAGTCAAGCTTTCTTTCTGATAAAGAACAGGGCAAACCACGAAAGATCAACGACAATAGATTACCTCAAAAAACTAAAAAATGTATTCATAATCGGAAAGGTAACGGGAAATTTTGACGTTTTTGCAGTTGTAGCGGTAAAAAACATGAAATCCCTTGTCGAATTATTAGCGGAAGTGAAGAATTTGCCCACTGTGGCGCGAGTAGACACTAGCTTAGTGAATGACTACATTTACCGACTTTAACCTTGATATCATTAGCTAAAACCACTGCTTAATTTGCGCACGCATCGAATACTCAGGGATGTTCTCAGCTATCAAATTGAAGGGGGTCCGGCTACAATAGAATACGAAAGCCAAGAAAACTAATTACAATACGCTTATCTAGCGTTCATGAATGCGCGTGCAAACAAAGTTAATTGAAGAATCATGAGTCCAATTAGAATCCGCTGAATTGACGAAGAAAATGCAAGAGCCTAATATTCCAACTGTTCCACAGCTTCAAACGTTAATCCAATATCAAGCAGTAAGTCCTTTGCAAAAATTTTTCAAAATCTATTTCTTGTTATGCTTGCCCACGAGGATGCGCGCAGGGATTTGAATTGGATTCTCGAAGTTAACTCCTTTTTCATCTAGTTTCTGCAATTCATAAAGTAACACTCGGAATTTGTCGCTTCGGCTGTTTCCGTAGTTGTACTTATTCCGGTATTTGCGGAACATTTGAAAAGATCGTTTTGCATCCAACATGAAAACTGGCTGTTTCTGATTCTGTACCGTTCATATTTGTTTTCGGTTTCACTTGTCACCCTGTCATTCAGTTCCCGTTCAATGAAATAATGAAATTTACATACAAGATTTATTGTTAAAAAACGGTTGCACCAACTTTTTAACATTGTTATACATTGTCTTTTTGCCATTTTTCTAAAAAAGAGAATTCGGAGCGTTTTCGGGTGTTTTTTCGGGTGTTTCAACATAGTTTATTGTTACATCTCACTCCGCGCGCACTTCGTTTCTTGAAAAAAGACCAAATCCCAAAATTTCGCTGATGAAAGTAGTTTCTTTTCTTCTTTAGTGGCCAAACTATTCACTATTGTCTAAATATTTTTGCTAGCAAATAGCACCCTAATGAGTATAACCATACCTATCGGTGGAGGAAGCAGCATAACCAAGAACATATCACTACTTACACCATAGATGAATGTAAGATCTATGATTTCAATTGAAATAATTAATGAAGTTATTACTACCCACAAAACTCCAATAATTATATTTCGAATAAGTGTCCATCTGATAGCTAAAAATAACCTTTTGTTAAAATAATGGTCAAGATATTTGGGTTTAAAATAAAGGTTAAGAAGCACTTCAATTAGGAAGTAAAAGCAACAGGTGGTCGCTACGAGAACTGCTGTCTTCGCAATCCACCATTCTGGAAGATTTGGATGTAAATTTGTAAGTACACTCAGTAGTGCGTTCTTCAATGGAAGTGAACTTGGGTCGAGAAAAATCAAGAAAAAACAGCTTATTACAGGTACTGCAACATATATAATTCCAAATTTTGACAAGGGTGACGAGACTCGCACCATAAAAGCTGCAAAACAGGCAAGTAGAATGCTCACAAGAAACAAGAACTGAGGCAAAGTGTATTCGAAAAATGGAGAATTGATTGCGAAGAGGGCCCATAGAAGAGTGAAAAAGAAACCATATGTTAGTCCTTTTGATAATGTGGTGGATTCAAGAAATCCATTCCAAATCTTTTCTTCGATTCGACATAGGCTTGAGCTGATATTTGAAATCTTATTAATCAATGAATGTCTCTGATTGGATTGGTCTACAAAAGAACTTAGTAATCTTTCCATACTTAAAAGCACTATAATTTTAACCATAAAATCTGATAATCCGAGACCAAGAGAGAGTGAAAACGTTTCCGCTAATGACATAAGTGAGTAAAATCCTATTCTCCATTTTGGAGACATATGTATTGCTGCAGCTTGTTTTTGGGAATATGTATCCGTAAGCATTATTAAAAGCATGAATAAACAAAGACCAATTATTCCTTGAAATGCAACATCAATGTTCACATTGGTGTTGATGAGGGCAGCAAAGAAATTTCTTATAAAGACCCCTGCAAAAAACCCAATAGAGCATTTAATCGAAACAAGAAAGTCAGTTCTTGCAACAAAGATTATGTTATTGTGATTGTTCTGAAAAAACTCTGCTAAGGCTAGCATATGTTTTCTCGAACTCTTCCAGTTCTTCGGGAGTCAGTTTCTCTACTATTCTTCCAATTTCGCCTAGAAATTTTTTAACTCGCCTTTTGTTCCTAGTGTCAATTACAGTATAGTCTGGCCATAAAACCTCCCAATTTCTATCAAGTGCAGTAAATAACTGATCCTTGACCAAAGGTTGGACATTTTTCGTACGTGACGCAATTATCGGAGTAAGGTAAAAATCTTGATAAGCCAAGACGCTAGCAACAGAGAGATAACGGAGCATTGCATCCGCTGTCGCACTATAATGTGGCAAAGCAGGTAAGTAGATATTATTAAAAAAATCATTCGAGAATTTGTTAATCAAACTATAATGATCAAAATGATAATGAGTAATTACCAAATCTCCGGTTTGGGTTTTCTTTAACTGAGCATCAATATGATTGAGAAAATTAATTTCTTTTTCACTGTTTCTAGTTCCACAATCAATAAGGAGAGGCGGTACTTTTCCGTTGAATAATCCCACACAATTTCCATGACCCATATCTGGTATTATGATTCTCATTTTCTCAGACCCGCACACACACATACCAATTCATTGGTCTATTAAGTTGATTAATTCTGTTGAAAGTTTGAAGAGACTTCGACCACTTTTAGAAACAACAAAATCAAAATATCTGTTTAAAGCACCAGACTGCGATGCTTGCCAATACTTCCTCAAGTTTTGTAAAATTTTCTCAAGTATTGATGTTGCTTTATGACCTTTTGGAAGTTTTTCTATAGCAGCTTTAACCTCAATTTCCAAGTCTTTATACATATCTTCATAAATTTGGTCAACAGTGTAATGCGATTTATGCCAATGGGGTAACTGATCCAATTTTACCAGACCTGTTTCATTACCTTGGAGACCGTATTCTTGGGTTGCCCAATAATCACGAAACATACCTATCCAAAACTTCGCTTTTTCATTATTCCCTTTAATCAAATATTCTATACCAAATCGTACTGAAACGTCAAGAAGCATCCTTTCAATGGGACGACTCGTATGAGAACGGGTTCCAAATTCATACCCCAGGACATCTTCAATAATAGCTCTTATCTTATCGTAATGTTTTAGTTTTCTATAAAGTTGAATAGATTTTTGCCAATCTTCTGAGCGAAGTTGAGAACCTCTAAGTAAACTACTATAGGCTTTCTTCTCCTCCTCCCGTCCTATTTCAAGCATGCGAATGTTTTCAAAGAGAACTCTTGTTTTAAGAGCATTTTCACACTTTGATTCTAAGACCACTATTCGATCAAAAAAGTCAGGATGTAAGCGTAAAATGATTTCTTTTCGTTTGTTTCCCATAGGATCCACTAGATATAACCATAATTCGGGATTAGTTTCCATCTGTTCAAAAATAATTTTTCTTATTGCCTCATCTCTGAAGCTGTAACCAATAACAATACACACTTTTGTATCTAATAATTTAGTTCTAAACTCTTGTATCAACCAAGGAAAAGGTCCAGTATACATTTCTTTTGTAATCAGAGGATAAATGATTGTTTCAATAGCCTCGTCACCCGTATAGTATTGAAGATCTCTCGGATCAACACCGATAAGGGGAATCTTTACATATTTTCTTCCAGCCTTAAACCAGAATAACGAACCATGAATTTTATGGAGTCTAATTCCCTTTTTCAGATTTCTTAGCCCTTCTGGATTCCAATCAGGTGAGAAGCCATCATGAATTGGAATCTGTGACGCTTCACACATTAGCTCTAAGGTACCATCATAATTAAGAGTAAAAACATCTAATCCAGCCTCTCCGGTATCATCTACAAAACCCTTCAAAGGACGAAGATAGTCAATGTCCTGAATTATTTCACATGTATCTCTGATGAACTTCATTAATGTTGTTTTTAGTTGAGGATACGTTCTTGCGTGAGGATCATCTTTCAATGGTTTGATAATTTGCCAAACTTCGTTGGGGTCAGTTAGTTTGTTCAACGCCTCCAATAGAATCTCTACATCGAATTTCTTTTTTGAAGACTTGATAGAGGTTTTTAACCCTTCAAGAGCTAATGATAGCTGTTTTCTTTTAATTTCGTTTTGTAGATATTTTTCAAATTTTTTTGTCATCTCGTCAACTAACAGAATTCCTGCTTTTCTTGATGCACCTGCTCCCATTAAAAAAATGTATTTAGTGGACATTCCGGTTAAACTCCTCAGATATTTGATACTTTTTCAGCTACAAAAATTGTTCGCAAAGTGCAGCAATCCTAGTCCAAACCTTTGAGGGTTACCAAAGAAATTCAAACTCAAAGTTTACAGTAAGGACAAAAGGTATAAGCTTCTTTTCAGGAATTCTATCTTCCGCTCACTCCACCCCAAAAAAAGGAAAGATTAAGCCTGAATCTTCTTTAAGGTAAATCTTGGAACAGGCTTTATGTCTGCTTCCTTCATCAGGTGCTTAAGGAATGTCTTGATTTTCCTCTGAAGCTTTACTTTTGCTGATTTAGTTTTCTCTATGTCTACAATCCAGCTGTCGGGTTTACGAATCTCAGGCGAATAAAATGATATTTTGGTACTATGGTTAGATGCCATGTAGAATTTTTTTTCCACATCAAAGCTTATTGAGTTTGGATCGGACCATTTCCCATTTGGATGATGAGAAAAGCTGAGATGCTTGGCATAGAATTTGAAATGATACGTTCCAGTGTTGACCTCTGAAAATCTTCCCGGGTTACGTGCTTTCACTAGGAGATCGCCACTTTCCAGTTTGGTTACTGCTTCGATGGCCTTTTTATGGGCTAATTCCGTCATCACCTGTAGAAACTGCTCGAAATTATAGGCGCTTCTTATTGTATTGTTTGGCAAGTTCTCACCCCAAAAAAAGAGTAACTTTAGGTCTTGTTATTAAATTCAATGAATGCCTTCAAAGAGAAATGCTTCTTGGATATGAGTTGGTACTGAGTCAATGTGAGATAAAAATCTGCAATTTCCTTCCATTGGTAGATCCATTGTTCATTACCGAAGATAACTGAAAGTATTGGCGCAGCTTCGCCATTCAAGTTCAAGGGATCAGCCTCTCTTTCAGGAAAGCCTTTCTCAAGCAATTTCAGTTGAACATATTCCATTAAAATCAGTGCTTCTTGCCTGTTAGCTGGTTGGGTTTCTCCCTCCAGTGTTGCTAGGATATAATCTGAGAGAGGATGTTCGTCTTTAAACTGTTCCAAACGGGAGTCCCACTCCGCCTCCGAGGCTCCGCCGTACACCAGTGATTTGAGATGTCGCTTGTTCTCCCAATAAGTCAATGATGGGTCTATCTCTTGTGGGTCTAGGTTGTGTTTTTCGCAGAACCGACGCAGATGATTAACTTCAAGGAATCGCAACATCTATCAACCTCTTGGTCACCCCAAAAAAGAGTTAGGTTTTGAAGTCGGGATTTAACTCCTTGAATGCCTTCAGGGAGAAAGAGTCTCTGCTTATCGGCGGAGGCTTCCAATAGAATCTGGATATGTCTGGTGGTTGCCATCGGTTCCCATAGTCCCACATGGGGCTCGAGGGTCCTGTAAGTTTAGGATCCAGCATCAAAGTATTGCCACAAACTATGCTGTATGGATGCTTAGAGAATAATGTCATATTGACCAAGCATCCGCGATAGAGTGGCAGACAAATTTCGATTCCAAAGAGTACCAATGGAAGCTTCGGATTTAGTATGCTTGATTCCCAGAGGAACCGCCCGGTACCAACACATGGATCCAGTTGTGTTATTAGCTGTTTGTCAGTTACGCCGGCATAGTTCATCTGTATCATCATGTCAACAACGCCTTTAGGAGTCATGTTCTGGCCTGGACCAACTAATCCCTGTTCGGTGTAGAGCTCGCCAATATGGTCCCATGGATTTCTTCTGGCAGCTGCGACGTAAATATTCAATAGAGTTTCAAGTTCGAGGTACAATTTTGTCGGTTTCAGGTCTAAACCTTCGAAGGATTTACAGCATATTTTCGACAAAGGAAGCTCTTCGTGGAGAACTAACCATTTAGCTAGGAGCTCCACTGTCTTTTCCCATGCTCGCATTCGTCCACTGTGAATATGCCTGTCTACCTTCGCGAAGAGTCTGTTGATGATTTTTTGCGGATTCTGTTTGGATAAGCGCTTAAGTTGAATTCTCTTAGTTAAGTCAAGAAGTTCTTCAGATTCTTCCAATTCACACCCCAAAAAATTGAGGGATATCAATCGATACCTAGATTTGAATGGCAGATTCGCCCAAGCTACGGTGGACATGTCCACCGTAAACTGGCAAAACTTCGTTTTATCCACCTTAAACGAAAAACATTGAGCAATCAAATCAACAAAGGCAGATGGTATCCTAAGAATTCTCTTTTTCTTCAATCGCTAGCTTTATCATTCCTTCAATCCATGAAACTTCTGGAATGCCTTGTTTGACGTCATAGTTTTCAAGTTGTTTAATCAGTTGGCAAGCTGCCTTGAAGCGTTTTTCAGTTTGGATGGACGCCCATTTGCATCGGTCTTTGATGAAGCGTATAGTATCCTCAGATTCATGGCCGTACCATCCTGTGTTGTAGTCTTTGACCTTTGGCATGTCAGGAAATGTACGCTCCCATTCTTCTAACCATTCTTCATCTTCCCAATCGTCATCATCCAAACCGATTTCATTGCTGATGTCAACCCACCAAGGACCCCTAGTGCCTAGATACCTTTCGACACTAAGCTGCAGCTCTAATAGACATCTTTCGCACTCTAGAACATGTTCACTTTCATAGATTTCTGCGTCAAGTTCCATGACAACAAACTCGAGTTCCTCCAAAGTGTATTCTAACCATTCTCTTGTTTTGATTGTTCCAACGAGCGTCTGCAGTGCAGGAGATTCAGGCGGAGGCTCATCCGTAGCCGGCGAGAACCTAGGCTTCTTTTTAATCTTCTTCAGTAACGTTAGCAATTCTGATGACAATTTACACCCCAAAAAACTGGAGGGTTATGGAACACCCACTAATTTTTGCTTTTCAGACAATTTCTCAAATTTCAGTACGTTGGAGACGAATTCTTTCCATTCCTCGAAGCTAAAGATCAGTTCTATTCCGCATTCAATCGTGGCTATGACGTTCTGGGGAGGAAGACAATCGTAACTTATCGACGTTACCTTCACCATCTTCATTCATCCCTTCCACAATCGACGAAAAAATCGCCTTTTACCGGATATGTCTTACCTGTTTGTTCATCAAATCTGTGCCATGATATGTTTCCGTGTGGCGAGACCACCTTGATGTAATTTGTATCTGTGTTTTTGTCATAATATGCTGTGTGTTTACTATCTCTGAAGAATCGCATTGTTGCCGGACTGAAAAAATGGTCAGCGCATCTTCTTTTCATTTCAGCTAAGGTTAGCTTCATTGTTCACCCCAAAAAAAGGGAGATTAAATATGGGTTGGATAAAGCATGCTGAATGCAGTTTGATTGATGTCGCTCCACTTAGCAACTTTCTTAACTGCCTCGATTATCCGCTTTGCCCTCTCTGGATTAGACTCTTCGACAGCCTTGAAAAATTTGAAATCGTATTCCAGTGCCTCAATGGCATCATTGTTAAAGCAGACGCTTGTTCTTTCACAACTACTTACATACCGCTCTTCCATCAATTCTCGGATTCGGATTTCCGCGCTTCTTGGAGTATGATAGCCTATGCTTCCCTCGACCATGGCAGCAATCGCCCAATCCATCCCCTTCTCGTCCACAATTTTCTTCAATGCGGGTCTGCGAGAATCATTTATGTTGCATTTTCGCTGTTCTTCCCAAGTTCGCAATTTTGCACCCCAAAAAATCAGTTGACTATTCTGGTGAATACCGGGAACCGCGCTACCCCGCTTTCAGTTGTTTGATAATACTTGATTTCAACCTTCATATTCGTCTTCAACGCTACATATGGCTGCCCGATGTCGAATGGCTTCGAGATTTTTGGGCTGTCCGCAAACGCATCCTTTAGCCTACGGAGGTCCCAATCATTGAATCCTGAGCCCACGCATCCAGCAAACCTTCCATCTTTAGCAAGAACCAGACTACCGAAGAATCCCGTTCTTCTGCCATTGCCCGGAGTGAATCCGGCAACGTCAAGGATCTGGTGGCGCCAGTTTTTGACTTTGATCCAGCTCCAAGACCTCTCGTGTACATAAGGGCTATCCAAATCCTTGAGAATAAGTCCCTCCAACTCATAGTCTAGCACGTGCTTCCATGCTTCATCCTTGCGAAAAGTATAGTTTACAAACTGCAGTACACCATGATCTGAGAATTCCAGTGCATCTCGATAAAGCGAGAGTATTTCTTTCAACTTTGTTTTTCTTTCACGAAAAGGCTCCTTCTCTATGTTCTCACCATTAATCTCTAGAGCATCGAAGAGCATCACAGTCACTGGATACTTGCGTTGCAGATACCAAATCTTGGTAAAATCAGAAGTTGCGCACCGTCGCTGAGATGGAGTGAATTCTTCTTTTCCTGTTTTCGGATTGATGTAAACTACCTCACCATCCAGAATAAACGAGCCTGAGATTTTCTTAGCTGCCTCTGTTACCTCGGGCACTCGACGAGTGTAGTCTATGCCATGTCTGTTCTGAAGCAGCACATCCTCGTCTTTTTTGATTATTAATAGCCTTGTTCCGTCCCACTTGGTTTCTGCGGCGAAATTGGGTCGACTAAAATCTTTTACGTCTCCCGTCTCGGCTAGCATTGTTTTGATCGGTTTTTTCAACTTGCACCCCAAAAAGGGGAGGGGTTAGTCCTCTGTCAGCTCATTGACCGTTTTCTTTGTTTCCTCAAGAACTTTCCTTGCAGTGTCGTAGACACCATCGACGAGTGTGATGGTGACTTTCTGCGCCAGATCAAGAGCTGACAGCAAGAGACCTTTCTTCGGTTTTTTTGCACTCATGGGTTCACCCCAAAAAAGGGGAATTAAGCTGAGAATTCAGTGTTGCATCTCAAGCATAGGTAATAGGTATAGAGGACTTTCCCCTCTATTGACCTTACTTGGATCTCCTTGACTTCCCCACCGCATCCCTCAGGACATCTATGTTTAATTGTCTGTTTCTGCAATCAATCACCCCAAAAAAGCTGGAAGACTCAATCGAAATCTTCCATGTCATCCGTCATGTGCACCGCAAGAGACTCTTCGTCATCCAACAAAATCACCCCAAACAATTTGTCTTTGTTTGGCGTTTATGCTGCCGCTTCCCATTTCCTACCCTAGCCCTCACAGGCTAAGGCTGACCGCATCAAGCCCACTTCTCACGAAGAGCCTCTAGAAGGATTAATTCCCCGACCAAAAGGAACTCCTTAATGGTCTTTGGGGGTGGCTTCTAGAAGCATGAGGCTTGACGTAATGAGAATTCTGGTTTGTGTTTAACGGTCTACGATCTGGGCTTCAAACGGCTACCCCGCCAATCACCTAACCCAGACCTTCAGCCACGTCCCTTAAGCTTTAGCTCACGGGGACGACATCTTGCTGTTCGGTTATCTGCATGGAGGGCATCATTGTGGGTGTTGAGCTTTTCCCAGAGCTCGGCGGTCTTCCCTCTACGCAGTCCTTTGCGGTTCATCGCATAAACGCCTGTCGTCTGTCTTGAGCTTCTCCAAAAATGGTCTGAGCCACGCAGGGCAAGTTCTCTGAGTCTAGGAGGTCATTTACACAACGCCCTATCTCAACCTTAGACGTGTGCTTGTTGGTCGGGTGGAAACAGGCATTTCCTTTTGTAATCCACTTACACGCCTGCACATCCAACTTTAGCCGTCTGAAACCGTTAGAGCCAATGTGGGAAACTTTGCCTTTTCGTAGCGTGAATGCTCCCTAGAGGCTGTCTTTCTCCGCCCTACCTGTTCTAGTTTAGCCTACCCCAACATAATATGACTTTAATTTGATTTCCGAAAATTTGGCTCAGCTAAATTAATAGAATGACAGAGCTCTAGAGTAGCCTCTAGCCTTTTGTCTGCCCGAAAGGTTTTGCTCAAAAAGGAGACCTTTCCATGTCGCCGATGGGTTACCCACTCGGCTTTAACAGGAAAAAGGGGGGTTTTAGGTTGGTTTGCTGAAGAACTTAGTTCTTCTGCTCTTCCAGAGTCTTTTTAATCCAGTTGCTGAGGTTGAAGCGGGGAGTGATTGGGTGACCTATTTCTTTGAGTGCGTCAGGAATTGCGATGGTGTCTAAGTATTTTTGAGCCTTCGCCAGAGGCTTGATTTCCTCTCTAAAAGGCTTAGACTTCTCGGCAACGACTTTACGAGCATCGGCTAATTTCTTGATCTGTTCCTTGTAGCCGTCGATGTCGGCATCTTTTATGAATTTCTCTAGGTTATCTTTGATGGATTTAGATATCTCGTTGGCTGCTTTGCGTTCCGTTTTGGTGGCTTCGTTCATCTCTGTTTGTTTGAGTCGTCTGCCCATAAAGTAGCCCCATCTCTCGCCAACCAGATCGCGTACTCCCCGTAGGTTGGTGAGTTCTTCTTGTATCTCAGCAGGGATTTCCACTGTTTCTGCTTTTGGCAAAAATTTCATCTCTTGTTTAGTCTGGAGTCTATCCTCTTTGGCTACGTCAGTTCGGTTTGCAGAAAGGCTTAGACTCCCCGTTAGCCTATCCAATAAATAAAAGGGGTTTTTTACGCATTCTAACAGCTTTCCAGAAGGCAGGGTTCTTCCATTGTCTTTCCAATTGCTACATCTGTTCCCTTGTGATTACTGTGGTTGTCCACTCTGTTCCGTAATCGTTGTGGCTACTGTCCTCGTGCTGTTTCTGGATTATTTCAAGAATGGCTCTGGTGTATGCTGTTAGGTAATGCCCACATCTAAAACATCTAGATAGAAAAGGCATGGTTTTCACTCACGTATTGGGGCTAACGGTTTGGAGAAGCCTTCAAGCAACAGAAAATAAATTTTAAAGGCTTTATTCATGCTTCAAGCTGTTTTTGCTTACAGCCTTTCCTTTGAATCGTTATTCACGATTTTAAGCTGATTCAGTTTTTAGGGTAATTCTCAGCTTGACCAATTGAACAACAGCTTAACCCTAATTCAATTGGAACATATGTAAAAATTGAAGTGCGTAAGACCTGCCAAATATGGCGAAATTTCAGAACTTTAATAAAAATTGGTTAAGCTCTTACTTCTCTACTTACGGCGTTTTGTCGTGGCGTTTTTGTCAAGCAACACCAAACTTGTAAAAGCATTGAACTTCAAGCCTTATTTCGACAAGATAAGACTTAACCAAAATTTGCCGACGTTGGTTTACGGCTTTAATTTTTTGACATGCTAATATGCATGACACCTTTATGTCATGCACACCAAAAAACCCAATTTCTGAGAATAAATGAATTTCGTTTAATTTGAATAAAACGAATAGGACAAACCACGTATTTAGTCTAATATTTATGGTTTCTGAGAATTTTGACATTTTTTAAAAGGTTATGTCAATTTTTTATCCAGTTCAAGAGATAAGCCAAAAATCAACCGTTATCGTCGATAATCGTCAATGTTCGTTCATAATTTGTTAATGAGGCTGAGAAGTGAACCTAAAATTTTAATTATCCTATAATGTCCAAAGAGCTAGAGAGTTGCGAAGAGTCTCATCACCCTACAGTAGAATCTCGACTCCCTATGGTAACCATGGCAGGGTACCATAGGATACATTTACAGTACCACATGGTCTATTGGAAACCCCTATATATGCACCATCACCACAAAATACCATATTCTACCCTAGAGAACCGTGAAACCCTTACGTAGGGAACCGTGACAAGGCTCCATGGACCATGAACAGGAAAACACCATTTACCCTAAAAACACTCATAGATTAGGGGCACGAATAGCAGTATGTTGGGCGTGGAATAACAAGTCGCGTGAGCACGGCTTAAGGTCTATCGGTCTTTCATCGATAGCAATGGATAGTTTTCTAAGGAGATGATGTGGGCTTGTTTGGGAAGGGTTTCAAGATATCCCTTATGGCGTATTGTGATTATCGCCTGAATGCCTAGACCTGCCAGTTCATTTAGGATCTGAACGCCCATTTTTCTGGGAATCTGCCTTAAAGAATCATCGGCTACCCAGCATCCATAACCTTTAGTCAAGTTATCTAGGTTTTCATAATCTGATATATTGATTGAATTTTGATTTCTAAATAGTTTCAGCTTTACTGCACCGTTCGAATATGAACTTTTGCTGAAATATCTATGTCTTCTGCCAAAAGCAAACAGAATTGAACGCAGTATGTATGATTTTCCGCTGCCACCGGGGCCATAAATTACGTTAAGTGTATCCGGACTGAAAGATGCTTCAAACTTCTCAAACGGTCCAATATTGTGTATTTCAAGCGATTCGATTTGAAAAGGTAAAAAATACCTCTCTCCAAAGCGAGAAATACCATTTTCTAGTTCCTCACCCAGCATTCACTAAAAATATTATAGCTGAGATTAAAACAAACAGCTTTCAACTACCTGAACTATCCAAACCTAAGAAAACACATCAAGTAAAAGTCAAACTCGATGATGGAAAGAAACTAGCAGAACTCATGAGAAAAGGATACTCTCCCGTCTATTCTGACGATGAAATCTGGATACTAGAAAAAGAAGAAGACTAACCATATTTCTGCTATGAATAAAATTACTAGTTCCGTCCTCACTCTCCAAAAGTGCTGTTCCCATAATCAAGTGTGAATTATAACTGAAGTGAGATTATACTTTGGTTCTTTTCAATTTTGTATAGATAATGATCCAATTTTACTCTTTAATGGTGAAAAAAAGAAGGAAGGAGTGGCTTTACATTTCAGTTTTGCTGTAAATCTGCATCCATTTCTTCAAGCTTCCAAAGCTGGACTTGAATGAACTTTAAGAACCTAGAAACAGAGTCTTAGATCATGAAAGAAATGGGGTTTGCTGAGGCCCCAAGCACGGGGAATCTCAGGAGAAAGAAAATGAAAAACTCAACCAAACAGCTATCGCTTTGGGTTAGTTTCATTTTCCCGTGCTGGAGCCTTTTCAGCCCCTTTTCTTCCGATGATTATCTCCCCATAAAAAAGGGAGGGAAATTGGTTTATTTTCGTTTTCGTTTGAGTATCCAGTAGGCTGCTATGCCGATGACTGTGGCAACTGCGACTGCTGCTATGATGGCTACTTCTGTGGTAATTAGAGGTGCTTCTGGTTCGGCTGTTGGCGGTTCAGTTGGTGGTGCTGTTGGTGGTGCTGTTGGTGGTGCTGTTGGTGGTGCTGTTGGTGGTGCTGTTGGAGGTGCTGTTGGTTCAGGCTCGATTGGCCCTCCGGTTGCTGCTGCAGGACCAACTCCTATCATGGTTTCTGCGTATGACTTATAGTATGAGTCGGTGCCTGGGAAGGATGCGATGATTGAGTATGCGCCTTCCTCTGGTGGTGTCCACAGTGTGCCGTAGTAGCCGTTCATGTCGCTTATTACTGTGCCAAGGTCGAACCATGTGCCGTCTGTACGCACGGCAGTCAAGGTGACTGGAACTCCTGTTGCGTCCATGGGCATCGGCTGTTGCATGTGTAGGTACTCCATCCAATCGCTCATGCTTGTATCGGCTATGGCTGGTGTGTTTGGTTGAGCTGGGGACATGTCCATGACGGTGCCTTCAATCAGCAGGGTGGAGCCTTTTGCTGCGACTTTGTCTGACACCGAGACTGTAGTGGCTGTTTCACCCTTGCCGAAGCAGTAACTGTAAGCGTCGTATGAGTTTGTTGCGAAGAGTTTGCCCATGGCTACGGCGTTAACCGTGTAATAGCCCATAATGGACCACAGCCCATCACCCGTGAAGGCGTCGATACAGTGAAGCTTCTGACCTCTATAGAATATCATCACTGTGTGTTCGGTGGTTGGTGCGTAGACTTTGCCGTCAGCAACGACAGGGGGGGTGCTGCCAAACGGCCACGTGCCATAGGGAGTTTCCATTCCAGAGTCGCCTGCAGAGTAGTGCCAGTTGATCTTTCCTGTGGTTACGTTGAGGCCGTAAACTCCGTCGTAGGCGCAAGCGTAAACTTGGTCATAAGCTACGGCGCGACCATAAGCCCAGAATTCACCCCAAGGATAGTCAGATTGCTCACTTAACCAGGCTATTTGCCCTGTCTTCAGATCGACAGCAGCGTAATGCCTAAGGTAAGTAGCGTAGAAAGCTTTGCCATCTGCGAACGATGGGTTCATTGCTTCAGCAACAACAGCATCGGTTAGAGGTCTGTGCCATAATGTTGCTCCAGTTTCCGTATCAATGGCACCGGAGTCAAGAAGGCCACCGCCCGCGCCACGACTGGCCGCTATGTCTATCCAGCCGAGCATGTTGTTGGATATTCCAGCGGCCCCATCCGGTGACCAGGGAAGGGAAACGTTGTAAACTATTCTCTGTTGAAGGTCAGCGGTCGTTCCGTTTGCCCACCACTTAGTTAGCCGAGGCGAGGCACCCGAGGTCCAACTGTAGATGTAGGGGTAATCTACTAGGTGTACACCTGGGGCCGCGGTCACATTAAGCTCCACATTTCCGGTCAATCCATTATACTTGACGAGTCGCGTGCCAACGTCAATCAGGTATGGCGTAGCAGTATAGCCAAGAACGAACCCTGCAACCAGACCTGGTAACGTTTCAGAAACATCCATTGCGCCCGTGACAAAACTTCCAGGTGTTCTCCAGAGTTCTTGTCCGGTATTGACATCTACGCAGACAATGTTGCCTGGAATGTAATCACCAAAATATCTAACCAATGCGGCTGTAGTATAGTAGGCTCTGCCAAGCATAACTGTCGAAATGCTAGCAAGTGGTGTACCCGTGCCAAGTCCTTCTGTACTCGTCGCGAAGAACAAGTTGCCAAATTCCGGTCCAACAAGACCAGCCATGCCACTTACTGGCGGAAGCCTCCAAAGTATGTGTGACGATTTAGGACCTTGACTGTAGGGATTGAAGCGAGTCCTTGCCACATCAGCGCCAGGGCCGTACCAACTGCCTGCAATGGCGAGCCATTCTCTGTTTTCGGGGTTTATCGGGAATGTCCAAGGCTGACTCGGAAGAGGTGCCGGAGGCCATGAAGGTACCTGTTCTTGTTGAACCACAAGTGTTTCCTGGACACTGCACGCCGTGAAGTTGTCGTCTCCAGCCCAAGAGAAATCAACAGTATAAGTGCCAACATCCGAAGGTACATAAACGAACCATGTTGCGCCTTCTCCGCTTGAGTTTGTGATTATGGTGTCTGTGCTTTGGTCAGGTTTAGTAAATGTGAAGGTGTAGCCTGTGCGGTCAATTCCAGGCGGGAGCAATCCAGGAGCGCTATAATTCATGAGTGGAGGAGGGGTAACCCACGCATTGACCAACAGTTCCTGACCGACCCCTATAGGATTAGGTCTAAGATACATGCCGGGAGTAGTTTCAATCTTTTGAGCATAAGCAGCTGGCAGAATTGCAGTCAATGTAGAAACAATTAACATCAGAGCAAAAGCGATTGTAACTATTTTGTTTCTCTGAATTCTCAGTTTGTTTGTAGCGAAATTATGAGTCGTTTTCATTTTTTTTATCTCCTTTAAGTTTTTTTTTACGTCGTTGGTGTTGGTCAGGAAAGTTTTAAATATTGGTAAGTAACATTTGTTGTGACCTGAATACCAGAAAAGATGTGACCTAAATTGCCGAGCCAAGGTCAATTTATAGACGTAAGCACGCATGTGCATAGCTTTCTTAAGGAATTTGGACTAACTGAAAACCAAATAAAAATTTACTGTTATGTCGCACACAGAGGACCACAAAAAGCCACAGTAATCGCAAAGGCTTTGAGCATGCATAAAATGCAAGTGTATCGTGATCTGCAGGAAATGGAGAAACAAGGTGTAGTTCAGCTAGCTTTTTCAGAACCTAAACAATTTATTACTTGTTCCATTAATGATCTTATAGACGAAAAACTTCAGCAGTTGAAAGCTAACCTCGAAGCCTTAGAGGCACAGAAAACGAAAATTTCATCTGATTGGAGAACTCATCTCCTACAGGAAAGCCCACGGAAGATTGAAAGATTTGCAATAATTCAGGGGGAAAAAAAACTCTTTGCAGCAGTTGAGGCATTAAGAAGAAGAGCACAACGAGAAATGTGTAGCTTAATCCCTCCTTGGGGTTTAGTGAAAGCCAATTTATTAGGGTATCATGACAAAATAATGCAGGGAAAGGTTCGTTTCAAATACCGAATTATAACGCAAATCCCAGACGAAGAAGTGCCAAATTTTCGCGAAGTTCTACAGAAATATACCCCATGTGAAAATGTGGCAATTCATTATACAAAGGTGCCACTTGACCCCTTTCCTATTATTGGTCTTATAGATGATGAAGAAGCTGTCTTAATTATGCAGCCTGTAGAAGGCGTCAACCTTTCTTCGCTATGGACTAACAACAAGGTAATGGTGAACTTGATGAGGAACTACTTTGAAGAACTGTGGTTGGACTCTTCAGATGTACAGACTATTTTGCACATGTTGCCGCTAAATAACACGGGTAGTTAAGCCACAAGCAGATATATCAAACAAAAATATGATTATAAGTATTTATATGATTAAATCGCATAAAGCGTTCATATCAGAATTCTTTATTGTTTGCATCTTAAAGGGTTAATAATGACTCAAACATGATCTCGCCTCGGTTGCCAACTGCTTCACAACTTCAAGTACTAAACACACAAAATCATGCTTCATGGAAACAACTATCCACTTGTGAAAACTTGCACCCACTTTTTCTTTTTCTAGATTTAGTTTTCTTTAGGTTTTATGAAATCAACAAGGATTGTTCCGTCATCAAGTTTTCGAGTTCTGATGAATGGATCTTTTCCATAAATATCGGTGATTTGAGGGTTTGCTGCAGTAAACGATTCATGAATGGCAAAAATGCAATTGGCAATTTTCACATTGTTCTCTTTTAAAGGTTCAGAAGTTGTATCCAACATACTTTCGTTTTCTCCAGAATATTCAACACTTTCAGTTTCTCCTCTTCTTAAAATCAGATTTAGTTGATCCACCAGATCAATTAGGGGTAGTAGATTCCCCCCTTTTTTGAGTAAACGATATTTTCTCGAGTCGATGTCCCTATCGATATATTTTTTCTTCCACAACCACTTTAAATAATCAGAGAGGACAGGGTCAGAAAGATCCGCATCTTTTTTTAGTTGTGTGTAGGATTTCTTCTGATCTCTTAGCGCTTTTAAGATTTCATTTTTTCCCGGGGCTAACGTTCTTCGGATAAACATAGTCAAACCTAAGTATCTTATGTGACCCAAAGGTTTATAAGCCTTGCGTGTGTTGGGTTACTAAGTAAAGACTAAGTAAATTAGTGTGTATTAAGGAAAAGGAACAACCATGCTCCCTGAAACCCAAGTAAAACATGATTTGATTATTAAATGTGCACTCGCTGGATTTGAGGAAAAAATAAAAAAAGGAAATAATTTACAAATCTTTACAAACCGCAAATGTTCCAAATGTAACAAATCTCTTAAGGTCCCCGATCATTTCATCTCAGCAGAAATCTTTTGCCCCAAATGTTTTCTCATTCATCTCCGGGACAAGCATAAAATAAAGAAAAAGAAATTCTCCATTAGAAAAATTGGTTAAGAAGTATCTTGATTTGGGGTTTGCAATTATTCCAGCTAATTATGGCAAGAAAGCGCCAAGGGTGTGTTGGAAGCAGTACCAGAAAAAACAGCCTACCAAGAAACAGATGGGAAAATGGTTTAATACAAAAGAAAAAACTAACATTGCTATTTTATGTGGAAAGCCAAGCGATAATCTGGTAGTTCTAGATTTTGATGATGCAAGTCTTTACACGAAATTCTTTGATAGTAAAAAAATTGAGAAGGAAACACTAGTTGTAAAAACTGGTGGAGGTAAGTACCATGTTTATTTGAAAACCGAAAAGCCAATTGCAAGCTTCAAGATTCCACAATTGAAGCTGGAAGTTCGATCAGAAGGTAATATTGTAATAGCTCCACCCAGCAAGCATCCTTCTGGAAGCTTCTATGAGTTTGTTGATGAGAATATTGACAAAGTTATTTTAGTCAAAGATTTGGTGGAAGCAGTATGGAATAAAGCTGAAAAACTGGGAGTAAAGTCACCAAAACTTTTGTTTGAAATAGAAACAAGAGATTATCAAGGTGCGGCTTATGATGGTGATGATCCACCATGTATACAAAATTTACTGAAGGGTGTTGAAGAAGGTTTACGTAATGAGGCGGGAATGAGACTTGCAAGTTACTGGTTGAAATTTAGAAAGTACCGGCCTAAGCAGGTTTTATCCGAATTGGAAAAATGGAATACTAGAAACAAACCAAGCTTGTTAATGGCTGAAATAAAAAATATCTCGGAAAGTGCAAAGAAACTTGAATACAGTTATGGATGCAGACAAAACCAGGCATGGTGTGACATAAAAAAATGTAATCTGAAGAAGAAACAACACGAAAGAGAGATGGCTGTAAAAGAGGCTGAAATAATCTTGGCTTCACCCAATGTGCCTGAAGCTTTGAAACCACATCTGGATAACATACTGGCAGGAGAAGAAGAAAACAAACAACTCTTGCTTGTACTTTTGTTGAGTGGGATTTTGGAAGATGACAAACTAAAGCAAATGATATTGGTGAAGGGCGAGTCAGGGGCTGGAAAATCTACGCTCATGCGTTTGGCAGATGCTTTTAAAACTAAGAATGTTGGTCGTTTCACTGCGCATGCATTGGATTATTCTAATCTTGCAGATTATCAGATATTGAGGCTTAAAGAGATTGGAAAAATGCTCTCCGTTACACAAATTATGAAATCGTTCAAAGATGGTTATGTCGTTCATGTGGATACCGGTTTTCAGAGCCTCAAAACTTAAACGCTAATTATGCCCATAAAGAAAAGCGCCGAGTATGCGTGTCCATGGCAGAAGGCACGAAAAACTTGGTCAGAGTGGAACCCGAAACAAAATCAGCCCAGCGGGAGGGCACAGCTAACTCCAAAGGAAAAATTATTGAACATCTGTGGTTCTTGAAAAAGGAAGGCAAAGCAGAATCGACTATAACAAGAAGGATTAAACTACTTAAAAGATTGAGCAAGCGAGGCGGAAATCTACTGGACTCTGAGTCAATCAAACTTACAATTGCACAACAAGAGACTTGGAATGCAACAACCAAAGAACATGCAGTAACTGCCTACACAGGCTTCCTCAAAATGCTTGGATTAGAATGGAACCCACCCAAATACAAAAGAGTCAGAAAACTACCTTTCATACCTCAAGAAAACGAGGTTGACGAATTAATTTCGGGATGCAACCGAAAGACATGTGCTTTTCTTAAGCTCCTCAAAGAAACAGGTATGCGAAGTGGAGAAGCATGGAACATAGAATGGGCAGATCTCAACTTTGAACACAGAACCGTCTCAGTCACCCCAGAAAAGGGAAGCAATCCAAGAGCTTTACCAATTTCAAACGAACTGGTTGCCATGCTGAAGGGATTACCTAATACATCAAGTAAAGTATTCTCTGGGTCGCTTAGACATTTCAGACGTAACTTTAGACGACAGCGAAAAAGAATCACCAAGAAGCTTCAGAACCCACGAATAAACTCCATAACCTTCCATACCCTTCGTCATTGGAAAGCGACAATGGAGTACCACAAGACGAAAGACATACTTCACGTCCAAAAGGTTCTCGGTCATAGAAGCATCCTCTCAACAATGATGTATACTCAACTGGTGAACTTTAGAAAAGACGACTACCATGTCAAAATTGCTACAAAAGTTGAAGAAGCATGTGAACTGGCGAAATCAGGATTCCAATACGTAACAGGAGAATACACTGATGGCGGAAAAATCTTTAGAAAACCAAAGTAAGGCCCTGCCAAAGATTCCCCAAAATGTCTGGGGGGGATTACTGGTGGGGTCGCGGGGATTTGCCCCGGGGACCTCACATGTCCTAGGACCGAGCCCTAGACCAAACTAGAACTACAGACATCTGCAAGAATTGTGGGTTCCATACTAAGGCATGCATAGGGGCTTACATTGTTTAGTAATATAGGTTTTTACACCGGATTTGTCTCCTAATAAAGGGTTAGATTAGAAAGAGGCCTAGTCAAGCTATTAAGTATCGAAAAAGAATTAAAGAATTAGGGTTGGGGTGGAATTGAGTGGGCGCTGGCCAATATAATCAAAAAGGTTACTTGAGCAAAAAATTTTTTCATAAGACAAGATTTTTAGCGACCAACAAGATTAGAATATTTGAGTTTTTAACCTGAGGGAGCTGTTTGTCTGCATTTAGAAGAAAACTGGCTTACGACCGTATCATCACCAGATTCTCCCCAGAGGGTCGCCTATTTCAGGTTGAATACGCCCTTGAGACCGTGAAACGTGGAGCAACAATAATAGGATTAGTCTGCTCTGAAGGTGTTGCGTTAGGTGCAGAAGAACCTGTGACAAATGTGCTACAGGACCCGAGGCTGTCTTGGAAAATCTACAAGTTGGATGAACATGTCGGAGCGGTCATTGCTGGACTGAGAGCTGACGCCCGTATTCTTATTGATCAAGCAAGAATCTATGCCCAAAGCAATCGGCTGATGTATGACGAACCTATCGATGTTGAAATAATTGCAAAACGTGTTGGAGACATAAAACAACTTTGTACCCAACGCGCAGGATTGAGGCCCTTCGGAGTCTCAATCATTTTTGGCGGAGTGGATAAAACTGGAAGCAGAGTATTCTCAACCGACCCAAGTGGCTCTTACAGGGGCTATAAAGCAGTGGCTGTGGGCATTGGCCGTGAAACCGTTGAAGAAATCCTGAAGGAGGAGTATCGCGAAGACCTCGGCCTAAATGAAACCATCAAATTAATTGCAAAATGTCTAATAAACGACCTTAAGCTCAGAAAAGAAGAGGGAAGAATTAGAATAGGGGTTGTTCCAGCAGAAACTGCGAGGTTCAAGCTGGTCAACGGGAAGCGCGAGAATTTTTAATGTGAATACCAAAATTAACTAATGCGCGCACACTCGTTTCCAATTAATGTCTTGTAAAGATCAATTATTTTGCCTATGTTTTTCTCAAAGGTGAAATCAAGTCTCTTTCTCAGAACGTTTTCTTGAATCTTTTTCAGCAGGTCTTTCTCTGATAACTTGTGTGGCAACGTTTTCAAGTCAGCAATGATTATGCCAACTCCGTATTTTTTTATAAAATGTTTCTGTGCCTCATGAGGAAAAGATAGTGTGGGTAAGCCGCATGAAAGGTATTCCATCGTTTTGTTTGGTAATGCAACGTCCATATGTGGTTTGTTTTTTGCATCGTTAAATCCTGCCCAGCCAAAATCATACTTTGTTATCTCCTCAAACAACAGCCTTGGATCTAAATGGTCATGATAATGGATGTAACTATTTTTTTCAGCCAAGTCTTTGTAATCTAAGTTCGAGTTTGCTGCGTAGATGTGAAGGTGCAGTTGATGACTAGCAATGCCTTCGAATATTGCTGCTAAATCATAGTGGTCGCCATTAAAACTTGAAAGGCTACCCTCATAAATAATGTGCACTTGAGCATCATTCCTTGATAGTTTCTCTTTGAAAGATTTTGGCATCATGGATTCTGACATGTAGTTGTGGAAAACTATGTCTTCTTTCGATCCATATTTTTCCGAGATATACTCCAACATTTCCTCGGTGACGTGTATCCTAGCGTCGCACTGCTCGTTTGCAATCTTCTCATTCTTCAATTGCTTCTTTACATTATTGCCTGAATAAGCACCCGGAGAGTATGGTGTTTTCCGGAGAGAGATAGTATCTTGGTTCTCATGTATAATTGGTGTGTCATCGACCGCTCTTATTGCAGCGACCGATAAGTAATCGGGGGCGTTATGGCTGTGTATAAGATCGATGTGAAACCTCTTCGTCGCCCTCCTTATATCACTCTCTAAATTTTTTAGGTCCAGTTTGACGAACTTGGTGAAGTATTCATCGCCGTATCCATAGTATTTGGTTAAGGTGTTGCATGTGTAGCCGTGAATGATGTTAACATCAAATCCCCTATTTTTAAACGCCAGTGCATACTTCAAACTTCGTATACCCGGCTGTGGCCGTAGAAATAAAATATTCACTACTTTTCACTTCTAAATTTGTTTTTTGCATATTAGGAGAACAGCCCGACACGCGCGCGAAATTGAAAACTTCCAAGTAAACTAAACTAGAAGATAGCCAACTAGTTCTCCATATCACAACAGAATTGGGATTCGACGCATTTAAGAGTTGCCATGATACGCGCACATTGATAATTATACAAATTTCCCCTCCCAAAAACATGGTTTGTTAATAGAAAGAACGTGATGCCGTATTCAACACTAGATCCATGAGTAGCATCAAGAGGATTTTTGTACTTTAAAAGTATCCCAACCATTTACTATGTCTTGCATGAGTTCTGGTTGAAGATCGTAGAAGTCGTTTATTCTTCCCTCAGGGAAGAACATTCTAATCATAACTTCCCTTCCAAGTCTATCCATGTTAAACATGCTCGCTTCCGGCTTCCTCGGAAGGATGTCTTTGTGTTTTTCAAAGAATCTATTGATAGTTGGTTGGATGCAGCACTCTAAAAGTTCTTTATTCGTCTTATTTTCTAGATGAGGGAGGCCCATTTTGAAGGAGTAATCGATTATGTCCTTTTTCCCAGAATAGTTGAGGATGATGCTGTCCAAAACTTTCCTGTTCGGTATCTCCGTAATATTATAGGTAGGCGTGTAAATCTTCGTGTAGTTGATGGTAATCTCCCGTACCTCCCCCTCAACATCCCCAATCTTCACATAATCTCTTACCATAAAGGGTCGAGAAATCATCAGGTATAGCCCAGCCAAAAAGTTACCCACGGTCTGAGTAGAGGCAAAACCAATAGCAGCACCAGTCAAAGCTGAAATTCCGATAAACCAGTCCATGCTAGCACCAAAAAAACTTAAAAGAGCAACCACACCAGCTGCAAAGACAACAATTCTAGCAATTAACTTCAAGATGTTTATTGCATGAGGCTCCAAATCCAGCCTTTTTCCATATCGATATAATGCCCTCCGAATCAACCTGTCGACAACAAAAGTTACGGCGACAATAACCAAAGCTATCGCAGCTTTCTGGAGATTCGCTATTGATAGAAGCTCACCATTCAATAGGACATACGGAAACATAATAATCCCTGTATAATGTAGAGACTGAGACAATAATACCCAAGAAAAAACCGTTCCATTGCTGTGCACGCACCTAGAGATGTTTCAAGGTAGTTTGTTTTACTAAATTCGATGTTTTTTGCACTTTTTCATATAAGGATACGTTCATGGATGGCTTCTCCAATTTTGTTAAAGTTTGACAATGATGAGGAGCCGATTCATCATCTCCCGATATCTGTTTCTAATTGTAACTTCCGTTACGTCTGCTGCTTCAGCGATTTCCCTTTGGGTCCTCCTCTCCCCTGAAATCGTAGAGGCTATGTAGCAGGTAGAGGCTGAAATACCTTTAGCCCCCCTTCCTGAGGTCAACCTCTGCTTTTTTGCTCCTCTAAGAATCTTGTGAGCGAATCCTTCTGTTGCACCGTTTAGTCCAAGTTGATTGGATAATTTGGTTATGTACTGATTCGGCCTCATTGTTGGCGCAAAGATGTCCAGTTTTTTAATTAAGAAACGGTAGCCAGAGGCAATCTCTTTTCTGTCAATACCGGAAGCTTCTGATAGTTCTGTGAGAGTTCTCACCATTCTACTTTGTCGACAAGCAACATAAACAGCGGCTGTAGCCAAAACCCGAATAGACCTACCCCGCGTTAAACGTTTCTTAACAACTTTTCTATAGGCGATAGCTGCACTCTCACCAATATTTCTTGGTAAATTGAGACTGTCACATAATCTATTTATTTCTGACAAGGCCTCTGCGAGATTTCTTTCACTCGAATCCGAGACGCGACTTCGCTTTTGCCACTTCTGAAGACGAAATAATTGTGCTCTTTTTTCAGGTGAATAACCGATTATATCTCGCCAAGATATCTTTGTGGAAAGAGCTTTGTCGTGGATCCTAAAAGTTTGGGGAGCACCAACCCGAACTTTAACTTTGCGATCTTCAGGAGTGAATGCACGCCATTCAGGTCCTCTATCTGCCAGTTTTGTTGTTACTACAAACCCACACCTTGTGCACACAACCTCTGCGTTCTCTTGATCATGCAAAAGTAATTTTGCACCGCATTCTGAACATCTTTCTATCGAAAGGGACTCCAATTTACTAATCATCCAATTCTTAATCTTTTATAAACCAACAAGTTCGACACCAAAGTTAGCCTCAAAGCCTAAACCAAAAACAATTATGGTAACTCATGATTGGTCGAACTTGCTTTGTGTCAAGTGAGTATAAGTATGGTGTTTTAAAAGTCTTGTGCGAGCAAAATCCCTACTTCACAATTGCTCGCATTAGAAGGATTTCTTTTTAGAGGCGTGTTTCAACCAATTATTTCTACAAGACTTCCTAAAGCTTGACCAGGTACGCCTTTCTTAAATAGAACCCTAACAATACCGTTCTTTCCATGCAAGGCCACAATTTTTCCTCTACACTTCCGTTCTCCCACAGGCCACGACACCTTATGACCTATTAATCGCCCTGCCTCACTGACTGTTTCGATTCCGGAAAAGCTAATGAGGCATTCTTTAGATTTCTGGGTTTTTAAACCCTTGCGATAATCTACTATGACGCCTTTAAGGGTTTTGAAGAAAGTCTTCTCGTGCCCGCTCAATCAACTTCCCCCATTTACTACTATTGTTTGGTTTCCAAATAGTTCATCCATCTCATCAACCAATGATCCACCGAGGAGTCTATCAATGTAAATTTTACTGTTCTTCTTATTTAGCATCTTTTTTCTCCTTCATTGAACTAAATTGCTCTATATTACTTAAGGCTTCTAGGCATTTTTGCGTACGCATTTGGGATGAGATATGAATATCATTATTTTCATTGAAACGGTTGGGCATAGGCTTTATAAACTATGTTGAGAATCTGAAAATTTAAGGGCGCACTTCAGTTCCTTAATCATTTTTGGTTTAGGGGCTATGCCCGCGAGTTCATGGAAACACCTCGATCTGTGCGCCCTTAAGTACTGTAATTAAAAATTGGAAGTGAATTTATGCCTTCACATGGTTCGTTATCCAAGGCTGGTAAAATCCGCTCTATAACTCCTAAAGTAGAGGCTAGGGAGAGGCACTCGGCTGTTCCAAGGGTTAGCAATCACAATAAGTACTATAAACGGTTTGTTCTAGATCGGGGAAATGGTCAATACAAACCGGGTAGAAGACGCCGCAGACGCCGCAGATAATTCATTTAAGCATTTCACGGTGATGAAAGTGTTAAAAATTTTCAATGAAGAGAAGCACACACAAATTGAGAAAGCTTTAAAGTTCACTACTGAAGAGCTGGTTCAAACTTCAACAGACAAGGAGGTGTATTGCACTGTCTAAAGACCAAAATACTGTGTATATTGGAAGGAAACCGCCCATGAACTATGTAATGGCGATTATAACAAGTTTCACTGGATCTAACTCTGAAGAGGTTACATTGAAGGCGAGGGGAAAAGCAATAACAACGGCTGTTGATGCGGCTGAGATAACTCGACGCAGGTTCATGAAAGAACTGAATATAAGCAAGGTAGAAATTGGGACAGAGGAAATTCAGCAACAAGAAGGGGGAACAAGAAACGTTTCAACCATCGAAATCACATTAACACAAAATCCTCCTAAAAAGGAATTGGAAGAAAAAGGGAATACAAAAACCAAGTCTGTACCCACTCAAGATATAGAGCTGACAAGCATAGAGGGCATCGGAGCTAAGAGGGCAGAGAAATTGAAAGCTTACAATATACACTCTGTTCAAGACCTAGCAAAACTTGACCCGAAAGAGCTTTCAGAGAAGCTTCAGACTTCAGAGAAGAGAGTATCGAAATGGGTTGATGAAGCTAAAAAAACCCTCAACAAGTGAGGGGGACACGCGTTAATACTTAAAAAGTAAGTTTAGACTTACAAATACTACTACATAGCTCGCAATTGAGAATAGAAATAATAATGGTTTTTACTTATGGTTTGTCTCCTAATAACAGAAGATTGTTGAAAACAATACTTTTTCTGAAAAATGTAAGCAACAAAGATGAAAGGCTAACGATGCGCAAAATACACAATCAACTTCTCATTAACTTCGTCAACTCTGACAAAACCAAAACGCTGGAACTGGACAATCTCGGATGGTTCCAACTCCATGCAGGCCTCTTCTGCGAACCCTGTAACTACGGAGCCGTCATGCATCACAACTTCAGATTGAATAGCCCTCAAAGAGAGAATCCAATGTTCCTGATCCTGTTCTGGTGGTCTCGATAGCATTGGAATCCATTGGATCAAAGGGGCTCCAAGCTTCTTAGCTTGTTTGTAAGACTCCCCCAAAAAAACGGCTTCAATCGCGTTCTTTTCAACATGTTCCACTTTAAAATTGAAGAGATCCATTAAGCGGATTGCTTGTTTACCTTTTATAAGATCCAAGTCGTCTCCTGAAATGAAAAAGGCTACCATTCCTTCCACGGGCTTGATCTCAAATTTGCGAACTCCCATTTCGGGGCGATCAGGATGAAGAGGAATCTCAGCCGTAAACTCGTGTGGAACATTCTCTACAATTAATAACTTAGGGTCGTTCACAAAGAAGTAACGTTTAGCAGTGGGATCAATCAGCTTTCTGTTATAGGCATACAAGTTTTTCCAACTCAAAACAACATCTTGCGGCTTGGGACCAACATCAAGCATCAAACTGTGAATTGCCTCTGGTTTTATTCCTCTCTTTCTCAGAGCGGCGAGGGTGGCGAGTCGCGGGTCGTCCCAGTGTTTGAACAATCCACTCCTGAGGCCCTTCACAATTTCTGACTTGCTAAGGGATGCTCCTGTTATCTTCAGTCTGCCGTAGTGAATGGTGTCAGGATATTGCCATCCGAAGTGCAGGTACATGTACTCCTGTCTAGCCTGATTGGTGAGGTGCTCCTTTCCCCTTATGATATGAGTTATACCCATCAGATGGTCGTCGACGCCAGTAGAGAAATTGTAGAGAGGCCAAACACGATATTTGCTGCCTACTCTAGGATGAGGATACTTTTCGGTATCGATTATTCTCAGAGCCGGCCAGTCTCGAACAGCCGGATTAGGATGATTCAGCGCGGTTTTGATTCGCACAACAGCCTCTCCTTCACTGTACGTTCCATCCAACATGCGATTCCAGCGAAGGAGATTTTCGTCCGTCTTCAATTTCCGACATGGGCAGGATTGGCTAGCCTTCACTTTTTCCTGAAAATCTTCACGCCTACATGTGCAGACGTATGCGTTGCCACTTTTGAGGATTTTTTCAGCGTATTCATAATAGATTTGAAGTCTGTCGCTTTGAATGAATTCAGCATCCCAATTACAACCGAGCCATTTCAAGTCATTTCGTATGGTGTCATAAAACTCCAACTTTGGTTTCTTAGTTTTAGAGTCCGTGTCTTCAAAGCGGAGATAAAAGAGACCCTTATACATTTTGGCGTAATCGTAACTGAGAATTATTGCTCTAGCCGAGCCTAAGTGAAGTACGAAGTCGGGATTTGGAGAAAAACGAGTAACAACTTTATCATATTTTTCAGCGTTTGGCAACGGTGGCAGCTGTTTTTTCTCTTCAGTTTTTTCTTCAGTTAAAGCCTCAGGCCACTTCTCCGCAACAATCTTTTTCTGTTTTTCTATGGGAAGCGCATTAATTTCTTGCACAGTCTCGCTGATGATGGGGGCAATCTCTTTTATTCTTCGTCTAAACTGGGGATGTTCACCGAGTAGTTTACCGAGAACAGGTTTCTGTGTGGCTTTTCCTCCGTAACGAAGCGCGTTTAGGAGCACAATTTTCTTGATTAGCTCTCTAGTTTCTTTTTCTTCGTTCAGATTCAAGGTCAGCCACTTATTTTTGAGCTTTAATGTTGTCTAGCGAAAATTAGGTCTGAGAGGCTTATGAGGTCTTCTCCATCTTCTGTAGCAGGAAAGCTAGCCAACGCTTCTTTGGCTCTTTCGATGTATTTTTCTGCTACTTCTTTGGCGTGGTCAATTGCCCCCAAGGAATTAATCAGTTCAATCGTCTTTCGTATCCGTTCAGAAGAGGCAGATTTGTTTCCCAGCGTTTCAAGAATTGTTTTCCTCTGATTCTTCGAAGCCTTTTCGAGGGCATGAACAACTATCAATGTTCGTTTTCCTTCACGAATGTCGCTTCCAACAGGTTTTCTAAGAACTTTTTCGTCTGCAATCAAGCCCAAAACATCATCGATCACTTGAAACGCGATGCCGGCATAACGGCCAAATTCTCCGAGCCGTTCAACTTGGCTTTTATTTGCACCCCCTAAGATTCCTCCGCATCTCGCAGAGGTTTCAAATAGAGCGGCTGTCTTCGCTTGGATCATTCTGAAGTATTCATCCTCGGAAACAGTCTCCTTGCTCTCAAACATCATGTCTCGGGTCTGTCCCTCGCATATGGTTACTGTTGCTTCGCTAATTTCCTTCAAAACCTGCAAGATTCGCTTTGGGGCTACTCGTTTAGGGTCTGTGAACTTGGTGATTGCCTCGTAGACCTTGGCGAAGAGAAGGTCTCCTGCCACTATGGCGATTGGTACTCCCCATTGATTGTGAACCGTTGGGACTCCCCTTCTCTTTTCATCTTGGTCCATTATGTCATCGTGAAGCAGAGTGAACGTGTGAAGTAACTCTAAAGCTGCTGCCGTTGGAATCGCATCCTCTTCCCTTCCCCCCACCAGCTTGCAGCTCTTCAAAACAAGAAAAGGTCTCAGTCTCTTTCCTCCGGCGTCGATTATGTGGCGGGCAGCTCTGTAAAGCGGTTCGGGTTCATCTTCTAGGTCAACAACTTCTTCAATGAATCTGTTCACCTTTTCAGCCGATTCAGTTATCTGAGATGATAGACGACTCATACACTTCTCCTCGAGTAAAGTTCGGGTTGAAAACCTCGCACTCTTAACCATTCAGCCGTCTTTCCAGTCAACACAACCGGAACTTTTTGCAACTTTTGAATCGAGTCCGCTCCTACAAGGAACATGCAGTTTCTAACCTCTCCAATCAAGAATTGAAGTGTCTTTTTGACCTCTTCCGGGCTTTTTGCTGCTGGCTGCAGAATCGGGTAAGCAACACTGGCTAAACTTGCGCCTAGGGCTAACGCTTTTGCGGCATCTGTTCCGTGGCGTATTCCGCCTGAAGCTATTGCGGGTATACTGACTGACTGGACCGTTTCTACGAGGCTTATGGCGGTGGGTATTCCCCAGTCCCAGAAGGTTTCACCCAGCCTTTGATGGAGCGAATCTTGATGTCTTTTTGCGCGGTAATATTCCACCGCTGCCCAACTTGTCCCCCCAACTCCAGCCACATCGATTCCTGCAACACCCGCCTCTTCAAGCATCTTCGCCTCCTCCGATGCTATGCCTGCGCCTGTTTCCTTTACTATGACAGGAACCTCAAGGGCTTGGGCGACCTCACCTATCTTTTTGATGAGACCTGAGTATTTTGTTTCTCCCTCTGGTTGGATAGCCTCCTGTAATGCATTCAGGTGGATTGCCAAGGCGTTGGCTTCAATCATCTCAACTGCCTTCCTAGCTTCCTTAATCCCGTATTTGCCGACGAGCTGTGGACCTCCAATGTTGGCTAAGATGAAGACTGTTGGCGCCTTCTCCCTAACCACAGTAAAAGAACGTTCCAGTTTTGGGTTGTCAATTGCTGCTCTTTGGCTTCCGACACCCATCCCGAGGTTGAGCTCCTCAATTGCTTCGGCTATGGCAGCGTTTATTTTCAGGGCTTTTGGGGTGCCTCCGGTCATGGCTCCCACGAAGATGGGGGCAGAAAATTTGTAGCCAAAAACGGTTGTGGAGAGGTCAATCTTTTTTCGTTCAATTTCGAGCAGAGCTTTATGTACAAGGGAAACGTCTTCGAAGCCCGTGGTTTTTTTTCGGGCTTGAATGTTTTCTTCAAGACAAATTTCTATATGATCAGCTTTTCTTTCCTCAATCGAATCATTCAACTGTTTCACCTTTCTCGATAATTGTCCCGGTCACTTTCTCTCCCTTAAGAGCCTTGTAGACCCTCAAGGGTTGTGTGGCATTTACGATTATCGTTTGAATATGATGTTCGACGGCAGGGGTTAATTCAAGCATCTTTCCGAGCATGCCTCCTGTCACGTCAGTTACCTTTGATCCCTCAATTTTGTGTTTCAGGCTTTTCAATTCTTCTAAGGTTATGTGGTCTATTAGATGTGCTGAAGGGGATGTTTTTGGGTCTGCTGTGTAGAGACCGTCTTCATCCACACCCATTATGATGCGGTCTGCGTCAAGTGTTATTGCTAGTGAAGAGACGAGTTGATCTCCAGACAATATAGCGAAGCCTTTCTCCGAGTCGAGGACGGCGTCTCCGTAGAGAACCGGCACAAACCCCATCTTGAGCATTTTTTTCAACGGTTTCAGTTCCATGCTTTGGATTCGACCAGCCTTCGTTATCACACAGGAGGACGGCTGAACCTCTACTGCAGGGATATTATGGCTTATTAGAGCCTTCATAACCAAACTGTTCAGCTTGGTCATGGCTCGATGGGCCTCCGAAAAGCCCATAATCTGTGATGGGTCGCCATACCCTTCTGCGATACTGTATCGTTCCGCAACCGGATGCCCAAAAGAGCCGCCTCCGTGAACCAAGATAAGGAACGAAACGTTGGCTTGAGAAATTTCGTTTGCCAACCGCTTAATTGCCCGCAAGTTGGGCGTCGATGGCTTCTCCTTATCTGTTATCACGGAACCTCCGAGCTTCAGAACCGTTGGCTTAACATTCATTCTTCGCACCATCATCGATTTTTTTCATGAAATCCAAAACGGGCTATTCAACTAACTACTTCTTTATTGTTACTACACCGTCTTCTAATCGAACTATATCCCCCGTTTCTATTTTCGAAATGTCAACCTCGTCAACGCAGGGTATTTCCGAGATTATTGCGCCTACAGCAACTACAGTTTCACACTCTCTATTAATGATTCCAGCTGGAGCTACCCCGCCCTTTTTCAGTCTGTAGAGTGTGTAGGACCCAACTGTTGATCCTTTACCCGTCGGGAAAACCAGCATCTTGCCTTTAACTTTCTTTCCCTGCAGTTCATGTCCTTTTTCGAGTATCTCGCTGGTTTCCGGGTCTACTCCACCGTAGAATGAGATTGGCTGGGTAGTGGTTAATGCTTCTCCCTCTGCAACTCCCTTAAATATTATTCTTCCTTTCAGCTCCATTTTCCTTTCACCGCAGCCTCTATGCACTCTTCTAAACTTCCCATTTTAGTCAGCATCTTGTTATGTCTTGAATAGTAGCATCCCTTTGCGGAGGTTGTAGCTACTGTTCGAAATCTCCCCTTCAACGGAGCAACTGCCATACAAGTGTCGCAGGCAAATTTCCCCCCAGCCTTCTCGATCACTTCCGTGTAGCCCCTCTTGTCAGCGAGCTGCTTCATGGGCCTTGAAGTTGCTACCCAGAATTCAGTATTCGGAGATATCCTCTTGTTTTTCAACAGGTTTGCTATTTTTGCGATTTCTTTAATTGACGAGTGGGGGCAGCCTATACACACGAAATCTATGTCTTCCACATCGTCGTTAATGTTTTCGTACGCTTCTCGTATGTCCCTATCTTCGATGGTGATCTGTTCTTTGGGAGGTTGATACCTTTCGGATGCCGGAGTTATTCCTTTCATGTAAAATAGAGGTTTTGAGCCGAAAGTTACCACAGAGGCGCAAAATGATTTTATCTCATCTAAATCCGCATCGTTTATGCCTGTTATGTAGGGAATTTTGTTTTGCACTTTCTTTCCGATACAATAGCCAAGAGCGCCCCAGTCCGAGATTTTAGTTAATTTGGCTTTCACGTTTACATGAGTGTCTGGTATTCTGTTTTCGTCCAGATGAAGGCCATAGCAGGGTGTTTTTCCAACAAATGCTGCTGCAAGAGCTGAAGGACCGCCTTCCCTGTTTGTCTTCGCTCCAATAACGGAATTGGCGAAAGTAACTGCTGAAGACTCGGACCAAGCTATGTGTTCTCCATATCTTGGCAGGTTGCCGATAAAGTAGGGCGTACAGGTGCAAGAGATAATTATACCCATTTTCCTGAAGGCATCTATTACTAAATTCTGTTTCCTTGCAAACTCTTTGTCAATACCGAGTTTTCTCCAATCCTCCAGATCCATTCCTGCGGGATTCAAGGTTGTGAGCACTTTGACTTTTCCGTCTTTTGCCAGTTCGTTCAGGAATTCTAGGCCAGCATCTCCGAGGTTGTGATAGGATACGCCTGCAACTTGGACAGACCCAATGTCTATGAGTTTTTCAGCGCCGAAAATATTTCCTAAGGCAACGAGTATCTCCATGGATTTTTTTACTGCGTAGCCTTCTTCTCCATCAAGCATTCTTTCTTCATTTTTTGTTAGGTACATAATATCACATGAACTTGTTTAGGTCAACTTTTCGATATTCGTCCTTTTTAAATCCTTTACCAGTCCCTCTGAGGGGAACCGTTGCGTCCAATCCCATCTTACATGTCCTTGCTTTTTTTCCTTCAGTTAAATCTCCAGACGGATCAAGAGAAGACCCTCTCTGGTTTGACATGATAACCGCGGCTTTGTCTGCCTGAAATCTTGTTGCAATGGCCCACTCAACGTCGTTGTGGTCATAGATGTTTATGTCGTCGTCCACAATAACGCAATGTTTCAATGATTTGTGGCCTTCAAAAGCTGCTTTAATCGCTTTCTTTCCATCGTCTGGGTTCTGCTTTTTTATTTGCACTACTGCATGGAGCCAGCTGCAGCCTCCGGGAGTTATGTAAACGTCCTTGCATTCGCAGACCTTGTTCACTTCGTTGAAGATTGTGGGTTCTTTAGGCATTCCCATCAATGTTTTATGTTCGTTTCTTCCTGCAAGTATAGTTTGGTAGATGGGTTTTTCTCTATGAGTTATGCATTTGACTTCTATAACTGGCTGCTGTCTTACCTTATCCATAATTCCGGTGAGGTCCAGAAATGGTCCTTCTGGCGCCTGTTCTTTTGTTATTCTTCCTTCCAGCACAATTTCGCAGTCTCTAGGAACCTCAACATCGATTGTTTTACACTTCACCAACTCTGTTTTCTCTAATACGTTAGCCATTCCTAATTCATCAACGCCCTTTGGCAGAGATGTGGAAGCAGCCAATAGAACAGCAGTTGAGTTACCTATGCACATTGCTATGTCGAGTTCACCACCAGATTTCTTAAGGGCAGTGTCCGTTCCTCTATCTTCGACAATTCTAGCCACAAACTTGTTCTTGTCTATCAACATTAATCTGTGAAAACATGAGTTTCTGCCCAGTTCAGGGTCTCTTACGATAGAAATGGCAGAGGGAATGTATTTTCCACCATCTTTTTCGGTGTACCGCATTATGGGCAACTTTGTTAAGTCAACGTTTCGCTCAACTATTTCTTGACATTCTCCCTTCTCCACAACATCTGGGGGCAAAGGATTTTCTATAGCATTCGACAACTTGGACAAAATTTGTTTTATATTAACGTTCAAAGCTTTGGCGACCAATTCCTTAGAAGAGACGAGACCAGCAACTACAGGGACTGTGGACTCGTTTACCTCATCAAAAAATACGGGTTTTTCACCGAGAGCTTCTACAATTCCAGCCATCTCGAGGTCAGTTGACACTTCTTTCTGTATTCGTGTTAATTTTCCTTCTTTCTCAAGCTGTTCCAAGAATCCTCTAAAACCCATTGTTCTCCCTCACAATTTCTGAATTCCAATCTTTGTTCTTAACACTTTAAATCCTTGCTGTTCAATGGCTGCCGCAACCGCTTCCTGCAGATCTTTTCCAGGGGTCAAAGCCACCATACAGCCTCCGCCGCCACCACCAGTTAATTTTGCTCCAAAGGCTCCCTGCTCTCGAGCCAAGTTCACTAGGTAATCTAGTTCTTTACAGGAGACTTCGATTTCCTGCAGTAAACGATGATTCTCGTTCATTAACTCACCAACTTTTATTAGGTCAAACTCTTCCAAAGCCTTTCTTGCTGTGAACGCCAAATCTTCTGCCTGCTTGAACAACATATTATATTTCTCTGGATACTTTTTCTTCCTCTCCCCTACTCCAGCAACCATCACCTTAGTATTAGCTACAATTCCCGTGTTGCCTATGACAATTTCAACAGGCTCCCGTATGCTCAGCCTCTCAATCGTGTTCGGACCTCCGCTCAAATTTCTCTTGAACCAGATTAATCCTCCAAAGGTTGCTGCTGTATTATCAATTCCGGAGGGAGTTCCAGCATAAGCTTTCTCAGCTTCATAAGCAACATCATTAATTTTCTCATCAGGCAAATCCATTTCAAATTCATCTACTATGGCTCTGGCAATTGCGACGCTGCTTGCTGCAGAAGCTCCAATTCCGCTAAAACCAGGAAGGTTTCCTCCCAGCCAGATTCTCAAAGAAACCTTTTCCGAATCAATATTCATTGCTTTGAGCATTCTTTCGATTGACTCTTTCTGCTGAATCCGTTTCTTTTCGGCGTAGCCTTTTGCGCCTTTTCTCGTATCCTCTACAATGATGCCTTTGCCATTTTTTCTCACTTCTGCGTCAGCTGCCGAATCAATTGCAGAAACAATTCCGGGTACGCCGTGAACAACGAAGTGTTCATTGAACAGAATGGTTTTTCCGAAGCCAGAACCTTTTCCCATTGGAACTAACCCAGAAAACAATGTAGCCGATTAAATAAAATACTTTTTCAAAGGTGGTCATGTGCGTTGGCTAGAATTTGCTTTCCTTAATTAACTCTTCATGAACGCGATGGAAGCGTAGCCAACCACTCCAGAATAGTCCCCAGTTATGTCGCCGCTAGTTCTATAGCATAGTAACTTAGCTTTCTTGGCGCCTAACTCTTTTGTTGCTGTGATTGCTGCGATGGTGGGGCCGTAACCGCAGGAGGATATGGCTTGAGATTCTATAATTGAATAATATTGTTCTTCATCCATCTTAATGGCGGCTTCCAGTGCCATCCTGTCTTTCTGTTCAGCTCTCTCCTGAGGCTCATAATGGGTCATGTCCGTTGATGCAATCACCAAAGCATTCTTTCCCTTCAAGGCTTTTGCTGTGGCATTTCCCACTTCACGACTGGACTCTAAATCCTGCATCATGAAACATATAGGGACAAACTTGAAGCCTGAACCATAAAGATACTGGAGGAAGGGGAGTTGAAGCTCAATGGAGTGCTCATAAGCGTGAGCCATCTCATCCACATCAATAATCTGCGACTCCTGCAAAATCTTATCAGCAGTCTCAGTGTCAATCTCAACATCGCCCAGAGGGGTACGCCAAACTCCCTCGTTCATGGCGGCAAGGGCACTTCCCCGTCCTGTATGGTTGGGACTAAAAATCACTATAACGTCTGGTCTTCCATCCTTCGCGAGTTGATAATAACCGTGGGCAGCTACAGGACCAGAGTACATGTATCCCGCATGGGGAGAAACAAGTCCAACAAAGTTTCGAGGACCTTCCTTTACGACTTGGGGAAGGCTTCCGGGTCCTAGCCTATGGGTGAAACACTCTTCTATCTGACTCCGTAAGCGGTTGGGAGTGCCAGCATACCATGAACCCGCGAAGGCCGAAGGCCTAATTTTCAAATGTTCTCTCCTTCTCCTCTTTCCCTAGTCAGTTTTATTTCGAAGTCTTCGATGGACTGACTTATGTCTCCGTCGGGGGGGATTTCACCTCTCTCGCGAAGTATCTGCCTAGTTAGAAGCCAATATATGACAGCCAAGGCTCGTCTCCCCTTATTGTTGGTGGGTATAACCAAGTCTACAAAAGAGAAATCGTTGTCAGTGCTGCAAAGGGCTATAATCGGAATTCCGATGCTTGACGCTTCTTTCACCGCTTGCACATCAGCTTTAGGGTCAGATACTATTATCACGCTCGGCTCAATGCGATTCGGATAAAGAGGGTTCGAAAGCATTCCAGGGATGAAGCGTCCAACTATAGGAGTTGCTCCAACTACTTCACAGAATTTCTCTATAGGAGAATGGCCGTACAATCTCCCAGCTACAGCCGCTATCTTCGAGGGTTCAAATCGAGCTAAAAACTTGGCAGCCACTCGTATCCTTTCATCTGTCTTTTTAACGTCCAAAACGAACAAACCGTCGCTTCTAACTCGATATATGAAGGGTTCCATATCCTTTGTTCTCATTCTTGTTCCTATATGAACCCCCGCGGACAACATTGTATCTTGAGGTAGCAAAAGTTGCTCTTCGCTGAACGACTCGATTTTTTCTTCACTTTCAGACAAGTTTTTTCCTCCTACCACTTAGAATAATGCCATTTGTGCTCTATTTCCCAGTGTCTCCTCTATGCGGATGAGCTCGTTGATTTTTGCCACTCGCTCTCCATGTAACACACCAGTCTTGATGACTGGACAAGAGAAGGCAACAGCTAGGTGAGATATGTGCATATCAGTTGTTTCTCCAGAGCGATGGGACATAACCGGTACGTATCGTGCTCTTTTAGCCAGTTTCGTAGTCTCCCAAGCGTCGGTGAGTGTGCCTACCTGATTCGTTTTTATGATGATAGAGTTCCCAGCACAAATTTTTATACCTTGGATTAGCCTTTCGCGGTTTGTGACAAACAAGTCGTCACCGCAAATTAGACATCTCTTAACTTTTTTCGTGAGTTCCGCAAAGCTTTCGAAGTCGTCTTCATGAAAGGGGTCTTCAACATAAGCAAGATTGTAATCCTTGATGAGGCGCAACATAAAATCCAGTTGCTCTCCAGAATCTCGTTGGGTTCCTTCCATTGAATAAATATAAACACTTTCTTTCGGGCTCCAGAAACTGGAAGCGGCAACATCGAGGCCTGCCCTGCATTCGATGCCTAGCTCTTCTGAAACCTCTTCGCAAGCCTTCACAACTATATTCAAAGCTTCTTCGTTTTTTATGTTGGGAGCCCAAGCTCCTTCGTCTCCTCTTCCACCAGTAAAGTTTTTATCTTTTTTTCTGAGAAGAGAGCCGATCTTTTGATGTGTCAGAATGTTGGCTTTTGCCGCCTCTGCGAAGCTGGGTGCCTTAAGCGGGATAACCAGATACTCTTGTATATCCGTGGTCTTTCCTAGGGCGTGTTTTCCTCCGCCCAACACGTTTCCAAGCGGGAATGGGAGTTCATTTGCGAGGTATCCTGATAGATGCTGAAACAAGGGTGTGCCATAGGAGGTTGCGGCTGCTTCTGCCGTGGCCAAGGAGATAGCGAAGACTGTGTTTCCTCCGATATTTCCGAAGTTCTCTGTTCCATCGATTTCGTGAAGGAGAGTATCAATTTCCTTTTGTTCTTCTGCGTCCATGCCGATCAGTTCAGGGACGATCAGCTCTTCTACCTTTTTTATAGCCTTGTCCACTCCTCCTTCAGGATATGAGATCACCTCAGCCTTGCCTTTGCTGGCTCCAGCTGGGGCAGAGGCTCTTCCGAATCCATCAGTAGTTATTATGTCGATTTCCAGCGTTTCCTCTCCTCTACTGTTGAAAAGTTTTCGCGCCACGACATCTTCTATGACGGATGACATGCTTATTCCCTGCTAAATTGGTTGATTATAGTTTGTTTTCCCTTTTTCTTCGTAAAACTTGAGGATCTCATCGGCAATCTCTACGTGAGAAAGAAGCATTCGACGACAACAATATCTTGTTAACCCTAAGCTGTCTAGAACCTTTTTTGTGTCTTCTCCGGCTTTGATTCTTCTGGTGAACTCTTCCCATTTGTCACCTACCAACTTGCCACACGTGAAACAGCGAACGGGGATAATTATTTCAACTCAACCTCCTATCTACCATCATAACTGTTTATCTGTAGCTTTTCTGATCCCTAGCCCTAGCTCCGGGACCTCCGAACTTTTTGGGTTCGCTTCTTCTGGGATCACCCGCAATCATTGTTCGATCGTAGTCTCTAAGGGTAGTGTGAAGACGGGTGCTCTTTGTCCACTTCAATAGACCCTTAGCTATGGCCATACGCGCGGCTTCAGCCTGCCCCATGAAGCCTCCTCCAGACACCTTGACGTTTATATCAAGTTGTTCCCAGACTTTGTCATCTGTCAGGAGTAAGGGCTCTAGAATCTTGTCGCGAGCGAGTTTGGGCTCAAAAATCTCTAATGGAACATTATTTATTCGGACTCTTCCTTTTCCAACTCTAACTGTCGCTCGAGCTATTGCGGTTTTTCGCTTCCCACTTAATACTAAAACCTTTTTCGATTTGGACAATCTACTCAGCCTCCGGGGTCCACCCGATCTCCTTAGCCAATTCTCCAACGGTTATATAAGGTGATTTTAATTTCTCTGCACTGGCTTCAAGGATTGTTTGGATTTCCTTACCATTAAATTCCGAGGGAGTACCAAGGTAAACCTTAAGTCTCTTGTAAGCCTGCTGGCCTTTCGGCTTCCTCCGAGGAAGCATACCGCGGACGGTTTTACGAACAATTCTGTCAGGCCTTCTATAATGAAACGGTCCCTTTCTTGGATGACCCACCTCAAGGAACGTTTTAGCATCCTTGACTATTCTTAGCCTCTTGCCAGATATGGCTGTTTTTTCAGCATTTAAAACGATGATTGTTTCGCCTTGGAGAAGACGCTTGGCTATAATGCTGGCCATTCGTCCAAGAATCAGTCCCTTGGCGTCGATAATTACAGCGTTCTCAGACATCACGTTCACCCCATGACTTTCACGTTTGTGCCCTCTGGGTTCTTTTCCATCAAATCTCTGATTGATAAGCAGTTTCCCTTAGCCTTCAGAATCTTTGATTGCGCTTGGTCGGAAAAGGCGAAGGCTGCCACGGTCATAGGATGATCTGATTTTCCGGCGCCCAGAACTTTGCCCGGAACAGCAACTATGTCTCCCTCTTTTGTGTAGCGGTTCAATCGGCTTATGTTTACGGCTATTCGGCTTCTTTTTGAAGCTGACAAACGTTCTGCTAAGTAACTCCATAATTCGGTTTGGTTTTCTCGTGATTTCTTCTTTAAATCTCGAATGAGCGCAATGAGCTCCGGATTGGTTGCCTTTACTTTCTTCACTTCTTCATACCCTTTTTCAGTTTAACGGAAAAATCCTTAAGTTTTTTATCAAGAATTTTAAGAGCCTCAATAATAATTCGTTCTACTGGAAGTGCTCCAGTGGACTCGATTTTAAAAATGAAGGCTTCCTCGTCCCAAGATATTTCGAGGGCTGGCGGGTCTTTGGGGCAAGCATCTGCACAGTCCATACAGAGTGTGCATTTGACTACTTCCTGGGTTTTTATCCCTTCATCCAGGTCTACAAGAACCTCTTCGGGACACACCTCAATGCATTTGCCACATTCATCACAGCGTTCCAAGTCAACTTTGATTTTTGGCAGGTACATGTAAGTACACATGGAGACTGGTTGCCATTTCGCGTGATTCTTCCCTTTCCCCAGTCGCGCGTAGGCTTCCAAATTTACTCGTTGCTCGGGAGCCAACTTCACTATCGGAATCTTGCCGCTGACCGGGGTTATGTCAGGGTTCTCTGAATTCAAATCTCCTGAATAAACTATCATCATCTTATCTGTGGCTTCGGCTTCCAAGGTCAGATTTGATCGGCAAAGGTTGCATCCCAGCTCGCTTTCGCATTTGCATTCTTCAGGAAGATTGTAAGAATCTAGGTCGGTTCTGAGAGGTATGAATCCCAATCTGTGAGCAAGAATCTCATCGTGAAGTATGGAAGAATTTTCGAGAATAACCACTTCATCTATAGCCATGGCGGGGACTTCAGTAAGAGCGATTCGTCGTAACGTGTTTACAAAGGGTACATTGACTCCTCTAACAATGAATCGCATGAAATCATCGGTTTTTTCTAGGACTTGAATCTCTACCACAGTTAAGCCTCAATTGTAGTAGCCAGTTTAAAGCTCGTGCTTTTCAAAGAGAGAGAAAGGCATTATTTCAATATTGTGGTTTCTGAGAGGGAGCGAATCATATATATTCTAATTGCTCAAGCCCTGTTTCTCACAATTTTCGCGATAATTGCAATGTCAGACTCTGCGTCCTCTGCGTCCGCCCTTCCTCCGAGTTCCGTCGTGAGGGATGGGCGTCACTTCTTCAATGCGACCTACGCGGAATCCCGCCCTTGCCAAGGCACGTATAGCAGCTTGTGCTCCTGCCCCCGGCGTTCTGGCACCTGATCCTCCTGGAGCTCGGACTTTCACGTGTATGGCTGTTATTCCCTTGTCTCTGGCGATTGCGGCGGCGTGGGCTGCGGCTCGCATGGTAGCATATGCGGACGATTCTAGCCGATCTGATTTGACGTGCATACCTCCCGAAGACCTTGCTATGGTTTCCGCGCCTGAAATGTCTGTGAAATGGATGATTGTGTTGTTGTAGGAACTGTAAACGTGAACTACCGCCCATTTCTCTGTCTTTTTACTCACCACTCTTTTCCTCCTCACTTGGTGACACTGCTTCGGTTGGGACACTTATGGAGCTTTTCAGGGGATGATCGGGGTTTGCAAGAGGACTTTTGGGGGTGTAGGCTATTTTTGTTTCTTCATCCTTAAGTACCAAATAGCTGGGAGTGGAGACCCTTCTTCCTTTAATGGCAATGTGGCCATGGGTGATAAGTTGACGGGCTTGCTGTATTGACTTAGCTAAACCCTTCTGGAAAACAAGCGTCTGAAGTCTACGTTCAAGTATATCTTGCAAGCTCATATCTAAAACGTCATCTAGCGCAGCTTCATCAGGCAGGATTCCTAGACGGTGAAGCCTGTCTAGAAGCTGTTTTTCCTGTCTTGTTCGTTCTTCGATTGACATGCCCAAAAGTGAACGCCCGATGCCACGGTACTTTGAGAGTAAAGTTTTGTGGCGCCATATTTCTCTCTTATTTCGTAAACCGTATTGACCGAGCAGTTTGAGTTCAGTTTCCAATGCGTCGATTTGCCAAGGGAAACGTGGTGTATCGAATTTTTTCCTTTGTTTCTTGGGGTCGCCCATTTATTGTCTCCGCACCTGTTTCTTCTTTACACCTATAGCCTTTCCCTTCCTGCCCGTTGTTCGGGTTCTCTGCCCTCTGACCTTTAATCCATAGCTGTGACGGAAGCCTCTCCACGATCTCATCTTTTTCTGTTCGTCTATATCATTTTTTGTTTGAAGAACTAGGTCTGAGCTTAAGAGATGAATGTTGTTTCCTGTTTCTCTATCTTTTCTCCGATTTAGTAGCCATAAGGGTATGCCATACTTCACGGGGTTTTTGAGAACGTCTTCGATCTTTTCTACTTCAGAGATAGAAAGGAAACCCATTCGAGCTCCTGGGCTGATTCCAGATTTTTCTATTATGGCGTTTGCTAGCTTTATTCCTACGCCCTTTACACTTGTCAGGGCATAAGTTACCGGCTGGGTTCCGTTAATGTCGGTTCCTGCAAACCTTATGATGTGCTGAAACTCTCTGGACATCTTTACTATACACGTCTCTTTTAGGCTAACTACGGAAGTAAGTTGCATTTTATAAGTATTCCTTTATTTGTATTGCTTCTTTTGAATAGACTGAAGAAAAAGCAAATGCGCACGCACTGAACGTGATTCTTCGATTTAAAGATGTTACAACTGCAATTATTTTTGTAGGCTCTGAGTGGAAGAAGGTTTCATTTTTTCTAAGGTCTTCTCGAAATACCTCATGGAAATTCTCATGTCTTTCAGCTTTTCTTTTGCTTTCTCTATCGTCTTACTGTTTGTGATATGCTCCTTAATGACTAACATGGAAGCTGTGTTGCAGAGAGCAGCTATGTCCGCTCCAGAATATCCTTCAGTTTTTTCTGCCAGTTGATCTGCATTAACGTCTTTAGCTAGCGGTTTGTTCTGCAAGTGAATCTTCAATATCTCTTTCCTTGCTTCCAAGTCTGGAACTGGCACATTCAAGAGCTTGTCGAATCTGCCGGGTCGCAACAAAGCTGGGTCAACCATGTCAATACGGTTTGTGGCTCCTATAACCACAACTTCTTTCAATTCTTCCAAACCATCAAGTTCAGTTAAGATCTGGCTGATCACCCTCTCCGTTACATGTGAGTCACCATGTCCTCCTCTAACAGGAGTTATCGAATCCAACTCGTCAAAGAATATTATGGTAGGAGAAGCCTGCCTCGCCTTCCTAAATACCTCCCTCACTCCTCGCTCTGACTCTCCAACCCACTTACTTAAAAGTTCAGGACCTTTAATGCTGATGAAATTAGATTCACTTTCATTAGCTACCGCTTTTGCCAACATAGTTTTTCCTGTCCCCGGTGGACCATACAGAAGAACCCCCTTCGGCGGATCAGTATTCATATGTTCAAAGATTTCAGGATATTTCAACGGCCACTCTACAGCCTCCTGCAATTCCTCTTTCACCTCTTTTAACCCACCGATATCGCCCCACTTGACATTGGGAACCTCAACTAAGACTTCCCTCATAGCGGAGGGTTCAATCTCCTTTAACGATTCTTGGAAATCGTTCATGTTCACTATTATCTTGTTTAATATCGATGCAGGCACACTATCTGCTGAGAAATCAATGTCAGGCAATATCCTCCGAAGAGCATGAAGAGCAGCCTCCTTACTTAAAGCCTCCAAGTCAGCACCAACAAAACCGTGGGTGACATTGGCTAAACGCTTCAAATCCACATCATCCGCTAATGGCATTCCCCTAGTATGAATCTGCAAAACTTGGAGACGACCATCCTTGTTGGGTACCCCAATCTCTATCTCCCGATCAAAACGCCCAGGTCTCCGCAATGCAGGATCCAACGCGTTCGGTCTATTGGTTGCTCCAATAACCACAACTTTGCCTCTAGATTGAAGGCCATCCATAAGCGCCAAAAGCTGTGAAACAACCCGTTTTTCCACCTCACCTGTAACTTCCTCTCTTTTCGGAGCTATCGAATCCAACTCATCAATGAAAATGATGCTGGGTGCATTTTCCTGAGCCTGATCAAAAATCTCTCGAAGGCGACCTTCACTTTCACCATAAAACTTGCTCATTATCTCCGGTCCGCTTATACTTGAAAAGTTAGCGTTTGTCTCGCTGGCTACAGCCTTAGCCAACAAAGTTTTACCCGTTCCTGGCGGTCCATGAAGAAGAACCCCTTTTGGCGCTTCTACACCCAATCTTTCAAAAAGCTCAGGATACCGGAGAGGAAGCTCAATCATCTCCCTAACCTTCCGAATTTCATCATTTAATCCTCCAATATCCTCATACCTTACCCGAGGAACATCCAATGCTAAAGCTTTAGCCGGCTTTTCGCTTAGAACAACTTGGGTGGACGGAACTACTATTACTGCAGCTGCTGGCGGCTGAAATCCAGTAACTACGAGATTTATCCTGCGACCCATGATTCCGAGGGGTATAAGGTCGCCTCTGGAGATAACGCGATTCTCCAGAATTTGTTTCAGATATTCTTCCCCTCCCATTATTCGCAGCGGCTCTGTGGGGGCAATGGTAATCTTTTTTGCTTCTCGGGCATCAACTTTTTTAACATCCACTTTTTCGTCTATGCCTGCGCCAGCGTTGCTTCTTGTATACCCATCTATGCGAATGATGCCTTTGCCATAATCTTCCTGATATCCTGGCCAATATATAGCCACAGTTTTTTTCTTTCCATGGATTTCAACGACATCTCCCGCGGAAAGCCCAATTTCGGAACTGATCTTTGGGTCTATTCGGGCGATTCCACGGCCCACATCACGAGATTGGGCCTCAGCCACACGAAGAGAAACTAAAGACATTCTATTCACCTATCAAATTACATGAGCAAACAAATCTTCAATTTCTCGTTTTTTCCATACCATATAAACATTGTGTGCATCTTCTGCATTGCCTACGAAGTCCTATAAACCCTAGCAAAGTATACATGTTTGAGGATGCAAAGTTAATTTGAAAATTCATGTATATTCATTGAGGGGGCGGCTTGTCTAGGAAGTTGTCGGATTTCGAGAAACAGGTTTACGATTTTATCAAAGAACATGATGAAATTATTGTTTCTAACATACCAAAGAACATGAGCGGCGCAATACCTAATATTATAAACGCAGGACTCCTTAAAACCTTCAAAAAATCTACGACTCAGTGGGCATCAAAGAAAAAGACGTTCGTAAAAGCTATAGAACGAAAAGGTACCTAATAATATCATACGCGCGCTAGACCGCTAGGCAAGTGGAGATAGTTATCGAATATTGTTATAATATCTGCAAATTGGACAATGAATGACCATGTTTCGGATTTGCCCTTTATTTATTCCTTCAACCAGAACAACACCGCAGTTTCCACATAAGAGATTCAGATTTCCCTGACCTTTGATAACTGGCAAGACTTCTCCAACTTTTGGTTCAAGAACAGCTCTCGTTTTAGGTTTTGGTTTAGGTATTACTCTAAGCTTAACATCCAAATGATATTTCCTCCAATTCCCATCTTTTTTAGGCACAGACTAATGCTCTACCCAAACAACTAATGCTGTTTATGGATTAAGCTCTACTAAAGATTATGTGCAGAGAGAGCGGTGAACGTTTAACCCCCTTCCCATACACTAATATGCGACCAAGTGTATTAGATTAACAAGTGGAATTCTCTTAGTGAATGTTGACAAGAAGCTCTTTGCGTTTTGTCGTTTATTTTGAGTTTTCGGCTAGGAAAGCTGTGTGGAAAGGAGGGAAAGTTAGGATTTGGCTATGTCTGGGATTCAATTCAAAATGCAACA